>NZ_CP079869.1:3722803-4343270 GCF_025263265.1 Mycobacterium sp. SMC-4 | reverse complement strand
GATGTGGCGGTGTTGTCCGACCAGTTCCCAGAATCCCCTTTCGGCGGGCCAAGCATCCGAGTCCCGCGATCACCGTTCTCGACGGTGGTGACGAGCAGGGCGCGGGAGGTGGCCATTCGGGGAGCCTGCATGCCGGCGTTGGCGACCGATATCTCCGGATCGAGCCCTGATGTCGAACCTTGCGATACCGACGTCGCAGCGTGGGATTCGATGCTGGCGGCGGTGCAGTCACTGGGCTCGCCGGGCGCAGGCATCGGGTCTGGGTGGTCAGGTGCAGCAGTCGGGGTTCAGGACCGCGCAGAGGGCTTGCAGGGCTTGCGGGTGTGGCCGGTGGTAGACGTTCATGCCGCGGCGGTCGGAGATCACCAGGCCGGCCTTGCGCAGTTGGGTCAGGTGGTGGCTGACCGTGCCGTCGGACAGGTTCAACGCGGCCGCGAGTGCGCCGCTGATCTCCTCGCCGGCCGACGAGCTGAACAGGTAGGACATGATCTTGACCCGCGCTGGATCGGCCAGGGCCTTCAGCCGAAGCGCCACCTGCAGGGCGTCGTCGTCGCTCATCGGCCCGGCGGCGACCGGGGCGCAGCAAACGGGAGCGGAGATGTCGATCACCGGCAGCGCTTTGGGCATGATCCCAGACTGCCATAGATATTGACATATATCAAAAAGGTGGCATGCTGAGCGCTGACGCGTCAGTTCGATATATGTCTAACTCTCTGTCAGGAGGTCGATCATGTCCCGTGTTCAACTGGCCCTCAACGTCGATGACCTTGAGGCCGCAATCACGTTCTATACCAAGCTGTTCAACACCGAACCGGCCAAACGCAAGCCCGGCTATGCCAACTTCGCGGTCACAGAGCCACCACTGAAGCTGGTACTCCTCGAAAACCCCGGCCATGGGGGAACGCTCAACCACCTGGGCGTCGAGGTGGGATCCAGCGACACCGTGAACGCCGAGATCGCACGACTGGCCGGCGAAGGCTTGTTCACCGAGGAAGAGATGGGCACCACGTGCTGTTTCGCCACCCAGGACAAGGTCTGGGTCACCGGGCCCGGCGGTGAGAAGTGGGAGGTCTACACCGTGCTCGCTGACTCCGACACCTTCGGCGCGAGCCCCCAGCGCCCGACCGAGGACTCCGATCAGGCCGTGTGCTGCGGTGGACAAGCGACTCCCGAGCAGCCGGCCGTCGCGGGCGCAGCCTGCTGCTGAACGGTATGCAGCGGGAGGGGATCGGCGTCCGTACCGCACGGCCCGGCGCCGATCCCTGTATCCCGGGTTGGTTCACCTGGTGTTCGCTTGTGCACCGAATCGATGACTATCAATATCGTGGTGTGTGCTCCTGAAGGTGGGCATCGACATACGAGCGACCCGGACGTCCCCACCGCCCTAACCGCAAGGAAAAACCCGATATGTCAGCGAAATCGGTGCTGTTCGTCTGCGTCAGCAACGCCGGAAAATCTGTGATGGCCGCCGGCCTCATGCGCCACCTCGCAGGTGGCGACGTGCACGTCGCCTCAGCGGGCACCCACGCGAAAACTGCTGTCAACGATGTCGCTGTGCAGACATTGGCAGAAGTCGGCGTCGACATCAGCGACCATCGTCCGACCCAGCTCACCGACCAGATGATCGCCGACGCCGACCGAGTCGTCATCGTAGGAACTCAAGCCGACCTCAAGCACCACCCCGACACGCTCATCCAGCGATGGGAGACCGACGAACCGTCACTGCGCGGTATCGAAGGAATCGACCGCATGCGAATCATCCGTGACGACATAGCCGCACGCGTCAACGCCCTGGCAGCCGAACTGACCACGCGTTAAGGTCACTCAGAACGCCGGGCCGCGGAATAGACAGTATGGGGAGGCTGGGGCCTCACCACATGTGAGCGTGGGTTGCCGTCAGGAATTGGGTCCTGGCCGGTAGAGCCACAACTGTGGGAGGCCCCAGTGAAGTTTCAGCGTACGAGTGTTGGTTTAGATGTGCACGCACGTTCGGTGTTCGGGTGTGCACTTGATGGTCAGACCGGTGAGGTGTTCCAGCGCCGGTTGAGTCCAGATCACCGCGAGATCCAGAGTTGGGTCAGCGGGTTGCCCGGCCCGGTTGCGGTGACGTACGAGGCCGGACCGACCGGTTTCGGGTTAGCCCGGTTCCTGCTTGAGGCTGGGGTTGAGTGTCTGGTTGCCGCACCGTCGAAGTTGGTGCGCCCGTCCGGCGATCGGGTCAAGACTGACGCCCGCGATGCCGCCCATCTGGCCCGTCTGCTGCATCTGGGCGAGATCACGCCGGTCTGTATTCCCAGCCTCGAGCGTGAAGCGGCACGGGATCTGGTGCGCGCCCGGGAGGACTGCCGGGCTGACCTGATGCGGGCCCGACATCGGGTGGCTGCGCTGCTGTTGCGTCACAACCTGGTCTACAGCGGCGGATCTGCGTGGACGGTGGCACATGAGGCGTGGCTGCAGCGGCAACGCTTCGACGCGGCGCCGGCCCAGGCTGCTTATGACACTGCGGTGGAGACGATGTTGGCGTGCGGGGATCGGCGGGACCGCCTCGATGCCGCGATCACCGACATGGCCGGCGACAGCGAGTTCGGCGCGGTGGTGCGTCGGCTGGGCTGTCTGCGCGGGGTGTCCACGTTGACGGCGTTCGGTTTAGCGGTGGAGATCGGAGACTGGTCACGGCTGAACGGCCGCACCATCGGGGCCTATCTGGGATTGGTGCCTACCGAGTACTCCTCGGGCGCCTCCAGAGTGCAGGGAGCGATCACCCGCACCGGCAACTCCCACGCGCGTCGCTTGTTGATCGAGGCGGCCTGGCACCATCGCCGCCCCTACCGCCCCGGGGTGGCGCTGCGACGGCGCTGGCAGGTAGCCAGCCCGGCGGCACGCCGACGCGGTCAGCAGGCCAACCAGCGTCTGCACACCCGCTGGCGCGGGTTTGACGCCCGCGCCAAACGCCCCGCGGTGGCCAACACCGCGATCGCCCGCGAGTTGGCCGGCTGGTGCTGGTCGTTGGCCGTCCTCGACGAGTAGGCCAACCCCACAAACGTCCAGTGCCGTGTCGCTGCCGGGTACAGGCGGGCAAGCTGACGGTGACCCGCGCGAATGCTATGAGTAATCCCCAAACGCCACAATGGATCACGCTCGTGAATAGACAGCGGTCCACCGTCACTCGAAACACCGCCCTGCGGTAACCAACCCGCGCATTTCAGACTGACAAGCCGTCGCCACGACACGCGCGCCAGTCCCGCATCGACACCACCGCACTGGCCGAGGAAGCGGCGGCCACAACGACGGTTGCGGCCGCCGCTTCACCCTGCCCACTTGACAAAACGCTCCCCATATCAGCATTCCAGGTCAGAGATTTCCGATTTCCGCAATGAGGAACGCTATTCCGCGGGCGGATCGCTTACGGCGTTCAGTGCGCGACGATGCCGGCCGCACGGGCGCGGTCGACGGCGCTCTCCCAGGTTGTCTCGCCGACCACCAGCGCGGCCAGCGCAGCGGTGAGAGCCACGCTGGACAGGACCCAGTATGCGGTCGGGGCCAGCGCGGCGCTGGTGACAACCAGCATCGTCACTACGCTTGCCAGCAATGCCAGAATCGGGGTCCACCGGATCCGCCATGCGTTGCCGAAACCCGTGGCGGGGCGAGGGTCAACTGTCGCGGTCATGCCTCCACGATCAGCTCCGTAGCTAAGAGCGGGCTCACCGCAATCTGTGAACTTCCTTGGAGACTGCTAGGACGGCGGTGCCTCGTGGGTCAGGGCCTGGTAGCCGTGGGCGCTGGCGCGCTGCACACTCGCGCGGACGACGCCCATGATCAAACCTTGGATGGCCGCGGCGGTGATGACGGTGACGGTGGACTGCTGCAGGTCGGTCGGGTCGGGTGCCTCCGGGTCATTGTCGCCGACACGCTTCCAGACCTGTTTGAAAATGGTGCCGGCCAGTAGACCGCCACCGACTCCGGCGGCCAGTGACAGCGGCGTGTACAGCGATCTGGACAGTTTGCTCATGGTTCACTCCCGATGTGTCTGTGGCGCGGCGCAGGCTGAACCTCTGCGTACCCGAGCGCGCTGAGGTCAAACCTGGGGTGTTTCGCGGCTGACATGCGATGATCACGCTATGGCTGGTGTGCCTGACGACGAGGATCAACAGCTCTACCGCGGCCGCCGGGAGACCAGGACCGAACGGCTGGACCGCCAGTGGAACAGCTTGCTGCAGGAGCTGCGAGTCGTTCAGACCGGCGTGCAGGTGCTGACCGGCTTTCTGTTGATGCTGCCCTTCCAGAGTCGTTTTGACATTCTCAGCGGCCCAATGCGCGTGGTCTACCTGTTCACCGTGTGCACCGCGGTGGTTTCCACCGCGCTGCTCGTCGCGCCCGTGGCGATGCACCGAGTGCTGTTCCGTCGGCAGAAGCTGGACAGCCTGGTGTCGGCCTCGCACGTATGCGCTTACGCGGGCGTGCTGCTCCTCGGATTGTCGGTGGTGGGGATGACGGTGGTCGTGTTCTACGCCGTGGTGGGCTCGGTGCCCGCACTGGTGGCCGGTGGTTGCGCCTTGGTGGTGTTCAGCGCGTTCTGGCTGCTGCTGCCGTTGGAGATGCGTCGATCGCAGCAGCCGACGCCGTAGTCCCTGCAGGTCGTGGAGTTTCGTGCGCTGGGTCGAGGGTATGCGGCGCTGACGACACTTCAAGGAGGGGTGATGGCTGACAGCGACGTGACACCTGAGGGCGTGATTCCCTACCCGGGCAAGACCGCCGACATGGCCGACAAGCCGCAGGACGAGATGCGCGACTACCTCGGATCGAACCTGCTGGCGGGCAAACGCGCCTTGATCACCGGTGGTGATTCCGGCATCGGAAGGGCGGTGGCCGTTGCGTTCGCCAAAGAGGGCGCCGACGTCGCGATCGCCTATTTGGAGGAGGATGACGATGCGGCACACACCGTGTCGCTGGTCGAGTCCGAAGGCCGGCGCGCGGTGAGGTTGCGTGGTGACCTCGCCGATGCGACGCACTGCCGCTCGGTCGTCGAGGAGACGGTCAGCGCGCTGGGCGGGCTGGACATCGTGGTCAACAATGTGGCGTTCCAGTCGCCGATGTCAGACTTCACCGACATCAGTGACGAGCAGTGGCGGCGGACCTTCGCGGTCAACATCGACAGCTTCTTCTATGTGACCAAGGCGGCATTGCGGCATCTGCCCGATGGGTCGGCGATCATCAACACCAGCTCCATCAACGGGTTGCGGGGCAACAAGACCCTGATCGACTACTCGGCGACCAAGGGGGCGGTCAACGCGTTGACCTACTCACTGGCGCAATCCCTGGCGGAGAGAAACATTCGCGTCAACTGTGTGGCGCCGGGACCGGTGTGGACGCCGTTGATCCCCGCCACGATGGACCAGGAGAACACCGAAGGGTTCGGAGAGCAGACGCCGATGGGCCGCGCCGCCCAGCCCGACGAGATCGCCCCGTCCTACGTGTTCTTCGCTGCCGGGCGGCTGTCGTCGTACTACAGCGGTGAGGTGCTGGCTCCCATCGGTGGTGAAACACTGCCAGGCTGAGAACTTTTCGGCCATGACCTGACAGCCGGCCAGTCGCGAGGTCGGAGCAGCGTTTGGTTTCTGCGGCGTGGGGTAGTCGCAGCGGCATGAAAGCAGTCACGTGGCATGGCCGGCGAGATGTCCGGGTCGACACCGTCGACGACCCCGAAATCGAGCAGCCCAGCGACGCCATCATCGAGGTGACGTCGACCAACATCTGCGGCTCCGATCTTCATCTCTATGAGGTGCTCGGTGCGTTCATGCACGAAGGTGACATCCTCGGCCACGAGCCGATGGGGATCGTCCGTGAGGTCGGCGCCGAGGTGACGAACCTGTCGGTAGGGGACCGGGTCGTCATCCCGTTCCAGATCTCGTGCGGGCACTGCTTCATGTGCGACCAGCAACTGTTCACCCAGTGTGAGACCACTCAGGTCCGCGACCAGGGCATGGGGGCGGCGCTTTTCGGTTACTCGGAGCTCTACGGTCAGGTGCCGGGCGGCCAGGCGCAGTATCTGCGCGTTCCGCAGGCGCAGTTCACTCACATCAAAGTCCCGGAGGGGCCGCCAGATTCGCGCTTCGTCTACCTGTCTGACGTGTTGCCGACAGCGTGGCAGTCGGTGGCCTACGCCGATATCCCGGACGGCGGTTCGGTGACAGTTCTGGGCTTGGGCCCGATCGGTGACATGGCGGCGCGTATCGCTGCGCATCTGGGCTATCGGGTGTTCGCGGTGGACCGGGTTCCCGAGCGGTTGGAGCGGGCCAAGGCCCGCGGCATCCACACCATCGATCTGCGTGAGGTCAACGGTTCGGTCGGCGATGTGGTGCGTGACCTGACCGACGGCCGGGGCAGCGACGCGGTGATCGACGCGGTCGGTATGGAGGCGCACGGCTCGCCGATCGCGCATGCCGCTCAGACTGCTACGGCGTTTCTTCCCGACGCCATCGCCAAACCGCTTATGCAGAAGGCCGGGGTGGACCGACTCGATGCGTTGTATGCGGCGATCGACTGTGTCCGGCGCGGTGGCACGCTGTCCCTGATTGGGGTATACGGCGGGATGGCCGACCCGATTCCGATGTTGACCCTCTTCGACAAGCAGCTGCAGGTGCGGATGGGCCAGGCCAACGTCAAGAAGTGGGTCGACGACATCATGCCGCTGCTGACCGACTCCGACCCGCTGGGCGTGGACACCTTTGCCACCCACGTGCTGCCACTAGATCAGGCCCCACACGCCTACGAGGTCTTCCAGAAGAAGCAGGACGGAGCCGTCAAGATCATCCTGGAGCCCTGAGAGGCCCCGGTGAGGCTGGCCCGCAGCAAGCTGAATTCAGCTGGTATCACACGAAAGCGTCGCGGAAAAGGTTTCGCGTACTACGGACCGGACGGCGAGCTGCTCGCCGACCCCGACACCGCTCAACGCATTCAGGAATTGGTCATCCCGCCGGCGTGGAAGAACGTCTGGATCAGTCCGAAACCGAACGGCCACATCCAAGCCGTCGGCGTCGACGCGGCGGGTCGCCGGCAGTACCTGTACCACCAGCGGTGGCGGCAGGAGCGCGCGGAGGAAAAGTTCGACCGTGTGTTGGAGATGTCGGCGCTACTTCCGCAGTGGCGGGCCGAGGTTGCCAAAGACCTTGCCGGGCGCGGACTCACCCGCAACAGGGTGTTGGCGTTGGCGCTGCAGCTGCTGGACCGGGGATATTTTCGCGCCGGGGGTGAGCAGTCTGCCGAAGAACACGAGCACTACGGGTTGGCGACGCTGCTGTGTGAGCACGTGACGCTGAAGCGCGATGCGGTCGAGTTCGACTACCCGGCCAAGAGTGGAGTGCAGCGCACCATCGAGGTCAGCGACCCGGAGGTGGTGCGCGCCGTACGGTCGCTGATGCGTCGAACCGACCGATCCGGCCGGTTGCTGGTGTGCCGCAGCCCCAACAGCGATTGGGTCGACCTGCGCGCCGACGACCTCAACGCCCGGTTCAAGGAACTGGTGGGCGACGACTACACCGTCAAGGACCTCAGGACCTGGCACGGCACCGTGCTGGCGGCAGCCGCCTTCGCCGACGCCAAGCCGCCGACATCGAAGACGGCGATCAAGCGGGCCGCAGCCGGGGTGATGAAAGAGGTGTCCGAGGAACTGGGTAACACGCCCGCGGTGGCGCGCTCGTCCTACGTCGACCCACGGGTGGTCACCGGCTACCAGCAGGGGCTGACCATCACGTCGGCGACCAAGCGGGCCTCGAAGGTAGGCGACCCCGATGAGGCGCAGGCGGTGCTGGAGAAGGCGACACGATTGCTGATACGGCGCGTCGCGCGCAGCTGAACGAGGTGTTTGGGCACGCCGCGGTGTGGAAATCCGGTCAGAAGCCGTCGTCACTTGTCATATGAGGAGGACAGCAGATGCCGAACTCGTCGATAAAGAACGAGAAAATGTACGAAGAGCTCCGGGACCAGGGCAACTCCAAAGAGAAGTCGGCCCGCATCGCCAATGCTGCGGCGGCCCGGGGCAGGTCAGCAGTGGGCCGCAAGGGCGGTCATTCCGGTTCCTACTACGACTGGAGCGTCTCTGACCTCAAGAAGCGCGCCAAAGAACTCGGGATGTCGAACTACTCACATCTGACGAAGGACAAGCTGATCACCAAATTGCGCAACCACTGACGTCACTCCGTTTTGGCGCGCGCCTCAGCACCGGACTCCTCGGCGTCGATGTCGTCGTCGGAGCCGATGCGCCCCACATAAGGACCGGAGTCGGGATTTTCGCCGTCCTCGTCGACGCGGGACCCCGCGACGTTGGGGTCGGATTCGACGTCAGATTCGGCTTTCTCGGAGCGCGGATCACTCATGACGGACCTCCTACGTTGCGTCCGTGCAGTGATGCCCGCGCCGCGGGGTTCCGAAACCCGCGTGAGGTGATGACGTGATGGGCGCCGGTGTGGCATTCCTTACCGATGTCTTGCGTGCCGTTTGGTCATGATCACGCCGGGTATCTCGCAGGCATGTCGGATACCAACAGACCGGTGCGGGCTGTCGGGTTGATTTGTAGTCTGAAACCCAGCCCCGCCGATTCCAGCAGTGCCCTGATCGCCGACGACGTCGCCAAGACACTGCGGAGCCAGGGAGCAGAGTGCGAGACGGTGCGCTGCGTCGACTACGACATCGCCCCGGGCATCGAGGCGGACATGGGCGGCGGTGATGAATGGCCGAAAATCCGTGAAAAGGTGCTGGCAGCCGACATTCTGCTGCTGAGCACACCGATCTGGCTGGGACATCCGTCGTCGGTCACCCAGCGGGTGCTGGAGCGGCTCAACGCCGAGATGTCGAACGAGGACGATCAGGGCCGGCCCGTGATGGCCGGCAAGGTCGCGATCGTCAGCGTCGTCGGCAATGAGGACGGCGCGCATAAGGTGGTCGCCGATGTTCTGCAGGGGCTCAACGACATCGGCTTCAGTGTTCCGGCGCAGGGGTGCACGTATTGGAATGGCCCGGCGATGGGGTCGACCGACTACAAGGACATCGACGAGGTGCCGGAATCGGTGGCCTCGGCCACCGCGGCGGCCGCCCGCAACGCGGTGCATCTGGCGCGTGCGCTGCAGCAGTCGCAGTACCCGCCTTACCAGTGACGAACGCCGAGATACCACGGCGAGAGGAGAACGAAATGCCTGATACCTCAAGAGATCCGGTTGATCATGCCCGCACCACCCGCCAGCATGCCGGGGAGACGATGAAGGCCGGCCACAACGCTCCGGGCCTGATCGCAGTCGGCCTCGGTGTGCTCTCGTTGGTGGTCGGTCTGTACGCGTTGGCCAATGCCGCCACCATGGGCGGCATCATCGGAATCGTTGTTGCCCTGATCCTGATCGGCGGCGGACTGCTGTGGCTGGCCAGGATGCACCGAAAAGTGCAGCTTCAGCAACAGGACTGGCACGCCAAGAACCCCGAAGCGCACTACGAACCCCCGACGAGCTGAGGTCGGGGACCGCACCGACAACGCCCAACGGCCGGCCGGCGCACTGCAGGTGCGCTGGTCGGCTCACTTTGGTCCACCGCACTCTGCGCTATGGTCCACATGAGGTTGCCCGAACGTTGACAGTCATCGGATGCGGGGGAGCGCGTCGCTAAGATCAGGCGACGGCCCCCATAGCCCAATTGGCAGAGGCAGCGGACTTAAAATCCTCCGACCTGGGCGTTTGGAGCGTTGGGTGGCTTCGACAGTCAACGGAACAATCCGCTATAGCTGCGACTATGAAGTTGGTTGTGTTGTCGCGCCGTGGAGCTAGCTGAAAGCGCTGCGGTATCCACTGCGGTATCTCTGGTGGGTCCTTCGCCTACGCACCTCATACGCGGCATCCTTATTTCTTGCTTCGGCGGCCATCTCCGGATCCAGCGGTCGCGGCGGTTGGAGATCGTGTTACGGGGTGCCGTTGGATGGACGAAGCCTCGGCAAGACCGGCGGCGTAGAGCTTCACGACCGGGCTGTCGTCAGGCATTGGGTCGCCGATCTGCGACTGCGACTGCTGGCGGCGGCGATGGAGCGCGACGCGTACATTTTGAAGGTGCCGGCGTGCGCGGTGCTTGAGGGCTTCTCGCGTTCGTGCTCTTCGGGGCCGCCCACGACCGTGGTGGTGACGTTGAGTCGCATACCAGGTTTCCGGCCGAGACGTGGTCGGTAGCTTTATGTCGAGTGCGACGACGCATTCGACCGGATGGCTGCATAGAAGGGGCTGCGCGCTTGGTTCTGGGCATGGCGTTCTCCCCGGGGCGCTGGGCTGGAATCGAACGGTCAGCACCGGTGATCTGGTCGTGGCGTTCCGATACGCGAATGGGCCGCCGGTTGTGGAGACACATGTAGCGCGAGATCCGCCTGAGGCTTACGCAGATGGCAAGGGGGCTTTGTCGTTTAGCCTCGACTACGCCTTTGCCCGGTCGTCCTTCGTGCTGTCGCACCTGTCTTCGCGCGAGCCACCGCTTTGGTCGGAACTTTCTTGATCGGCACTTTAGCGGGCTGAGCGAGCCTGGTTCCGATGACTGGACTTGCAGCCTTGACCGCCGTCACAGGGGAAGGCGATACTCCGCGACGCCGAGCGACGCTCGACTCGAGTTTCGCCAGAAGATCAGACACATCATCGGGGTCCAGCCCTTCGAGCCCCGGACCTCGCTCGTCCCCTTGTTCATTGGCCAGTTGGCTGACTCGCTGGGGTGAAATGTCGAGCAGTTCGGCAACGTCTCGGACCGGGATTCCGTATCTAGTGAGCCAGAGTGCGAACTCTTGAGCGTTCCGCATTGCTTCGTTCTCGAGCGTTTGGGCGTGTGCACGCATGTTCCTGATTCCGCGGGCACTCTCGAGTAGCTCCCTAAATACTGGGTCTTGCATGCGGACGCTGGCTGTCTCGATCGAAATGTCGTCGTAAGGGACGTTCTGATCTAGCGCGATGTACTCGCGTGCGCGAGTCGTCGCTTCAGACAGCCTTCGGGCTTGGGTCACCCCGTCGATATCAGGGATGTAGACCATCCACCACTTGCCTTCACGAGCAATTTCGATCTTGTACTGGTGCGTCATCATTCCCCCTTCTGCGCATCGGCGGGATCAGTGTCTGGCTTCGCCCTGCTGGACTGCGCCGCTTTTTCGATTGCTTTGTTTATTTGCCGCACAACTCCAGGCGAAATAGATTTGTCAGCATCGGGAATGGACACGTGGAACCCGCTGGGGTGCAGCCACTTGGTGTGGTCTCCCTTCCCGCCCGCTGGAGCGAAGCCGGCATCCCTCAAGCGTCTGTGGACCTTTCGGGTCGGCTCTTCTTTGACCATAATTCTAGTCTAGTTGCCTGGACTATTTCTAGTCAAGGGGACTAGACAATAGGTGACAATGCCTGCCAACGCCAGCACTCTAAGCCGATTGAACCTCTTGGCTGACTGAGTCGGTGACCTCGGCGGGTAAGAACTGCGAGTATTTTTCTCGGAGGTAAGCCAATCCCGAGTCGTGAGAGGTTTCGTACTCCAGCGAGTTCTGGACGAATTTGAGTCGGTGCTCGGCGTCCGAGATCAGCTCGCTCCACTGCTTCACGACGATCCGATACGGGCTCTCCTGTACGACACCGAACGGCAGATGCGGTTGCCGCCGTTGCTCGTCAACGGTCCGGGTGGTCTCGTTGCCGACCAGCCAGAAGTCCCACTTGACATTCGGTTGAGCAAACGCCTCGTCGTTGACGATTGCGCTGGCGTAGGACCGCAGTTGGCTCACGTCGTCGTCATCCAGCTTGTGCTTGGGTCGTTTAAGCTCAACCACGAGATGTTCAAACGAGTCGGCATTCGTCTGCAGCCGACGGCCGAGTACCAGGTCCGGTATCGCATCTGAGCCGTCCTCCAACCGCACCTCCTTAAGGTCAGCTAGCTCGACGTGCGTTCCCAGCTTCTCAAGGAACTTCTTGAGTACCTTGCTCAAGCGTTCGTCGTCACCGGTCAGGCTCCACTCCTCGCCGAAGATCCAGGTTTCGTGCGCAAGGATGCGGTGCAACTGCCGGCGTTCCAGCAGCCGTCGCTTGATCTGCCGGTCGAACAGGATCGTGCCCAACCCGCTGAGAAACTCCATGCGGGTACCGATGGCGCGGCCGGTTTGAATCAGCTGCGTCAGCGATGTGTGCCTCAACAGCTGCGCGAGCTCATCCACCCGAGACTTTGGCAGCCGGGCCAGATCGGACAGGATCGGCAAGAGCGCCTCGGGGTCGGTCTCGAACGTTTCTTTGAGAAGTCGCAGCGCCATCGCTTTTGGGCCGCCGCTCTTGCTCTCGTCAATGGTCCGGGAAGCGGCAAGGGCGACGACCTTGAACGTGTCTCGCGTCGCCTGGTCGACGGGTGTTTTGGGCTGGTCCTTGTAGGGCCACACCCCTTCGTCGCGCCAGCGTTGGACAGTGGCGGCTTCGCGGAGTCGTTGTCTTTCCGCGAGATGGTCACGTAGCGCATCGCGGGCAGCGTGGATCAACTGCCCGCGAGGCGTGTCCGTGTCGTCTTCCAAAGCGACCGGATCGTCGCTGACGAAGCCCTCCCAAGTCAGGTAGGCGGTGAATTCCGAGCCGGGAGCTTGGACCCTGGCCTCTACCTCGTCGAGGACGCGGGCATCCGCATCGCAGAGGAAGATGGACCGCCGCACGTTCTGCAAATCCCACTCAATGACCGTGAGGTTGGCTTGGCCGTCCCAGCGTTGCGGGTCGCTCAGCGGGATCTCCTCACGGTGTATCTCGACCGACGCCGGATCGATACGCTCGCCGAGGAAACGAATTTGGAAATCCTTGTAGCGCTCAAGATGCAGTGCAAACTCGGTGAGAACAGCCTGCCGTAGGTCGTCGGGTGCGTCGAAGCTCGACAACGCACCTGGCGCCAATTGGTGTACTGAGACGACTGTCCCGGACTCGGCAACGTCCGAACCGACGTCGGAGGCTTCGATGTCGAAGGTGTCGAGCGACGACCTGTGACCGGTCACTTGCACAACGCCGAGCCCGCCCTCCACGCGCTCCGACGTGGAGACCCAGCGCACCAGACTGCCCAGCGCGAACGCGGTGTAACGGCCCCGTCCGTGCCGTCCGTGCACTACGCGCTGGCCACTCTCGCTTCGAGTGCCTGGCATCAGCTTCCAGCTATCGCCAACACGGGAAAATGCATGCTCCGCCTTCTCGCGATTCATGCCGTTGCCGTCGTCGGTCACGGCGATCTGTTCGATCCCGCCGAGGTCGTTGTACTCGCAGGTCACGGCGATGTGGTGCGCGTCTTCGTCGAAGGCGTTCCAGATGAGTTCGGTCAGGCCAGTGGAGGGCTTTTTGACGTACCCCTCCAGAATGGACTGACCTGCTTGGACCTTGACCGTGGTCATGGCTACATCGTTTCACGCGGGTCCGACGGAGACGTGTTGGTTGCAGCAAAGCGCAACTTCGTAAGTCCCGCTTTAGCCTAGGTAGTCCACCCTGGCGTAGGGCTCGTACAGCGTGCTCGCGTCCGTCAATGTTTCAGCCCTCTTATCGAGCCCTATCGGCCGCCTCGGCCAGTTTCTCGCGTGGAGATCTGCACGCAGCAGAGCGGACGTTGAGGACCTCGCGATTGTTTGCGGCATGCAAGATGTGCGAGGTTCGCCAGCCTCGCCATCCTCGCGAACCAACAGTCGACCCGTGCAACTTCGTTGGCGGGCGTTTTGATTTTCGTCCGTCGATAATCGGCTGTTTGTACCGGCGCAGGGGTCGTATTCATTCGGGGTGAATACGCCTTCACGCTGGTCGGCATGTAGCGCCGGGTATTGCTCTGTTCGCTTTTCACCTCTCCTGGACCAGCACGTGAGGTGCGTCCTTAATGCCTCCTGGGTTGGTCTGACCGGGTCGCGGGTTTGTTGCTTTGGTGGGCCACCAGCTGGCTTCGCGTAGGAGTGTGGCGATGGCGGGCACGGTGAGGGTGCGCACGAGGAAGGTGTCGAGCAGCAGCCCGAAGCCGATGATGAGGCCGGCTTGGATCATGATGGCGACTGAGCCGACCATGAGGCCGAACATGCTGGCGGCGAATATGAGGCCAGCGGAGGTGATGACGGCTCCGGTGTTTGCCACGGTGCGCAGGACGCCGACGCGGATGTTGGTTCCGGATTCTTCGCGGAGCCGTGAGACGAGCAGCATGTTGTAGTCGGCGCCGACGGCGACGAGGATGATGAACGCCAGCAGCGGTACGGGCCAGGCGATTTCGTGGCCCAGTCCCCATTGGAAGACTACGACGCCGATGCCGAGTGATGCGAGGTAGTTGAGCACGACGGTGCCTAGTAGGTAGAGCGGTGCTAGGAGTGCGCGCAGTAGTAGGACCAGGATGACGCCGACGATGATGATGGTGGCGATGGCTAGTTGTGCGAAGTCGGCCCAGAGGAGTCGTTGGATATCGGAGTTGACGGCGGGGAAGCCGGCTACGGACACGGTGGCGTCGGCGAGTGACGTGTTGGGTCGTGCGGTGTTGGCGGTGTCGGTGATGCGGCTGGCGAGGTCCATGGCTTCAACGCTGTATGGGTCGTGGCTGCTTTCGATCATGAACCGCGCTGTTTTGCCGTCCGGTGAGAGGAATTGTTCGGCGACGTCGGTGAATTGCCGGTTCTCGAATGCGTTGGCGGGCAGGTAGAAACCGCTCGAGGAGTCGGAGTCGGCCGCTGCGCGCGAGGAGTTCTGTAGTTGGGTGGCGATCTGGCTCATGCCGGACAGCATTTCGATGTTGCTGTCGGCGAGGGTGCGGACGCCGGTGGCGAGTGCTTGGGCGCCGGAGGCCAGCTGTCCGATTCCGTCCTGCAATCGGCGGAGATTTGTGGTCAGGTCGGCGGGGTCACCCAGGGCTCCGAATGCCTTGTCCAGTGAGGCGACTGCGTTCTGGACGTTGGCGAGGGTGCCACCAACGGTGGCATTGGTGGCGGGATCGTAGCGGTCCCCGAGGTCGGCGATTTGGTTGAAGAATCCGTTGTCGCGCAGAGTGACCAGGATCTGGACCTGGTTGCGGATTTGGGCGCATTGTGGGGTGGTGGCGCACCAGGGTGAGGTGTTGAGGGCGCCGACGAGTGGGTCGAGTTGAGTGATTGCGTTTTGGGCTTGGTTGGCCAGCGGTCGTAGTCCTGGGCCGGATTGGATGGCTTGGTCGACGGCGGGGGCAGTGGCGGAAAGTTGTTGCAGCAGCGGCCGGAATTGGTTGACCTGAGTTCCTGCGGATTGGGCTTGGGTGAGGATTCCGGCTAGTGGTGTGAAGGCGGTGCGCACGGTGCTGTCGAGTTGGGCGAGGCCGTCGGCGAGCTGGTCGGCGCCGTCGGTGAGTTTGGTGAGGTCGTCCTTGCGGGAGTTGCCCTCGGCGACGGCGCCGGCCATTTTGTCGCCGATCTGGCCGTTCTGCCAGGCCAGTTCTGCTTGGTCGAGGCGCTCTCCGGTGGGGCGGGTGACTCCGGAAACCTTGGTGACGCCGGGGATCTGGGAGACGCGGGAGGCCATCTCGTCAAGATCGGCCAGTCCTTTGCCGGTCCGCATGTCGGTCGGATTTTCCACGACGAGGAATTCGCTGATGACGACGTCTTTGCGGAAGTGGCGGTCCAGCAGGTGGTAGCCCAGGTTGCTGGCCGTGGTGTCTGGTTGGCCCTTGCGGTCGTCGTAGCTGATTTTGATGGTTGCTGCCGCTGCCGACAGGGCGAGCAAGATGACCAGGCTGACGATGAGTAGTGGCACGGGACGGCGGACCACGGCGACGGCGACGCTGTTCCAGTAGCGGCGGGTGCGATCGGGTTTGGGTTCACCGATGCCGCGTTTGGCGGCTAGCGACAGCACCGGTGGCAGCAGGGTTACGGTGGCCAGAAATCCGAACAGTACGGCGATGGCACACGCGGGGCCAAGGGCGGCGAAGACGCTGAGCCGCGCGAAGACCATGGCCAGGAACGCGAGTGCGACGGTGGCGGCGGAGGCGAGGATGACGCGCCCGATGCTGGCGGTGGCGTGGATGACGGCCTGATCGGCGGGTACTTGGGCGCGGCGCTGTTCGTGGTATCGGCTGATCAGAAATACGGTGTAGTCGGTTCCCGCGCCGAGCAGGATCGCAGTCATGAAGGCGACGGTGAACTGGGAGACGGGCATGCCCATCTCGCCGAGGGCGGACAGCACGCCGCGCCCGACTGCCAGGCTCAACCCGATTACTAGCAGCGGTAACAGCGCGGTGAACACCGACCGGTAGACGATCAGCAGGATCAGGGCGATCACGCCCGCGGTAGCGATTGAGATCAGCAGCAGGTCGTGCTCGGCGGATGCGATCATGTCGCTGAAGGTTGCCGGTGGTCCCGTCACTTGCACAGTCGTGGTCGAGCCGGTGAAGACCTCGGCGGCGATGTTGCGCACCGCGTTTACCGATTCGGCGGCCGTGGGGTCTCCGAGGGTGCCGGTGACACCTACGGGCAGGTACCAAGCTTTGCGGTCGGCGCTGACTGCCTGGGCTTCGGTAATCGGATCGGACAGTAGGTCCTGCACCAGCAGGACGTGGTTGCCTTCGCCCTGCAACCGGCGCACGAGTTCGCCGTAGCGCTGCCGTGCAGTCGGAGTCAAGCCATTGGGGTCTTCCATGGCGACGAACACCATGGTTTTTGAGCCTTCTTCGCCGAAAGCGGCGCTCATGCGGTCAACCGTCTGCAAGGACGGCGCATCGCGAGGGATGAGGTCCACCGACTGTTGGCGCACCACGGTTTCTAGCTGGGGGAACAGCAACGCGAGGACGACCGCGGCGCCTAGCCATACCCCGATGACCAGCGCTTTGTGTCGGAGGGTGAATCGGGCTAGCGCTGCCAACCGTTCGCTGTACTCGCGGGTTTCGGCCGGGTTGGGGGATCCGTTGTCCCGCTGGCCACGGCGCGTGGCCTGGCCTGGGGAATCTGCAGTGCCGTCGGTCACTGGGCCTCCACTAGTAGCGAATCGTAGCGATACTATCGGTATCGCTACGCTACCGCATGTAGTGCAAGTGGTGGCGGGGCCGTCGTCGCCAGGCCGCGCAAAGCGCGCGGCTGGCGAAGGGGCCGGCGACCGCTATCGAGTCGGGACCGGGCCGACGGTCGCAGTGGGCAGAGGAATGATCGAACACTCAGTGGGTTTCTGGAAGCCAGGGCTGACGCTGTAAGTCGACGACACTGGCCTTGGATGCCGTTCAGGGTCTTGCTGTTGCTGTTCTCGGACGTTGGTCGTCGGGCGCACGCACGGCCACATCGCGTAGCGGGGCCGCTAGCTCTAGGTTTGCGCTTCGGTTGTGGCCGACTGGCCCGTGTTCTGCAGCAGCACGTAATTGCCTAGGCTGCCCAGGAAACCTGCGCAGTGCTGAACGAGTTCATCTGTGGTGAATTCCAGTTCTCCGTCGAGTCGGCGGCGCAAGACTTCGAATAGCCCTCCCACGCCCAAGGTCGAAGCCAAATGGGCAACCCCCACGGCAGAGTCGGCGATGTCGAGGTGAAGTCTGGCTTCGCGCAAGACAAGGTCGGTGAAACCTGCCATTAGTTCGCTGCGTAGCTCTCGGAGCAGCGGCTCGGTTGCAGATTCCACGAACAGGATCCGACCCAGCCGCGGGTCGTTGTCGATCATGCCGACCAGCCTGCGGATTGGCGCGTACGCCAATACCTCCGGTGGCTCGCCGGCATCGGGGATCGCGTCGACTATCACCTCCTGGAAGGTGGCATAGAGCTGCTGGTAGACAGCCCGCAGGAGTGCGTCTCGGTCGGAGAAGTGCTGGTAGAAGTACCGTGACGTGACACCCGATTCAGCGCAGACGGCAGTCACAGTGGCGGCGGCAACGCCGCGCGTGCCGATCAACTCCGTTGCGGCCTCGATGAGACGGGTGCGCCGGTTCCGGTGACGCTCCTCGGCGGACATTCCGCTATACACCCGCGCCGAAACCACGTGGATAGCTTGCCATCTAATTCTGACAAGGCTTAGAGTCAGATTGACAGCGCGTCCTTGGCGAATGGGAGAACAACATGAGCGACGATTCGTCCACACGGCCCACCGCACGGGTCGTCCCGAAGCCCCGCCGTGTTCGATTCGATATGCCTGCTGGGACCAGTCGGCAGCACTTCGTTGATGGCGACTTGGTGATGAGCCACTTTGTGTCCACCTTGTCGGCCACGTTCCCCGAAGGCGAAGACTTCTTTATCCGGTCAGTCCGCGAGTACCGGGACCACATCAGCGACGCTGACCTCAAGGAGGCGGTCAAGGGGTTTATCGCACAAGAGGCCACCCACCGACACCAGCATCGGCTGCTCAACGATCGGCTTCAAGCAATGGGCTATCCCACCGAGGGGATCGATCGGCATGTCAAGAAGCTGGTTGGCCGACTTGAGAAGCGTTTTTCTCCCAAGATGCGCCTGGCTGTGACGGCCGCCCTCGAGCACTACACGGCGACATTCGCCGAGATCATTCTCACCAGCGACGAAGCTCAAGAACTGATCGGCGACACCGAAGTGCGGCCTATTCTGCTCTGGCACGCACTGGAAGAATGCGAGCATAAGGCCGTTGCTTTCGATGTCTACGAGACGGTCGGTGGAAGCGAACGCACCAGGGTCTGGGGGATGCGGATCGCCAGCCTCCTCTTGTTCAGCGAGTTGGTCATCCAGACCACCCGCTCTCTGGCTGGTGACCGTTCCGCCTACAACCCGGTGCGCTTGCTGCGCAGCCTTCGAGCCTTCCGTCATAACCCGCTATTCAGCCCAGCAGCAATTGCGCGCTTTCGCTCCTACACCCGCGCCGGATTTCATCCCGACGACTGGGACAGCGCAGAAATCCTCGAACGCTGGACCAAGGAACTCTTCGACGCCGATGGTGGCCAGCAAGTGCGTAGTGGCGTCTAGCTCGACCAGAGCCCGGCACAGTTCAAAGTCGGCCTTAACCGAAGAACACTTCATGGGCTCCGCTTCGCGCGCTGTGAAGTCAAGATCGGTTCTGACTACTGGCCGATCGATGGTGCTCGACCAACGTCGCGACCTACAGGAGGTTCCGGCCGAGGAACTCGGTGACGGCGCAGCCGAAGGCGTCGTTGTCGTCGCCGGCGATCATGTGTCCGGTGCCGGATACGTCGACGGTCTCGGCGTGGGGAACCAGTTGCTTGAACTCGTCGACGGTGGCTTGGGAGACCACGTCGGACAAGAGGCCCCTTACGAGAAGTGTTGGGGCATTGACCCGTCGGGCTCCGTCGATCAGCAGGTGGCTGATTGCGTCGAATTGCTCCGTTCCCGTGGTCGATTCGTCGCGGAGAAAGTCGAAGTTGGAGTGAATGAATGCCGGGTCCCACCGCCAGATCCAGCGGCCGTCGTGACGCTGCCGTAGCACCTTGCGCAGGCCGTCGACGTTGGCCGGGCGCGAGCGATGGGGGTTGTACGCGGCGATCACCTCTGCGGCGTCAGAGAGGGTGCTAAAGCCATCGGGATGTGCGGCCATGAACGTCACCACGCGACGGGCGCCCTGGAATTCAAGTCGCGGGGTGACGTCGACCAGGACGACCGCCGCCCACGACGCCCCGGATGTCAACAGATGCGTGCCGAGCACGGTCATGCCCCCAAGGGATGCACCTACGACCGCAGGGGCGGTATAGGCGCTGAAGTGCTCGCGCACGGCGAGAAGATCGGTCGCGAGTCGCTCGATGTCGTACCTGCCGGCTGGGTCCCAGTCGCTGTCGCCGTGACCGCGGGTGTCGTAGGCGACGACTGTGTATCCGCATGCGTGGAGGCGACGCGCTGAAGTGCTCCACGCGTGCCGGTTCTGGCCGCCGCCGTGCAGGAGCAGCACGACGGGACGGGCGTCATCGTGGCCGTAGCAGTCCGCAGCCAGGGCGATCCCGTCCTGGGTTCGGACCCGATGCTGCACGGCGGAGGTCATGACACCTTCCTGGCGAGATCGTCGTCCGCCCGAAGCGTGGGCCCGGCAGCAAGCGCCTTCATAGTGCGTTGCCCGCGGCGTTCACGATCGTGACCGTGCCCTGGGCTACGCAGACGGCTTTGTCGCCGTTGCTAATGTCGATGCGCGCCACTCCACTGCGCTTGCCCAGCGACACGATGTCGGTGACGGCGACACACACACCGGTGGACACGGGTCGCAGCAGGTTTAGCTTGAATTCGGTGGTGGCGACCCATGATCCGGCCGGAATGACGGGGTAGAACACGACTCCGAGACAGTGGTCGACCATCGCCGATAGACATCCGCCGTGCAGGGTGCCGAAGGGTGTGAGCAGTTCGGCACGGGTTTCCATCTCTGCCACCAGCCGACCGGCGGCGAGTTCGGTGTGCCGAAAGCTCAGAAACCTCGACAGTCCACCTGCTGTGTTCGGCGATCTGAGCAGCTGGTCGGCGATCTGCTCATCGAAGTGCGCGAATGTCACTGCCACCACCATGCCCCTTTCTCCTGTCCGGTCATGGGTCGATCACCGTTCGAGCCCGCGAATCGTTTGAGCATGTCGCCGAATGCGCCGAGGTCGCCGTGCGCGGCGGAGTGCTCGATATCGACGGCGATGAAGAACCTGGCCGCGCGGTGATGCACACGACGCGTCGTCGAGGAGGGGCACGGGCTAGACCGGTGTGGTCCAAGTGATGGGCAGCGATGTGTAGCCGCGGATCGGTCCGGACCGCAGCCGCCGCGCCGATTCAAGATCGACCTCCCAGTCGGGCACCTTGTCCAACAGAGCATCCAGAGCGATGCGGGCCTCCATCCGCGCCAGTGCCGCGCCCAGACAGAAGTGGATGCCGCGACCGAAGGCGACCTGGTGCTCACTGGTGCGCTCGATGTCGAACACGTCAGGATCGGGGAAGGCGCGCTCGTCGCGGTTGGCCGACCCGAACAGCAGCAGCACCTTCTCACCTTGACGCATGGTCGTGTCGTGCAGTGTGACGTCGCGGGTCAGGGTTCGTGAAAGTCCCTGTGCCGGTGAGTCGTAGCGCAGCAACTCCTCAACTGCCGGCCCCAATAGTGTTCGATCGGCGGCCAGGCGTCGGCGGGTCTGCCGATGCTGGGCCAGCACGACCGCGGAGTTCCCCAGCAGATTGGTGGTGGTCTCGTAGCCCGCGACGAGCAGCAGCGCGCAGAAGCCGAGGACTTCCTCGTCGGTCAGTCTGATCCCGTCGACTGTGGCGTTCGCCAACGCCGACATCATGTCCTCGCGGGGGGTTTGGCGGCGGTCGGCGAGGAAGTCGGTGAAGTAGGCGTAGATCGAGGTGGCGGCGGTCAGTGCGTCGGTGGTTTGTCCGTGGTTGACGTCGACCTGGACCAGTTGGCTCGACCACAATCGGAACTGATCACGATCGGTGGCGGGAATGCCCAGTAGATCGGCGATCACCGCGGCGGGCAGGATCGCGGCGAAGTCGGTCACGAAGTCCGCCGAACCAGAGCCCTCGTCGAGGCGCTCGAACAACTCCGCGGCCATCTGTGTGATGGCGCCCTGCAGCCCGGCCACCCGCCGGGGAGTGAACGCCCGGCTCACCAGGGCACGCAACTGGTCGTGGCGCGGAGGGTCCATCACGATCATCATCGGCAGGAACGAGCCGATGAAGTCCGATCCCGGTGGGGTGGGGAAGATGCCGTCCACCGAGGAGTACGTGCCGTGATCCAGTGCTGCGGCCTGGACGTCGGCGTGCCGGCTCAACACCCAGGTATGGGATTCCTCGGCGCGGTACACCGGAGCCGTGTCACGCAACGACCGATACGTCGGATAGGGGTCGTTGAGAATCGAGGCGTCGAACGGGTCGTAACGAATTTGCACCGAGACCACCAAGACCTCCGACCACCAAAGTAACGACGGTTTAGACTCGCAGTCTAAACCGGCCGAACGGGACAGGGGGGCAATGCGCAAGATTCCACGTCAGATCTCTGACCGGCTTCCCGCCGCGGCGGACTTGTTCGCCGAGAAGGGGCTCAACGACTCCAAGATCGAAGACGTCGCCGCGGTGACCGGTGTGCCGAAAGCGACGCTGTACTACTACTTCGCCGGTAAAGAGGACATCCTTGCTTTCCTGCTCGAAGACCTCCTCAAGGACATCTTCGATGCTGTGACCGCGATCGTGCACACCGGCGGCACCGGTGCCGAACGCCTCGAACTCGTGATCCGCGCACAACTGCGGGCAATGGCGCAGCGGCCAGCGGTATGCCGTGCACTCATCGGCGAATTGGGACGAGCGGCCCGCATGCCGGCTATCGCCGAGATGATCAATACCGCCTACCAACAACCCGTCGAAACCCTGCTCATCGAAGGGGCCCGCGACGGATCCCTCGTCGCTCAGCCCGATGCGCGATCGACGTCGATTGCGCTGTTCGGCGCGGTCACCATCAATGCACTCATGTACCTGGTCACCGATAACCACCTCGACGAGACGGTGGTCGCCAGCACCCTCAGCGCCGTCATGTTCGACGGGCTGCGCCCGCGCACAGGAGACCAGTCATGAGCACCTACGGCCTGTCGGTTCTCGGCGCGGATCTGAAGTCACTGGCCCAGACCGCCCAGGCCGCTGATGCGGCCGGGTTCGACGCCGTATGGGCCTCGGAGTTCTATTCTCGGTCCGGATCGATCTCCATGGCCGCGATGGCCAACAGCACCCAGAACTGTCGGATCGGTTCCTCCATTCTCTACGGCGTCGGCCGAAGCCCCCTGGTGCTGGCCACCGAGGCGCGCGACCTCGACGAACTCTCCAACGGACGACTGGTACTCGGCATCGGCAACGGCACCAAACGGATGATGGGCGACTGGCACGGCGTGCCCGACACCTCCGCACCCGCCCTGCGGATGGAAGAACTCGTGATGCTGCTGCGCCGGATATGGAACCTGCATGAAGGCCCGATCCATCACGAGGGCCGTTTCTACAGAATGAATCTCACCCCGACCGGCGACGTGGGACCCTCCAGCAGGCCGATCCCGATCGTCACTGCCGGTGTCCGGCCCCGGATGTGCGAGGCGGCCGGGCGGGTGGCCGACGGCCTAGCCGGACATCCGCTGTTCACAACCACCTACGTCGAAGAGGTCGTCCGGCCCGCTATCGCCAGGGGCGCCGCGCACACCGGCCGCGACCCCAATGACGTGGAAATCATTTCCATGGTGATGTGCGCCATCCACGACGACGCCGAGGTCGCCAGGCGCGAACTGGCGCAGCAGATTGCGTTCTACTCCTCGGTCAAATCCTACGAGACGGTACTCGATGTGAACGGCTTCGCCAGCGAAGGCCGAGCCATCCGGCAAGCATTCGCCCAGCGCGATTTCCCGGCGATGTTCGCCGCTGTGTCCGAGGAGATGATCGACGCCATGGGTGTCGCCGGGACGGCGCACGAGGTCCGTGAACAATTGAGACGGTACAACGGCGTCCTCGACCACATCATGCTGTATTCACCATCGGTCGGCATCACTGCCGAACGCGTGCAACAAAACCTCGACAGCATCATCCGGGAATGCTCGCCCGCCTCGATGTCGCCAGGGCGGTCCTGTCCACGTTCAACCTGATCCACGTATTGCCGCCCAAGTCGACCCGTCGCAGTGTCCGCGGCCGGATTAGTGGGTCTGCCGCGCCGACCCCGCCGATGATTGCCTGACGCTGTTGACGATGTTGGCGTCGTCGGTGTCGGGGAGGTCATGGCGGACCACGCGTACCCGTCCTTGAGGTAGACAGGCCATGTAGCCGTGGCGCATGCCATAGAGCTCCCACGCTGTCTGTTCAGCGTCGGGATCGACATCGATGCGATGTCCGCGCGAGAAGCTCAGGTGTAGCCCTCCATCGTCGCTGGACCAGGCCTGGGTGCACAGTGCGCCGGCGAGGTTCAGCAGCGGGCGTTCGTGGGTCGCGATCCTGAGGGGGTCAATACGCACCGCCTCGATGGGGTAGGTGCCGACGGCAGGAAGCGTCAATAGTAGGGGGCAGGAGATGACGATTTCGTTGTAATCATCGAAATCCAGAACCAGGCCGCCGTGCAGCGAGAGGCGTTGTACGACAAGGTTTTCGATCCATTGGGTGTACATGGCAGTCTCTTTTCGACGCATCGTTGAGCCGTATCCCCAAAGAGTACGCCAAGTATCGCTGCGATACCAGCAGTATCGTTACCGGTAGACGGCTGGCCTAGCAGCGCTGGTCACGACGCGCCTGGTGGCTCGGTCAATGCGGTCGCGGGTGTCGGCGGCTGTCGCGCGGTGGCCGCTGAAGGCCACGAGGTTGGCCAGCCAGATGTCGGAGATGATCCCAGCCACGTGCAGATCGGTAGGAGTGGGCTCGCCGCCCCTGAGCGTGCGGGCCAGCAGGATCTGGATCTCATCGGCCGCGCGGTCGAGTTCCGCGGCGGCGCGGGTATCTGCGACTGCGAAGGCCCGTGTCATGGCCGTCGTCAGCCATGGGTCGCGCTGCCAGCGGTCATGCAGATGTGCGGTGAGCCGTTCGAGCCGTTCCAGCGGTGTGCCCTCACCACTCGCCCAGTCCCCGGCCGAGTCGAGTCGACGGAACTCGCGCGTCAGCGCTGCCACCAGCAAGTGGGTTTTCGCCGGGAAATAGCGGTAAAGCGTGCCGACGGCGATGCCGACCCGCTCGGCAACTGTCCGCATCTGAACCGCCTCGTAACCACCCGCCGCGGCCACGACCAAAGCTGCATCAAGAATGGTCTCCCGGCGCCGTGCGGACGCGCGTGAACGCGACGCGTTAGCGGCTCGCTTCTCTGCAGCGACCGAGTTCGCTTCCGAAGGCGGGGTTTTCCCGTGGCTGCGCGCCTGAGGGACAGTCATGACGGCTCCGGGTCGAGGCCGCCGCGGCGCGAGAACTGCTCCAGAAGATCGCCGAAAGCGCTGACATCGCCGTGTGCGGCGAAGTGCTCAGGGCTGACGACAATGAACACTGCACTGGCGGTGAAGCGGGCGATCCCACCCTCACCCGTGCCTGTCGCCGTGACATGCAGCGCCCGCCCTTCACGAGAGACGATGTGGGCAGTAATCCGGTGGGTCTGATGCAGCGGCACCGGCCGCAAATATTCGACCGTCAGGGTGCGGGTCACCGCCGGGGTTCCGGCGATCCACAACGTGAAGCCCAGGACGTCATCACATGCCGCGGCCACTGCCCCGCCATGGGCCAGGCCCGGGGCCCCGATATGGCGCTCATCGAACGTCACATCGGTGTACACCGCGTCGCCGCTACGATGCACCACCAACCGCAGTCCGTGGGGGTTGTCCGGGCCGCAACCCATGCATGTCGTGGTGTGCGAGGGCAGCCGCTCGGGCGGCAACAGGCTTTCGGGCACCGTCACCCTCCAATACGATCGGTTTCGCTGCGCTACCGTTAGTACCACACTGCTAGACTGCCGTGACAGCATCGCGTGAAGATCGACCGCCGAGGTGAACGAGTGAGCGACAGTCAGGCAGTGCCCGTCCCTGACGACGACGTGGACCCTCGGCTCATCCGGTCACGCACCCGGCTGCTGGATGCTGCGGCAACGCTACTGAGCACCGGTGGGGTGGAAGCGGTCACTATCGATGCCGTCACCAAAGCATCCAAAGTGGCCCGAACCACGCTGTACCGCCACTTCCACAGTTCGTCGCATTTACTGGCAGCCACGTTCGAACGCCTACTTCCACAAGTGACCACTCCGGCACCGACCAGCGGACCCCTCCGTGAGCAGCTGATCGAATTGCTCAGCCGCCAAGCCGCCCTTTTCAACGACGCACCGCTGCATGTCACGACACTCGCGTGGCTCTCATTGGGGCCCACCGGCTCCAATGCCCAAGCGGAAGACCGCCACACATCCGGGGCGCTACGGACCCGAGTTGTCGATCAATATCGTCAACCATTTGACGCCGTACTCACCAGCCCAAAAGCTCAAGCCGAACTCAACGACTTCGACCAGGAACTGGCGCTTTGCCAACTCGTCGGACCACTCGCCTTCGCCCGAATGACCGGGCTTCGCACTATCACTCACAATGACTGCGCGAACATCGTCGATGACTTTCTCGCCGCCCACCGCAACACCGACAGCGACGCCATAAAATCGAACATCGCCACCAAGAAGACGGGCCGCCCGGCGCGCTCAGCTCGCTAGGCACAACGAAATCACAATGTCGAGCCGGCTGGTCTTCGGGCCCTTTTCGCCTCTCGCAAATCGCGTCGGTGATGGCATCGAAGGACCATTCGTCGCCATCATCGGCGAGGCCGTACGCTGGTTTCCGTTCCACAGCGAGGTGCGGAGACTCGCAGCAGGGTAGTGAGCTACCCGAAGTGCAGGTCACCCGCGGTTCGGCGTCTCAGACGCTTGAGGGCGCGCAACTGCTTGAACCCGTTTCTCGATTGCTTGACTTGTGGCGAGGAGGATTGACAAAGAACAACTTTGACGAGAGCAGGCGAATCGTGGCCTCGGCGGCATGGAGTGGTTACGACATCGCTGTTGCGAGTTAGCTCCGCCTTCGATGCGGCATTGATCTGCCGCGTTCGGTGACGTAATCGGTCCAGTCGCGGGCGGCGAGTTTGGCCCAGGCGGCTGCGTTCTTGGTGGTGATCGCGAGCAGTTCGGCCAGCACGGGTGCGGGCATGTCGCTGGCGAGCTGGAAGAGGGCGGCTTTGCGATGTTCGTAGGGTTTCACCCCGACCGCGACGAGCTGGGTGCGGATGTTCTCGGTGGACAGGTGGGTGCCGGGAAGTCGGCCGGGGAACAGCCAGCCCGTATGGGATGGGGTGTAGCGGCTTTCGCATTGCTGCTCCAGATGCTCGCGGATGAGGTCGTCGAGTAGGGGAGGCATTTGGATGGGGATGGCGGCGAAGACGACATGCACGGCGTGATCGTCGGAGATCGAGATTTGGCTTGATCGCAGGGCGACGATGCGCGAAAGAGGTTGGGCGAACAACAATGTGAGCAGTCCCGCGATGCGGGTTTTGCGGCGGATTGTGTCGTCGTGCAGCAGCCGCCCGACGGCGGCCCACCGCTGGGAATCCGAGACGGTTACCGAGGGAGGTGACCGTGGCGGATCGGTGACCCTCAGTGTGGTGTTGATGCGGGATTGGCGTAGCCAGACGAGGAAGGCGTACTCGGCAGTGAGCGGCCTCCGGTGGAGCGCCTGGTAGCGCTCCAGCATCTCCTGTGTCGCTGTCGCCGGAGTGGCGTCGTGGGTGTGCAGAAACGCCATGAACTGAATCGCCACGCGGACGCGACGACGGCAGGCATCGGTCATCGATCTCGTCAGCCGGTTCTCGTGGGAGGCCTTGCGCATCTGGCGCAGTACATGCCAATGCGCGAATCGGCGAACGATGGCGGCGTCTTCGGCCGGAAGCTCGGCTACAACGTCCTCGATCCAGGGCAGCATCCGTTCGACGCGGATGTCGATCGGGCCCAGAACGCCGACCGCGACCAGGAGGCTGCGCAAGTAATCGTGGGCTCGGTCCGAGGGAAGATCGCTGAAGGTGTCGTGGCTGATTTCACGCGTTCCGCAGGCCATGTCGCGAAGGAGCTGCGGGCCGGTACCGGGCTTCTTTCGCAGCCACCAGAGCACCGTCTGTGGGCGGTCGGCGTTGATCAGTTCGTCGAACACGGGCCGTAGTCGGTGATGAATCGTGCCGCTGATCGGGTCGGTGAGCAGCTCGGTGAGGCGCTCGCGTAGGAAGCAGCGGGCGCATCGGTAGAACCCGTAGGGGTGTTCTTCGCGGCCGCATTCGCTGCAGGTGAAGATCGATGCGACACCGGCGCAGGAGGCGCACACGATGGCATCGTCGAGCTGCCACGCCAGTGGCCGCACGGTCTCACACCGCGGGCATTTCTCGGGGTGATAGTGCCGTCTGCGACGGCATGCGACACAGATGCGACGCCCGTGCGTCAGTGGGGTTAGCCGGATGGTGCTTGCACACTCCCAGCAGGCCCGCTGAGTCACTGGTTGTCGTGGGGGCGGCGGATGGTGGCGCGGATGGGTCGCAGGTCGCCGATGCCGGGTCCGCTGTCGTTGACCGCGGGCGCCTCACGGACTTGTTCGGCGACGAGCTCGAGCAGGTCGTTGGGCGTGCACGACAAGATGTCGCAGAGGGCGGCGAGCAGGTCGAGATTGATGCGCTGCGGGGGCTTGGTCGCGATCCGGTGCACCATCTGTCGGGAGATCTCCACGCCACGCTCGTGCAGCGGTGCGACAAGGTCGGTGGTGGCGAACATTCCGTTCTGGGCCATCAGCTGACGCAGGTTCCACCGCAGCACGGTCCTAGTGCTCATCTCCGCCTTCACCTGTCGTCGTGGATGATCCGTAGACGCGGCGCAGCGCCGCCTGCAGTGTTTTGGTCTTGAAGTCGTCGGACACCGAGGTATAGATCGCGGTGGTCGAGGCATACGAGTGCCCCACCTGTTCGGTGACGAACCGCTCCGGATAACCGAACTCGATCAGATGGGTGACATAGGAGTGCCGCAGGCAGTGCAAGGTGAGCTCGGCAGGCAGTCCCGCTTGCACCCGTGCGACGGCGAATCGCCTATCCATGGTCTTGGTCGCCACGCGCCGTCGACGCTCGGTCAGCCAGAGCTCTTGACGGTTCCCGGGGCTGAGGAGTGGGCGGCCGTGGTCGACCCATTGGCGCAGTCCGTCGATCACCCAGTCGAACTCCGGAACGGCGAGCACGGTGCGACGCCTGGGAGAGCTGCCGCGACGTGATTTGGCGTAGCGAACGTGGACGGCGCCGAACGTGCCCCAGGCCGGCATCCGCGAGTTCGGACGCAGGTCGGCGAGATCGAGATAGCACAGCTCGCGGCGGCGTAAACCGAAGGCGTAGGCCGTCTTGATCATCTGTGCGTCGCGCAGCGCCGCGAACGCGCCTTTGTTCCTGGACCGAGCGAGAACATCGACGCGATCATCGAGGAAATCGAACAATGTTTCCAGTTCGTCGTAGGTGAACGGGCGACGCGCGGGCTTGCCCTCGTAGTCGACCAGATGCGCGGCGGTGTTGTAGTCGTGACAGACCTGCGATGGGATCCGTCCGAACCTGTTCTCGCATTGCGCGATCCAACCGTAGCGGCTATCGAGTAGGTAGTCGCAGAACATCCGCAACGACATGTGATAGCCGCGAATGGTCGACGGTGCTTTGCGTTCCGGGCCCGACATCAAAGCGGCCGTGAAGTCTTCGACATCGCCGGCAGTCCAGTCCCACGGAGGCGCCCCGGCGAACTCTGCGAACCGCCGCACCAACGCCAGCCGCGGCTCGATCGTGGCCTCAGCAGCGAGTAGCCGAGACGCCTGTTGACGACCCCACCCAGACAGCATCGCTTCGAAGACTGCGCTGGCCTCGTCCAGGTGAACCACGCCCGAGGCAAGAACCAAGTGCGCCGACCCCGGAACGCTCACAAGAGAACCTCCATCTATCGTCAACTTAGAGTTGTCAATGACAACCGCAAGTTACCACACCTGCGAGCGAAATCCGTCTACCAGGAGGAACACGAAAGTGGTTCAATGAAGCGCATCCGGCGCTGGTCCCATGCGCCAGATATACGCGTCAACTTCAGGTTGATTCGCGACCTTCGGCTCCGAAGTGCAAGAGGTGTGTGGTCTGTCGGCGGGCTGTAAACGGGGTGTGAGGAGGGCGGCTGGCGGTGGGTGCGGTGGTTGGCGAGTGGGGTGGGTGACGGTGGGTTGAGGGTGGCGACGGTGAAGCGGTCAGGAGGGCGGACGAAAAAAGTCGTGGGCGACGAATGTGGCTGTGGTGGTGGCCTGCTCGGCCCGAACACTTCTAAGGTCCTCAACCATGACGGCAGCGAGAACATCCAAGGCGGAGGCCCGGCGCCGGGCTGTGGAAGCGGCTCGGCGCGCCAACGAGGAGCTTGCGGCGCGGGAGAAGGCGAACCTCAAGGACGCGACGATCCTGCTTCACGCGATCGACAAACTCGACGCGATTGGCGAGTGGAAGAAGCAGCGGCGCGCGGAGCTGCGCGCGCAGGCCGACGCGCAGTTGGCGCGCGAAGAAGCTAAACGGGTAGGCGACGATCGCGAAGCGGCGGGCGCGGCCGTCGAACGGATGCGTGAGCGGGGTGAGACGCTGACGACGATCGCCACCAAACACGACCTCGGGATCGCAATCGTGCGCGTGATGGCACGGCATGCGCCGAAAGCGGCAAATCCGGTATCGCGGAACGGTTCGCAGGCACTAGGTCGGAATGTGTCCGGAACGGGGGAGGCGGCGGCGGACGGGGAGGTCGGCCCGGACGCGGGCGAACCGCCGGCCGGAGCGGCGCCAGCGTGACGGTTCGGCGGTGGCGCGGCGACGGAAGTCTCAAGGGTGCGCTACGTCCTGAACCCGACGACAGAAGGGCGCTCGGCGCGGCGTTGCGACGGCGCAGGGCAGCGCGCAAGTTGATGCCGTCGCGGGGACGCTGCCGCGGGGCCGCGATCCCGCACTCCCGCCGGCCTGCTGGGCGCACTGAGCGATGCGTCGCCGCAGCGCGGCTGCGGGGTCGCGGTCGTGTCGACGCGGACGCTGTCTGATGGGGCGTGCGGCGTGGTGCGGTGGCCGAATACGCGGGCCGCGGTGAACGTAGGTGCCGGCTGTTAGGTTCACCGGTCTTGAGGAGAGCGGCGAGGTTATCGTGGACCGGCTGGCGCACGCCTCGGAGATCGCGCGTTTCACCGCCATGTGGTGTGCGGGCCCACGGTGTCGGACTCGACATCTGGGACAGGTGCCATCGGTGCCGATGGCTAGGTGTTCTTCACGGGTAGGTTGTGAACGCGTAGGCGCTCGATTGGTGTCATTCCGCCGATGCCGGTGTGGGGTCGGTGGTGATTGTAGTGATGCAGCCAGTGCTGGTAGGTTCCGGCGCGTTCGGCCTCAGAGCGGTAGGTCTGCGCATAGGCCCATTCGGTGGTCAGGGTGCGGTTGAATCGCTCGACTTTGCCGTTGGTCTGTGGCCGGTAGGGCCGGGTCCTCTTGTGGGTGATGTCGGGGCCGAGCGCTTCAGCGAAATTCTTTGACCGGTAACAGGATCCATTGTCGGTCAACACTCGTTTGACGGTGATGCCGTGGTCGGCGAAGAACGCGTTGGCGCGTTTCCAGAATCCCGCGGCGGTTTCTTTGCGTTCGTCGGTGAGGTCCTCGGAGTAGGCCAGCCGGGAGTGGTCATCAACGGCGTGGTGCAAGAACGTGTATCCCATGCCGCAGCGGTTGCGCCGGCCGGCTTGGCGACCCAGCTTGCGATGGCCGCCCCCGTCGGGGATGCGGCCCAGTTTCTTGACGTCGACATGGACCAAGTCGCCGGGAGCCGGGTGCTCATAGCGGCGGGGTTTGGGCCGGCGTACCGGTAACCCGGTGTTTTGGTCCAGGTGCCGCAGCAATGGCATCCGGTAGCGGCGCAGCACCGCCTCAACGGTCGAGCGTGGCAGGTGCAGGTAAGCGGCGATGCGATGTGGGCCCCAGCGCCGGGTGAAGCGCAGGTTGACGATGCGCCGCTCACGTCGTTTCGGCAACCGCAACGGACTGCGATGCGGCCGGCTGGGCCGGTCTACCATCGCTGCTTCGCCACCGTCGCGATAACGGTCGGCCCATTTCTTGGCTGTGGCCACCGAACATTGGAACCGCTCAGCCGCGCGCCGCAAACTCCAGCCCTGATCAACAACCGCCTGCGCAAGCCGCAACCGCCCACGAGGAGTCAACGAAGCATTAGCGTGGACCATGAGGACCTCTCGGTAATCGGATGTGCGTGTTTGGTAACCACACCGATACCGGAGGTCCTCACCTACTTCCGCTCACCACGCCGTTCACAACCTGTCTGGGAGTTACAGCTAGGGCCGGTTTTATCTCAGGTCAGTCTTCGGTGAACGGCGACGCCGGCTTCGGGCTATGGGGTGACGATGTTGCACCAGAACGGGAAGGTGTCGAGTAGGCCAAGGAAATCGTTGAACGACGCTTCTTGGCCATCGATGGTGAGTTTGTTCTGCTTCTTGGCGTCGTCAAGGGTGATGTTGCCCAGCTGAATATCGTCCAGCGTGGCTTTAGCAGTGTCAGGCTGGCGTTGGCGTTCGGTACCGGCTCGGGAGCGTAGTGCAGCACCGCGTTCTCGACGGTGAGGCCGTACTCCTTGTTGAGGTTGGCGAACTTGACGTTCAGCGTGAACGGTAATCACGGCCCGGGTGGGCTTGTCCTTGCCGACGGCCAGGCGGGTGCGTTCGGCGAGATCGACGTTCAGTCGTGCAGTGCGTTCGTCGGTGACGTAGAAGTGCGGGGCCGTGACGTGGGTGACGAGCTCCGGGTGCTTCTCCACCGTCAGGTCTACCAGCGCGGCGTGCCGATTGATCCTCGGCAAGAGCATTGATGCCGTAGGGACGGCCGGTGCACAGCGGCAGCTTGTCGAGGCCGAAGCCCTCGTCGGCAAGCCGCTCAGCGGCGGGCTCCCAGTACACCCGCAGGCCCGCCTCCACGGCGGCTGCCGCCGCAGCGGCCTGGTGACGTGCAGCTTTGGTGTCCAGTGTGATGGCGTCGGTGCCAGCGTGCTCACGCGACAGGAAATCTTCGACCTGCTTGTGGTCGTTGGGTCCGAGCCGAAACTGAATGCCCATCGTGTGAAAACGTCCTCTCGACCTCGGGCGTTGTTTCATGACAGAATGCATGACACACACGCAGACAAAAGGAAGACAGGCAGACGATATGGGAGCTAACGCGCTCGCCTCGACCGTGTCGAGTGCGATCGAGCGCTTGGGATTGACCTACGAAGAGGTCGGCGACATCGTCGACGCGTCGGCGCGCTCGGTGGCGCGCTGGACCTCAGGACAGGTCGTTCCACAACGACTCAACAAACAACGACTCATCGAACTGGCCTACGTCGCCGACGCGCTGGCCGAAGTGCTTCCCCGAGACCAGGCCAACGTCTGGATGTTCTCCCCGAATCGATTACTGGCCCACGCCAAGCCCGCCGACCTGGTGCGTGACGGCGAGTACCAGCGCGTCTTGGCCCTCATCGACGCCATGGCCCAAGGGATCTTCGTGTGAGCGATGCGCTCGACGAGGACCTGGTGCAGCGCATTGACGCGCGCGGCACCAGCCGGTGGTCGGGCACGTGCGCTCGCTACACCGGCGCCCACCGTGACCCCTTGTCGGGGGAAGGGGCGCGCAGATTCGGTGGAAGGTGGAAACCCTGCCGGACTCTTCTCGGCGATCTATCTGGCCGACTCCACGCAAGCGTGCATGGTCGAAGTAGAACGCGCCGCGCAGGCGGCGTCGACGACCCCGGAGAAGATGCTCGAAGCTTCCTATCGACTGCACACCATCGAGGCCACCGACCTGGCCGTCCTGGATCTCATCACCTCTGACGCCCGCGAAGCGGTGGGGCTCGAGGACGACGACATCTATGGCGACGACTGGTCGGCGTGCCAAGCGGTGGGCCATGCCGCATGGTTCCTGCATGTGCAAGGCGTACTGGTGCCTGCCGCCGGGGGAATTGGCTTGGTCATCACCGCCTACGAACAACGGACCCGCCCCGGTCGGCTCCACGTCAGCCACAGCGAGGATCTGACACCTACCCGCTACGGAGAACTGCGGCACCCTTAACTAGGGGCGGCGGCCTGCTCCCCGCCCCAGGGGAGCGTCTTGCAGCTCGTTCTTGTTGGACGCTCGCTCGGCTGGGGAATGTTTGTTGTCCTGACCGTGCGAGGATGCCAAATTCACCGGATGCAATAAGCAGACTAATACCGGTAAACCTGCATATTCGATTCCCGCATATTGTCGCATCGACTCGATCGGGTCGTGGGGGACAAGTCAACCGCGCTATGGATATCAGTCGTTATCCACGATGAATGTCTCTATGACTCCGAATAGGGCTTTCAACCAGGAGGGCGCGTCGTGACGCTAGGGGAAGCGGTCGTGAGGCGGTAGCTGATAAGGGGCGATGAGTCGGTGGTGTCGATTGCGCCTTCTTCATACCCTTAGCGCTTGACGTCGCGTGGGTGACGAACAGCGGGACCGAAGGATGCCGCTGAGCCGACGCAGTTTCGGGCCATCAGTTCAGAGCGCGCCCTAGAAAATCCGGCTGGACAGCGGCTGCCTGGCCTCGTAACCTAACCGTGACCTACGTATCTAGTACGTACTTGCTACTTAGCCGAAGGTTTTCGCTCTTGTGACTTCATCTGTGCTGGCGGTCCTGCCGCGCGCGTTGGGCAGGCGGCTCGTCTGCATTTTGGTGGCTTTCGGCGTTGTTGCTGCGCTTTTGGCAACCGGTGTCCGCGCTGATCCGGCGGCTGATGCCCTTGCCGAACTGACTGAATTGTCGCGTCTGGCGGAGCAGACCACCGAGCAGATTCACACGGCGCAGATCGACCTTGACGAGAAGCTCGCAGCGCAGCAGGTTGCGGAGAAGGGGGCGGTTTCGGATCGCATGGCCGCGGATGCAGCGGCGGCCGATCTGGTGAGGTATCAGGCTGCAGTCGATAGGTTGGCCGCGGCTGCCTACATGGGTGGGCGCACGGATACCTTGGCGGCGGCGTTGACGGCGACGTCTCCTCAGAATTTGATCGATCAGCTGGCAGTCCAGAAGACGGTTGCGTCGGAGCTGGCTGTGCAGATGGCTGCGTTCCGGTCGGCCAGTGCGCGGGCCGCGGCAACTGCGGAGCGGTCTGCGAAGTCGGCAGCCCAAGCGCGGAGTGCGGCCGATGAGGCGGCGGCAGTGCGGACCGACCTGGAGGCCAAACAGCGTCGGATGGCGGAGCAGATTGCTGCTGTGCAGGCCCGCTACGACGCTTTGACGCCTGATCAGCGAGCGATTTTGGCTGACCCTGGCCCCGCGCCGCCTCCTTTGCCGTCGACTCCGCCGGTGAGCGATCCGAGCATCGTTGCTATGCCGGGCCCGGCGGGCGGTGGATCCTCGGGGAACGGTGTTGCGGTGGTCCAGGCGGCGCTGACACGGGTGGGGTCGCCTTATTCGTGGGGAGCCACCGGTCCGGATGCGTTCGACTGCTCTGGGCTGATTAAGTGGGCGTTTCTGCAGAACGGCAAGTCGTTGCCTCGGTCGAGTCAGGCGCTTGCGCAGGGCGGGCAGCCGGTGGCGCTTTCAGACGTTCAGCCCGGCGACATCGTGACCTTCTATGCTGACGTGTCTCACGCGGGGATTTACATCGGCGACGGGTTGATGGTGCATGCGTCGACGTACGGAACGCCGGTGAAAGTCGCGCCGATCTCGTCGGCGCCGATTCACAACGTGCGGCGGTACTAGGAGCTTCGCAGCGAGGCCGGTCCATTCCAGAGGAAATCCTGGCGGTTCGGTCCATTCGCCGATGTCGTCGATGGTGTGAGCGATGTGCAGGGTTGAGCAGGCAATCGTTCTGCGTACTCGAAACCCGTCTCGCACGGCTTCGACGGGGGTTTTGCGGTCGGGTGTCTATTCGACAGCGGTGAGGACGTTGACGGTCGCGCCGTTGTCGGTGGAGGTGTAGATGGCGGTATCAGTGGCGATGTAGACCTGACCGTTGCCGGCGGCGAGCAGGGCCTGGGGTTTGTTGTTGAGCGAGTGGCCCGGCTGCCAGGTCTGCCCGTCGTCGGCGCTGGTGTACAGCCGTCCTTCGAGGTCGGCGCCGAGCAGGGGACCGCGGTCGGGCCAGCTGATGAACAGCAGTGCCGGCGCACCGGTGACTGCGCTGAACGTCCTCGCCCCGTCGGTGCTTCGGAGCAGCCCTTGGCGTGCTGTCGCGAGAATCTCATCCGGGGCACCCGGTGATACTGCGAGGTCGACGGCGGCGGGCACTTCTGCGCGCTGCTGCCAGGACCGCTGATCAAAACTAACCATCACGGTGCCGGATTGGCTGTCGTGACCGTAGACCCGTCCGTGGCGGTATTTGAGCGCGTGGAAGTCGGCGCTACCGTGCAACGACAGAGGTTCCCAGGACTGGCCGGCGTCGCTGCTTTTGATCAGGCCGAGGTGCGGGGGCTGTTGACGATCGGCGGGGTCGGGGTGGCCGCTAGCCAGGAATTCGTCGGGGCCGGCGACGGTGAAGCCCATGAAGTCCTGCGAGAGCTCACCAACTCGTTGGGGCGCCTGATCTTGCTCAACGGTGTAGAGGCCGTAATGAGTTGCGACGTAGAGCTTGTCGTCAGATGGGTTGATGCCGAGGCCGTGGATGTGCACCATGCCCGGCACGACGGCGGGTGGCGGGCTTTCAGGGGCGTTCGACGAACAGGCCGCGGCCAGAGCCCCGGTCAGGGCGATGGCGAAAAGGTTGCGGATCAGCACACGGACACCTTCCGGTCACGAGATCTACGTAGTTCAATAGTAGGTGGGCGGTGCGTGAGGTGGCTGCGCCTCGGGTGGCGCGACCGCGAGTGACAGACCGGGGGAGTCGTCTTCATCAAATCTTCATCGGATCACGAACTGACCCATACTCGGCATGCTGAGGCTGGGGTGCGGCGGCGCAAGGGCTTGCCGTGTGGACGCATGGTGTCACGAAGATGTTCGAGGAAGGATGTGCGATGCAGCACAAGCGTTTTGGATTCGGGCTTGCGGCGCTTGCGGCGTCGGCCCTGTATATCAGCGGCTGTTCGAATGCAACGAACGAGTCTCAGTCATCGTCGTCGAGCACCACCTCGGCAGCAGCGTCGGCGTCGGCTTCGCCCAGTGCTGCGAGCAGTGACGCTGCCCATAACGATGCTGATGTGACGTTCGCTCAGGGCATGATCCCTCATCATCAGCAGGCGATCGAGATGAGCGACATGCTGCTCGGCAAGCAGGGAGTTGATCCTGAAGTAGTGTCACTCGCCAACGAGATCAAGAACGCTCAGGGTCCTGAGATCGAACAGATGCAGGGCTGGCTGCAGGACTGGGGAGTGTCCTCGTCGACAACGGCCCCCAGCACCGCCGCAATGCCCGGTCATGACATGCCTGGCCATCAAATGCCCAGCGGAGACATGGGTGATATGCCGGGTATGAGCGGCGGCGGTATGGGCATGATGTCGGAAGCCGATATGGCTGCACTGCAGAACGCGCAGGGCGCTGAGGCTAGCCGACTCTTTTTGACGCAGATGATCGAGCATCACAAGGGCGCGATCATGATGGCGCAGCAGGAAGTTGACAACGGCCAGTTCCCGGCGGCAGTCGAGATGGCGCGCAACATCGTGTCTTCTCAGCAAGCAGAGATCGACACGATGCAGGGAATGTTGGACAAGTAGCGCGGAGAGGGCACTAGTCAGGGACGCGTTGAGCAGCCGTCGCAGGGTGGTGTTCGCTGCGTATCGGGGTGATGGGCAGGGCGATGGTGAATGTTGCGCCGGCGCCGGGTCCAGCACTGGCTACCGAGATCGATCCGCCGTGCGCTTCGATGAGCGCTTTGGCGATGGCGAGCCCGATACCGGCGCCGCCATGCTCCCGGTCGCGGGCGGTGTCTGCCCGGTAGAACCGTTCGAACACTCGGGTGACGTGCTCAGCGGCTATCCCTTCTCCGGTGTCAGCGACAGCGATTTTTACCTGGTCGCCGTCACGAAGACAGTGAAGGTGTACCGACCCGCCGGGCGGTGTGTGCCGTAGCGCATTCTCCAGCAGGTTTCCCAACACTTGAGACAGTCGTTGTTCGTCGGCCCAAAGCGGCGGTAGCGGTTGCGGGAGGTGTACGTGCAGTCCGACCCCCTTGGCGTTATAGCGTTCTTGTGCTGCTGCGACGCACTGGCGGGTTAGGCGGTCCACGTCGAGGGAGGCGTAGGACATAGACACCGCACTTTCCTCGGCCTTCGCCAGCGCGGCGACGTCATCGGAGAATCGCACCAGCCGACGGGTTTGGTCGCGCAGCATGGCTGCTGTCTGGGGTGTCAAGGAGCGCACGCCGTCTTCGAGTGCCTCGATGTAGGCCTCGAGTACTGCCACGGGTGTGCGGATCTCGTGCGCGAGGTCTCCGAACAGTTGCTGTCGTGTCGAATCGACGGCTTGAAGCCGGGAGGCCATTTGGTTGAATGCGGTTGCGAGGGCGTCGAAGTCATCGCCGAGGCGCGGCGGTGACACGCGGATGTCGTAGTTCCCTTCAGCGACATCGGTGGCCGCGGCGGCGACTTCGGTGATGGACCGTTGGAGGCGTCGACTGACGTAGAAGCTGACCGCGAGGGCGGCCAGTGCTGACACCGCTAAAGCGCCTCCGATGGAGATCACCGTTGCGTAGCCGTAGGCCTCTTCGGCGTGGACTTCTTCCAGGGAGTCCATCGGGACACCGGCACGGTGGAGGTGTTCGCGGAACAGCGGTGGGCCGACCACGGCAGCGACCACCGCGGTCGTCGCCGCTCCGGCCGCCAGCACGATGGCTTGGGCCGCCAGGAGTCGCAGGCCGATACCGGGACGGCCCGGCCGTCGACGCCGGCGAGGGGTCGACGTGGGTGGGGGAGTCACTGTCCGGTTCCCATCCGGTATCCGACACCTCGAACCGTGGCGATGTAGCGGGGGCGTGCGGCGTCGTCGCCGAGTTTGCGTCGTAAGTGTCCGATGTGGACGTCGACGAGGTGTTCGTTGCCGACCCAGGGTTCGTCGCGGATTATTTCGAGAAGTTGTCGGCGGCTCAGCACGATTCCTGGCCGCGCGGACAGGGCTTCGAGAATGTCGAATTCGGTGCGGGTCAACAGGATTAGTTCGTCGTCGATATGTACCTCACGGGCGGCGACGTAGATGCTCAGTGCGCCGAAGCGGCGCGGCGGGGCTGTCTCTCGTTCGGCGGGTGCGGCGGCTGTTTGCAGGATGCGGGGTCGCCGCAGCATGGCGCGGATGCGCGCGACCAGCTCGCGGGGACTGAAGGGTTTGGTGATGTAGTCGTCGGCGCCGACGGTGAGGCCGAGCACGGTATCCAGTTCGGTGTCACGGGCGGTGAGCATGACGACGTAGGCGTCGGAGAAGGTCCGCAATTGCCGGCAGACCTCGAGTCCGTCGATGCCGGGTAGGCCGAGGTCAAGGATGACGACATCGGGATCCAGGTCGCGTGCGACGGCGATTGCGTCGACACCGTTGCCGGCGACGACGGCTTCGAACTGCTCGCGTTCGAGATAGCTGGCCACCACTTCGGCCAGGGGGAGTTCGTCGTCGACGACCAGCGCGCGGTATCCCTTCGCGCTCTCAGGCGCGCCCAGGTGGTGGTGCTGCATGTCCCATATGGTGCCTGCTGGTGCGCCCGTAACCAGGTATGGCTGACCGAGCGGCTCGATCTTCAGCAGATCTTCACACGACTCATACCGTTTTCCTCCTACGGTGGGGTGAGGCTCACTGCGGAGGAGGGCCTGACATGCGTTGGCTGATGGACGTGTGCCCGAACAGTCTCGGGTGGCAAGCGTGGCTGATCCTGTGTGCCGTGGTCGTGGCGCTGTGGGCGGCTGCGATCGCCGGCGCGACGGCGCTATTTAACGCCTCTCGCTGGCCGCGTCGTTCGGGGCGGCCTGACGTGCCCGAGGAGGCCGATTCGCAGCGGCCGCACCGCGGCGCACTGACCGGTCCACCTGCGCGGCATCGCGGCGACGTCAATATTCGATCAAGCGGGTGACGTAGGGCGTCATGCCGGAGGTGCGCACGGGCGAGATCTTGACGACCGACCCGGTGTAGGGGGCTTCGATCATCATGCCGTCGCCCAGATACATCGCTTCGTGCTGGCTGGCGTTGGGGCCGTAAAAGATGAGGTCACCGCGTCGCATCTGTGACGAGGGGATCTTGCGGCCTGCGTTGTATTGCGACCCGGAGTAGTGGTCGAGTTTGATGCCGACGCCGGCGAAGGCATACAGCATCAGGCCCGAACAGTCGAAACCCACGGTGTTGGCGCCCTGGTCGATGCCTCGTGACGGGCCGTTGGCGTTGCCGCCGCCCCAGGAGTAAGGCACGCCCAGTTGTGACATGGCGCGGCGAATCACGAATTCTGAGGCCTGGCGGCCGTAGAGGCGGGGGATGCGTCCGTTGGTGATGCCGGGATCTGCGGCGGCGGTGACTGGAGACAGAATGCCGAGTTTGGTGAGGAACTTGCGGCCCATGTCGGCCGTCAGCTGCGCCGAGGTCGCCATGATCTTGAGGACGGCATTGATGATGGCCACCGGGTCGCCGGCCACGTTAGCGCTGGGCACCATCGGCAGCGTGGTGTCCCACAGGCCCCCCTTGGTGGCGCCCCCCGGCGACGTGGTGCCGCGGTCCCAGGGAGCGCCGGATGCCGGAACAGTGCCGGGTTGCGCGGCACTGGGCGCGGCGGCTGTCGCCGCCACCGGTCGGGCGGCTTCCAGTCGAGCTTGAGCGGAGTCGCGTTCGGTAGCGAGCCGTTCGACCTCGCGTTGCTGTGCGGTAAACGTCTGCTGGGCGTCCCGGAGTGCGGCTACCGCGTCGTCTTGCCGGCGTTGGGCGTCCGCGGCGGCGCTCTCGGCGCGCGCCCGCGCGGCCGTCGCAGCAGAAAGCTTGTTGGCCTGATCGGTCTGCCGACGCAGGAGGTCGTCGCGGACCCGCTGAAAGCTGATGGTGAGGGTCTGCTGGGTCGAGGCCCCGGCCAGGATCTCCTCGGGACTTTTTGCCAGCGGCAACGCACCCGACGGCCCGTTCATATAGGTCGACGCGGCGAAGCGGTCAAAGCGCTGTTGTGCGGCCTCGATCGCGTGTTGGCTGTCGGTAAGGGCTTGGTCGCTGGCAACAACGTCGCGTCGGGCCTGCGCGAGGGTGTCGCGAGCGGCCGCGATTTCGACCAGGGCACGGTTGACGCCCTCTTGCTTGATCTGGATGTCGCTACCGACGTCGGCCATCCGCTGGTTCGCTTCGGCGACCGCCGCAACCAATGAGGGAACGTCGTCGCGGTCGGGGCTGCCGTCATGCCCGGCAACAGCGGTGCCCGGGGCGCTGATCACCAGTGCCGGCATTAATGCGAAGAGACTCAGAAAAGAAGTGAGGCGCCGCATCGAATCTCCTCAGCTGGGGTGAGCGTTGTCGAGCCGCGCACCTAAGCCGAAAGGCACCCGCGGCACTCCTACTACCGAGCTAAGTACGTAGCACAATAGTACGTAGACGGAACGTACATCACTTTGGTATCAGGAGGAACGTCTGTCACAGTCTCAGGTCGGTTACAACTGTGCGCCACGGGCGCTAGGTTCACGCGCCGCGGCCGGTAGTGCAGATGCTGGCCCTATGCGGTCCAGGTGAGGCGTATCGCGGCTTTTCCCAGCTCGGCGGCTACATTGGGGACTGAAGAGCTCGGGGCGCGAGGAGGCCAGCTCGTCGCGGAGAGCGGGAGGCGCAAATGGAACAGCGAGGATTCGGCGACCTCGAAGCGGTGGTCATGGATTGCGTGTGGGATTACGCCGAGCCTGTCACGGTGCGTGAGGTTTTCGACGAGATCTCTCAACGGCGCCAGATCGCTTACACCACCGTGATGTCGACGATGGACAACCTGTACCGCAAGCGCTGGTTGCAACGTCAGCGCGATGGGAAAGCGTACGTGTATCAGGCGTCCATGAGCCGCGAGGAGCGTTCCGCGCGTTTGATGAAGGCCGCGTTCGACGCCGGCGGGGATACCGATGCGGTGCTGGCCTTCTTTGTTGAGCAGATGAACGCCGAGCAGTCCGCTCAATTGAAGGCGGCTCTGCGCAAGGGTCGTCGGTGATGACCGCCGCGCTGTGGCTGCTCCTCTACGGCAGCGCGCTGGCCTGGTGGGCGCCACCGGTCCTGAGGCGGATGACCCGTCACGGCATCAGCCCCCATATGGGAGTGGCAGCCTGGCTGGCCACCGTCGCCGCGACGCTGACGGCGTGGCTCGTCGCGCTGATCATGGTCATCGGCGCAACGACGGACAGTATTCGTACGGGCGCGGTCGTGACGCTGTGCCTGGAGCTGTTTGGCTTCTCCGAGCACACCCCCATGGCCGGACGAATCGGTTCTGTTGTTCTCATCGCGGTAGGAACCCTGACGTCAGGGTTCGTCGTAATGCGGATCGGTCGCTGCTTGTCGCGGCTGCGGGCGCGAAGTCACGAGCACGCGCGTGCCGCGCGGATCGTCGGCCGACCCACCGACCATCCCAATGTGGTGGTCGTGGAGGCCGACCGGCCTGCTGCCTACTGCGTGGTCGGACGCCCGAACGCCATCATCGTCACCTCCGCGGCGATGAAGTCGTTGAACCGATCACAGCTCAAAGCGGTTCTGGCGCATGAAAACGCGCACATCTCCGGGCGCCACCACCACATCCTCATGGCGCTCCGCGCTTTGGGGGGCACACTGCCGCGGCTTCCGCTTTTCGCGACGGCCCCTCATCGTGTGGGTGAACTGCTGGAGATGTGCGCTGACGACACCGCCGTGCGCCGCGTCGGCACGCATCCGCTGTTGGCTGGATTATCTGCTCTGGCCGGAGAACACCCGCCTGCACGGGAAGGCCTCGCCGCGGCGGGAACAGCGGTCATCGCGCGAGCGCAGCGCCTGCTCACCCCCACACGCCGGCACGTGCGATGGCGCCACCGCATCTGCCTGGCAGCCGCGATCACCGCCATGCTCGCCACACCCGCCCTCATCCAGGTGCTCTGCCACCACTAGCGCCTCAACGCCCGCCGCACGTTCCGCAGGTGGAGCCAATGCACGTAGGCCGCCAGCAAAGGAAACACCGCTTGGCGCGCGGGCCGATAGAGAGCAAATTATCTACGTAGTAAAACCGTAGATGATCTGCGGTACAAGCAGCGCAACGATCTGTTGTATCTCCTTCGCGGAACCTCCAAAAGGGCGTTTTCGCAAGGGCATCGGGCGAAGTCGATCGTGCGACGGAACGGCCGGATGGCTCGGCGCAACGGCGGTCGCTGTCTGATCACAACCCGGCATCGGCTAGGGGGCCGAGCCTGAAATCGCCGATCCGCTGCTACAGTCGGCAACATCGTGAAGTACTTCGACGCGAACTCTGGGCAACGCCGCCGCGCCATCGTCGCGGCGTTGATCGCGTTCTGGACCGTCATCGTCGGAGCCGAGTGGGCACTGCCCGGCGTGAATGCGGCACCTACGCACGGACCGCACACCCTGGCCGCCAGTGCGGTCGGCGCGCCGATGTCTGTCGAGCTCGACCACCCCCACCTCTCCCAACCCGACGCCGAGTGCACGCCCGACACCCTGGCCGAAGCGATCCTGCCGCGGGGAACGGTCTCCCTGATCGCGCTCGCGTTGGGCCTCGTCGTGGCTGTACTTCCGCTGCTGTGGTGCCAGGCGGCGAAGGCGCCTATCCGCGGTCCACCACGGAACGCCCGCGCCCTGCGCACCGGCCGCGACGTGCTCGCCCACCTGTGTATCGCGCGCCGCTGATCGGCTAGCGTCAGGCCCCGTCGTCTTCGACGGTGGCCGGTGACCGCTACCTGCCGTCAGTCGCCGTGCTTCGTCGCGGCCTCACAGAAGCGACATTCATCGATGAATCCTGCCCTGCCAATCCGCCATGCACGCACTTCCCACACCCGATCGGCACAGCCACAACGCGGCCGCAACGAGCGGCCGGCCACCATGGTCGGCCAGACCCCTGTCTTGAGAATCGGCGCACCGTTCACGTCAGAAGAGCGGGGCTTTTGGGCCAAACTCGAAGGCTTCAACCCGGGAGGAATGAAAGACCGACCCGCGCTACACATGGTCGAACGCGCCCGCTCCCGCGGGGCACTTACCCCCGGCGCCCGCATCGTTGAATCCACCAGCGGGACGCTGGGATTGGGTCTCGCACTAGCCGGAACGGTCTACGGGCACCCCGTCACCTTGGTCACCGACCCCGGGATGGAGCCGATCATTCAGAATATGCTCGCCGCATTCGGCGCCGACATCGAATTGGTCACTGAACCGCACCCACAGGGAGGCTGGCAGCAGGCTCGCCGTGACCGCGTGCAGAAGATCTTGGCCACCGACCCGCGCGCGTGGCATCCCGATCAATACAGCAACCCCGATAACGTCGAGGCCTACCGCGGGCTCGCGTTGGAACTGAACGAACAACTCGGCGCCGTTGATGTCCTGGTGTGCTCGGTGGGCACCGGAGGCCACTCGGCCGGCGTCGCACGCGTCCTCCGAGAATTTAACCCGCAGCTGCGGCTGATCGGCGTCGACACGGTGGGCTCGACGATCTTCGGCCAGCCCGCGGCTTCTCGGCTCATGCGAGGCCTGGGCTCGAGCATCTATCCCGGCAACGTCGACTACCAAGCGTTCAACGAAGTGCATTGGGTTGCCCCCGCGGAGTCGGTGTGGGCATGCCGCACCCTGGCGGCCACCCACTACGCCAGTGGCGGCTGGAGCGTCGGTGCGGTCGCCCTAGTTGCAGGCTGGGTCGCACGCAATAGCCCTGCCGGAGCCACTGTCGCAGCGATCTTCCCGGACGGCCCGCAACGCTACTTCGACACCATCTACAACGACGACTACTGCCGCGCCCACGGCCTGCTCGACGCAGCGCCCCCGAGGCATCCCGCCACCATTGAGGACCCGATGACCCAGACAGTCACGGCGTGGACGCGATGCACCACCGTTGTCGACCCCACCGAGGTGCAGTCACGATGACCCTGCTGTCAGCCTTCCGCAGCTTTGGTTGGCCCAGCCGGATGCTGATGATCAACCAATTCGGCATCAACCTGGGCTTTTACATGCTCATGCCTTACCTGGCCGGCTACCTCGCCGGCCCGTTGGGGCTGGCCGCGTGGGCCATCGGCCTGGTGCTGGGTGTACGTAACTTCTCCCAGCAAGGCATGTTTCTCATCGGCGGCACTCTGGCAGACCGGCTGGGCTACAAACCGCTCATCGTCTGCGGATGTGTCCTCCGGACAGCAGGATTCGGCCTGCTCGTCTTCGCTGAATCGCTACCGGCGGTTCTGATCGCCTCGGCAGCAACCGGCTTCGCCGGCGCCCTGTTCAATCCTGCGGTGCGCGCCTATCTGGCGGCCGACGCGGGCCCACGGCGCGTGGAAGCCTTCGCGGTATTCAACGTGTTCTATCAGGCGGGCATTCTGGCCGGACCCCTTGTCGGGCTGGCCTTGATGTTCGTCGATTTCCGAATGACAGCTGCCGCCGCAGCGGTGGTGTTCGCTGCGCTGACCGTGGCCCAACTCTTCGCATTGCCCCACCGCGCCGCGGGGACACCTGACGAGAAAACATCGGTGCTGCAGGACTGGCGAACAGTCGCGGCCAACCGCTCCTTTCTGCTCTTCGCCGCGGCCATGATCGGGTCGTATGTCTTGTCATTCCAGGTCTATCTGGCATTGCCGCTTCAGGCGCGAGACCTGTTTCCGCGCAACGATTCCGTTGTCACCGCCATGATCTTCCTGGTCTCGGGTCTGGTTGCCGTCCTCGGCCAGATGCGGATCACACGATGGTTCGCCCACCGCTGGGGCGCCGGCCGCTCCCTGGTGATCGGCATGCTGATCCTCGCGGCGTCGTTTTTGCCGCTGATCGTGCTGCCCGATGACACCAGGGCAGGCAGAGTCGCCGCCGCGACCGCGCTACTCGTCGCCACGGCGGTGCTGGCGGTCGGGTCGGCGGCCGTCTTCCCGTTCGAGATGGACACCGTCGTCTCATTGGCCAACAACCGTCTCATCGGAACGCACTACGGCTTCTACAACACCATCGTCGGAGTCGGCATTCTTGTCGGCAATCTGGCCACCGGCTCGCTGATGCAGGCCGCCCGAGATCTCGGACAACCCTGGCTGCTGTGGGTTCTGCTGTCGGCAATCGGGCTGGCCTCCGCCGCGGCCTTGTTCCGGCTGGACCGACGGGGCCGACTTCAACCCGAACAGCTGACATCCTCCGCGCAAACCCCCCGCTGAACACCCAACGACGCGAACATGCCCGACACCCCATATCGCCATCTACGTAGTAGCTACGTAGATGGCGATATGCTGGTTCCAGCAGCGCGCGGACACCTTCACGCCGTGAATGGCCCACGCTGGCAAGGAGACTGCCACGACCATCGAGCCGCACCCCGCTTCGGGCAGCGTTGCCTCTCCGGCGGTAGCCGCTGGGCGCATTCGCGTTCTGCTGGTTGAACCTCGGCGCATCTACGCCGACATGTTGGCCCGCACCCTACGCGCCGAAGAGTTCGCCGTCGACGTCGCACGCTCAGATGCTGCAGCGCTCACCGCGGTGCGCGACGATGACCCCGACGTGGTGGTGGTGTGCCTGGGATCATCCGCGCACGGCGCCGTCGTCCTTGACCGTGTTCGCCAGGCCGCCCAGTGCGGCGTCGTCGCCCTCGCCGACACAGAGATGGCGCCACTAATATCGCGCGTCGGAGTGGCTCCCATCGGCTCCCGCGACATACTCAACACGCGAATACGGCAGACGCTCAGGCGTTCTCACCAGCGCAGCGAGGTCGGCGGCGCGCAGCGACGCCACGTCGACGATCTGGTGATCGACGTGGGGGTCCGGCGGGTCTATCAGCGCGGCAACGTCATATCGCTGACTCGAACGGAGTTCGCGATCCTTCGGGTGTTGTCCGATGATCCAGGGGAGCCCGTGACGTGCCGACGACTTCAGGAAGTCCTTTGGGGGGCGACGCAGCCCGGCGGGCGGTCGGCGCTGGGCGTGCACATCGGCAATCTTCGACGCAAGCTCGGTGACGCCCCGTCTCGTCCGCGCTATGTCCGGACGGTCCGCGGCATCGGCTACTGTCTGGCCGGCTGAACCATTACCCGGTGCAGACAAGGCGTTTGGTGGGAGGAAGCTGTTGGCGGAAGCGTTCGGGGTCAGGTCTCGATAATCCGTATGACGTAGGGTGTCATCCCGGCGGTACGCACCGGTGAAATCTTGATGGGAACGCCGGTTTGTTGCGCCTCGATCATTTTTCCGCCGCCGAGGTAGATCGCTTCGTGTTGGCTTCCGCCGGGCCCCCAGAACAGGAGGTCACCGCGTTTAGCTTGCGCGGGAGGTACCTTGCGGCCAGCGTTGTACTGGTCGCCGGACCATCGCGGCAACAGTACTCCGACGCCGGCGAAGGCGAATCGTGTCAGTCCTGAGCAGTCGAAACCGACGGTGCCTGCGCCTTGGTCGACACCGCGACTAGGGCCGGTGAGGCTGCCCCCTCCCCAGGAGTAGGGAACGCCGATCTGCGTTCCTGCCCTGCGGATAACGTATTCGATCGCCTGGGCACCGTAGAGACGGTTGCCGCGGACGCTCGTTTGGGGGCTTGCCGCGGGACTGACGAGTCCGAGACTGCTCAGGAAGCTACGCCCCAAGTCCATCGCAGTCTGGGTGGCAACGGCCGTCGCCTGCAAGGACGCGTTGGCGATGGCAACCGGATCGCCGGGCGCTCCCGCACTCGGGATCTTGGGCAGGAGTGGATCCCACGGACCGCCTGTCGGCTCGGCGGAGGCTGCTGGCGTGCACGCCAAAAGTACCGTCGCGACGACGGCAACGATCACCCCAGTCAGGCGAAAGCCGACCGCAGATACGCGGCCTTCCTCCGGGCGGACGCATCGGGCCATCGGTTCCATATGGCGTTCTTTCTTTCGGCTGTCGGAGCGCCGGTGATTGGTTTCGCCAAGAAAGGCGAAACAGAGCGTTCCGTACTGTGCAGCAACGATGTACGTAGCGAATACGTAGATCAGCCTAACTCACATATGCCTCATCAGTAACACCTGCAACATAATTACAATGCTGGAATTTCGGCAGCTGAAATTGCTAATGGTGTTTTGCGAATGGGTGCTTGAAAGTGTCGATCGTCGATGGCAAAGGCTACGAAATAAGCGGTGGTCCGGACATGTGAAAATGCCTTTACCTAGGGCGGCAAACCAAAGGTGCCGTAGCGGAAAGGGCTGCGCTACCTGTGCTGCGTGGGCCCCACGGCGCGATGCTTGGGTGACACTCGGCAGTTCGCAACCCGGTTCGGTGGATGCGAAACGTCCTGCTGGCACACGTAACTGGTGCCACGAGGTGACTGGGAGGCGGCGGTTGTGAGTCTCCGCTGCTGATCTGAGTTTCAGAGGTTGGCGTTGCCGGCTTTCCACTGATCCCAAGGGATGTTCCAGTCACCTAAACCGTCTGTCCCCGACAGCGTGGGGCCGGTGGTGTTGATGACCTCAACGATGTCGCCGCGTCGGGTGTTGTCGTAAAACCAGCGGGCGTTGGCCGGATTGACGTTGAGGCATCCGTGGCTGACATTGGCGATACCTTGGCTGCCCACCGACCACGGTGCAGAGTGCACGTAGATCCCGCTGTAGGACATCTGGGTCGCCCACTCCACCTCGGTGCGGTATCCGTCAGGAGAGTTGACCGGAACTCCGTAGGTGGACGAATCCATCACCAGAAACGAGTAACGATCTCCGATGATGTAGGCGCCGTTATCGGTCGGGGTCTTGGCTTTACCCATGGAGATGGGCATGGTCTTGACGATCTGACCATTGCGCCGCACAGTCATCGTTTTGGTGGCGTCATCGGCGGTGGCGATGACCTCGTCACCAATGGTGAACCGGGTAGTGACGTCATCCTGACCGAACAGCCCGTCACCGAAGTTGACGCCGTACGCGTTGACCGCCACCTCTACTTTTGTTCCCGGTTTCCAGTATTCGGCTGGGCGCCACCGTACTTCGCGATTATTGAGCCAGTAGAAGGCTCCCTCGACCGGGGGGTTGGTGGTCACGTCGATCGCTTGCTGCGCTGCAATCCGATCGGTGATGTTCTCATCGAAGCGGATCGCGATGGGTTGGCCCACGCCAACCGTTTCCCCGTCGTTGGGCAGGACGTAGGGCATCGTCAAGTTGTCGGGCGAGTGGGTTTCGAAGGTCGCTGTCGTAGTGGTCGCGCCGCCCAGTCCAAGGGCCTGGGCATGAAGGGTGTACTGCTTGTTGTAGCCCAGCGGCTCGGCCGACGACCAGGACACGCCATCGGGGCTGAGCTGTCCGTCGACGAGTTCGCCGGCTTCGTTGGTCAACGAGACTTGGCCGAGAACGCCGTCACCGGCGGACACGGTAACAGGGGAGTCCACCGCGACGCCGATCGCTCCGTCGGTCACCGACGCCTGCAATTTGGGCACTAGCAGGTCGGCGAACGGGGTGCCTTTATCAGTGATGACCTCGGGCTGGGGCGCGGCGGCCGGCGACGAGCTGCACGCGGCCGCGATCAGCAGCACCGCCATCGCTAGGACGGCCGTCCGCAGCCACTGCGCCGTCCTGCGAAACGGTGGGAGGCAAGTCGCCTGCGGCATCAGTGTGGTCTCCGTATCCGAATGTTGACATCGCTGATGAGCGGGCACTGCGTGCGCCGCGACGGCCGTTCGCGGGCGGCGGTGCACCGTTCACGAATATGGTTCAAGTGTGCTGATGCGTCATTTGGCTTTCTTAGTCCTTCGATGAAGATTCAGTAAAGACGCAGACTTGCGCTCTGGCCTGCCCGACATGGCATCCGGCTAGCTCTGGCAGGCGCCGAACGGGCTGCCGATCGTTTGTTCGTCGATCGTCGGCCCGTGGCGCGAAATGGGCCACGTAGGAGGCTATGGGTCTAGTACGCGTAGATCGGGAACGCTTGAGGCAATCACGGTTCCGGGAGCGCTAGACGCTGGTCGCTCTCAGCCCTGCTCCAGTGTCGGTTTCTACGCGGTGGGGTCCTTCGTCGCGGTGGTGGACTTGAGGCTGCACCCTCCGGCGGGGGTGAAGGGGTGTATCAGCTGCCGCCCGTACGCGGTGGGGTAGTCGGGGTGTGCGGCCATGCCGAGCTGGGTGGAGTCGAATCGGCGGGTGGGGTTATAGGAGTAGGTGCGCATGAGGTGGTCCCAGACCAGGGTGAACAGCCCGAAGTTGACGTCGCCGATGCCGGCCCACTTGAGGTGATGGAAGCGGTGGCCTTCGTTGAGAGCCAAGACGTGCTTGGCGGGGCCCACGCGGTAGTCGGCGTTGGAGTGCTGCAGCAGCAGCTGGATCGCCACCGCGATTGCGAGCAGGGAGGCGACGTTGACGGGCAGACCGATCAGGATGAGCGGTGCCACACCAGCGGCTCCCGCGAACGATCGCACCGTTCCGTTGGGAAGCCGTATCGTCCTACATCGACAGGCTGGCCCGCGCCAACCATATCGGCGTCTCCACACTGCGCGGCCATGTCGCCGAATCATGCGCAGCCCGGCCGCGACCGGACTGGTTGGCCGTCGTCAGCGGCCAACCTGAGCAGGTAATCCGGTCCCGTCTCTGCGGGCTTGCTGGCGACCCCACCGCGCTCAAGCAATATCTCCGCCGCCCTTTGTGTCAAAGATGTATGGCACGCAAGGGAATACACGAACCCGTCTACTGCTACCTGCCTGCACATGTCTCCGTATGCCACCGTCACCGACGCTGGATCGGTTCACCAACGCGCGTTCTTGACGACCAGGTGGATCTTCGTGACCGGCCCACGGTGCTCAGTGCCGGGCGCACGCATCGGCGCTTGGCCCGTCAGTATTCAGAGGTCGACCTTCATGACGCCTTGGGCGACGCCCGCCACATCCTGGTCTTCTGGGCTCACGCAGAGCGTCACGTGGCGGCGGGGATTCTGCAGAATGGCCTAGAAGCGCACGTGGTGGCCTACCCCGATGTGATCGCCGTAGCCGCAACATTGCTCACAGCTCGCCCTCGGGTTGAACAGCCCAGGACGCCAACGGAACCCGCCTGGCCGACGCTACTGCTCGACCGCATCAACGAACGCACCGGCGCCCACCATGCCGACGCCACCCCCGTCGAGCAATGGGCGCAGTACCGACGCCTATTCGCCACTGCCGTATTGACGACACGCTCAGACGGCGCAGAACTGGCGTGTCGCGCTTAGGGGTCGGCAGTCTTGAATGTGCCTTATCAGTAAGGCACTTGTGGTGTGCATCTGACTGTGTCCGACGGTTGTATCTATCGGCTTTCTAATCGTTAGGGACAGTGGTATCTGGCTGGGTGTATCGGCCGGTGAATCATCACCGGCGGCGCTGCTTGCCGGTGATTGGCCGGCGGTGGGTGGTCCAGCACGCGGCCACCGCGCTGACCACCACAGCGAAGGCGGCAATGACGCTGGCCGGGAGGGCGTGGTCCTGCAGCCATCCGGTCGCGGTGGCCGACCAGCCGGTGAGCAGGTTGCCGCCGCTGGCGGTGTGCCCGGTGGCCGCGGGCAGCCAGTACCACGCGAGGTAGGCGCCGGTGGCGATGAGGACAACGGCGGTGACGCGGGTCCCGTGGCGGGCGAGGATACCCAGATGCCGGGTCAGGGCCGTGCCGGCGATGGCGGTGCCGACGCTGACCAGCATCAAGATGGTGGCGGCACCGGCTGTGTATGCGGTGAACACTGCCAGCAGACCGCCCCATCCGCTGGTGGCCTGGGCCTGGGCGATCACCGCGAGCAGTACCCCGAAGGTGCAGGACAGTGACGCCAGGGCGTAGCCGATTCCGGCCGCGAGCACACCACCGGCTGTTGGGGAGTCCGGCCGATGACGCGTCCGGGCAGGCATACGCAGACCGATGGTGCGGCCGGTGAGCATGAAGCCGCCCAAGATGGCCAGGGTGAGCCCGATCGTGATCCCGAGCCAGGGAGCAGCCGTCACCAGGGTCCGGGCACCGGCACTGATCGCGATACCGGCGAGGGTGAGGGTGCCGGTGAACCCGATGGTCAGGACGGCCCCGGTGCGCAGTGCCCGGGCCAGCCGCACGAGCACCGCATCGGTGCCGCCGGTGGCGATGGTGCCGGTGATCCACGCCGGTAGCAGCGCGAACCCGCAGGGGTTGACCGGGGCGAGCATGCCAGCGGTAAACGCGAGCGCGAGCAGGTTCACCGTGCGGCGCTGCTGCCGAGGGCGGCCAGGATCTGATCCTGGGACGGGGCGTGGCCGCGGTAGCTGATCTGCCCGGACGGGTCGATGACGAGGGCGGTGGTCGGCGCGGTCACCTGGTAGCGGCTGGTCAGGGCCCCGTTAGTATCGACGACCGCGGGCAGGCTGGTGCCGCCGATCTGGTCCAGGAAGTGGCGAACATCGGCGGGTTTCTCGGTGGGGACGATGTCGACGGCTAGGAACTTGGCGCTGCCTCTGGCTTTCTCCACGGCCGCCCGAGCAGCGGCCAGGGATTTACCGCCGCCGACGCATTCGCCGCACCCGTAGGAGAAGAACAGGATCGCGGTCGGGGCGGCAGCGGGCAGTTCGACGGTTTTGCCGTCCACCGTGGTCAGTGTCGCCGCCGTCGCCTGGGTTGTGGCGTTGGCGTGTGGCGGTGAGGTCGGATTGCTGGTTGTGGCCGATTGGCCGCACGCGGTCAGCGCGCCCGCTGCCAGCATCACAGCCGTAACGCCCGCCCACCTGTGGGGTGTAAACGAACGCGTTTCAGACATTGTCGATGCTTCCTTTCGTCAGGTCGTCGAGCGTGTGCGTCGCGGGTGAATGGCTGTCGGCGGGACAGCAGTGATCGCCGCGTTGACCGCGGCGGGCGAAGGCGACCACAGCCGCCAGCAGCAGCGCGACGGCTGCCCCGATGACCCATGGATTCTCGAGCAGTCCACACACGGCGGCGAGCGCGCCGCCGGCGATCAGGACTGGCGCGGCGCAACACAGGGCCGTCACCAGCACCGCTGCCGCACCCAGCAGCACGGGATTTCTTCGTGGACGTTGATTCATTGATTTCTCCTCATCAGGTTGGGTGCGGCTGGTCAGCTGCAGCAGCCGGGGTGGGCAGTTGGCGGGGTATGGAGCTGGGTAAGGATTTGTGTGGTCAGGGCTGCGCCGAGTTGGTGGGCCTCAGCGACGCTGACGATCTGACCTTCGGGGTGCTCGGCGAGCCACGGCGCGGCGTCCTGCGCGCAGGTGAAGTAGTGCACCTGGTTGCAGAATGAGGACCGGATCGAGGTGAGGTCGTCGGGGTTGACCAGCGAGACCACCGCGGTCTCGGGCTGCACGCTGGTGACACCGTTTTCGCCGACCGAGACCCTGATCGGGTGCCCGCTGACGGGTGATTCGGATTCGATGCTGGCGGGCCGGTCCAGGATGGTGGGAAAGATGAGGGTGTCCAGGGCGCACCAGGTGTAGAGCTCTTGGCCGGCCACGGTGAATCGGTGGCGGGTCGGGCGCAGGGTCAGGCCCTGGCCGACGATGCGGCCCTGCTCGTCGTATTCGGTGTCGGGTACCGCGGCCAGACGCCGGGTCACCTCGTCAACCGGGAGGCCGACGGCCGCGGCGAGCGCCTCCACGGTGACCGGCTCGCCGGCGGCGAGCAGCCGCAGCAACGGCACCAGCATCGTCGGGTCGAGCCCGGACTCTTCCGGAATGGTCAGGCGGTCAAGGAAATTGGGCATCAGGAACCTTTCGAGTGAGCCATGCGTCAGGATGCGCAGCAGGACAGTCGGGACATATCGGCGCTGAAGGACTGGGCGGCGATTTTGATGCCTTCGGCCATGGTCAGATACGGGGCCCAGGACCCGGCGACCTGGTCGACGGTCATCGCGGCGTCGAGGATGTAGACCGCGGCGGCGGCGATCTCGCCAGCATCCTTGGCGACGGCGGTGATGCCGTGGATGCGGCCGGTGCCGGCGTCGGCGACGAGTTTGATGAAACCGCGGGTGTCTCGGTTGACCACCGCACGCGGCACATGTTTTAGCGGCAGCACCCGGCAGTCGCACCGTGTCCCGGCGGCGAGGAGCTCGGCCTCGGTCGTCCCGGCCGCACCGACCGCGGGGCTGGTGAACGTCACGCGGGGCAGATGGCGGTAGTCGACCCTGCGGCCGGCGTCGGTGAAGATGTTGTCGGCGACCATCGCGCCGTGATGGGCGGCGACGTAGACGAACTCGCGGTGCCCGGTCACGTCGCCGGCCGCCCAGATCCGTGGGTTCGACGACTGCAGCCCGTCGCTCACCACGACCTCGTTGTTCTCGCCGGTTTTGACCTGCACCGCTTCGAGATTCAGGCCGTCGGTGTTCGGACGGCGGCCGGTGGCGACGAGGACTTTCGCGGCACGGAACTGCTGCGTTCCGCCGGTGATGGTCGCGGTGACCGTGACCTGATCGTCGGCCTGCTCGACCTCGCTCACCGTGGCGCGGCGCACCACCCGGATGCCGTCGTCGGCGAACACCTCCAGCAGCGCCATGCCGACTTCCGGCTCTTCCTTCGATGCCAGCGTGGAGCGGACCAGCACCGTCACCGTTGACCCGAGCCGGGCGAACAGTTGCGCCTGCTCCAACGCGACGTAGCCGCCGCCGATCACCAGCAGCGACTCCGGGACCTCGGTGACTTCCATCGCGGTGGTCGAGGTCAGGTAGGCGACGCCCTCGAATGCGGGCGGGATGACTGGGTTCGCGCCGGTGGCGATCAGGTAGTGCTCGGCCTCGATGGTGGCATCGCCGACCTCGATGACGGGCGCGTCCGGGGTTCCGGCGAACCGCGCTTGGCCCTGAATGCGCTGCCAGCCATACGATTCGGCCACGTTGAGGTACTTCTCTGAGCGCAGCGACTCCACCAGATCGTGCGTGCCGGCGATCAGGGCCGCCATGTCCACCGGGCCGGCCGTGGTGGCGATCCCCGGGAACCGGGCAGTGTCGGCTGCGGTATGCCGGGCCTCGGCCGCTGCGATCAGGGCCTTTGACGGCACGCAGCCGGTGTTGACACACGTGCCACCGAAGATGCCGCGCTCGATCATGACGACGGACTTGCCGAGCGCGGTAGCGCGGATCGCCGCGGCCATCGCCGCGCCGCCGGAACCGATGACCGCGAGGTCCAATCCCTGACTCATGCACCCATCCTTGACCTTCAAGTAGGCTTGAAGGTCAAGTGTTCTGAGGAGACATCGTGAGAATCGGGAAGCTCGCCGAGGCGACCGGGGCCACCACCGCGACGCTGCGCTACTACGAAGACGAAGGCCTGCTCCCGCCCGCCGAACGTTCCCCGGCGGGGTATCGCGACTATGCCGCCGACACGATCGCCCGGGTCGGCTTCATCCGACGGGGACAGGCCGCCGGGTTCAGCCTCGCCCAGATTCGGCAGATCCTCGACATCCGTGACAGCGGCCACGCGCCGTGCACGCACGTGCGCGACCTGCTCGACATCCGACTGACCGACCTCGACGAGCAGATCAGCGCACTGGTGGCACTGCGCGAGACCATCGCCCGGCTGCGGCAGGGCGCCGAAAGCGTCGACCCGGAATCATGCAGCGCCGATGACGTATGTCGATACCTCTAGGAGCCACCTCCGTGGCACCGGAGGCATGTATTTCGTCAAGTCCGTTGACCCCGGCAGTCGTCATGAATTTCCGCCCCACTGGAGGTCGTTGGTGCGCGGGAGCGCGGGGCCTGCTGAGCAGTAGGCTCACCCGATGCGGTGGGATTTCACTCGAAGCTGGTCGCATTGGCCGTGCTGAGCCCAGCCACACTCGTTCAGGCGATCGCCACCTTCGCCATCACCAATATCGACGACATCGTGGTCCTCGCGGTGATGTTCGGCCAGGCGCCCGGTCATCGTGGCGCAGCCATCCGAGTGACCGCCGGTCAGTACCTCGGCTTCACCGCCATCTTGGCAGTTTCGGTCGGCGGCGCACTCCTGGGTGCCACGCTGCTTCCTCCAGCCGCACTGCCGTACTTCGGGCTGCTGCCCATCGTGTTGGGGCTGCGGGCGGCATGGCTGGCCTGGCGGGATCGCCGCACCCAACCGGCGCCGACCGATGATCCCGCAACACTGTTGACGCCTGGCACCTGGCAGGTCGCAGTCATCACCTTCGCCAACGGCGGCGACAACATCGGCGTGTACGTTCCGATCTTCGCCGTCTCAACGATCGCCACCATCGGTGTTTACATCATCGTGTTCCTCATCGGTGTGGCCATCTGGTGCGCGGCCGGCCGATATTTCGCCTCCCACCCGATCATCGCCAAAGCACTCTCACGCTGGGGCCACATCGTTCTGCCCGTTGCACTGATCACAATCGGGGCCCTCATCCTCATCAAAGGCGGAGCGTTCGCCCTCTAGCTCGGAGCAACTTCACCACTCAGGGCCAGGAGGCGCTCCTGCATCGGCATGTGTTGGCGTTCAACCACTTTGGTGATGTCCCGGCCCGTATCCGCTATGACAATCTAAAACGGGCGGTGGCCAAGGTGCTCAAAGGCCGCAGCCGGCACCCGAACTACCAACACGAGCGAGCGCACCACAGAATCATGATCGTGTGTCACGAGAGACACGATCACAGTAGTTATACCGAAGACGTACCCGAGCCAACGGAATCGACAGGAGACCATTCCGGCTACCCTGCTGCGCTCGCAGCCGGGCGCGGAAGCAGGGTAGCCCCAGATTCAATGAGAAACGTCGCGATCGAAATTCTCATCCAATCTGGGGCAATGCAGGTCAGACTAGTAAATGTGCCCCAGATTCAATGAGAACGGACATCGATCAGCTCGTCGACCACGACGGCCAACGGACGTCGGCGGGTGAACGTCAACACCGGAGCAACAGTCCAGCCGGACCGAAGCGCGCGCAGGTGCGCCGAGCGCCCTGGGGCAGACTCCGGTTCCAAGAACACTACGGTGCCCTCCGGCGCGCCGACTTCGACTCGGTGTGGCGCATCGGCGGGCACGACCACCTTGGTGCCGCGATGCTGGTTGCCGTGCTCGTCACGCATCGTGAAAGGTGTTGTTGCGGTGACAATCTGGACGGCATGGTGGGCGTGTAGATCGGTGGTGCCAATCGATCCGGTGAACGCCAACACCCCAGGTCGCAGCAGTGCAGTCCCGCCCCAGTGCGGTTCACCGGTGATACCACCGCCATCCCGCATCATCGCCACGAATCGATGCTACGGCCTTCCATTAATCGACTTACCGCGGCGCCAGCAACGGGGAACATCGAATCAGGCGTGGAGCCATCCGCCGCCACGGGTAATGCAGGATATGCGCCGTGGGCCAGTCACCCACCGCCGCGCCTAGCTCGGGCTGCCCTTGTACCGTATACCCCTCAGGGGTACCTTCGTTGTATCACCCGGGGCGGGTAGCCCGACGACTGGAAGGCGTATCGCTGGTGAGCGTACAAGAAAGATTTCGGCAGCTCGTGCAAAGCCAGACCGCACGGTCGATCGCCAAATGCATCGCTTTGTGCGCGGTGGGTCGTGTCACTAGTGGGCGCCGCTCAGGCAAGGCCGGCGAGGGAAAGTCCTGCTGCGGCTGACAGCACCGCGACAGGCTGCCCCCGAGCGGCTTGCCGCCGGAGCGTGAGGCCCCTCACTGCTGCCGCCGTCCTTAGTGCCTAGTCTTTATGGACCCGAGTGTCCCGGTCCGATGTTCTGCGAAGGAAGTTCTCGATCGCTGGGCCGAAAGCGTGTGCCATGTCCTCAGCGTTGACGAATTGGCGGGACATCGAAACTTCGGCGAGGACCCCTCGTGGAAGGACATCGGCGAGGCTGTGGGCCAAGCACTCGGGGTGACGGATGTCGTCGCCGGCGATGACGAGCGTCGCAGTGTCGATGCGCCGGAGGTCCTCGACCGTTGCAAAGGCGCGGTCATGACCGATTGACGCCGCGGCCGCCGCACTGTGGGCGTCAGCGCGCGGAATAGCCTCAGCGACCAGGTTGGCGATCAGCGGCTGAAGATCAGGAATGAACAATTCCCAGGCGGCCTGCAGACCGCGGGAACGGGCATGCTCGGCGAAACGATCCATCAGATCGGTGTCTGCGGCTTTGTCCGCATCGTCCTCTATCGCTTCAGCACTGATGACCACCGCCGACCGGGCGATACGGGGGTGCTGGAGGCACGTCCGCAAAACGATGGTGCCGCCCAGTCCGGCGCCGACAAGGTGGGCGCAGGTGTCATCGAGCGCGTGAACGATCGCAATGACGTCGCTGACGTACTGATCCCATCGGTGCAACGTCGGGTCGGGACAACGCGATGCTCCGTACCCTCGAATGTCAGGCAACGCAACGCGATACCGGCCAGCGAGCCGGTCAGCAAGCGGTCGCATGCTGTAGTGATCCGGACCCCCACCATGAAGCATGATGATCAGTTCGCCGCGCCCGACGACCTCCCCCATGAGGGGCCAGCCATCATCTCCGACGTGCAACGCGCGCACCACCAACTGATCCCTCCCGTCGTTCCGGGATAGCGCTACGCGCGTCGACACCAAACCAATGACCCCGGAAAGTAACCCTTGAAGCATACCCCCAAGGGGTATATGCTCTCTTACGTATACCCGGTAGGGGTATCTACACCCGTCGAGGATAGGAGATTGGTGATGAGCACGAGCACGTACGCCGTCACAGGAATGACTTGCGGACATTGCGAGCTGTCGGTGCGCGAAGAGGTCAGCGAGGTCGCCGGAGTTGAAGACGTCGAAGTTAGCGCCAAAACCGGCACCCTGATCGTGACGTCGAGCCGTCCCGTCGACGACGCGCAGATCCTCAACGCCGTCGACGAGGCCGGCTACTCGGCGGTGCGTGTCGCATGAACGCCGCGGGACGATTGACAGCGTTTGGCGCCGGACTGGCAGTGGCGTTCACGGCTGCATACGTCACCGCCGCAGCGGTCGTCCCTGATACCGCGGCGACATCTCCCCAGACCCAAACTTCCGATGCTGCAGCGGATCACAGCGCGCCGCCGACCGAGCAGGCGTCGCCAGTCGATCCCTTCGCCGACCCGCCGGGGTTGTCGTTGGCCGAAGACGGATACGTCCTGAGCCCGGTGCGGTCCCCCAGCGCACCCAACGATCGGGGAACGATGAGCTTCACCATCGTCGACCCGGGCGGCACGCCGCTGCTGGACTACGCGACCGTGCACGACAAGCAACTGCACCTCATCGTGGTCCGTTCCGACGGCCAGCACTTCGCCCATGTACACCCAAGGCTGGACGCGGCCACCGGCACGTGGTCAACGCCGTGGACGTGGAACGCCGCCGGCACCTACCGCGTGTTCGCCGACTTCCAACCCGCAGGGGCGGGCAGCGCCAAACTCACCCTCACCCGAACCGTGCAGGTGGCCGGCGCGTTCGTCCCGGCGGTGGCGAGTGCCACACGCACCGTGGATGACATCGCCGGATACACCGTGAAACTGGACGGTGCACTCACCGCGGGCGTCTCCCACCAACTCACCGCGACAGTCACGCGCGACGGCCGGCCGGTGATGACCTTGCAGCCCTACCTGGGGGCTTACGGCCATCTCGTCGCCTTGCGTGAGGGAGACCTGGCGTATCTACATGTGCACCCTGAGGGGGCCGAGCCGGTACCGGGCGGCACCGGTGGGCCTGCGGTGTCGTTCGCGGCAACCGCACCCACAGCGGGGCGCTACCTGCTCTACCTCGACTTCAAAGTCCAGGACACCGTGCACACCGCCAGCTTCGTCGTCGACGCCGCACCCGGTGGCACCAACGAGCCCGCGCCAGAGCCATCGCGTGACGCCGGCCATGCCGGCGGGCACTGAGCTATCCCGTCCGAATCAGAAACTGAAAGGCAGTGGCTTCATGACGACATCGACACCGGTGTCTGGCCCGAGTGTGGAACTTCGCATCGGGGGAATGACCTGCGCCTCCTGCGCCAACCGCATCGAGCGCAAGCTCAACAAGCTCGACGGCGTGGCCGCGACAGTCAATTACGCGACGGAAAAGGCCACCGTCACGGTGCCTGACGGATACGATCCGGCGCTGCTGATCGCCGAGGTGGAGAAGACGGGCTACACCGCCGCGCTCCCGACACCGCGCACGCCGATGCCCTCCGACGCATCCGGTGACACCCCGCACGCCGCGGACACCGCCGACCCCGAACTGGCCTCGCTGCGGCACCGCCTGAGGGCCTCGGCCGTCCTGACGGTGCCGGTCGTCGCGATGGCGATGATCCCGGCGCTGCAGTTCACGTACTGGCAGTGGGCGTCGCTCACGCTGGCGGCCCCCGTCGTCGTGTGGGCAGCATGGCCATTCCACCGGGCCGCCTGGGCCAACCTGCGACACGGCACCGCGACCATGGATACGCTCATTTCGCTGGGCACCGTGTCAGCGTTCCTGTGGTCGCTGTATGCGCTGTTTCTGGGCAGCGCCGGCACGCCGGGTATGAAGCATCCCTTCGCGTTCACCCTGGCGCCGTCGCATGGCGCCGCCAACATCTACCTCGAAGTCGCCGCCGGCGTAACCACGTTCATCCTGGCCGGACGCTACTTCGAGAAGCGGTCCAAACGGCAGGCCGGAGCGGCACTACGAGCCCTACTCGACCTAGGCGCCAAAGACGTATCCGTCCTGCGCGACGGGACGGAAACCAAGATCGCCATCGAAGAACTCGTGGTTGGCGACGAGTTCATCGTGCGCCCGGGGGAGAAGATCGCCACCGACGGCGTGGTGGTGTCCGGTTCCTCGGCTGTCGACGCCTCGATGCTGACCGGCGAAGCGGTACCCGTGGAAGTCGCTACCGGCGACACCGTGGTCGGTGCCACCGTCAACGCCGGCGGTCGGCTGGTGGTGCAGGCCACTCGCGTCGGCTCGGACACCCAGCTCGCGCAGATGGCCCAGCTGGTCGAACGCGCCCAGACCGGCAAGGCCGAAGTGCAACGCCTGGCCGATCGCATTTCCGGCGTCTTCGTACCGATCGTCATCGCTATCGCCGTGATCACCCTCGGCGCCTGGCTGGGCGCGGGATTCTCAGTCGCCGCCGCGTTCACCGCAGCGGTCGCGGTCCTCGTCATCGCCTGCCCCTGCGCCCTCGGGCTGGCCACGCCCACCGCCCTGCTGGTGGGCACCGGTCGCGGCGCACAAATCGGCGTGCTGATCAAAGGTCCCGAGGTGCTCGAATCCACCCGCAAGGTTGACACCGTGGTGCTGGATAAGACCGGAACCGTCACCACCGGCAAAATGACGCTGGTCGATGTCATCACAGCGCCGGAAACCGAACGCGCGGAGCTGCTTCGACTGGCCGGCGCCCTGGAGAACGCCTCCGAGCACCCCATCGCCCAAGCCGTCGCCGCCGCGGCGGCCGAGGAACTCCAGGCCCTGCCCGTTCCGGAGGACTTCGCGAATGTCGAAGGTAAAGGCGTCCACGGCATCGTGGATGGACACGCCGTCATCGTTGGGCGCGAATCACTGCTGTCCGACTGGGCGCAACACCTCAGCCCGGATCTGTCCCACGCCAAGGCCCGCGCGCAAGCCCAGGGAAAGACCGTGGTAGCGGTCGGGTGGGACGGGCAGGCGCGCGGTGTACTCGTCATCGCTGACACCGTGAAATCGACGAGCGCACAGGCAATCTCGCAGATGCGTGACATTGGGCTGACCCCCGTGTTGCTCACCGGCGACAACCAAGCCGTCGCTCGACAGATCGCCGCCGAAGTCGGCATCGACGACGTCATCGCCGAAGTCATGCCCGAAGGCAAGGTTGACGTCATCGCACGCCTCCAAGCCGAAGGCAAGACGGTCGCCATGGTCGGCGACGGAGTCAACGACGCGCCCGCCCTCGCCCAAGCCGACCTCGGTCTGGCGATGGGCACCGGCACCGACGTCGCCATCGAGGCCTCCGACATCACCCTGGTGCGCGGTGATCTGCGCAGCGCCGTTGACGCGATCAGGCTGTCCCGCGAAACACTGTCGACGATCAAAACCAACCTGTTCTGGGCGTTCGCCTACAACGTCGCAGCGATCCCCGTCGCAGCACTGGGCATGCTCAATCCGATGCTGGCCGGAGCCGCAATGGCATTCTCCAGCGTCTTCGTGGTGGGCAACAGCCTGCGCCTGCGCCGCTTCAAAACCACTTCCGCCGACACCACCAGTTAAATCACCGCCACCTGTGAGGAGAACCAATGTCCGAGAATCAGAACCGCACGTCAGCCTGCTGCTGCAGCGGCGCAGCCGACAAAATCGATACCTCACCCATCGACCCTACGGCGAGGAACCTGCTTGACCTCGGATCGCAGAACGAGACCACCTGCCCCGTGATGCCCGGCACGCCGGTGAACAAGACGGTCGCCGAAGCGGCGGGACTATTCCGTGACTATCGCGGTCGGCGTTACTGGTTCTGCTGCAAGGGATGCGGACCACGTTTCGACCGCGACCCCGACAAGTATGCCTCCGCCGCATGACCGCGACCCTCGTCGCGCACTCCTCGCCGGGCACCCGAAGTTAGTCACCACCACGCACAAGGAAAGCGTCATGACCCACGCCGACAACACCAGGCACTGCCCCTCAACAGGCACCACCCACCACGGCTACATCACCGATAAAGACAAATACCTCAAGCGGTTGAAGCGCATCGAAGGCCAAGCCCGCGGCATCAGCAGAATGATCGAAGAGGAGCGGTACTGCATCGACATCCTGACCCAAACAGACGCGCTCACCAAAGCCCTCCAAGGCGTCGCGCTGGCACTGCTTGACGACCATCTTCGCCACTGCGTCCGTGACGCCGCCGCCACCGGCGGACCGGCCGCTGACGCCAAACTCACAGAAGCCTCTGAAGCCATCGCCCGCTTGGTGCGTTCCTAACACCCACATCATCAATGCGCGTCGACTGAAACGCGAAGTCCCCTAAGGAAAGAACATGACAAACCGCGATGACCACGGCGTAGCAACATCCCACCCTGGCGGGCACGCCCACCACCAATTCCCCAGCGCACACCCTGACACCCACCCACACGGCGAACACCACGGCCATGACAATCACACCGGCCACACTGGCCATAGCGGCCACGGCGGTGACCACGTGGCCCAATTCCGCAAGCTCTTCTGGATCAACCTGATCATCGCCATACCGGTCGTCGCGTTCTCGACCATGTTCGCGATGCTGCTCGGTTACGACGTCCCCGACTTCCCCGGCGCACGCTGGATCGCGCCCCTGCTCGGGACAGTGATGTACGTCGTCGGTGGCCGCCCCTTCCTCACCGGTGCGCTGAACGAGGTCCGTTCCCGCAAACCAGGAATGATGCTCCTGATCGGACTGGCGATCACCGTCGCCTTTTTCGCGTCCTGGGGCGCGAGCTTGGGCCTGCTCCACCACGAGCTGGAATTCTGGTGGGAACTCGCCCTTCTCATCGTCATCATGCTGCTCGGCCACTGGGTAGAAATGCGCTCGCTGGCCCAGACCACCTCAGCGCTGGACTCACTGGCCGCACTACTTCCCGACGAAGCCGAGAAGATCGACGGCGACCGCACCGTCACCGTCTCGCCGACCGACCTGCACGTCGGCGATGTCGTTGTAGTCCGACCCGGCGGCAGCATCCCTGCCGACGGCAAGATCGTCGACGGACGCGCCGACATGGACGAGTCCATGGTGACCGGCGAATCCCGGCCCGTTACCCGCGGCGTCGGGGATCCCGTCACAGCCGGCACCGTCGCCACCGATTCCGGGCTTCGGGTCGAGATCACCGCCACCGGCGACGACACCGCCCTAGCAGGCATCCAACGCCTAGTCACCGAAGCGCAGAATTCGTCCTCGCGTGCCCAGCGCCTTGCTGACAAGGCCGCCGGCTGGCTGTTCTGGTTCGCCCTGATCACCGCCGCGATCACCGCGGCGGCATGGACAATCGTCGGCAATCCCGATGCCTCGGTGGTAAGAGCGATCACCGTGCTGGTCATCGCCTGCCCTCATGCGCTGGGCCTGGCGATACCACTGGTCGTGTCCATCGCCACCGAACGCGCCGCCAGAGGCGGCGTCTTGATCAAAGATCGGCTGGCCCTGGAAGGTATGCGCACTGTCGACGCCGTGCTGTTCGACAAGACCGGCACCCTGACGAAAGGCGAACCCACCGTCACCGCCGTCGAGGCGACCGGAGACGACGACGGCGACATCGTGCTCGCGCTCGCCGCCGCCGCCGAGACCGACAGTGAACACCCCCTGGCGCGGGCCATCGTGAAAGCCGCCGAGGATAGGGGATTAACGGTGCCGCGCGCCAGCGGCTTCTCGTCCTCTCCTGCCGTCGGTGTGACTGCGACGGTCGACGGGCACGAAATCCGAGTGGGCGGCCCCCGACTTCTCGAAGAAGTCGGCGCCCAGGAGGTCCCCGCGGCCACCGCGTGGCGCGGCGAAGGCGCCATCATTCTGCACGTCATCCGCGACGGAGAGGTGCTCGGCGGCCTGCGCTTGGCCGACGAGATCCGCCCCGAATCCCGCGAAGCCGTCGATGCGCTTCACAAGCTTGGCGTGCAAGTCGTCATGATCACCGGCGACGCCGAAGCCGTCGCCAATAGTGTCGGCCACCAGCTGGGCATCGACCGGGTGTTCGCGGGGGTGCGCCCCGAAGACAAGGCGTCGAAAGTTGCTGCCCTGCAACACGAGGGCAAGAAGGTTGCCATGGTCGGCGATGGAGTCAACGATGCCCCCGCCTTGGCGCAGGCCGATGTCGGCATCGCCATCGGTGCCGGCACTGACGTCGCCATCGCTTCCGCCGGTGTCATCCTGGCCAGTTCCGACCCCCGCTCGGTGCTGTCGGTCATCGAGCTGTCCCGCGCCAGCTACCGCAAGATGAAACAGAATCTCTGGTGGGGCGCCGGGTACAACCTCATCTCTGTGCCCCTGGCTGCTGGTGTGCTGGCACCCATCGGCATCGTGCTGCCCATGTCGGTCGGCGCCATCCTCATGTCACTGTCAACGATCGTCGTCGCGCTCAACGCGCAACTTCTGCGCCGCCTCGATTTGACGCCCGAGGCGAGCACCCGCGCCGTTCTCAACCGTTAGGGGACGGCCCACCATGTGGAGCATCCGGCGACCATGTGAAGTTCGAATCGCCGCTCCCAACCATGTGGAGCTTCGCACGAAGAAAGCAAATGCAGTCGCCGGTCGAATTCTCAATTATCCGTCGACCGCCGGTACCTTCGGATGCGCCGTAGACGGCGTGTAGCTGAGCGACAAGCCACCCAATCGGAGCCGGGGAAGCGGAGGAAGGAGCACCAGTGACCGACCTCGCCACTGTCGAAAATTCGATTCGACGACGGTCGTTCGGCACCCTGTCGACGCTCGATAGCAGCGGCAACCCCCACGCGACGGCCGTCACGTACGCAGCGGCCGGTGAAGGCACAAACCTGACGTTGTACATCACGACCCGTACTACGAACGTCAAGGTTAAAAACATTCGACGACGCCCACAGGTAGCCTTCGTCATTCCCGTGCCGCACCGCTTTCTCCCCATGATGCCGCCGGCAGCTGTGCAGTTTGCGGGGTCGGCCACAATACTGAACCACGAAAACGCCGACGCGCGAGGGGCATTCCACGCGGACTGGTTTCTCCGTCGCATTCTCGCCGCCGAGGAGCGCATCGTCTCTCAGCGTGCTGAGCTGTGCTTCATCGCAGTCCGGCCGAGGCGATGGTTATCCACCTACGGCATCGGAATGTCGGCCCTCGACATCGTGCGTCATCCGGGCGACGCCATCGGGCGGGCAGACCTGACGGGCGGAAACTAGCCGTCAGGCCGTGGATTGGCCATACAGACGTAGGTCAATGCACATGGTCGTGGTCTTGGTGGTCGTCTAGCGGCGTCGCCGCTGGAAGCGGCTCGCTGATGGGCACGGGCGTAGCCTGCTCAGGCGCGCCGCCAGAGCCAGCGCCTGGTGCAGGAGCTTCGACTGGGCGCACGGCAGGCGGGGAAGACGTCGGCTCCAAATCGTAATTGTGATGGTCGTCGACGTGTTCTGCACCGGTTCCGTGATCATCGGAGGCGGGCTCCCCAGCGGGCGCTGCAGGGGATGGTTCAGGATGGCTGTGATGGTCGTCAGTCTGCTCTGCACCAGGTCCGTGGTGATGAGCCCCTGCTTCAGCGCCGGCTGGGGCGTGGTGGCCGTGCCGTAGACCAGAGGCAGCGCCCACTGTGGACGCCAACGTGACGATCCCAATCGCGCCCAGGAGCACCATGGCACTGCCGAAGGCGGGCACCGGTTCTCCTTGAAGGCCGCGGTGCCAGACCCAGCCAGCGCCCATGACGACATAGATCTGAAGCAGCAACGCGCATAGGTCCGCGGCTTGGATCAGTTCGGCTTGACCGGCGTGGGGCCCGAGCGGCGCTCCCGCGGTTCTCGACACGGACCAAAGCGCAATAACGGCAAGGTTGACCATGATGCCAAGAGCTAGCACCGGGGTGGTGGTACGGGTGAGTACTAGCCGCGCCCACAACAGTTGGAACAGCGCGATTGCCGTAAAAAACAGGCCCGCTGGCATCCATTCCTGCCAGTGCGTGGGAACGACGGCGAAGTGGATTACAGAAGCGCCTAGTGAGGCGAGCGCGGCAAGCCGAGCCGCTAACCGGCTGTCGGTCTTCTTCGCTGTCCTAGGCGCCACCGAACAAGGATGACAGCGCCACCCTAGACACTGGCTGGAGGAATTGTCAATACCTGTGGATCGGCGTGTTTCAGGCGACCTCCGTTCCGGCTTGCTGATCGCCGTCTGAGGGCGGTGTCGGTGGGGTGATTTCGGTGGGGCGTTCGAGCAGTTTGCCCTTGTGGAAGACCGCGCCGGCGCGGACCAGGGCGACCAGGTGTGGTGCGTTGACGGCACGCCAGCGGGCCGCGGCGGCGTCGATGAGCTTGTAGGCCATGGCCAGACCAGCCGCACGTGATCCCGGCCCCTTGGTGACCTTGGTTCTCAAACGTACTGTGGCAAAGGTGCTTTCGATCGGATTTGTCGTGCGTAGGTGGATCCAGTGCTCGGCGGGATAGTGGTAGAACTCCAGTAGGGTGTCCAGATCGTCGGTGATCTTGGCGACCGCCTTGGGGTACTTGGCCCCGAAGTCGACCGTGAAGGCCTTGACCGCGACCTGGGCCTTGTCGATATCCTCGGCGTTGTAGATCTCCTTGAGCGCCGACAACGCCGACGCGTGCGCTGATTTCGGCAGGGCGGCAAGCACATTGGCTTGCTTATGAAACCAGCACCGCTGTTCTTTGGTGGCCGGGAACACCTCGCGTACCGCTTTCCAGAAGCCGAGTGCGCCATCGCCGACGGCGAGCACGGGTGCGGTCATGCCGCGTCGTTTACAGTCGCGCAGCAGATCAGCCCACGACTCGGTCGATTCCCGGTAGCCGTCGGTGATCGCCACGAGCTCTTTGCGGCCGTCCGCGCGCACGCCGAGCATCACCAGCAGACACAGCTTTTCCTGGTCCAGGCGGACCTTGAGGTGGATGCCGTCGACCCACAGGTAGACGTAATCGGTGCCCGACAGGTCCCGGGCGGCGAACGCGCGGGCCTCGTCCTGCCACTGGCTGGTCAGCCGGGTGATCGTGGTGGCCGAGAGCCCGGCACCCGAGCCCAGGAACTGCTCCAGAGCGGGGGTGAAGTCGCTGGTGGACAGCCCGTGCAGGTACAGCAGCGGCAGCACTTCGCTCATCTGCGGTGACTTGCGTGCCCAGGCCGGCAGGATCGCCGAGGAAAACCGTTTCCGCTCACCGGTGTCGGGGTCGACGCGTTTGTCGTTGACTCGCGGTGCTTTCACCTCAACTGCCCCGGCTGCCGTCAGCACCTCGCGGGCCTGGTGATAGCCGTTGCGGACCACCAGCCGATGCCCCTTCTCATCGAGCTGATCGGCGAACTGGGCCACGTAGGCGGCGACCTCAGCCTTCAACGCGGCGGCCAGCATCTGACGGGCGCCGTCGCGGACGATCTCGTCCAACAACGACCGACCAGCACCGCCAGTGCTTTCGTTGGCCTCGATGGCATCGTGAACTACGGTGAGCATGGGCGTACCTTCCCGAACCAGCGCGCCAACGCCGGCTCATGATCGGACCTTCGGATATTCAGATCATCCTCGGGAAGGTGCGCCCACTTTCACGCCCCCTCACCGAGGCTCATCCACAGGTTCTGATCATTGCTCCACTGGCTGCACGAGGCCACATCTCAACCCGACCGAGATTCATTCGTCATCAACTACTGCCGTCCTACGTAGATGGATCGATGCGACCCTTCGTCTGCGAGTCTCAACCACCGCCGTTTGGCGATAACCAACACCGGGCTTCTCTTGAGACCTCGCCGATGCGGCAGTAGCGCACGTCGCTGTTCGCGTCCGGAACTGGCTCAGATTGTCGACGGGACTACGCGCGTCACCGTGCGGGGCGCCGAAGGACAGAGGTCACATCTGCCTCATGGCGTTGCGCTGCTTGAGCTGTTCGCGCACCACATCCTCGATACGGCCATCGGGTAGCGACAACACATAGCGCCGCATGACATCCAGCGCAAACTCCTCAATGTCGGCGTAGCTGGCACCGGCAAGCTTGTCGGCGAGGGTGCGCGGCGCCATACCGAGGTTCCCGCCGAGCCGCATACGCAGCTGCTCGAGAAAAGTCGTGGCCTGTATGCGCGACGGGGGATGCAGTGCTAACCGCACCTGAAAGCGGCGCCATGCCGCGCGGTCGAGCAGTTCGCCATGGTTGGTCGCGCAGACGGCGACGACGTGGGAGGGCAAGCGATCGATCTGTAGGAGCAGCGTCGAAACGACGCGCTTGATCTCGCCGGTTTCGTGCGCGTCGGAGCGCTCCTTGGCGATGGTGTCGAACTCGTCGAAAAAGAGCACGCAGCGCCGAGTCCTTGCGAACTCGAAAACGTGATCGATTCGACTCGTTGTCTCTCCAAGAAAGCTAGATACAACTCCCTCGTAACGCACGGCGTAGAACGGCACCATCAACTCCGCTGCCAACACTTCAGCAAGCGAGGTTTTACCGTTACCAGGCGGACCTTCCAAAAGGATGCGGTTACGCGGTTCCAGGCCGTGGCTGCGGAGAAGCTCGCTACGGTGATGCTCCTCGATGATCTCGTTCACCGCCGCCGTGACGGCAGGCGCCAGATGCACCTCTGACAATCGCCGTTTAGGCACAATTTCGGTGACCAGATCAGCGACCTGGCGGGCGGTGTCATCACGGGCGAGCAGGCTGCGAGCACCGGCAGTGGTGATCAATTCGGACAGACGATCAGCCACAAGATGGTGCTGATTGTTGCGCTCCTCGGCGATGATCGCCTCCACCAGCATGCGAAAGCGGGCGACGTCGCCACGCTGCTGCGCCTCGACCAGATCAATCACTAGGTCAGACCTCGCCATGTGGCCCCTCCTTGCGCAATGCGCTCGCTCGATCATTGCAGATGCGTTCACCACCGCGGGTTCGGCGCCGTACTGTGTCGTGCCCGCTAGCAGCGCCAACAGCGCTCAGATAGTTGTCCGAGTTCTGCCGTAGTGTTCTTCGACCGCCCTGCGGCCACTGATCGCACGGGTGGCTTGTCGCCAGCTACCCGGGAGTGTCTCAGAGGCGTATTGGTGCGCCGGGCGGTCACGCTCGTCGGCGTTGGTCTAGTTCCGGACAGCAGGCCCCGCGACGCTCTGCGTGTCGGTGAGGCGAAGCTGCGTTGGCACGGCAGCAGCGCTGAGGTGTCGAGCTGGTCGCGGCCGTGACAGGCCTTCCGGTCACCGGTTTCGTCGTGGTTCACGTCGACAAAGACGCTGATGACCGCCGACATCGACGAAAGTGCATGGAGTTTCTTCTGCCGCACTTGGCGTTGATGCCGTGCCCACCGGCGAGCCGATCTTGGAGCTGGACACTCGGTCACTTCTGAGGACGTCGACCACGCGACACAGCGCGCCGAGGAAGCGAGACAGCGCGCCGAAACGCCCACCTGTCCGCAGCCCATCTCCACGAACAGGCCGGCGACGCACATCAGCGGGCAGCCGAGGTTCACGACCAAGCACCGTCAGCAGGCGTCGGAGACGTCACTGCGCACAAGGCCAAAGCTCAACGTCATCGCAGAGCGGCCACTTCCGATCGAGAGGCCGCTTCGCGCGACTACTACGACGCCGAGCAAGAACGTCACTAGTTGACTGTCTCGTTTCTGAAAATTTGAGACCAATCAGTTCCTGTGAACCGTCCCGGGTTTGATGCCGGCTTCATGTTTGAGACATCGCCGGCTGGGATGCCCGGAGTTGAGCGTAGTAGGCGGTCTCGTATTCGGCGGGTGGGACGTAGTCCAAGACGCTGTGCAGGCGGCGGTTGTTGTACCAGTCGACCCATTCCATCGTCGGGTACTCGACGTCGTCGAGGTTTCGCAAAGGCCCGGGCCGAAACGGGCTACCCGCCCCGATCGCTTCGGTCTTGAACAACCCGATGGTGGTCTCGGCCAATGCATTGTCGTAGGCATCCCCGACACTGCCGATGGAGGCTGCAATCCCTTCCAGGACAAGGGTTTCGGCGAACGCGATCGAGGTGTACTGGGATCCGGCGTCGCTGTGATGGATCAATCCTTGACCGACGGTGTGGCCGTGATGGTCACGGCGCCACAGTGCCATCTTCAGCGCGGTGGTGACCATCGCGGTGTCTTTGGTCTTGGATACCTGCCAGCCGACGATGGCCCGCGAGAAACAGTCGATCACCAATGCCACGTAGACGAACCCCGACCAGGTCGGCACGTAGGTGAAGTCGGTGACCCACTTGCGGTTGGGGGCGGTGGCGGTGAAGTCGCGGTCGAGCAGGTCCGTCGCCCGGGCCGCTCCCTTGTCCGGGATCGTGGTGCGATGCCGCCGGCCTCGCGTGATTCCGGACAGTCCCTCGTCGCGCATCAGCCGGTCCACCGTGCAGGCGGCCACCTGATGGCCTTCTCGTCGCAGGTGAGCGGTCATCTTGCGCCGCCCGTACATGCCCTCGGGGCTGCCGACGGTGCTCAGCAGTGCGTCGGTCAGGTGTGCATCGGTGATGGTGCGCGCCGAGGGCTGAGCGGTCTTCCAGTTGCGGTAGGTCCGTGGGGCGACCTGCAGACCCTGCTCACGCAGGATCGTGCAGATCGACTCGACCCGGTAGCCGGCCGTCCGCATCTGGTCGATGAATCCGCAGATCAGCGGTTGCGCGGGTCGAGCTCCCGCGCGAAGAAAATGGAGGCAGCTTTCAGAATCTCGTTGGCCTCTTTGAGATCCCGGTTCTCCCGCTCGAGCTCGCGGATGCGCTGCTGCTCGGCAGTTGTTACACCGGGCCGCTGCTCAGCATCGACCTGGGCCTGCAACACCCACCGGCGAAGCGATTCCTTGCCGACGCCGACCTTCGGGCCGATCGCCGCGCACGCGGCATACACGGACCGGTATTCACCGAGGTGATCGAGCACCATCCTCACCGCACGCTCACGCTGCTCGACCGGGTAATGCTTGGCCATACTCGCCATCCTTCTCACAGAAGGAAGCGGCATCAAACCCGGGACGATTCACTGTCTTGATTCATCGAGACGAAGATTAGACCCCTGTCGTCTCGAACGGGTCTCGGCTTCACCCGTTGCTTGATGGCGGCGGCGAGGTCGTCTGGGATGGGCATGGGTGTCATGAGGCCCGCGTTGACGCGGCCGGTGTTGCCGACCGGGTAGCGGCCAGTCATCGAGCCGGGGGCGGCGACGATGAGGCGCAGGACTTGGCCGATGGCTTCGCGGCGGTCGTGTTGGCGAAGTGCGAGCGCCAGCATGGCGGCGTGGTTGCAGGTGTGCAACCAGGGACTTGGTTGGGAGACGATGTGTGCCCGCTCCAAGTGTCGCCACCGGGTCGCGGGGTCTGCGGCGTGTTTCGCGGCGGTCATTTCCGCTCGGTAGACCTTGCGGGCCTGCTCACTGATTCGTGGCATTGAGTTGGCTCCTGTCGTGGGGATGAGCTTGGTGGGGCTATCGGCGGCTGGTCCGCTTGGTGGGTGCGGTCGTGCCGTTGACGGCCGGTGGAGATGCGGTGGGGGCGCAGCAGTCGCACCCGTGCTCATCCTGTGCCGGGGCTGGGGTGATCAGGGAAAGGCTGATGCTGGTGGCGGGGGTCTGCGCGGACTGTAGAGGGCTGCAGCAGGGGTCGTCGAGGACGGGTGCTGGGCCGATGTCGAGGGTGTGGGTTGTGGTTCGCGGGGTTGTCGCTGTGACGCCGGGAAGGGCGGTGATGCGGGCGGAGCGGATGGCGTTGAGGATGACGAATATTTCGGTGGTTTCGTGGATCAGGACCACGGTGGCCAGGCCCAGGACGCCGAAGGCGGCCAGCGGTATCAGGACGGCGATGATGGCCAGCGAGAACGCGATGTTCTGCACCATGATCCGGCGGGCGTGGCGCGAGTGGGCCAGCACCTGGGGTAGGTGCCGAAGGTCCTCGCCCATCAGGGCGACGTCGGCGGTTTCGATGGCGACGTCGGTGCCCATGGCGCCCATGGCGATGCCGATGTCGGCGGTGGCCAGCGCGGGGGCGTCGTTGATGCCGTCGCCGACCATGGCGATGGGTCGGCCCGTGGAGAGGGTCGGCAGCAGGGCTGCCTTGTCTTCGGGTAGCAGCTCGGAGTGCACGGTGGTGATGCCGGCGTCGGCGGCCACCGTGTCCGCGGTGCGGGTGTTGTCGCCGGTGAGCATGGCCACCGTGATGCCCATTCGCTTCAACAGACGGACGGCTTCGGCGGCTTCGGGGCGAAGTTCATCGCGCACGGCGATGGCGGCGACCGGCTGGTCGTCGCGGGCGAGCACCACCACGGTGGCGCCGGCGGCCTGCAACCGCTCCACGTCAGCGGCGAGTGGTCCGGGGGCGACCCAGGAGGGTTTCCCCAGGCGCAGCCGGTGGCCGTCGAGGTCACCGTGCAGGCCGTGGCCAGCCAGTGCGGTCACATCGCTGGCGGCCGGCGAGTCGCCGGCGGCGGTCAGGATCGCTTGAGCCAGTGGGTGTTCGCTGCGCATCTCCAGGGCCGCTGCCCACCGCAGGGCGTCGGCGTCGCTGAGGTCGTCGGTGGTGATCACCTCGACGACGCGGGGCTGGTTGCGGGTGAGCGTGCCGGTCTTGTCGAGGGCGACGACGGTGATGCGGCCAAGTTCTTCCACCGCCGCGCCACCCTTGATCAGGGCGCCGTGGCGGGTGGCGGCCCCGATGGCCGCGACCACGGTCAACGGGACCGCGATCGCCAGTGCGCACGGTGAGGCGGCCACGAGCACCACCAGTGCCCGTTCCAGCCACAGCATCGGATCACCCAACACCGCGCCCACCGCGGCGATCACCGCGGCCAACGCCATGATCGCCGGCACCAGCGGACGGGCGATCCGATCCGCCATTCGTTGCCCGGCGCCCTTGCGTTCCTGGGCTTGCTCGACGATGTGCACGATCCGCGCCAGGGAACTGTCGGCGGCCGGGGCGGTGACCTCGACCTCTATCGCTCCGCCGCCGTTGATGGCACCGGCGAACACGTCGCTGCCGGGCCCGGCTTCCACGGGCACCGATTCGCCGGTGATCGCCGACAGGTCCAGGCTCGTCTGACCGGCTCGGATGGTGCCATCGGTGGCGGCGCGTTCACCGGGACGGATCACCATGACGTCACCGATGACGAGATCCTGGGGGGCAACGGTCGTCTCGATGCCGTCCCGCAGCACCGAGGCCTTCGGCGGCACCAGCGACAACAGGGAGCGCAGCCCGCGACGGGTCCGGCTGACGGCGTAGTGCTCCAAGCCCTCGGCGATCGAGAACAGGATGCCCAGCAAGGCGGCCTCGGCGAACTGACCCAACGCGACTGCGCCGATCGCGGCGATCGTCATCAACGTGCCGACCCCGATACGGCCATGCCGCAGATTACGCACCGCATCGGGCACGAACGTGATCGCGCCGGCAGCGACTGCAGCCAGCTCGACGGCGTGTGCGATGCCCTCGTAGCCGACCCGCCCGGCAATCCAGCTCACAGCGAGCAGCACCGCGGCCAGCGCCGCGAACTGCAATTCCCGTATTTGCCAAAGCCTTTCGGGACCCGCGTCGGGTTCGACGTCGTTGCGTGGCCCGCAGCACGCATCAGACACGATTGGCTTCCTTAGCGCTAGTTGCGGCCACGCTCGGCAAAACAGCTGCGGTTAACTCGCGTCCGCGCTCGGTCAGCTGATACATGACCAACTTGCCCTGACGGCGCGACGACACCAGCGCCGCGTTCTTGAGCTGGCGCAGATGGTGGGACACCAAGCCTTGCGGCTGTCCGACCACCCAGGCCATATCGCACACGCACAATTCGTCGCCGGCCGCCAGGGCGGCCGCAATGGACAACCGGGTCGCATCGCTGAGGCCGCGCGCCGCCGCGGCGGCGGCCTGGACGGTGGCGCTGTCGGGCACCGTGGCGCGAATGGACTCCGCGTGGGGCAGGTTCAGGCAGAGCAGATCGCAGGTATCCACCGGTTCACTCATATCCATATACTAAAGTACGTCGATATGAACATGAAAGGTCTCGGAGCGATCCTGACCAACACCCGCGTTCTGCTGACCGTCTTCGTTATCGCGTTAGCAACGATCGGGACCGCGGTGTTCCTCTCGGTCCGAGGAACCGACTCGGCGCCTCCGATTCAACTTGATGGGGCAGCCGGACAGACGGTCCGAGACAACAGTCACCGGCTCAACTCGGTACCCGACAGCGACGCCTACTTCGTGGAATTCCTCGATTTCGAGTGCGAGGGCTGTCGCGCGGTGTATCCCGCCATTGAGCAGCTGCGCGCCGAGTACGGCGATCGGGTGAACTTCGTGCTGCGCTACTTCCCGCTGCGCTCGCACTTCAACGCCGAGCGCGCCGCACGCGCGGTCGAGGCCGCCGCCCAACAAGGCCAACTCGAACCCATGTACCGGAAAATGTATGAGACACAAGCAGAATGGGGCGAGCAGCAGACTCCCGCCGACGACGTATTCCGCGGCTTCGCCCAGCAACTCGGCCTGGACATGAGCGCATTCGACGACACCTACAACGACCCGGCCACCCTGGAACGCATCCAGCTCGACATCGCCGACGGCACCGCATTAGGCGTGCAAGGAACCCCGACCTTCTTCCTCAACGGCGAACGCATCCAGCCGCGCAGTTATGAAGACCTCTCCACAGCGCTTGACCAGGCTTTGGTGCGCGGATAGACGTCTGTCTCGTATCTACTGAACGGCATCGGTTGCCTCACGTGGCAAGGGCGTGGAAAGAAGACCCTTAAGAATATTCGGCCTGGTTTATCAGATCCCTGGCTCGCTTTCATCGCAACCTGGCAGACCTGCAGCGCGTGACCCATGGTTTCACCGTCTGGCCCGCCCGCCACACGGGTCGGCCGCCAGACAATGGCTGCTCGTCCCTACATCTTTCCCGCACAGCAGGGGCACGGTTCCTTCATGTTGGCGCAGCAAGGGCATGCGTCCATCGGCATCGCCATCATCGTCTCGCCGCAGCACCACATCAGTGGCCTGGCGCCACCGGCGGTGTACGTGACCGCCATGGGGTACTCGCTGGTGACGTCAAAGTAGATCTTGCCGGTGGCCGTCTGCCCTTGAGTCAAGGTGGCCGGGGAAATTCCCCGCGGGCTGGCCATCTGCCACAGCGCTGGGTAGCGGGCGCCTACAGAGGTTGCGGCGAAGTTGGGGATTACCGGTGTCGAAGTGCCCAAGATCGCCGTCACCGTCGCGGTCGCTTCCCACAGCTGGCCGGCCACCGGGAAGTCAGGCACATCACCGCTTTTCTTCAGATCCGCGACCGACCAACTCTGAATGCCACCACCGTCCGCTACCTGCTGATGCGCTCCAAAGCGGTGCAAACAGTGCTCCGCCGCCGACGCCGCCCCAGCCGAGCCCAGTCCCGCCATCGGCGCCATCACAGCCAATACCGCCATCAAACAGAACTTGAGCACATCTACTCCCTACCGTGGGGCCCGGCAAAGTAATCGCCTCGCGTCTACAACCTACGTACCGAGATAGTAGATGATGTCAGAAGCCGATCGACATGGCCTTGCCCTGGGCTCCTATGACGACGGTTGACACCCGCCGCTGAATCGGAAGAGGTCGCCACGCGGTCAAGCACCATCGCCACTTGCCGGTCAACCGTCTGCAACTCTTCCCGCCGCGCCCGAAATCAGGAGCACCTTCGCTATCTGTAATCAGCAAATGCTTCGCCGCCGACACCCAGCTCATCACTGGCGTCGTTAGTGGGCGGCGTCGCGTCGGGCCGGGTCGGTCCGGCGTCGAAGGCGGCCATTTCAACGTAAGGCCGGTTACTGTCAGCGCAACCGGAAACAAGTTTTTGACCGGAGGTATTGACGTGGCAGTGCGAGGGGAGCGAATCCTGGCTGCAGCGCTGGCAGCAGCGGGAAGTCGGCGATTCCGGAACCGGATCGCCGGGCAAGCCGCCCGCTACTGGTCGGCGCCCACAGGATCGGCCTGGGAAGCGAACTCGCACTGGCGCAACGGAATCGGCGATCAAGCCTGGCTGGAGGTTGGTGACGACCATTGGAAGATCTATGAGACCTTCGCCCGAGCCCTTAATTCGCCCAGCCCGAACACGGTGATGGAGTGGGGCGCCGGCGGCGGGGCCAACGCCGTGGCTTTCGCCCCCCATGCGCAGCGCTTCATCGCCGCCGACATCTCCGAAGAAAACCTCGACGAATGCGTCCGACAAGTCCGCGCAACTTGCACGACACCCGTCGAGACACGGCGCATCGACCTCACCTGCCCCGAACAAGCCACCGTCGGATTGGCGGGCAGCAGCGACGTCTTCCTGTGTCTATACGTGATCGAATTAACGACCGACACCGACGCGGTACGGGCCATCCTTGAAATCGCCCGCACCGTGTTGGCTCCCGAAGGCATGGCGTTGGTCCAGATCAAGTACCACACCAGCGATCGTCGGACCCGCGGCTTCGCCGGGACGGCCTACGACCGAAACCTCGCATCGACCACCACCTTCACCATTGAAGAGTTTTGGAACCTGGCGGCAGAGTGCGGACTCACCCCAAGGCTAATCACTTTGGTGCCGGAAAACCGTCTCGACAGCCGCTACGCCTACTACGCCCTCACAAATCCAGCCGCCGTGCAACCCGCGCCGCCTGACGAGCACCTGCTCGACGTCAAGTACACAGAGTTCGCCGCCACATTCAACGCTGACGTCGCCGACGCAGAGAGGCGCGCGGCGCGCGGCAACTACATAAGCCGCCGTGAGGGCGAACAACCGTCGACGACTGACGGTTAAACGGCTTGCCGCTGATTGGTGTAGTAACCGACTCTCCCTGCGTGGACGGCGCGGTGGCATCGTGGGCAGTTCGGATCATTCCGAGCAGCCAGCCCCTAGTTGCTCGCGAATTTGGCTGTGGTGGTGGACGATAGCGCGCGGCTCGTCCTACGTTTGCGTCTATGAGCGGAAGTGAGAAGTTACGGGCGCGCAAGCGTGCGGTGGAAGCGCAGCGCAGGGCGAACGAGAAACGCGCGAGCCTTGAACGTGCCAATGTAGACGATGCCGCCTCGGTTCGTGTGCTGCTCCAGCGGCTGGGCGCCGTTGACGCTTGGGAGAGTGCGCGCCTCGATCAAGTGAATGAAAACGTGCGCACGGACGCAGCCCGCAAGCGTGTGAGTCATTTCGTCAACCTGCAAACGGTTACTGGGCGGATGAGGGACCGCGGTCAGACGATCGCGTCGATCGCTACTCTCGCTGAGGTCGAGGTTCGCGACCTCCAAAATGTCCTTCGCAGAGCGCGTGCTGACGAGGGCGGCGCGCAGCGTGCAACGGAGTCTCGAAACGCCGCGGCCCTCCGCGCAAACGGCGCAAGTCTGGGGAGCCATAGCGCAGTTGGCGTTGACCATCATCAACCGATCGCAGCGGACAACTACCCGACATCAGATCCGAACCGGTGCGTCCGTTGCGACGCGGTCATGCTAGATCCCGAAGTCACTTCCCGGCGGGGGCGTCCGCGTCGCTATTGCTCTGACACGTGCCGCAGAGACGCCTCGGCCGCGCGTACAGCAGCACAGCGGCACGGAGAACCGATTCGCATCGTCGAGGTTCCTCGTGCTGCCGTCCGAAGTGCATCGGGTACACAGCAACACGGTGCCACCGCTCCGGTAATTCGTTCCGCATGCGACGCGGTAGAATTCGCGCTCCGAAACGCGGATGCCATGAAGATATTATTGTCGAGTGTGGCTGAGCGGGCACGGCGTAAAGAGTTGGACCGCAGCACATTTGAGGCCGCCCGAGAACTCGCCAAAGTGGTCTATCCAAATAGGAATTAACGCGTACCCTGGCTCGGCGCTACCCCGTCAGATGCGACGCATGTCGTGTTCCGCCTTCACTTGATGGGGCATTGCTGGCCATGCAAACAGGCGGCGGCATCAATTCCAGCGTGACTGATCCTGACATATGAGAGTTCGGCTGGAATCAAACGTTCTGGACATGACGCGGCTGCCAGTGTCCTGTTTGCTTGAAATTGCAGATCAGCCCACTGAACTGGGAGTATCCGCTAAACGAATGTGTGCTCAGCTGTGGCGAAGTGTCTGTGCGAAGCGGTACTTTATGGGTCATGGAGCGTCTAGATCTGCAGCCGGCCACCGCGTGGGGCGGAATTGCGGCAGCTGGCGTGGCCGGTTCAGACGCCGCGTCTGTTGAACCGGCCGGTCCAATCGCTAGCGGCAGTCTGTCCATCATCGACGCCGCAGCCGGCCTCGCAGACTTCACTTCTGTCGCTGCCCAGCAGGGTCACGCGGCGGGGCTCCTTCTGCGGGTTGAAGCATTAAGCACTGCAGCGGCCGCAGCAGTGAATTCCCTTGTTGTCGTTGATGAACTGAACGCGACACAGCTTCGTTCCGTGGTGGAGTGACTGTGAGCAAGCTGGCGTTCTACCTCGCGGTCGTTAGCACCGTCGTTGCCATCATGTCACTCGCTGTGAGTCTCAAGATCTTCCCAAGTGGGCAGTCTGAACACGCGATAAGGCCGTCGACCTCGTCCACGTCTGCTGCGGAGCCCTCAGAAAAGCGCGACGCAGCAATTGAGGCGTGTGTTGGCCTGAGGAACTTCAAGAGCGGTGTTGGGATTGCGCGTGGCGCCTTCATCGATCGCGTCGACCGGGCCAATGACTGGGAGTCATCACAAAGCCTGGGGGTGCAGGGCTACTACTTCAGCGCGGTGGGTGCGGAGTTGAACTATATGGCCACCCGGCTAGGTCCAGGCGTACCACGAGAAATTGTTGATGCGCTCGCTGATGTCCGGCGGTCGATCGTGGCTGTGGTCGACGCAGATTTGCGCCGTGAACCCGCATCCGTTTCCAACGACATGGTTGATCAGTACTCGAGTGCCCTGCGGGCCGCTGAAAGTGCCTGCGAAGAAACGGGGGCCGGCTAATGGCCGCTCCACCACCCGCTCGTAGCTATTCACGCTTCATCGTGGCGCCCGATGTATGGCCGGTCACCCGCGAGCAATCTGAAGGACGGGCTGCTGCTCAACGTCGTCTGGCGATGGCGACTGCGGCTGCAGTAGATGCTCACCGGGTCGCCTTGCACGGCTTGCAGGTTGTCGGTGTGGCGCAGTCAAATGGTTTCGAAGCAATGCACGCTGCCTACAGGCGTATTCAGGTTCGGGCCGACGATAAGGCCGACGCGGATAAGGCTGCCGCTGATCTGATGCAGAGTGTTGCGGCGATCCAGATGAGTGCTGAGCTGATGATTGACACGATTGATGCTGAGGCACATCAACAACTGGTACACGTGCCGAGCAGAAGTCCCACCGCTATCAACATCATCACCAGTGCTGCTGCGCGGGCGCGAGGAATCGCAGTAGGGGCAGCCGATGAGATCCGCGCTCTAACTGTGCAATTCGTCCAGGGATTTACGCCTCTGCCGGAGGGACCCCCGAATGGCGATCCGTTTAGTACCGGCGATGACGATCGGTCGACCGATAAGCGATCCGACGAATCGCCTGAGCGTCCACCCGAGGTGGCAGTGGAGACCGGTGATACGCAGCCTCGTCTTTCGGTGCCAGACCCGTCTGATGCCGAATCCAGGTCTGGTAACACTGCGCCGCGGGTCAGCACCGGGCCTACCCCTGGTTCTTCATCGCTGTCACCGCACCCCCCGGCGCAGAGCGCCAGTCCTGCGTCCGTAGCCGCGGTTGGTGACATCGGAAGCAGTGGGGTAGGCCTCGCCGGACCAGGACGTTCCTCATCCATCGGCTCGTTGGCCGCGTTCGGAAGTTCAGCATCTCCGCTATCGGGATCGGGCACTGGAGGAATGTCGCAGTCGGGTTTGGTACGGCCGGCAGTATCTGCATCGCCGTCTCCTGCTGTCGCGCTGCAAGGGGTCATGCCTGCAAGTGGTCCTGCGCCGCTGTCATCGGTCACCGGCGCTCAGACGACTAGCTTCCCTGCTGTCGTAGCCACTGCGACGCCGGCGCAGCCGGCGGCATCTCCGAGTGGAATCTGGCATCCGTTAATAGGAGCGACCACGGGTGCCGTGCCAGCGTCTATTGCCGGGCCGCAGGTAGTGTCGAGTACTAATCCCTATCCAGCGGTTTCAGCACCCTTGCTGCCCCCGGGGCCGCTGGGTCCGCCGCCTTCAGTTCCGGCCGCAATTCCACCGGCCGCCGGTGCTGTCCCATTGATTGGCGGCGCTCACACCTCAATGGCGCCTGCCGGCGCATCGGTCGCGACGGCAGCGTTGACAACTCCCGCCGCGACGCTGCCGTCCCGGGTAGCGGCCGCGGCGGCCCGGGACTTGGAACGGCGGCGCAACGAGTCGAGTGATCTACAGACGGTTAAATGGTTGGCGTGGGAACTGTTGTACGCCACCGAATCCTGCCGAACCTTCGCACTGTGGGCCGTCGGCCTGATGTATTCAGCGGCTGGCGATCGGCATGTTGTGGCGCTGACACATCACGGTGCGGGTTACGTCCCCGCGGGGATTGTGGTCCCTAAGGGCGTGCGGATGCTCTGGTCTGACCAAGCTATTGGAGAGGGCTTTCGTAGCCGATGGATCGGAAATCTCGATCCGGCTGCGACACTGATCGCCTTCGCAGAAGTCAAGGCCGCGGAGCCGGCTGGCTGGCGCTTAGCCGCTGCAGCGACCACCTGGTCGGACGTAACAGCGCTCATGACTGCCGCGCAACGCTGGGGCACTGAATGGGCCACCTGCTCCGGTATGTCCATGCCCGCCTCAATCGGAAAACGTGACGCTATCGCCAACGCGAATACTCCGCACCGATTGGAGCGGGAGTACCCCGACCTTTTCGAGCGTGTAGCGCAACTTCGTGCCAGAGGGCTTACCCAGCGAGCCGCCAAACTGGTCACGGAAGCAATCGTTTCCGACGCGCGCCTTGCGATCGTCGCCGACGGTGGCCCCCGAATTCCGCCGAACTTCGACTCGGTGTGGCCGGCTGCAGCTGACGGCAGAGTAGACGCTTCGGATCGCGCCCGTTTCGCCGAAGCGGTTCAGCAGCAATGGTTCAGCATCGGAATGGTGCAGCCGGGTTGGGAAGATGAACGCACTGACACCGTCTGTGCAGAGTACAGGGGGCAATGGCTTATTTGCCGGGCGCTTGAGGTGGTCCTGGGGTGGATAGCTGACGACAACTGCGGGGCAATGCAGGCGGACCTGCCGCTGGAAGACATGATCTACGCCGCAGCACATGCCTACCTCGACAGTCGGGGAACCGGCTGGATCACTGCAATTTTCGACGCTGCAGGCGGTTCATCCTGATAATGGATTCGCTCCCTCAGGAGGTAGATGGTGAAGCTTGGCGCGCCGAGCTCGCGCGGCAGCATACGTATCTGGCGAACGTCGTCGATCAAGCATGTGCCTGGACGCGCGAGTTCCACGTGCAAACTGGGGTTGAGCTGTGTGGCAACTACACCTCACTAAAGAGTTATCCCCTGCTGGACTACGCGAACAGGCTGAGACAGCTCAGCTCAGCACTAAAAAGAGTGTGCGCAATTGCTTCGCTACAGCCTCCGCCGCCGACCTGGGACCGCACGACCCTGCATGCGCCCCCGGCTATAGCGGTGCCCGGGCGAGACCCAGATTGGCGACGGGCCGATTACTCGGAAGGCGGTCGGTACCTGCTGATGCTTCAGCCCACTTCGCCACCCGGATACCCGGCTACCGCTCGTGAACAGTGGAGCGCTGCCCTTCGCCTTGCGAGCCCAAGCATCATCGAACGCGAAATCGGTGTGCCGCAACTAGTTGCCTACGGTTGGATGGCTCGATCGGAGTTCGACAAAGCATATCGAGTGGTGCACAGAGCGTTTCTCGACAGTGCGGCCGCCACGTTTGGTCGTGCGTGGGCTACCGGATCTTCCGAGGATGGAACTCGTTCAATGACCGTGCTGGTGAGTTGGATGAAGGCACTGACCGACCATGGGTGCTCCTTGGGTGATTGTGATTCCGTGCTTCGCGACATCGAGGTCGTAGACCCGCAAGCTGTCGCGGATTGCAGAGCAGTCCAGGAAGTTTGGTGCCCTCCCACGCCCTGACCTGCTCCGCCGGCTGATACAAGACCGACGCAAATGCCAGAGTGGCGCCTGCGGCAGTCTTTGGCCTCACGGTGCTTCACTGCTCTCGGGCATGTAACCGGTGACCTCATACTCTTGGACCAATCGTGAAGATCATTGCAATGCAGGACCTCCTAGAGAACTTCGACGAAGTGCTCTTGAGCGTCGAACGAGGGGATTCATTCGAAAGCCGGGCGGAGGATGGTCACGCCATCGCCCTGCTGCTGCCGATTCAGGATGAGCTCTAGGACCCAGCCACCCCACCGAGGCGAGCTGCCACATGTCGACGCTTCGCCGGTGTTGACGCATCATCAGACCGGATGAAACGGTATGCGATCAACTATCTGGGCACCTGTTTCCCTGCACCACAGCGCACGGTCAAGACGCTGCCGCCGTGCGACCCTCGCCAGCCTTCGCGTCGGCATTCAAAACTTTCTGCTGACTCCGGTCGAAGTTCGCGTTCTCGCTGATCTGCGTAAGCGAGAGACGCGAGGGTTGCGAGGCTCGCTGAGCCACAACATCTTTGTACGGCGGATAGATTGTCCACAGCAGTACGTTCCTGCGGTTGCGCGCGCCATCATCTTCGATCACCCATCCGAGGTTGCGTAGAGCGGGTGCGTGCCTACGCAGCAGCCCAGAAACGTCGCGACCGTTCTTCGGCCAGTCCCTCGGTCGTTGCCAGTCGTCGTTGACCGGTGTGAGCAGCATCAGCAAATCACTGCCGGATTGACCAACAGCAGGTTCTAATGTCCGCGAGCGAAGCTGTTCGATAAACGGGTCGACGGACAAACTATCCTCAGACAACTGATTGGCGCGCGACATGTACCGGCGTACGCCATTAGTCGACAAGATCTCGTCCACGGCCGCCAGCGTGCGACAGAAGTCCGCCATCCTGGGCGAGTCCTCAACTGTGATGGTCTCCAACCGATGGTGAACGGAGGCAGCCAAGTCAAGTAGTCCGCCAAAAATACCTGGTAGAGCTGCTTCCCACCGCTGTCGCATCTCGGCCTCTGACTGTCGCATTCTGGGGTCGATGCGTCGCAGCTCGACGATCGCTAGCCGCTCTGCCAGATCGGGTCGGATGGCGCCGACGTCGATTCCGTTGATAATCACGCATCGACGAAACTTGATGACAGCCAGATCGGCATCGGTATATAGAGACCGTTTCACCATGGCGTCGCCTGTCGCAGCGCGGCATAACGAGTCCGACAGCCACGGCGGGATGGCCGACAGGTTGTCCAGAGCAACGACCCACGATCCAGAAGCGGCAACCGCCCATGAGTCCGCGTCCCGCGGCGCCTGACGAAAGGGGGCGGGCGAAGGATCGATGAGTTCGACCAAGCTCCGTGTCGATGTCGTTTTAGCGCTACCTTGCTCGCCAAACAGGGCTAGTACCGGATGCGGGACGTCGCACTGAACCAAAGCAGCTACTAGGAACGCGAGAAGAACTGGGCGGTCCTCAACGGCGACATTGACGAACTCCCAGAGCTTCGTCACATCCCCGCGGGGGCTTGGTGCCGGCATCGCCCCCGTCAGCTTCGTATTTCGGAGGAACCGCACCGGCGCAGTGGGAGCCATCGACCACCTTCCGTCGCAGACTTTGATTACTTGACCGTTTGGATCTCCAGTGTCGATGTAGATCGTCCCGTGGTGGTCGGCAACGCGTAGGTTCAACTTGTCGGGTGCCTGCGTGGCCGCCAGACCTTCCAAAATCAGTGTGGCGTCGGTAAGTGCTTGGCCCCCGGCGACCGCACCGGTCTCGGTGAAGTAGCGAGCGGCGAGATCTGCCCGTAGGCCAGCCCTCCCACCACGCAGGAGTATCGCGAGGTGGGGTCGACTGCGTTCGGCGCCAAATGGTTCGCCGTCCTTGGAGACTCCGAGAACATAGCGTTCCCGGGCCATATCGACTAAGCGTGCCGCGACTGACTTCTTGTCCCCCTCCCCCCTGCCGCTCAAGGGATTTCCTGCCCGTGGTGCTGTCGATTATGGGCATGCTGCGCTATTCTCATGAGGAACTTCCGTGTGGCGTGATCGGGTGGTTCGAACGAAGGCCTCGGCTAGTCCCCGAGGTCTTTTTCGTGCGCAGGCACTAAGCGGCGTCGCCGCCTCCGCGGCGGGTTGCGCTCTCTCGCTCCGATATCCAGCGCAATACCTCGGCCCTCCGATAAACGACTCGGCGTCCCAAGGTGAAACTCGCCGGCCCAATATTCGAATGCCGCCAGTACCTCAGCGTCCCCATCGGAACTCCAGTGATGTCCGAAACTTCCTTCGCTCCTAGCAAATCCATCAAATTACTCCTCAGCTATGGTCGGTTCGCCTGAGCCAACAGTGACTGGTGACTTGACGGTCTGTCCACGACCACAGCCACATTCACTTGAAGAAAAGCCTTTCAATGACTCGGGGGTCGTGACGTCTTCGGCGGGCTCATAGTCCGGCCTCCGGACAACGAAGCGGATGAGGGGAGCGGAATACTGCGGTACTTTCAGCGTATGACGACTCGGAACGAGCGAGCGGGAATTGACGACCGCTGGCACAAACGAGTCAAGGCGCCGGACGGCGCGATGCGTACGGAGCGGTCTGCGGTATACGGCAAGGTCTCGCGCTGGCGTGTCAGATGGGTCGACAGCACAGGCGCTGAACGGACCAAGAGTTTCCAACGCAAGCCGGATGCGCAGGCATACCTCAACGGCCTGACCGCCGACCTTCAGCGCGGTGAGTATGTCGATCCGAGGAAGAGTGCGGAGACGTTCGGGTCGGTGGCGGAGCAATGGTTCGCCACCAAACAGCACCGAAAGCCGAAAACCGTTGCAGGATATCGCTCGTTGCTCGACACCGTAGTCTTGCCGAAGTGGGATGGTGTTCCGCTGAAAAGGCTTGACTACGAGTCCTATTCGACGTGGCTGGGGTCGCTGTCGGTCGATGGTGGGCAACGTGGAGCCGGTTTGTCGGCAAGTCGGATCACCCAAGCGCATCAGCTGGTAGGTGCTGTCCTGAAATACGCCCAACGGACTGGCAAGGTGGCGAAGAACGTCGCGTTGGAGATCAAGCGGGACGAGGATCTTCCCGAGCAAGCCGAGCGTGAGCGGCGCTACCTGAGCCATGCCGAGTTGTTGGTGCTGGCCAAGGCTGCGGATCGGTTCGAGACGCTGACGCTGGTCCTGGGGTACTGCGGGCTGCGGTTCGGCGAAGCCGTTGCGTTGAGACGCAGGCATGTGGGGGATCGGGTGCTGACGGTGCGCTCGTCGGCAACCGCGGTCACTGGTAAGGGCATCGTGGAGTCGACGACCAAGACGAAGCGGGATCGCCACGTGCCCGTGCCCGAACCTGTCTGGAAGAAACTCAAGGCTGAGTTGCCTGCCGATCCGAACGCGCTGGTGTTTCCTAGTCGGAAGGGCGGGTTCCTGCCACTCGGTGAGTACCGCTGGGCATTCGACAACGCGTGTGAAGACGTCGGCATCGAAGGGCTGGTACCTCACGGCCTCAGGCACACCACGGCGTCACTGGCGATCAGTGCAGGCGCTAACGTCAAGGTCGTGCAGAGACTCCTGGGGCATGCAACGGCGGCCATGACGCTCGACCGTTATGGGCACCTACTCAACGACGATTTGAGCGGTGTGGCAGACGCGCTGGGTAAGGCTATAGACAGCACTGCGGTATCACTGCGGTATTCAGGACGTCAGAGGAAGGCTGATACGGCCTAAAGTACGCTCTGAGCTGCAAAGCCCCCATAGCCCAATTGGCAGAGGCAGCGGACTTAAAATCCGTCCAGTGTCGGTTCGAATCCGACTGGGGGCACACGACCTTGCCCGGCATATGCACTGGTAAAGCCGCCATACCGAGTGCTAGCCGCTGGCGGACGACCGTTTTGCCCACACTTTGCCCACAGTTACATCTAACTTGTCGGCAACTCCAGTGAGATCATCATCGAAAAGGTCGGCATAGACGTCCAACGTCATGGCCGCCGACGCGTGTCCCAACATCCGCTGAACCACCTTCACGTTCGCGCCCGCCGAGATCGCCAACGACGCCGCCGTGTGCCGAAGTGCGTGGGCCGTCACCCTCGGGAACACAGGCGTGGTCGGCTCGTCACCCTCCCTCGCCCGAGCTGTCGCAGCCGCCTTCTGGCACCGGTCGACAGCGCCGGACAGCCAGGAATCGTGCGACGACGGGGGGCCGAGGTAACCACCGTCCCGCGCCGGCCAAATCAGATTGCCGTGTGCCTTGCCCCGGCACGTCTTCGACAACTCCTCGACCACGAACTCAGGCAGGACCACTGTCCGGGACTTCCCAGATTTGAGCGAGCCGAGGTGCACATCGCCGCCGACTGTTACGGCGTTCTCGTGCAACGTCACCCGACGCTTCAGAAAGTCGATGTCACCAACCCGCAGCGCCGCCGCCTCGCCCCACCGCAGACCCGCGGTGCCCAGTAGCAGAACCAGCGAGCCGTACCGGCCCGACTCGACCGCCAGGTCGTGAAGCTGCTCCGCGGTCAAGTAGATGTTCTTCCGTTTCGCGCGCGCCGGGAGCTTCACCCCGCGGGCTGGATTCGCGGACAGGCGCCGATCCCGCACCGCGTCATCGAGGATTCGAGCCAGCACTGAGTACGCGGTAGCGACCAGCGTCCCCTTCCGTCGGCCGGCCAGCTCGGTCACCCACGCCTGTACACCCGAGTAGCTGATATCCGCGATCGACGTGGAGCCCCAGTGGGGGAGAACATGCACGCGCCAAGCTGATTCGACGGAGTGAAACGCCGAGGGTTTCATCACGCCCTGCTGGCGCTCCAGCCACAGCGCACCGAGATCCGCCACCGTGGCCTTACCGAGCGATGGTGCGACGTACTCGCCGCGCAGCTTCGACACCTCGTTCTCCGACAGCCACTGCTCGGCGTCCCGCTTCGTCCGGAACCCCCGTTTATCCGTCTGCCGGCGATCGGGAGTCCGATAACGGACGCGCCAACGCTTACCCGACTTCGTCTCGTACGCATCAACTTTCGCCATCAAGACCATCCGTGGCGGTTCAGATCTTCCTCGACCCCTTCGCGGATTCGGGCCCGCTCCTCGCGTGTCCTACCCACCATCCGCTCGACATCGCTCAGAACCCACTTCGGCCACGACCGTGACCCAAACTCGAGATAGTCGACAGAGGGGTCGATTGCACGTTGCGCGGTGAGCCAGGACCAGACGTCGTTAGCTTCAACGGTGGAAGCAACTTCTGCTATCTGAACCCTGTCACCTGGTCCGACATGGCCGAGTCCGGGCATCAAGAGGGACGCGGGGGAGGTTCTGAGCGCCAGGGCCAGTGCAATCAGATCGTCGACGTCGACACGACGTTCGCCAGACTCGATTCGACGAACGCCAACTGCGCTGATCTTGCGCCCCACGTCGAAAAGCCGTTCCGAGACTTGTGTGTAGTTGAGGTTCTGCGACTCCCGAAGTGCCGTGATGTTTGCGGCCACTGTCTCCGCAGTTGGCCCGCGTGCCGATTCCTTACCTGCCATGGACCCATAGTGGCCTGTCGAAACATGGCAGTCAATCGACATCCTTGACAAGGGTCACCCCATGTGATTTTCTGTAAGCGTACTGCCTAAAGATGACAGTAGATCGCCAAAGTTAGGCACGTCGAGTGCGACCTGGCAGGCCGTGTGGATTGGACCCCGCCGAGCCTGTCGGGAGGCTCGCCGGTAACCGTACTGCGGCACAGCCATTTGAAATCTCCATACAGGGCACGAGCGCAGATACGGGAGCCAGTAGCGCGGCACCCACACCACATCGGCTGCCGACAGCGTCGGGGATGTGAGGGAACGGAACTCGGGCCTGACCTTCCAGCCACATGAAAGGAGTGACATGACGAATCCACTGGACACACTGACAGCCAAACAGGTTGCGGCGATCCTGCACACGTCCGAGGCCGGACTGGCGCAGATGAGGTACCGCGGCGTAGGGCCAAAGTTCGTGAAAGCGGGTCCCCGCAAGGTGATCTACACCCGGCACAGCGTCGAGGAGTTCCTCGCGGCCAATACGTGCCAACGCACCGACGACCCGCGAGGGGCCGCCTGATGCGCGTCTACCCGCAGTTCGAAGACCTCGGCCTTGATCCCACAGCCGACAAGACCCCGGACCTTCGGCCCGGAAAAAGCGAAGCCCCCGAAGTTGCAGCTCCGAGGGCTTCCGAACCAACTCTCACCAGAAAGTAGGTAACCCCCATGATTACACACACATCCTGCCGACACTGCACAGTGCCCACAACTGACGGCACCGACGTGTGCCGATTCTGCCGCACTTACGTGCCGCCGACGCGATCACCCGAACCAGTCGACCACCTTGACGCCGCCGTGGCGCGAATCGACAGCATCCGCGCCGACATCAACGCCGTCATCCGCGACCTCCCCGACGACGTCCCCATGTTCGCGCTCGTCGACATCGTCAACGCTCTGTGGAACCTGAGAAACGCCTCGGTGCTACTCGACAAGGCCAACGACACCCTCGAAGCCGCGGAGGCCAACTAATGGCCGGCCGGATCATCGAAGCCCCCGAGCGCGCTCTGCAGCATTGCCAGGAGGCTCAACACTTCGTCGGGCGCATCATCTTGCGCAGCAGCGGGGAACGACGCAAACGCGCCACGCACATCGCCGAGCTCCTCACCTCGGCGAGTGGCCACCTGAAAATCCTCATGGATGGCGCGGACAAGTGACCGACAAGAAGATCGTGGAGACCCGCCGCCTCGACGCGGCGGGTTCCTCCCGCGAAGTCAACTGGTGGGCCACACACCTGTTCATCGAAGCCGCAGTAGCCCAAGCCAATTGTGGCCCCATTCCGGTCGCCGGCACACCGGCATGGTCCGCCCTGGCCGACGGCGACCCGCGAAAGCTGTTGGCGCTCGCCGCCGCCGGCGAGCATTGGGTGCTGCGCATGCAGATCGGGCAAGAGCAGCGCGCCCAAGCCGCCGAAGACATCTGGGGCGGCGCCGACTGGTCCGAAGCTGCACGGACTTTTACGCGTCGTCACGAAATTGACGAGATCAGGAGAGCGTCGTGACGGAGATCAACTGGGGGACAGCATCCGACCCCCAACTGACGCTGACTCGACTGTCAGACGTGTTGCCGGAACGCGTCGAATGGCTGTGGCATGGTCGGCTACCCGTCGGTAAACCTGTGACCCTCGACGGTGATCCTGGCCTCGGCAAGTCCACGCTTGCACTGAAGATCGCTGCGACCGTCTCCAACGGAGGAAGCTGGCCAGACGGAGGGCGCTGTGAGCACCCCGGCGACGTGCTCCTCCTCTCGGCAGAGGATGGCCTAGCCGACACGGTGCGGCCGCGCCTCGACGCCGCGGGGGCAGACGTCACCCGCGTGCATGCAATCGAAGGCAAGTCCTACCTCGACGCCGAGACCGGCGAGCGATACCTCCGGCCGCTCACCCTGGCCGACATAGCCGACCTGGAACGTGCGATGAAACTCGTCAGCGCACGGTTGCTAGTCGTCGACGTCCTGATGGCTTTTCTTTCGAACGGCACGGACTCGCATAAGGACCAGGACATCCGTCGCGTGCTATCGGCCCTGTCCGCAGCAGCAGAGCGCAATGACTGCACAGTGCTCCTGCTGCGCCACCTGAACAAGGCCAAGGGCGGTGATCCGCTCTACCGAGGTGGCGGGTCGATCGGCATTGTCGGTGCTGCCCGCGCCGGCTTGTTGGTGGCCGCCGACCCGGACGACCCGACGCGCCGGGTTCTGGCGTGTGTGAAATCCAACCTGGGCCAAATGCCCGACTCGTTGGCCTACCGACTCGTCGATTGCCCCGACCTCGGCGTCGCCCGCGTGGAGTGGGAAGGCGTCACCGGATACGACGCCCACCGGCTCCTCGCAGGATCGGCCCCAGACGAGGATCGCCACGACGTCGACCAATGGCTGAGTGAGTTCCTGGCAAACGGTTCTAAGAAGGCCAACGAGGTCTATTCCGGGGCTGATGCGGCCGGCTACTCGAAGGATCAAGCCAAGCGCGCCAAGAAGCGACTCGGCGTCCTCGCCGTCAGGGAAACCGGCGACGGACCGTGGTTCTGGAAGCTCCCAGCCAAGGGAGCGACCGACCAAGGGAGCACCCCGGACACCCAAAACAGTGCTCCCTTGCTCCCTTGCACTTCAGAAGGGGTGCGGGAGGCCGAGAATCGACCAAGGGAGCAGGGTGCGCCGGACCGCCCCCTTGGTCAGGCACAAGCAGATCCGCCCGCGCCGTCGCCCAATGCGATGGCCAGCCACGCCCACCCGCCAGCCCTCATCACCAGCCGACGCGCCCGCACCATCAAAGGAAAACCAACCTCCAGCTACCCCAACTGCACGATCTGCGGACAGTCCGTATCCAACGGCACCGACACCCACTACGAATGCCGCAGCAAACAACAGGCCGCCTCATGAAACACCGCGTCATCTTCGTAGACCCCGAACTCTGGACCACACCCAAGGAGAACCGCGTGAACCCCACCATCACCACCGGCGACTGGCGACGAGCCGGCGCACTACTCAAACACCGACTCGCCCGCGACGTCGACGGCTGCAACGCCATCCTCGAAGAAACCATCCAAGTCGCCCGCCTCTCCAACCTCATCGTCGCCCTCATCGGCACCCTCGACGCCGTCGCCGATCAATTGCTGACACCACTCGGACTCGACGGCCTCAACGAATGGCTCGAAGCCTGGACGCGCACCGACTTCGACCCGACCCGACCCACCGAGTGGACACGAGCCGCAGCCCTGACCATCGCCTGCCACGCCAAGGACACCTCGGAGATGCACCGGGTCATCGAGGAGGGCGACGACAACGTCACGCCAGTCGTGCTATCCATCATCGACGCCTACGCCGCCGCGTGCCCAGCACTAGCTACCCACACCGGCTCCCAAGTCATAACCCACGGCCTCCGAATGCTGACGGGCATGGAAGCCGAGGGCGACCAGTGACCCTCCGAACCTGCCTCCAGTGCGGAGAACCCTGCGACGGACCACGCTGCCCCGAACACGACACCAAAAGCACCGCCACCAACCGCGGCTACGACGCCGCCTGGGACCGCCTGTCCCGCAGAGCCCGACGACTCCAACCCTTCTGCACCGACTGCGGAGCCACCGAGGGATTGCAGGCCGACCACCTGCCCGAGGCATGGGCCGCCAAGGCCGCTGGCAAGCCCATCAAGCTCACCATGGTCGACGTCGTCTGCGGACCCTGCAACATCGCCCGAGGAGCCGCACGCGGCCCATCAGCCACCAGGGGGATGGACCCCACCGCGACCCCTCCCAGACCCCGGGCCAGGCAAAGTTTGCGTCTCACACCGCGAGGTGCGGCTTGAAGTCAGTAGACCTGCGGACTTCCGGGCTGTCCGGGCGGTTGCTCCGAGGAGACGTACTCCCAGGCATGTGGGGAGTAGTACTGCGGCGCTTGGATGCCGTTGCCGAAGTGCAACGCAAGCACCCCACTGGGGAGGAAGTCGTACCAATCGCCCTCGTCACTAAGAAGTTGCGAGGAGCTGTCTTCCGTGAGTTTGACCTCTATAGACACCCTCGGAGTCTCCCATGAAGGCCGGACCGAAGGGCCAAATCAAGGCCGCGCCGCTGGACTTCTCCGCGCTGCCTGGGGACCGTGCGGGCCGCCGGCTGGCGTTCATCGCGGAGTACCTGGTGGTTCCGAAGGGTGTCGGGGCGGGGGAGCCGGTGCGGCTGAGGCCATTCCAGACGGAGATAATCGAAGGGGCGTTCGCGCCGGGCATCCGCACCGGTTTGGTGTCGGTGGCCCGTGCTAACGGCAAGACCGGGTTGGCGGCGATGCTGGCGGTCGCTGAGTTGTTCGTCGGGGACGCTTCCGCCGAGGTGTTGGTCGTGGCGTCGGATCAGCGGCAGGCGAACATCACGTTGCGGATGGCCAAGCGGATGATCGAGCTGAACCCGGAGCTGGAGAAGCGGGCGCAGATCTTCGCGGATCGGATCGTGGTCCCGCACAACGACAGCCTGCTGTTGCCGCTGCCCGCGGAGCCGGGTGCGCTGCACGGGCATGATCCTTCGCTGCTGATCGTCGACGAGCTGCACGTCGTCACCGAGGCCACCTGGGAAGCGGTCACCAGCGTGTCGGGGAAACGCCCAGAGTCGCTGACACTGGCGATCTCGACGCCCTCGTCATCACCGGACTGCATCATGTGGCGGCTCGTCGAACACGGTCGTGACGGCGACGATCCGGCGTTCTACCTCAAGGAGTTCGCCGCCCCGGATGGCTGCCCGACCGATGATCGGGACGCGTGGCGGCAGGCCAACCCGGCGTTGGCGTGCGAGGAGCCATTCCTCGCCGAGGATGGACTCGAGGCTGCCCGCCGGACGTTGCGGGAGCCGGTGTTCCGCCAGCTCCGGTTGGGCCAGTGGGTCACCGGCGTGGAGGCGTGGCTGCCGTGGGGCGCCTGGGCGGACTGCGCGACAGATCGGGTCGTGCGACCTCGTGAGCGGGTCGTCCTAGCCTTCGACGGGTCCGCCTCGGGTGACTCCACCGCCTTGGTGGGTTGCACCCTCGACGGGCATATCTGGCTGGAAGGGATCTGGGAGAACCCCGGCGATCGTGGCTGGCGTGTCCCGCGGGAAGACGTGACCCGCGCCGTGGATGTGGCGTTCACCAAGTACGACGTCGCCGAGCTGGCGTGCGACCCGTGGGGATGGCGGTCCGAGATCGAGGACTGGGCAAAACGGCACGGGGAGCGCCGGGTCGTCGAGTGGAACACCGCCCACGCCGCCCGGATGGCCCCGGCCACCGACCGCCTGTATCAAGCCGTCGTCACGAACGCCGTGACCCATGACGGGGATTCGAGGATGGCCAACCATGTCGCGCACTGCGTGGCCAAGTCCACCCCGCAAGGGGACCTCGTCTCCAAGGACAAGCGCGGGTCACCCCGCAAGATCGACGCCGCCGTGGCCGCCATCGTCGCCTACGACCGGGCGGCCTGGCATCAACAACGAAACCGTAAACGAGTAAGGAGCTTTGCCTCATGACACAAGATGAACTGCTAACCCTGCTGATCCGCCGACTCAACGAACCATTGGCCCGCTACGCCGATCTGGGCCGCTACTACGACGGCAAGCAACCGCTGGCGTTCCTGTCCCCGGAAGCGAAAACCGCTCTGGGCAACAGGTTCGGTGTGATGGCCTCCAACATTCCCCGCCTGGCCGTCACGGCGCTGGCGGAGCGGCTACGGATCACCGGGTTCACCGGAGACGCCGGCCTGTGGGCCGACTGGATTCGCAACGACCTCGACCAAACCTCGGGTGTGGCGCACCGGGAGGCCCTGCTGCTCGGTGACTCGTATGTGATCGTGTGGGCTGACCGCTTCGGCCGCCCCCAGGTCACCGTGGAGTCCGCCAAGCAGGTCGCCGTGCTCACCGACCCCGGAAGCCGGGAAACCATCGCTGCCATCAAGAGGTGGGAAGACAAGGACCGCAACACCACTCACGCGGTGCTCTACCAGCCCGACAAGATCACCAAACTGACCGCCCAACAGGTCGGAGCCGTCACCGGATTCACCCCCGTCGACACAATCAGCAATCCGCTCGGTGTCGTCCCGGTGGTGAACCTGCGCAACACCGACTACATCCTCGGCGACTTCGGGAACTCCGAAATCGACGACCTCAAGCCGTTGGTCGACGCTTTGAACAAGTCGCTGGCCGACATGATGGTCACGAGCGAGTACGTGGGCCGGCCGCGCCGCTGGGCCACCGGAATCGAACTCACCGAGGAACCCGTCCTCGACGGCGACGGCAACCCGGTCCTCGACGACGACAACCAGCCTGTGATGCGGGAAGTCAACCCGATCCCGGAAGGGCACCGGGCGATGATCTCGGAAAGCAGCGAAGCGAAGTTCGGGCAGTTGAATGCCGCTGACCTGTCGGGCTACGAGGCGTCGGTTCGGGTCATCCTCGGACAGATCATGGCCGTGTCCACCTTGCCGGCGCACTACGTCGGGGTGTTCAGCGACAACCCGGCATCCGCCGACGCGCTCCGGGCCGCCGAGGCATCACTGACCGCGCGGGCCGAGGCGCGACAAGCCACCTTCGGCAGGGCTTGGGAACAGGTCGCCCGACTGATGATCGCGGTACGGGATGGCCGTGACCCCAACCTGATCGACGACATCCGCATCCACTGGGCCGACGCCGCGACCCGATCCGTCGCCCAGGAAGCCGACGCCGTGGTCAAGCTCTACCAGGCCGGTCTACTGCCTGCCGCCTACGCGTTGGGCAAGCTCGGATACTCCGACGACGAGATCGCCAAGATCAGCGCAGCCACCCCGGCCCGGCAGGTGGCGTGATGCGCCTGGCCGCACGTGACCTCGACCCGTCCGTGACCGTGGCACCCGAGACTGGCCGCCCCATTCGAATGCGCACCGGCGCATTGACCTACATGATGACCCCCGCCGAGGCCATCGCACTCGCCACCGACCTAGCCGACGCAGTAAGCCGACTCAGAGCACAGGAGAACCAACAATGACCGACAACACCACCACCGAGACAACCGAACCCACCAACGCGGCCGAGGCAGAGGATCCTTCTCTGCCATCGCAGGAGAAGGGAGACGAAACAATGCGTACCCCTGACGAGTCCGATTTGGAATCGGGAAACCCGGAAGGGTCAGATTCGGAATCCGACCCCGACGTGTTCCCCCGCGAGGTCGTCGAGGAACTGCGCCGCGAGAACGGCAAGCACCGCCAGCGCGCCCAGAAGGTGGCCCGCCGCCTGCACACCGAGTTGGTCCGGGCCACAGGCCGATTGGCCGACCCCACCGATCTGGAGTTCGCCGAGGACCACCTCGACGACCCCGAAGCCCTCACCGCAGCGATCGACGAACTCCTCGACCGCAAGCCGCATTTGGCCAGCCGCCGCCCCACCGGAGACATTGGGCAAGGTAACCGCGGCTCAACCTCGGAACCGTTCAGCCTGCTTGGTCTTCTGAAAGAGCGCACATAGGCGGTAAACTCGCACAACGAGGGCCTGGCGCCCGGTAGCACCCCCGATTGACGTCCTGGCGACGTGTCGAAACCCCATCAACGACACAACGTTAGGACTCAATCGTGGCCATCGAAGTCACCTCCGCTAATTCCACCCTCATTCAGTCGCAGGTAGCCAACCTGCTCGTTCAGCCCCTCGAACAGGCATCGACGTTCCTGGCTGCCGGCCCCGTCGTACTGGACTCCTCCAGCCCCGTCCGGGTGCCCCGCGTCGCCAGCGGCGTCACTGCCGGGTTCGTCGCCGAGGGGGCCCAGATCAGTGACGGGGACGTCGCATTCGATGAGGTGACCTTGCTCCCGTCGACCCTCAAGGGCCTCAAGGTTCTGGTGAAGCTCTCAAACGAGTTGATCCGCACCAGCGTGGTCGGGCTGGAGTCCGTGCTGCGGACCCGCCTCGTCACCGACGTCGCCCACGCCCTCGACGCCGCCCTCTGGGACGGCACCGGCACCAGCAACACCATCAAGGGCATCCTCCGTCAGTCGGGCATCGCCACCGGCGACCTCGACCTCGCCGACCCCGACTCCCTGATCGATGGCCTGGCCCTCGCCCAGGGAAACAAGGTCAACCCGACCCATTGGGTGATGACCTCCGCGTCGTTCGCCGAGATCCGTAAGGTCAAGGTGGGTACCGGGGACCGCCGTTACGTGATCGACCCGCAGACCATCCAGAACGGCACCACGTTCCGACTGCTCGGCCTGCCTGTTGTGATCACCGACAACATCCCCGACGAGGCGGCCGCCCGCGTCGCCCTGGTCGACATGTCCAAGGTCGTCGTGGCCCGCGACGTCGACGCCGAAGTCAAGATCCTCGACCAGACCTGGGGAGACTACGACTCCATCGGAATCAGGGTCGTGTCCCGCTGGGATACCGCCCTGCTGCAGCCCGAGGCCGTCACCCTGCTCACCGAAGCCGGAAGCTAGTGGCTGACGTCAACCCGGCCACGGTCACGTCCCTCGCCGCGGGGGACGTGACCACGGTCGTGCCCATAGTCACCACCATGGCCCGCGCCTACACCAGGGGCCGAGGATTCGACGCCGGTGAACCCAACGACGAGATCGCCGCCGTCATCGCCACCGCTGCGGCACGACTGGCCGTCAACGGCGAACAACTCGCCCGCAAAAAGGTCGACGACGTCGAATACGAGTACACCCTGCGCGGCACGTTCGGGTGGACCCTCGCCGAGCAGATCGTCCTAAACCGGTACCGGGTGCGGGCTCAGTAAAACCAGGGCGGTCCGGCGTCAAACCCGACGCGCTTTACGGCACTGGTATCTCCTGGGCAAGGTGCCACCACGACGGAGACCTCCCGAGCGGCATCCTGCGCCGGACCGCCCCCAAATTGCCCACATTCTGCCCACAGTTACAGATAACTCCGGTGAATCACTGTCATGTATTTGTGCAGGTAGATCGGTATTCGAGTGCTCTAGCAGCACGGCGAAATCGGTTCGAGTCCGACTGGGGGCACGAGCATCGATGCAGGTCGAGGCGTTATTGCTCGGCTTTTTCAGCACCCGTGGGCACACTTTGGGCACGTTTCTCCCACATCGCGCCCATGACATCGGCCACGGCGTCGGCGTCGGTGTCGAACAGGTCGGCGTAGGTGTCCAGCGTCATCGCCGCGCTGGCGTGCCCGAGCATCCGCTGAACGCCTTCACGTTGGCCCCGGCTTGGCTTGCGCCATCCTTACATCCTCCAGGTGCGCTACTTCGCCAGCGATGAGTTCCTAGCCCACAAGAAAGCGATCGCATCGTTCGATGCCGAACACAACGCGATCGCCGGCTACGTGGCAGAGATCCGCAGCCGTGGGACGTTCGAACTAGGTGCGTCAGCCGCGGGCGGTCAAGTGCATCTTGCATCGTTTCAGAACACCAGCCATTGGAACTATCGCCGGGACCGCAACGTCGCCAACTACCAAGCCCCGAATGTGCACAATTGCTCACTGCAGGTGGTTCGCAACGCCAGCGCAGACCCCATCAAGTACGTAATGAAGTATTTCGGCATCAAAGCCGACGAGGCTCATCTCGCCAACGTGGAAGATCTCGGCGAGAGCATTGGCCGCTTAGAGGAAGCCATCAGTAACTTCCAGCAACGCGAGGCAAGCATTACCGCGGCGGTTAATCCGCCTGCGTTCATTCTGAAATTCTTCGCAAAGGATTTCATGAAGCAGGTTGGCGTCGAGCTGTCGCCGATCACCGTTCCGTACCCCGTCTACATTTTCGAGTACGTCAGTGCGGGCGGGAACAGCTCGCAGCGAACGACATTAACCTTGAACACCCCGACGATCGACGCACTGGTCGAGACTTTGTCCCAAAAGATCCGCTGGAAGAAGAGCGCTGCAGGCCAGCGAGCTTTGATGACCACCAGGCTCCGCAACTTCATCAAGGCACGGGACAAACACACCTGCCGGTACTGCAAAGTCTCGCTCGCGGCCGAGCCCCATCTCTTGCTCGAAGTGGATCACATCATCCCCGTATCCCGGGGAGGAATGTCCACGGAGGACAACCTGCACACCCTGTGCTTTCCGGCTCCTGAATTGCTCCCAATCAAGGTCGCCGCCCGATAACTTCATCGGGGACATCGACGGTCGACAAGGAGGATCACGAATGGGGACGGCACAGGCACACAGGCGGAGGTCGGGCATCGCTGCGGTCGCGGTCGCGCCGCTGCTTGCTCTGACAGGCGCGTGCGGCACTTCCGACGAGGAAACCGCGGCCGTGACGACCACAACCACTACCACCACCGCGGCGCCGGCCGCGTCACCTGAACCGGAACCGGATGCTCGTCCCGCGCCGACCGATGCCGAGGTGGTCGAAGCGTTCCAGGCCTACGTCGATGAACGCGCCGCAGCTGGCGTGATGCTGGCAGAGGCGGTCACATCAGTCACCTCAGCTGACGGTGTGGTCACGGTGACGATGGACGCCGACCCCGTGCTGCTAGAGCTGAGCCCGTTCGACAACTACGCCGAGCTTTTCGGTACCCCAGCGGCGTTCAACGACGACGATGGCGTATGGCTTCGCCAAACCGTGCAGCGCGTCGATGTTGTCGACGCCGCGGGCCAGTCGCTGGGGTCGATGACCACTGCCGAGCTGAACCGGAAGGCAACCGTGGGCTGAGGCGATCGGAACGACGCTCGTCGAAGTGGCCGGGCGCCGCGACAGCCCGGCTGAATGCAACACCGCGTCGAACTCAAAGCGGAAGCATGCGCCGGGTGGAAAGCTGATCTCGTCGGTGACTTCGGCTGGTCGTTCCGGCGTGGAAACGAGCCACGGGGGTGTGTTTCTTGAGCAGCGATGACCTCACGAGCAAGCAGGCTTGGCGCGGCACCTTTTGGCTTCCCGATAAACCCGATGAGGTGTTGGAAGGGTTCTTGACCTACGAACCCAACGACGGCGTCACGCTCAAGTTCGTGTCGGGGTTCGATGATCGGACGATAACCGCAACGTCGCCGACGGGGTACCGGGTGACTTCAGGTTCCCGTCGTTTCCCCCTCATTCACGGTGCTGTCGACGGTGCGGCTACCGCCGTAACGCTTGTTGACTGCCAAGTTGTACGCCAGCAGTCGGGGTTTCCGACAGGCGGCATTCGGAATCAAGACATCTCGGCGGATCGGGTGCTGACTGGTGTTCTCCTCAGTCGCGCTGATAGTCCGGTCTTCTCGGGTGTTTGCATCGAAGTAGAGAATCTAACCGAGTGGGATCGCCATGATGAGATGACGATCTTCTTTGATCCCTCCGAGGACTCGCCGCGCCGCGAGAACTGGCGTGTACACGTCAACCCGCTGCAGCCGCTCAGTGCATCGGTCGGGGAACTGACGATCAAGCTTGTACGGCAGTATCGGCAGCCGAGATTTGATTTGCGCAGGGATCGTGTGGACGCCACAGTTTCGACCTTCACCTATCTCAGCATCAACGCGTCGGCACCAAGGTCGATGGATGAATGGTTTGAGGTCACGAAAGCATTCCAGGATCTGATCACTCTCGCCATGGACGCTCCGTGCGCAATGCTGAGCGAGTCGCTGATTGCGTCCGCGCCGTTGCTGGAGAGCGAATCGGCACGAGCGCGGAAAATGATTGATGTCTTCGGAGAGCATATCCTCCTAGGTGAGCGCGATGTCGATGGTGCGGAGAACCGCAAAGCGCTGTTCACGCTCGGATCCGAGGGCGTGGACTTCGCCAGGATTGTCTCCGAGTGGCTGCGGATCCATGTCGACTTCCGAACGACCTGCGACATGCTTTTCGGAATGAAGTATGTAAAGGGCGGCTACTTGCAGACGGAGTTGATCACGGCAGTGGCTGCGGCCGAGTCGCTGCACGCGGCGCTGAAGCTCGACCCTCCCATCCCCGACGAAGAGTTCGTCCAACGGCGGAAGCGTTTGATGGACTGCACGCCGAAAGATCAGCGTGAATGGCTTCACCGAAAACTCGGCACGAACGAGCACGTACTTCGGCAGCGGCTAATGGACCTCGCAAACATCCCGTATCCAGAGATTATGGCTGAGATTTTGCCCGATCCTGGGGCGTGGGCTAAGGCGGCCAAGGATGAGCGCAATGCGGTGGCGCATGGCGGTCAGGACATGACCCGCGATGTTCCACTGCTCAGCGCTATCGTCACCACCACAAATGCTGTGGTAATCCTCAATCTGTTGCAACAGTTGGGGATTCCTGCTGAGCGAGTCAAGGTCGCTCTCAATCAGAATCGAACGTTGAAGTCGGCGAAGTACCTTGCGCGAAAGCACTGGCCCGCACCGAAGGCGATCTGAGTGGGCCTGATAGCCACAGGAGTCGAGTTCGTCTGTCGAGGCCGGAGGGGCATCCGGTCTAGATCGCCTGCTGGTGGACGTTGGTCGAGGTCGACGGTGACGACCCTGCGGCACTGGCCGCGCACGGGTTCGGCATCGCCGACTGAGCGGGCATTCACCTTGGGCACATTTGGGCACATTTTCTGTAGAAACAGGTCGATTTGGGTAGATCCGCAGAGGTTAATTCCCATTTCAGAGGGGGTTTCGACGCTCTGACGTGCACGTCGAAATCGGTTCGAGTCCGACTGGGGGACCACATATCTCCGGGTAGAGGCGTTTTATCGGGCCGGGGACGACCGTAGCGGGCGTTTCGTGTACGCGTGACCGCGATCATTGAGGATGCTCAGTGCTGCTCATGAAAGCCTCCCGTCCCGCGTCACGGGACGGGCGATGACTTCCGATGAAGGACATCCACTCGAGCTTCACGGAGACCGGTATCCCGTCGGGCGGACGCTGCGTCAATCAGTTCTGGAGCGCTGACAGGCGGCCGCGTCCGAAGAGGGGAACAGGGACCTTGGTCCCTGTTGCACGCAGGCGCCGCACATTAGCGTTCAGGAGAACTCAGTCCGTCGAAAGGACCCACATGGCTGGCGTTTCGGAGCAGGCCGACCCAGCGATACCACTGGCCGACGAAACTCGTGCACGAGGCGTTCGCATGCTTATCGAGACGGTGATGCCTGACTTCGACGTTCGTATGGTCGAACACGTCGTGGTCGACGCTGACCCGGCCGCCACCTTCGGCGCCGCACGGGCGCTTGACTTTCTCACCGTTCGTACGCCGCTGCTGACGCTTTCGATGTGGATCCGGGGCCTGCCGGAGCGCTGGCACCGCCGGCGCGCCGCGCCACCGCAGCGCCTGACCCTCGTGCCCGAAATGGGTCTTCCCGGGTGGCTTCTGCTCGGTGAGCGGCCAGAGCGCGAGATCGCATTCGGCGCTGTGGGTACGTTCTGGCAGCCCACCATCCGGTGGCGTGATGTCCCGGTCGAAGACTTCGGCGCTTTCGACGAACCGGGGTGGGGCAAGATCGCCGCCAACTTCACCGTGACCCCGTACGGGGAACGCTCGACACTGCTCAGCTACGAATGCCGCACCGTCATCACCGATCCGGCATCGCGACAACGGTTCCTGCTCTATTGGTGGCTGATCAGACCGTTCGTCGGCCACATCATGCGCGCCACTCTCGAGACGATCAAGGCGAACGCCGAGCCGCAGGAGTCGAGCATCCGATGAGTACCGCACCCTCCGCGGAAAACCCGACGTCGGGAACAACCGTGTATCGCAACGAAGACACTCGGCGCTATCCGGTACGCCTCCGTGGTGACCTCGACCCCCAGCTTTCCCGCTGGCAGTGGATGGTGAAGTGGTTTCTCGCAATACCGCATTACATCGTCTTGGTTTTCCTGCACCTCGCCTACGTAGTCGTCACGGTCATCGCGTTCTTCTCGATCCTCTTCACCGGCAACTACCCGCGGGGGTTGTTCGAATTCAATGTCGGTGTCCTGCGGTGGCGCTGGCGCGTGACCTTCTACGCATTCGGAGTCCTCGGCACCGACAAGTACCCGCCGTTCAGCCTCGACAGCGATCCCACTTACCCGGCCGACATGGAGGTCGATTACCCGCAGCGCCTGCATCGCGGACTGGTTCTGATCAAGTGGTGGCTCTTGGCAATTCCGCACTATCTTGTCCTCATGGCGTTCTTCGCGTCCGTGCAGTTGGGTGCGGACGACGGTCAGGGCGGCCTGATGCTGTCGTTGATGGCGATCCTCCTGATCATCGCTGCGGTGGCGTTGCTGTTCACCGCCCGCTATCCGCGCGGGCTGTTCGACCTCATCGTCGGCGTCCACCGATGGTCCGTCCGGGTGCAGGCCTACACCTCGTTGATGTGCGACGAATACCCACCGTTGCGGCTCGACATGGGCGCGCGTGAGTCGGTCGCGGTGGCCTCCAGCGCAGAGTCGGCGAAACCGTAGTCGCCGCCGCCTCGGTGTAGCCCAGGCAGCCGCGTGTCGAAGTGGGGGCAACGAAGTCGTCCGTCCCTCGATGTTGGCGGCAGAATGAGGTCGTTCGCGCAACCTTGAAGTGCAAGTTCGAGGAGATGGGCGACCGCCAGGGGAGAAAACAAGAAGGGGTCCGCTGACGGGGGCAGCGGCGCACGCAATGCGGAAGGGAAGACCGCTGACGGAGTCAGCACGAACCCTCTAAGAATGCAACTCAGAGGGCCCCGCAGGCTCGACTTCCCGTGCGGCTCCGCGATGGCCCAAAAAACGAGTTGGTCAACGTATCCGGGATTTCGTGCGGATCTCGGAGGGGTCGGCGCCCGGAGGTGATGGTCGCAACAACTTGTCGGTGGTCGAATGTATGTTCGAAGTATGTCGACAGGTGGAGTGCAGGCCGCGGTTGCGGCGGTACGCGCTGCCTTCGATGAATTGGCTGGCTGCGATGTGGATCTACTAACCCGTACAGATCTCGTCGGTGCGCTCGATGAGCTCGAAACCCTGTGGTGCCAGATGCCTTCGGTCAGGAACCGGATGTTGGCCCGGTTGCAGAAGGAGGCGACACCGAAGGAGATGGGCGCCAAGTCCTGGAAACAGGTGCTCTCGGTGCGGTGGCGGATCTCGGCCGGCGAGGCCCATCGTCGGTTGACCGAAGCCTCCCTGTTGGCGCCCCGGCAGGCATTGACCGGATCTCCGTTGCCGCCCGCGTTATCCGCCACCGCGTCCGCCCAGGCTCTCGGGGTGATCAATGACGAGCACGTCGCGGTCATCCGCAAAGCCGTCGACAATCTGCCGGGTTTCGTCGACCCCGTTACCCGGGAACAGTTCGAGATCCAGTTGGTCGGTACCGCAGTCAAGCACGGTCCCCGAGAACTCAAAGACTGCGCCGAGCGGACGCTGTTTTTGCTCGATCAGGACGGTCCGGAACCGGATGACACCGAACGCGCCCGTAAACGCTCGGTATTGGCGAGCAGACAGCGCTCTGACGGAATGATCGATCTGCGCGCCACGCTGACGCCGGAGGCCTGGGCGGTGTGGGAACCGATCCTGGCCAGATTCGCTGCGCCCGGGATGTGTAATCCCGACGATCCTCACCCCTGCACCTCAGGAACCCCGTCCCAGGCCCAGATTGACAACGACGGACGTAGCTTGGGTCAGCGTCAGCATGACGCCCTGCTCGCCGCCGGCCGGATCGCGCTGATGAGTGGTGAGCTCGGGAAGCTCAACGGGTTGCCGGTGTCGGTGATCATTCGTACCACCCTGCAGGATCTGGAGTCCCGCGCCGGTGTCGGCGTCAGCGGCGCGGGGACGGTGATACCGATCGCTGAGGTGATCAGGATGGCTGCCCACGCCAATCACTACCTGGCTGTGTTCGACCGAGCCACCGGTTCGGCGCTGGAGCTGTTCCGCGCCAAGCGAATCGCGTCGCCGGCGCAGCGGATCATGTTGATCGCACGCGACGGCGGCTGCACCAAACCCTGCTGCACCGTCGGCGCCTATGGCTCCCAGGTGCATCATGTCACCGCCGATTGGGCCGACGGTGGCAACACCAATGTTGACGAGCTCGGCCTGGCCTGCGGACCCGACAACCGCAGCGTGGGGACCGACGGATGGACCACCAGGATGAACGAACGCGGCGAGGTCGAATGGATCCCGCCGCCCGGCCTGGACACCGGACAAGCTCGCATCAACTACTACCACCGACCCGAACGGCTCCTCAGACCACCCGACGACGAGCCACTTCCACAAGGCGACCAAAGTGTTGGAGCGGTTGCCGATGCAGAACAGGATGGGTTCGACCACGCCGAAAAGTCGCCCGTCCTCCCCAACGACGAGCCCCACGAACCTGGCGGACCCGCGCCACCGGACGGTCGAGCCGCCTGACGATTCCGAGACGCCGCCTTCGCCCAACGTCACTGCCCGGATCCGGACGCGCGATCACTTCACCGAGCTGCTGAAGCCGGACTCTCCGGGGCGTGTTCATCGTGACGGGCCGTCATGACCCACCGGATCCCACCGATGAGCACTCGTCCCGCCGCCCGCACTGCGGTGGCTTCCAGGGGCGGCAAATACGGTAGCCACAGAGGCTTTCGCGCCCACCCAGGCAGCATCGCCACCGCGCTGGCAGCCAGCACCCCGTACGGTGCGCGTGCGGCTAACGGCAACGGCGGCGTCAACAGCAAGAATCGCGCGGCGTCGCGGGCGGCAGCGGTGCCGCGCAGCTCCGGTCGGTATTCGTTGATCCGCACGCGCAATTCATCCTCGGTGCGGGGTGGGTCCAGCACGCCCAGGGCGGTTGCGACGCGGGCGGCGTCGGCGACGTAGGCGTCGCGGCCGGCCTGATCCAGCGGCCGGGCCCCGTAGAGCTGGTGTGCCAGGAGGAAGCTGTCGATCTCGGCGATGTGCACCCATTCGAGAAGGTGGGGATCGTCCGCGTCATACGGGGTGCCGTCCGGCGCCACCCCGCGCACCCGGCGGTGGATGCCGCGGACCCTGTCGACGGCCCGTTGCGCGTCGGCGTCGGCTCCGAAGGTCGTCACCGCGAGAAAAGTGCTGGTGCGTTGCAGGCGTCCCCACGGATCGGCGCGGTAGTCAGAGTGGGCGGCGACCCCTGCCATCGCCAAGGGATGCAAGGACTGCAGCAACAACGCGCGCAATCCTCCGACGAACATCGACGCGTCGGCGTGGACGCGCCGGATCGGGCGGTCCTCGGCGAACCACCGAGGACCCGGTGTGCCATGAATCCGGGCGCGGTTGTCCGGCCCGTCCGGGCCCGCGACCATCCCGAACACTGCGCGACCCAAGCCGCTCCTGATCGCAGCCACTTCCCGCGACAGCACCATGCCCTCAACGGTACGTGGCCGCCACCATCGCGGCTTGCGAGACCACCGTGGTGACGACCGCTGCCGGCCCGACTACAGCAAGCCGCGTGGGATCGGCGCCGGCAGCTGGATCGGGGGAATGTCGGCAGGCAAGCGGACCTCGGGGATGGGGGCGGGAAAGGACACCGGCGGCACCGTGGACGGGAACTCGATCCTGGGAATGTCCGCCGGGAGCTCGACGACCGGGACGTCAGCGGGATAGGGGAATGGCGGCAGCCCGGCCGGGAAGGGTAGGACCGGCAGCGGTAGCGCCGGAAGGGCCGGTGCCGGGATTGCCGGAGGGCCCGGAGGGTTCTGCTCGGGTGCAGCCGCTGCCGGTCCGACCCCCAGGGTGGTGGAGGCCAGTCCCACTATCGCGGCCATGATCACCGGCCGCAGGATGCGCGCCATTTATTCACAATAGCCCTGCCGAGAGCGCTCTCCGATAACCGTTGCACCAGAACAGATTTAGCGTGCCATGCCAGTGACGACCTGCCACCGTCACCGCGGGCAATGCGATGTTTCGCATCTCAGCGTGCCTAATGCACCCGTGTGAGGATCAGGGCTGCCTCGTTATAGGGAAACAGGCGGTAGAACAGCTTGGAACGGGCCGTGACGAGGGGTTCGGCCTCGGCCTTGGTCATCACTTCGGGATTCGACAGCGCGATGGCCTGGCCACGCTTGTGGAGCACCGTGGGTCCACCGGCAAGGACGTTCTTCAGCCAATCCGTTTCGAGTCCGTAGCCGATGAGGATGGCGAAGCCGTCTTGGGTCCTGAAGACAAGAAGGGGCGTTCGGTACCGCCTACCCGATTTGCGTCCGACGTGCTCGAGCGTCCCCAATCCGGGCAGCCAGGGTGTGGCCGAGCGGGCCAGTGGATTGGTGACTCGTCTGTTGAATTCCGCGACTCTCCGCGGCACTCGCATGGCATTCCTTTCACGGTCCGATGGGCCGCTGGCAACGGTAATGCAGTTTCCATGCCATGCCTGCAGGTTCGTTGGCATCGGCAACCTCTGAGCCAGGGCACACGTGTTCGAGAGCGATACTCGAAGTGCGTGGTGCGATTTCTGATGGGCTGATACGACATCTGCGCAGCCAAGTCCTGTAAAGACTTTCGATTCGAGCCGACACGCTGAGCAATCACTCGGTCCGATTCGTTCGAAAGCGGCAGGTTCAGTGGTGCCCGCCGCACCGGCGAGTTGCCCATGAAGTTCGCCCGTCGCGCCTGGAGATTGGGTAGCGTAATGCCCGCGAACCTGTCGGCGCCGATGAGCACATCGCGTCACCATGGCGACGAAGTTGCCTGAGCGCCGCAGTCGGTCGATCGACCGAAGGACGGGGGGAGGGTGGAGAGGCTAGTTCAGGCACTGGTCAAATCGATGGAACCGGTGTCATTGATGGGCCGCATCGCCGAACAGGCATGTGCGTTCACACAGAATGCCGATGGTGCGGCCGTGACGCTGCTGCGCGCCTCGGACAACGCATACGTGACCATTTCTGCGTGCGGTGTGCTCTCCACTGCTGTCGGCTTCGTGGTACCCAAGGAGACCAGCTTTCAAGGCATGGCGGCCAAGGAGAAGCGGCCGAAGCTGATAGACGACGCGTTGGCGGACCAACGCCTGTCTCCGCTTGTGCGCGCCATGAATAAGCAGTGGGGCACTCGTTCCTGGGCGGCTATTCCCCTGGAGTACAACGATTGCGATATCGGTTCACTACTGCTGGCCGCGAAGGAATCTGGTGCGTTCACCGACGCGGATGTCGAACCTATGCTTGCGATCAGCGAGTTCATCTCCGCCCTGATCGGCGCCAGCGCGCAGATCTCGACGTTGTTGACCCAAGTGCTGACAGACAGTGATGAGCGCGGACAACGCGCCCTCACGGCGCGATTCGTCGCCTCGGTGATGCTGCCCGAGGCTGCCGAAGTAGAAGGACTCCAAGCCGAACTGAATGGGTTGCTCGCTGCGGCGGATGTTCCCAGCGTGGTGTTCCAGCCGATTGTCCATCTGGCCACCGGCAGGCCTATCGCCTACGAGGGGTTGTCGCGCTTTCCCGTCACCTCGGCGCTGACTCCGAAGCAATGGTTCACTACCGCCCGGCGCCTGGGCCAGGGTGTCGCCTTCGAGCACGCCGCTGTGCGGGCAGTCCTTGCCGCTGCGTGCCACATCCCCGACGGATATCCGGTGGCGGTCAACTTGAGCCCCAGCGCAGTGCGGGATCACTCGATTCAAGAGTTGCTGATCAGCCAGGTCCGTCCGCTGATCGTGGAAATTACTGAGCACGAACCATTTCCGGAGTCCCTCACCGCTGATCTCGCTCCGCTTCGCAGTAGCGGTGCATCGGTGGCCATCGATGATGCGGGCGCCGGGTATGCCAGCTTCACTCAGCTGATGCGTCTACGCCCCGACATCATCAAGATCGACGGTGAGTTGATCGAAGGCATCGACCAGGATCCCGTCAAACGAGCGTTTGTCACGGCGTTGAACGCCTTGGGTGCTGAGTTAGGTGCCACGGTCGTGGCCGAAGCTGTGGAGACAACCGACGAGCTCGAGACGTTGACGCGGCTAGGCATCGAGTACGGCCAGGGCTTCCTCCTGGGGTGTCCGCAGTCTGACCCTCTGGTCCCGCCCGGCCCGCCCTAGCGACCCTGCGGACTATCGGCATTGGCGCGCGCCGTCGGCGTGACAGTGACACGATGACGCACGACCATTGTCACCGACGAGAAACCGGGAGTTGTTGTGGAGTTCATCCAGCAGCACCTGATCGACCCCGTCAGCGAACTGCTGTACAGCTACATCCTGGTCTACCTGCTGGTGGGCGTGGGCATCTACTTCACGGTCCGCACCCGCTTCATCCAAGTGCGCTACTTCACCCGGATGATCAAGCAACTCACCCACTCCCGAACCCACTGCGACGGCGTGTCTCCGTTCCAGGCGTTCTGCGTCGGGCTGGCCTCCCGGGTCGGTACCGGCAATATCGCTGGCGTGGCGATCGCGCTGACCATCGGCGGGCCGGGGGCGATCTTCTGGATGTGGGTGGTCGCCGCTATCGGGATGGCCACCGCACTGATCGAGGCGACACTGGGTCAGATCTTCAAGGTCCGCGCTGACGATGGTTCGTTCCGCGGCGGCCCAGCCTTCTACATCCAGCGCGGCCTGGGGTCGCGTGCGGGCGGCATCGTCTTTGCGATCCTGCTGATTTTCACTTTCGGTATCGCGTTCAACATGGTGCAGGCCAACGCGATCAGTGATGTCGTCAACGGTGCGTATGCCGTGGACGTCCGGTGGATCACTGCCGGACTGGTCATCCTGGCCGCGCCCGTGCTGTTCGGCGGTGTGCGGCGGGTCGCACGCGTCGCCGAAGTGGTGTTGCCGCTGATGGCGATTGTTTACGGACTGCTGGCGCTGGTGATCGTCGCGCTCAACATCGACTACCTGCCCGAGGTGCTGACCCAGATCATCGGCGGCGCCTTCGGTTTGACCGAACTCGCCGGCGGATTCACCGGCGGTATCGCCGCAGCGCTGCTCAACGGCGTCAAACGCGGGTTGTTCTCCAACGAGGCCGGCATGGGCAGCGTGCCGAACGTCGCGGCGACGGCGACTGTTTCACATCCGGTGAAACAGGGACTCATTCAATCGGTAGCCGTGTTCGTCGACACGATGGTGATCTGCACCGCGACCGCATTCATCATCATGGTCTCCGGCCCCACCATCTACGATCCATCTACACCCACGCGGGTGGAAGGCGCCACGCTGACTCAGGCGGCGATCGCCGACAGCCTGGGCACCTGGACGGTGTGGCTGATGACGCTGCTGGTGTTCGTCTTCGCGTTCTCCTCGGTCCTCGGAAACTATGTCTACGCCGAGATCAACCTGTTCTTCCTGGGCGCCGGCCGCAAGTCGATCAACGTGTTCCGAGTGTTCGTTCTGATGGCGATCGGGGTGGGCGGTGTCTCGCAGTTGACGGCGGTGTGGGCGCTGGCGGACGTGGCGATGGGGCTGATGGCGCTGGTAAACCTGGTGGCGATTGTGTTGCTCGGCAAGTGGGCGTTCGCTGCGATCAAGGACTTCCACCGCCAGACTGAAGCGGGACTCGACCCGGTCTTCGTCGCCGAGGATGCCGGCCTGCCCGGTCCGCTGGAGGGCGACATCTGGCGCGGTGAGGCCACCGTCAAGCGGTGACCAGCTTGGGCCTGTCGTCAGCTGCGCAATCACGGCTGCGAAGTAAGGTCCATCATCAGTCAGGCGGTCAACTCGCCGAGGAACGAACGGATCAGCGCCGCGATCTCCGGGCCGTGTGTTTCGAGCGCGAAGTGCCCGGCATCGAGCAGGTGGATCTGGGCATTGGGGAGATCGCGTTGAAAGGCCTCGGCGCCTGCTGGGGCGAAGATCTCGTCATTGCGTCCCCACACCACCAGGGTCGGTGGCTGATGGTCGCGGAAGTACTGCTGGAACGCTGGATAGGCTTCGACATTGAACTGGTAGTCCCAGAAGAGCTGCAATTGGATGTCCGCATTACCGGGCCGGTCCAGCCCGGTCTGGTCGAGTCGCCACGTTTCCGGCGCGATGCGGTCCAGCCGGTGCGCAGGGACGCCATGGGTGTATTGCCAGTGAGTCGCTTTCGGCTGCAAGAATTCCCGCGCGGCAGCGGCATTGGCGGCGCGATCCTTGGCGTGGGCGAACAGGACGTCCCAGAAGGGCGTGAACCCCTCGACATAGGCGTTGCCGTTCTGGGTGATCAGCGCGGTCACCCGCTCCGGGACTCGGGTGGCGATGCGCAGTCCGATCGGTGAGCCATAGTCCTGGACGTAGATGGCGAACCGGTCCGCGCCCAGTTGGTCGAGCAATCCCGTCACGATGGTGGCCAGCGCGTCGAAGCTGTACTCGAATTCTTCGACCGAAGGCGCTGCCGAGTTCCCGAAGCCCAGATAGTCGGGCGCGATCAGGTGATAGGTGTCCGACAGTTCGGCGATGAGGTTGCGGTACATGTGCGAGCTGCTCGGGAACCCGTGCAGCAGCACCAACGTCGGATTATCGGGATCGCCCGCTTCGCGGTAGAACACCTCCCAACCGTCGACCGTTGTTGTCTTGTACCGGGTGTCGAAAACCGTCACGTCTGCTCCTCCTGAATGCCCGAGAACGATCGTTCTACGGCGTGGAGCCAAGCGTAGAGAACGATCGTTCTTCGCGCAAGTGCTAGGCGGACGCCAGGATCGTCGTCGCGGCGTGTCGGGCCGAGCCGGCCGCCTCTGGACCGTCGCCGTAGATCGTCGCGGCAACAATCGCTCCGTTGGCCAAGATGGCCAGCTCGTCGGCGTATGCGGAGGGCAGTCCGGCTGCGGCCACCAGGTCGGCGAGGTAGTCGCGCAGCGCCACCTTGTTGGCCCGGGCGATCCGTCGGACCTCAGGCGACGTGCCGCCGAGCTCCCCAACGGAGTTGATGAACATGCAGCCCCGGAAGTCGGTTTCGGCGAACCAGCTGCCGAGATAGTCGAAGACCGCGAGGATCCGTTCTCGTGGGTCGTCGGTGCGCTGTTCGACGAAGTTGGCCATCGCCTGTTGCGTCGCGCGGTCGCGCTGCTTCAGCACCGCGGAGATGAGCGCGGCCTTGGATGGGAAGTAGGAGTAGAGCCGTTTCAGCGGGATCCCGGCGGCGTCGCGGATCGCGTCCATCCCCACCGCTTGGACGCCGCGTTCGTTGAACAGTTCGGTCGCCGCGGCGAGTACCCGACTCTTGTCTGTTTCGTCAGCCACGCCTGTCTCCTTCGACGAGAACTATCGTTCTCGATGGTAGTCGCTCGGGTGTCCGCCGTCAGAAGCTGTAGTCGGGTGGGCGATGGGTGCGAGAACGGCCCTGGGCGTCGGCGCGCCAGGGTGAGTATCGGCCGCAGGTGCGCGATGATGCCAGTGTGACTGCTGAGACAAATGTGACTGAAGCGGAAACTGAGGCTGCGGCGCCGGCCGACCCACCCGTCGCGAACGATGCGGCCAAGGCCGAACTCCCGTCCGAGGCCGCACCAGAGGCTCCGGTCACGTCGCCGGCCCAGCCGCGGTCGTGGTCGATGCCGAAGTCTCCGGTCACGCGCCAGCACCTTGGCGACGCGGGCCGTGCCGCGGTCAAGACCGTCGCCGCCCTCGCCGGCTTCGTCGCCGGCGCTGCCCGGGCTGGTGGGCGGGCCATTCGTCAGCTCTGGCGCGGTCTGCTCGCGGTGCCACCTGCGGGACGGCTGTTCATCGTCACCGGTCCGCTGATGCTTCTCGGCGTCGCCGGTGCGGTTGCGCTCGACAACTCCATCGCCCTGCTGTGCACTGTCTTCGTGGTGCCGGTGTGTGCCGGCATCCTTGGCGCTCTCGGGTACCGGTGGTATAGCGGCCTGGGTGCCGACGATGGGGTGACGCGAACCGATCCTCGTCCGGCGCCGCCGGCTGATTCGGATCTGCAACGGTCGGTGCACTACGTCGACCGGAAACTCGCGCTGGCGCTCACATCCTTGGGTACCGATCGCCACCAGCAGGCGGTGATCGCCCTATTCCAGGCCAAGACGGCGGTCGAGCTCACCCTGGGAACCGAACAAGACCTGGCCAGCTACGCCGACATGACGCTGCGTCCCGACGACTACGGCCTGCGCCCCCGGATCCGTGCCGGCTCCGGGGCGACGACGTCGCGGGAGGGCAATTCGCTGGCGGCATCGTGACCGTAGTCCCGCACTGGCCGGTGTGACTGTGCGATCGTGGTCCACAGTGACGAGCGAAGGCGGATGTGGACATGAAAGTCGTTGCACTCTGGCGTTTCCCGGTCAAGTCGATGGGCGGCGGCCAGGTGGACCGGCTGCGCATGGACGGGCGCGGTGCACACGCCGATCGGCTGTGGGCGGTGCGCGATGTCGAGAAGGGCGTGACCGCATCCGCACGCCGGGTTCCTGTGCTGCTCCAGTGTTCGGCTCGGTATGCCGCTGAACCCGGTCAGGACGCGGGGCCCGGAAACGTCCCCGGGGTGGTCATCACGTTGCCGGATGGTCGGGAGCTGAGCAGCGACGACCCCGCTGTGGATACCGCGCTGAGCGAACTGGTGGGCCGTGAGATGCGGCTGGTGGCGCTGCCGCCACCGAAGGACACCAGCGCACACCGGATGTCGGTGCAGACGTCGCTGGCGAACTTCTCCGCCGGCCAAGTCCGGCGCGATTTCGGTCTCGGCGATACCGATGACCTGCCCGATACCTCCGTATTCTCCACGCGTCAGATGCTGACGCTGGCGCGTTACTCGACGCCGCCCGGCGCATTCGTCGACCTCGGCCCGGTGCACGTGCTCAGCACCGCCAGTCTGCGCAACCTGTCGCCGGACGGGAAACCCTACGACGTCCGTCGGTTCCGGCCCAACGTCGTCGTCGACATCGGTGGTGACGGCTACTTTCCCGAAGCGGCCTGGGTCGGTGGCCAGGTGCGTCTCGGCTCGGTGGTGCTTGCGGTGACGAACCCGACGATCAGGTGCGTGGTGCCCACCCGCCCCCAGCCTGGGGTCGAACTCGACACGTCACTGACCCGCCAACTGGCCCAGCGCACGAACCGCTTCCTCGGCGTGTACGCCGACGTCACCAGGCCCGGCACTGTGTCGGTCGGAGACGATGTCAGTGTTGTATTACCTGCGCCGCCTCGGACTTTCGAGCGCGCAGCGACCGCAGCCGGCCGGATGGCCGCGCGGACAACGCAGAGGCTGCTCGAAGCGACCATCCTGCGCCGGAAGGATTGACCCGGCGGCTCAGAGAGCGCCCACCGGCGAGAACACGATCACCGTCGTGGCGGCATCCGGGCCGGCCATCGCCACATACCCGGTCCCATCCAAGCCGAAGGTCGCTGGCCACGCGGCTCGGTTCGAGAGGTCGGCCACCTTCTGCGCGCCGGTCGCGGTGATCGCGTACACGCCGGGCTCGTCTGTGCGTCGGTCGAGTACCACATAGGCGATGCCGTCGCGGTCGAACGTCAGGACCTGACGCTCAGGGTTGCTTTCGTAGGTGATCGCCGGGTTGGTCAGGCCGCTGGCTCGGGCGACGGTTTCCCCGGCCGCGTTGAACGACAGAACGTCGAGGTTCAACGGGTTTCCCGGCAACCCGGTTGCACTACCGGTCAGCAGGTGACCGGTGCCGTCAGGTCCGAACACGACGTCGTGGACCACGTAGGTGAACTTGCTGCCAGGTACGACGTCGGAATAGGTCGTCGTTGCCAACGCCAGGATCTGTCGGCCGATGATCTGCCCCTGGGCATTTCGGTGTTCCAGCAGCTGAAATGCCGTACCGTCCGGGCTGAAGAACACCGAACCTCCGGTGGCGCCCTCGGGTAACTCGATGGTCCGTTGCACGGTGGCATCAGGATTCAGCACCGCCACGTATTCCCGGCCATTTGCCCGGTAAGTGATGTACCCGACGTCCTCGGCGTTCTGCGATCCACCGTCGCGGATGGTCCGTTGTGCTTCGACCACGGTTCCCGGCAGATCCAGCGTGCGGACGGTGCCGTCACTGTCGACGACCGCCACCGGAGTGCTGGAGACGGCGAGACCCCTTAGCGGCGCGTACGTGGTTCCGTCTCGGGTCACCTGGAACTGGCCGATGCGACCGTCGATGGCGTCAGAGGTGTTCAGGCTGGTGGCGGTGATGCGGGAGATGTATGTCGTGCCGGTGCCGACGTCGGCCGATCCCGGGTAGGTGAACGTCTCCAGGTACACGCCGTCGGTGCCGATCACGACGCCGCCGGGCAGACCGGTGATGGTGCGCGCCGTCGTGCTGGTACGCGTGGCCGTGTACAGCCGAGTCTGTTGGACCCCGAACGGACGCACTCCGACAGTGACGTAACCCGTTCCGTCCTCGCCCACGATCGGGGCGCTCGGGTCGACGCCGAACGGCAGCGGGGTGAGCCGGGCGAATCCGCCCGAGGGGATGACGCGCAGGTTCGAGAACCCGTAGTTCGACGACACGAGGTAGGCGGTTCCATCGGAACCCACGGCGTAGTCGGTGTTGTGCGAGAAGGTCCGGACGAAGTTGCGCGCAGTGATCTGGTGGGTCCGGTAGCCGGTGTACCCCCCGACGGGATTGAAGATGTTGAGAACCGACGTGCGGAAGTACAACGCACCGTCGGAGCCCACCGTCACTGGGGTGTACACCTGACCCAGCACTGTGCCCACCCTGGTCACCTTGCCCTCGCTGCTGACGACCGAGACGTTGGTGGTGAGGGTGTAAGTGCCCAGCGTCATCACGACGAGGGAGCCGTCGGGCCGGGCCACCGCGCGCGCCAATGTTCCATTGATGTCGGCGCTGGTGACCACCTCGCCGGAGCTGTCGAGGATGGTGACCCGGGTGACGCGATCGGCGTTGTTGGTGACTTGGTAGACGGTGCCGTCCGCGCCGATGATCGGAGACTGCCTCGTCGTTCCGGGAACGATCGTCGATGCCACGACCGCCTGCATGGCGGCCGATGGTGACGCTGCGTGCGAGGTCGAGGCTGCCGCCCGGCGGTCGTGGATCGTGTGCTCACCGAGTTCGCGGCGCGCGTAGGCGGCCAGAGTCCACAGCAACGGTGACGCTGCAGGGGATTCGGGCGCGTTCTCTGACTGTGTGGCTAATGTCGGCGAGAACAGCGACTGGACCACCGTCGCCAGCGTGGATCCCGGCCCTGAGGTTGCTGTGGTTTCTGTGGCGGGCGCTGCGGTTTCCGGTTCATTGTGGGCAGGTGCCCCCAACTCGATGACGGCTGTCGCTGGTTCGGAGACGGTCGGTGCTACCTCAGCGGGGGATTCGGACACGGGTGTGGCGTCGTCAGCGTGGCGTGGCGTGGGTGGCGCGCTTTCCGGGGCGGAGTCGGTTTCGTTGCGGACAAACGATTCTTGTTGTGACCGCTGCTCCGGGCCGCGGTCCGGCGTGACGGATTGCTGGGCATCTCGGAGTTCTTTGGCCGCGGTGCGCTTGGCGCTTCGCCTTTGCGACGGGAGCTCTGTGGCGTCAGCTGGATCAGCTGTCGAAGCGTTGTTCTCTTTCTCAGCAGTGCTTTTCGAGCGTGCACTCGATCTTGCTGTCGAGTCGGAGGTGCGTGAATCCGCACGGCTTGACGAATTATTCTTCGCGTCAATTGATCTGGAGGTGTCGGGCTGAGCCCACGCCTGCCCCGGCATTGCCGCCAGCGCGCATCCGATGCCCAGCGCCACCGCCAGTGCTCCGACTCTGCCGACGTACTGCTCGCGTCCCATCGCCCACCCTCTCGCTTGGAGAAACCCGTCTTAGTCACAGTGTCGGAGTCCCGGCAAAAGAGCAATGGGGGAACTCCCTTGCATTGAGGGGACCCCCGAGTGGGCTCTGAGCAAATTCGAAGGAGCGAGGCACGTGGGTCGGACTGCTCCTTGCTGCCGGCGGTGGTGGGCCGGACTACCGATGAACAAGGTGGTCGGTCCGGGATTCGCCGGTGTTCCCGACGAGGCATCCCTGAGGAGATCGAAGACGCCTGCGCGAGATTGGGCGTGGCCGTCCAGGTGGAGTTGTGCAATCTTGCCGATCCCCGGGTTGGTCATTGGCTGACACCTCGCGGATACCGCTCGTCGGATTTCCAGAGTGTGGTCGGACGCATTTCGCCCACCCCGGCTGTGCCGGCGTGCCGAGCCATGAAGACTTCCCGAGGGACGTGATTGAAACCGCAGTGCCGGATTTCCTCAACGCGGGAGCCACGCCGAATGTGGTGATGGTATTACCCACGCCGCCTGGAGCTTTCGAGCGCGCAGCGACCGCAGCCGGCAGGATGGCGGGGCGGGCAACGCAGAGGTTACTCGAAGCGACCATCCTGCGCGGGAGGGATTGACCCGCGGCTCTACAGAGCGCCCAGCGGCGGAAAGGTGGTAATCGTCGCGGTGGCATTGGGGTTGTAACTGAACAATCGCGACGTCGTCACATATCCGGTGCCGTCAATGCCAAACACCGCAGGGAAGGCGCTCTGGCCCGACACATAGTCCAAATCGGCGACTTTCTGCGCACCGGTCGCGGTGATCGCGTACACGCCGGGTTCGTCGGTGTGTCGGTAGAGGACAACGTAGGCGACACCGTTGCGGTCGAATGTCAGGATCTGGCGCTCAGGGTTGTTTTCGTAGGTGGTCGCCGGGTTGGTCAGGCCGCTGGCTCGGGCGACGGTTTCCCCGGCGGCGTTGAACGCCAGAACGTCGAGGTTCACCGGGTTTCCCGGCAACCCGGTTGCACTTCCGGTCAGCAGGTGACCGGTGCCGTCGGGTCCGAACACGATGTCGTGGACGACGCCGGTGAACTTGCTGCCAGGTACGACGTCGGTGTAGGTCGTCGTGGACAGTGCCAGGATCTGCCGACCGATGATCTGCCCCTGGGCGTTTCGGTGCTCGATCATCTGGAACGGCGCGCCGTCGGGGCTGAAGAACACCGAGCCGCCGGTGGCGCCCTCGGGTAACTCGATGGTCTGTTGCACGGTGCCGTCAGGGTTCAGCACGGCCACGTACTCCTGGCCACCGGGCGCCCGGTAGGTGAGGTATCCGAGGTCTTCGGCGTTCTGCGATCCACCGTCGCGGATGGTCCGTTGTGCTTCGACCACGGTTCCCGGCAGATCCAGCGTGCGGACGGTGCCGTCACTGTCGACAACGGCCACCGGAGTGCTGTTCACAGTGATACCTCGTAGCGGCGCGTACGTGGTTCCGTCTCGGGTCACCTGGAACTGGCCGATGCGACCGTCGATGGCGTCAGAGGTGTTCAGGCTGGTGGCGGTGATGCGGGAGATGTATGTCGTGCCGGTGCCGACGTCGGCCGATCCTGGGTAGGTGAACGTCTCCAGGTACACGCCGTCGGTGCCGATCACGACGCCGCCGGGCAGACCGGTGATGGTGCGCACCGTCGTGGCGGCGCGGGTGGCCGTGTACAGCCGAGTCTGTTGGACCCCGAACGGACGCACTCCGACAGTGACGTAACCTGTCCCGTCCTCGCCCACGATCGGGGCGCTCGGGTCGACGCCGAACGGCAGCGGGGTGAGCCGGGCGAATCCGCCCGAGGGGATGACGCGCAGGTTCGAGAACCCGTAGTTCGACGACACGAGGTAGGCGGTTCCATCGGAACCCACGGCGTAGTCGGTGTTGTGCGAGAAGGTCCGGACGAAGTTGCGCGCAGTGATCTGGTGGGTGCGGTAGCCGACGGCCCCGCCGATGGGATTGAAGATATTGGTGACAGACGTGCGGAAGTACAACGCACCGTCGGAGCCCACCGTCACCGGGGTGTACACCTGACCCAGCACTGTGCCCACCCTGGTCACCTTGCCCTCGCTGTTGACGACCGAAACGGTGGTCGTCAGAGTGCCCAGCGTCATCACGACGAGGGAGCCGTCGGGCCGGGCCACCGCGCGCGCCAATGTTCCCCGGATCTCGGGACTGGCAGCGGTCACCTGGCCGGAGCTGTCGAGGATGGTCACGCTGGTGACGCGACTGTAGATGCTGTCGCTGACCTGGTAGACGGTGCCGTCCCCGGCGACGATCGGAGACGCCGTGGCGTCGCCGGGAACCGTCGTCGATGCCACGACCGCCTGCATGGCAGCGACCTGCGAGGTCGAGGCTGCCGCCCGGCGGTCGTGGATCGTGTGCTCGCCGAGTTCGCGGCGGGCATAGGCGGCCAGAGTCCACAGCAACGGTGACGCTGCGGGGGATTCGGGCGAATTGTCTGCCTGCGTGGCTAACGTTGGCGAGAACAGCGACTGGACCACCGTCGCCAGCGTGGATCCCGGCCCTGAGGTTGCTGTGGTTTCTGTGGCGGGCGCTGCGGTTTCCGGTTCATTGTGGGCAGGTGCCCCCAACTCGATGACGGCTGTCGCTGGTTCGGAGACGGTCGGTGCTACCTCAGCGGGGGTTGTGGAGGCAGGTGTGGCGTCGTCATCGCGGGGTGGCGTGCTCTCCGGGGCGGGGTCGGTTTCGTTGCGGACAAACGATTCTTGTTGTGACCGCTGCTCCGGGCCGCGGTCCGGCGTGACGGATTGCTGGGCATCTCGGAGTTCTTTGGCTACGGTGCGCTTGGCGCTTCGTCTCTGCGTGGGGAGTTCTGTGGAGTCAGCTGGATCAGCTGTCGAAGCGTTGTTCTCTTTCTCAGCAGTGCTTTTCGAGCGTGCACTCGATCTTGCTGTCGAGTCGGAGGTGCGTGAATCCGCACGGCTTGACGAATTATTCTTCGCGTCAATTGATCTGGAGGTGTCGGGCTGAGCCCACGCCTGCCCCGGCATTGCCGCCAGCGCGCATCCGATGCCCAGCGCCACCGCCAGTGCTCCGACCCTGCCGACGTACTGCTCGCGCCCCATCGCCGCGCCCTCCGCTCGAAGATTCACGTCTTGGTCACTGTGTCGCAGTTCCGGCAAAAGGGCAATGGGGGAACCCCCTTGCGTCGAGGGTCTCCAGAGTGCACCCAGGGCAAATCCGAAGAACCGGCCAAGTCGGTCAGACCGGCTCGTTGCTGCGGCGGGGTCAAAACCGCGCGCTCACCACCCCAGGGAGCCCGGCGCGCCCTTGAAGGGACCGGCCAGATTGCTGGTGATCCATCCCCCGTAGAACCCGCCGGGCTGCGGAATGACCGCCTCGCCGTTGACGGTGCAGCGGTCGACCATCGAGGCCATGACGGCCACCGCCCCGGCGATCTGCTCGAAACCGCGGGTCGGATGCAGGTAGGTCCATGCGGCCTTGGGTGCGGCACGACTGCCGGCCACCATGTCGTAATAGGCGGCCGCACCCTTCCACTCGCACCACGAGGAACCGGCGGTCTCGCGCAGTGCACCGTCGGTGAACGCCGTGCGGGGCAGGTAATACGTCGGAGGGTGGCTGGTCTCCAACACCCGCCATGCCTGGGTGGTCGAGGCGATGATGATCCCGGCAAACTCCACAATGATCGAACCGGTGAACGGCTCAACCCGCGGGGGCCGGGGATAGTCCCAGACGGACTCCTGGCCGGGCCCGGGCCGGTCGGGGGTAGGTCGGACGGTCACGGTGACTCTGCGCTGGCGAGTGACGTCGTGGCCAGTCGATCGTACTGGTGAATCGCTCTCAGCCTCCTTGCTTTTCGGACGAGTTATCTGGCCTCCGGCCCGACTGCCGCCGTAGCGGAGTCGCTATCAGACATGGTGCACCGGTACGGCACTTGCGCTCCCGTACAGCCGAATTCGTCAGAGTTTCGACATCGCTACGGGCAACTCGATCGGTGCGCTGAACGTCACCGGGCGCAACCCGCTGGACCCCGTCGGTAAGTAAGGTCTATGCTCAGTTTGACTACATGCGTTGTCAAAATGAGCTCGAGGAGGAGCTGTTGTGAGCGTGGCTATTCCGACGCGCCACCCTGACCGCCCCCGTCCCATTCCAGCCGGTGTCGGGGCACTTGCCCGGGCTCTGGCGATCGGCCAGCCGACGCCGCAGCAGTGGCAGCTCCTCGGCGAGCGGCTCACCGTCGGAGATGAGCCGATGGATCGACTGGTCGAATGGATGGCCGCGAGTGGGACCGAGCAAGCGCGGACGTTGTTCGAGCGCGCACTCAACGGTGGCATCGCGACCGTTCCCGAGGCTCCGGCACCGCTGCGTGAGTTCTTCGAAACCGTTGAAACGCCACCCGACTGGGTGGACCTCGACGTGGTGAGCAAAGGGCAGCGTGCGTTGCGACGCGGTGGGGCCGACGGCATGTACCTGGCCCGCGACGTGTCCCTGCTGGGTGGTTACCAGTTCTCCGGATTCAACAAGACCCTGCTGCGCACCGGCGCTCTGGAGAAGGGCTCCAACAAGCGGTTCGCCGAAACCATGCAGTGGGCGATGGACGTCATCGCCGAGGACGGACTGAAGCCGCTCGGGGTGGGGTACCGCTCGACCATCCGGGTGCGCCTCATCCACTCGTTCGTACGCCGGCATGTGGCGGCCATGGTGGACTGGCGTGCCGAAGACTGGGGCGTGCCGGTCAACCAGACCGATATGGCCGCCACGTTGATCGGTGCGCTGGTCGCACCAGCGGTCGGCGCGGCCGGTATGGGGGTGGTGTTGACACCCTCCGAGTACAGCGCGGTCGCCCACCTGACCCGGTACGTCGGGTGGCTGATCGGTGTCGAAGACCATTGGCTGCCAGGAAGTTTCCGTGACAGTGTGCGGGTGCTGGCCCACACGCTCTCTGCGCTCGCCGAACCCGACGAGTCCACCAGACAGCTGGCCGTCCCGATGATCGAGGACCCGCTGTCCTGGCACTACGACAACCTGCCCCGCATGCGCCGACGGCTCGCGCGCGCTCAGCACCTGTCGATCACCAGCGCATTCCTCGGCCGCCAGGCCGTGCGATCGCTGGGACTGCCGTCGTACTCGTTACCGTGGTACCCGCTGTTGAAGATGCCGGTGAACCTCGCGCGCAGTCTTGCCGCACTGAGTCTGCCCGGCGGTATCGAACGTGCCGATCACCGCGGTCGCCGCCAGCATGACAGGCTGCTGCGTACCATGATCGGCGCCGACGCGACGGCCACTATCGGCGAGTCCGCCGCGCACGTCGGCAGGGTCGCCTGAATTCTCAGGGCGACGATGACGCACCAGTGCGCTTACGGCTCAAGATGCATCGCAGCCGCCACGGATACTCCTTGTGCGGCCACATCTTTTCGATTTCGGCGTTGAACTCGGCGCCCAGCAGCACCGCGAACGCCGTGATGTAAAGCCAGAGCACCACCGCGATCGGCACCGCGAGTTGAGCGAACACGGCATCGGCCTGGATGCTCAGCGTCAGATATGCCCGCAAGGCTGCCGAGGCCAGCAGCCACAGCACCAGCGCCAGGATCGCACCGGGCACGTCGCGTCGCCACGGGGTACGCCACGGCACACCAACGTGATAGAGCGTGGCTAGACCGACGGTGACCAGCAGTGCGACTGCCGGCCAGAACATCAACTCGGCGAGCCGCAACGTGGCATCGGCGACGCCGTCGGGCAACAACCAGTCCAGAATCTGGGGGCCCAACACCAGTGGCGGCAGCACCGACACCGCACCGACGAGCAGCCCGATGGTGAGCCCCAATGCCAGCAGTCGTCGGCGCCAGCCGGCTCGTTGGTCGACGTTGTAGGCGATGGTGATGGTCTCCAGATAGCGGTTGACTGCCCGAGACCCGGTCCAGATGCTCAGCACGATGCCGAGTGATACCACCCCACCGCGTGTCGAATTGAGCACGGTGTCCACGGTTTCTTCATAGGACGCGTAGGTGGGGTCGGTCAGGAACGACCGTGGAACCTCGAGCACCAGGGATCGCAGACGGTCGGTGCCTTCCGGACTGAGCGTGGACGCGACGAAACCGAGCGATCCGATGATCGCCAGCAGCAGCGCCGGCAGCGAGATCAACGTGAACAGTGCGGCTTCGGCGGCCAGGCCGGGCACCCGGTCATCTACCGTCGCGCGACCGGTGCGATGAACGAGTCGGCCGGTCTGCTGAGCAGGTCGGGGGAGGCGGGCAAACCGAGCTTCCAGGCGTCGCTGCGCCGTGTCGCGGGCTGTCGTCGCAGAGTTCAGCAGCCGCGACCACGGCCCGGGCCTGTCGTCGTGGGATGGCATCGCTTCGAGACTAGGAGACCGCGCGGGTCAGGCGCTGCCGCCGTCGCTCCCGCGCAGCTGCGGCAGCACCTTCTCTGCGAAGGTATCGATGAACGCTACTTGGTCCTGACCGACGTGGTGCAGGTACACCTCGTCGAACCCGAGCTCGATGTAGTCGTGTAACCGTTGCGCATGTGAGGCGGTGTCCGCGGAGATCAGTACCGCATCGGCGACGGCCGACCCCAACTCGTCGCCAAGGGAGGCGGCGCGGGCTTCGAAGTCCTCCGGGGAACCCAGTCCGCCCATGACTGGCGGTTCGAATACGTTGGTGCCCCACTGTTCTCGCGCCAGGGCGGCGGCCTCGTCCTCGTCGGGTGCCCAGCTCAGGTGCACCTGGAGCATGGCCGGTCCTTTGCCTCCGCTGTCTCGATAGGCCTCGAGGACCTTTCGGGTTTCGTCGATGGGCTGGTTGATGGTGATCAGTCCGTCGTAGTTGACCGCGAAGCGCGCTGCGGTTTCGGGTGTGAGTGCGGGCAGGTAGAGCGGTGGTCGCTGCGCCGGACGATCCCACACCCGGGCCTTGTCGGCGGGCACCAGCCCCTCGCGGCTCACCACCGCGCCTTTGAGCATCTGGTCGACCATGTCGAAGCACTCGGCAAGCATCTGTTGGCGAACCTCTTTGTCCGGCCAAGGTTTCCCGGTGATGCGTTCGTTGACGTGCTCTCCGCTTCCGAGCGCAGCCCACACCCGGTTCGGGAACATCACGCCCAACGTGCCCAGTGCCTGCGCGATGACGGCAGGGTGATAACGGTGCCCCGCACTGGTGACCAGTCCGAAACGCAGGTCGGTGGTCGCCAGCGCGGAGCCCAACCATGACCACGCAAAACCGGAGTGCCCCTGGGCATGGGACCACGGTTCGATGTGGTCGGAGCACATGGCCGCGTCGAAGCCGGCCTGTTCGGCGCGTTGGACGTCGAGTAGCAGCTGACGCGGGTTGATCTGCTCGTGGGAGGCGTGAAACCCGATGACGGTCACAGTATTTCTCTTCTCTGCTCAGTATTTGCCGATGATCGACAACGCTGCGGTCATCAGTGCCAGGTGACTCAAGGCCTGGGGGGCGTTGCCCAGAAACGACATATCCGTCGCGTCGATCATCTCGGTCAGCAATCCGACGTCGTTGCACAATCCGACGAGCTCGTCCATCAGTTCCCGGGCTTCGTCGCGACGGCCCACCTCGGCCAGCGCGGCAGCCGCCCAGAACGCACACGCGACGAAGGTGGCTTCCTCTTCGTCGGCCCCGCTGTAGCGGTACATCAGCGGTCCCGCACTCAACTCCCGACGCATCGCGTCGATCGTCGCGGACATCCGGGGTCCGCGGTCGAATCCACTGATGGCATGCAGAATGACTGACGCATCAAGCTTTTCGGTACCCGGATACCAGACGTAGCTTTGCTTTTCCTCCGACCAACAGTTCTCGGCGACCCACTCGCGGATGTGCTTTGCTTCGCTGCGCCACCGTTCGATCTCGCCTTGGATGTGGCCTGCCTCGGCGAGCTTGACCGCGCAGTCCAGCGCATGCCCGCACCCCATCTTCGAGCTGGTGTAGTGCCGATCGGTGTGTAGCTCCCAGGTTCCGGCATCCCGCCGCCGCCACACATCGCAGGTGTGATCGGCGATGCTGGACAACAACCGGGCGGTGGGCACGTTGAGGACGTTGCCGCCCTCAACGTAGAGAGCCACCATGTCGAACAGGTCACCGAACACACCCAGTTGGAGTTGGCCGACTGCGTCATTACCGACGACGACCGGACCGATGCCGCACCATCCCGGGGCATCTACACGACGTTCCTCGGCTGGCCTCCGGCCGTCGAGATGGGTGAAGACCTCCGGGTCTGGGCCTTGCGCCGAGATCGTCCGCAGCAGCCAGCTGACAGCTCCGTGCACTTCCTCGCTCTCTCCGAACCGGATCAGCGTGTGCAATGTATAAGCCGCGTCGCGGATCCAGGCGAATCGATAGTCCCAGTTCTTGCCGCCGCTCCAACTTTCCGGCAGTGACGTGGTCGCCGCGGCGCTGATCGCACCGGTTTCGATATGAGTCAACAGCCGGAGGGTCAGCGCGCTGCGCAGTACCGCTTCGGCCCAGGGCCCGTCGTAGTCGAGTTCGTCGGTCCAGGCCCGCCAGAAGGCCGCGGTGCGGTCGATGCCCCGGTTGACATGGTCTGGATGCGGTAGCGGCAGCGGTTCACCTGCGTTGGACAACACCGCGACCAAATGCTCGGACCCGGGCTCGGTGGTGAAGCCACCGCTGATCGTGCGGTCGGAGACCTCGCACTCACCCGCGTCGATAAGGCGCAACCCCATCGTCACTTCAGAAAGCCGGATGACCGGGCCGAATGGCGTGTGTTGGACCCACGGCGAAGCGGTACCGAATATGTCACCCGGTGCGACGCGCCAGCGCATCATTACCGAACCATCCAGGCCCTCGATGCGGCGAGCCATTTCACCCCAGCGCAGACGCCCGCCGGCGCCGGTGTTGAGCGAATCCGTCACCTGTACCTGGCCGTCGTCGGTGGTGTAGGTCGTGGTCAGGATGTTGGTACCGGGCAGGTAGTCGCGTGACACGGTGAACGGGGCGACGGGACACAGTTCGACGGCGCCACCATGCTGGGCATCCAGCAGACGCGCGAATACCGGCGGCGAATCGATCTCGGGGACCGCATACCAGTCGACAGCGCCGTCGCGCGCGACGAGTGCGACCGACCGGCCATCCCCGATGGCGGCGTAGGAGCGCAACGGCACATAACCGTGCGGTCGCTGCACTGTGGGATCGTCACTGGGGGCCGTTTTCATGTGGGGCGGGTTCCTCGTCGTCGCGGGCGCTGCAGCGACGCAGACGTCGAGCCGCCCTGGTGTGATCGCCGGATGGGTTGCCCGTACCCAGGCAGTTTCCAGCAAAACCACAGCATGCAGTTCCTCAGCTTCTCCTCAGTTTCCCGTGGAGATTTGCTGTACCTCTGCGGACGCGGCCCGCTCGCCCGGAGCGCAACATGTTCGGCTGGGGCTTTCGCAGACCGTGACGCCCCGGGGCGCGTTAGCGCATTCAATTGCTAATGACAACCGTTTCCATTAAAGTGCTCGCCTAGGCGTGACTTCAACAGAATCGGGGTTCAAAGCGTGCGCGAACGGTGGTTGTGGACGGTTTCATCGGCAGCATCGGTCGTCGTACTGATCGGTGCATACGGGGTCGACAGCACTGCATATGACTTCGAGGGCGCCGAGTCGACCACCGTGGTTTCCCGCGAGCGGGTCGTCAGCAACGCTGACGTCGATCTGGCCAATCATCAACGGCCTTTGCTGCCGCAGAGTCCCGCAGACCGCAGCACTCGCTCGTCGGGGTCTAGCGATCGCGGTAGCACCACCCGCGGGTCTGGGAGCGACCGCAGCCGCGACGGCGGTTTCCGTCGGGGCATCGGGGAGCGGGGTGGACTCGAACGCGGCCGGGGACTCGAGCGCAGGGCAGTAGGCAGCACTCAGCGTGGCGCCGATGAAAAGTCTGCGGTGGGAAGCAATCCCAATCGTCGAGGCGGAGATCGCGGCAGTAACCGCAACGACCGCCCGGTCGTCCGCGACTTCTCGCCGAGTCGCAACGATGCCGGTGGCGGCGCGGATACCGAGACGCGGGCGGGTCGAGAGGCTGTTTCGCGCAATGAGTCTGAAGCGCAAGTCCAGCGTGACCGTGATCACGAGCAGAGCCCGCACGTCGACGATCGTCGAACTGCCCCCACGCCCGAGCCCGCCATCGTCGATCGCGCGCAGCGCGTCGTTGACGAAGAGCCGCTGGTGCGGGCCAACTCCACACGAGGCGGAGGCGATCGAGGTGCTGACCGCCGAATCGATCTGGATGTTGCTCCCGGCCGCAACGACATTGGCGAAGATGTAGACACCGAGATGCGTGCGGGTCGAGAAGTCGTATCCCGCAACGATTCTGGAGCACTGTTCCAGCGTGATCGCGGCCACGGCCATGATCACGACCATGACCATGATGGCGATGATCATGACCATGATCACGACCATGACCATGATGGCGATGATCATGACCATGATCACGACCATGACCATGATCACGACCATGACCATGATGGCGATGATCATGACCATGATCACGACCACGATCATGATGGCGATGACCATGATCACGACCACGACCACGACCACGACCACGACCACGACCATGACCACGCACCGGGAGAGCGCCCCCGGGCCCGCGGCGCCGGCCAGGGCTATGTAGGCGGCGGCGACCACGGCCACAGCCACGGCGGTGGGGATCATGGCCACAGCCACGACGGCGGTCACGGCCACAGCCATAGCGGCGGCGACCACGGACACAGCCATGGTGGCGGTCACGGCCATAGCCATAGCGGCGGTGACCACGGACACAGCCACGCCGGAGCCGATCACGGTCATAGCCACGAGGCCGGCGCGATTGCTCACGGCCACTCGCACGACCATGGCGCAGTAGCTCTGGCAGGCCACACGCACGATCACGGCCATGATCACAGCCATGACCATTACGCGCTAGCCGGTATGTCCCACGGCCATGACCACGATGGATCAGGCCACGACCATGACCATGGCGCACAAGGGCATTCGCATGACCACGCGTCAGGAAGCCACGACCATGACGACCATGACCATGACCACTCGCACAGTCATGACCACGATCATGACCACTCGCACAGTCATGACCACGATCACGACCATGACCATGGGACTGCCGCCCAGGACAACGGCGCGGAGAACCTCGCTGTTGTCCCCACCAGTAGAACCACACCGTGGACATCCCCGCTCGTGTGGACTGGGTTGATTGCCGCACTGGGTGCCATGGTCCTCGGAAGGCGTTGGCTCGCAGTGGCCTTGGCCGCGACAGCCAATGGATGGAACGGCTTGCGCACGCGACGCAAGTGATCGCCGCTGGCGGTCGCTGACACCCCGAAGTGAAGGACCCCGTGGAGGCCATGAACCGACACGGGGTCCTTGCTTGGAGTTGCCGCTCACGGATTCGACGACGTCTGGCACACATCGTTTCCGGCCCGCTAATGCACGCACACAACCATCAAACCCCGGCCGCTACCGTTGATGATTACGGGGCGACCGGGGCAGTGAGGAGATTTTGCGTGCTTCAGGACATCGGTTCGACGGCAATTACGTAGTCAAAGCCGTGACGCAAACCGCCCTCCTGCTCGTTGAGAGCAAGCGCGCGCGTCCTCAGTTCCTCGACATACCCGCGCATGGCGGCACCGAGATCCGCACTGTGGAAACGCTCAAGGCGATTGAGGCACATGTCGAGCTGGCTGTGGATGTAGGGCGCACGGTAGCGAATGGGATAGCGCCGAGCATCAATCATCCGAAAGCCGGCGAGACCGAGCTTGCGCAGCATCCAGTCCATCGGGTACTCGCGGTAGGGTCGTTCTCCGGCGAGCAAGAGACATGCATCGCGCGCTCGGCCGATCTCCCAGATCATTTTGCCGCTGGCGGTCTCCGGCGTGAACTGGACGTAAGGCTCCAAGCCGATCACATAAAGCCGTCCGTTGTCCGCGACCAAGGGCCGCAGGCGTTCGAATACCCGGTCCTGCCAGTACGGCGCGAAACCCTCGATAGCGCCGACGAGGTAGTCCACCAGCACGGTGTCGAACGACTCGCCGGTCAGCAAGCTGTCGTTGACCCAGTTGCCCACCAGCAGACGATCCTGTGCACGCATGCGCTCACCCAGCGACTCGCGGGTCGTGTCCGCCATACTCTGGGCAGCGGTGATCGCCGTCCACCGATCGGTCGGCAGGCTCAAGATCCATTCCAAAGACTTCACGCCTGTACCGGAGTCAAGGAAGCTGCCCCACGGCTTGTCGCCCTGCAACGTCTCGATCGACGTGAACAACGAGGACACTGCCGTAGTTGCCCCACCTGCAGGTGCGGGCGGTTGTGTCGGCACGGACTCGGGGGTCTCGGTGAGCGGGCTGTTCAACAGAGGTACCTTTCGCTGCGCTCGGAAGGTGGCTGACTATCGTTCGGCTGCATCCGCTTTCGTTCATTGGGTCACGGCAGAACCGAGCTGGCCGTCAAATCCCAAGGCCATGGTAGTGCGCCTGCGCTGTTAATGAAAATCATTGCCAGATGCGGGTTCGGTGGGCAGCTGGGTGCCGGGACACGGGCCGCTTCGGTGGGATGAGCCGCCGTGGGGTCTGCCACACTATAGGCCCGGGCAACTCGGCAACGGAGGAGAACGGTTTGCTCGCGTCATGACCGCGCCGCCGGCGCCGGACGGACTTCCTCCGTCCGCGCGCGTGTCTGTCCTGATCTGTGTGACGGCCGCGTCGGCGGGCGTCGTCATCGGATTCGTGGGCGGGGCATTCCGCTGGTGCCTGCAGGCGGCTGATCGCCTGCGCATCGAGCTCGTCGACTTTGCTCACCAATTGCCCGGACCTTCGTTCCTGATCCCGATGCTGGCCGCAGCGACAGGTGCGACGTTGGCCGCGCTGATCGTGCGCTGGGAGCCGCTCGCTGCGGGAAGCGGTATCCAGCACGTCGAGGCAGTCTTTCGCGGGGATGCTCGACTGCCGCGGATTCGACTGCTACCAGCCCGCTTCGTCGGCGGTGTGTTGTCGATCGGATCGGGACTGGTCCTGGGACGTGAGGGGCCGACGGTGCACATGGGCGCCGCGGTCGGGGCCGAAGCGGCCAGGCGCGCCCGGCTGCCCGATCCCGAGGTGAGAATGATGCAGACGGCGCTGGGTGGCGCAGGTCTGGCCGTCGCATTCAACGCCCCGATCGCCGGGGCGCTGTTCACGCTGGAGGAGGTGACAAAGTCCTTCCGCATCCACACGGTGGTGGCGACCATCTTCGCCGCAGCCACCGCGGTGGGTTGCTCGCGGCTCTTGCTTGGCAATCACCCTGATTTTCACGTTGCCCCGATCGGTGCTCCCGCGCTCGGATGGCTGCCATTGTTCGTCGTTTTCGGTGTGCTCGTCGGTGGTCTCGGGGTCGCATACAACGCGCTCGTGCTGTGGTTCGTCGACCGGGTCAGCCAACTTCGCCGTATCCCCACTGTCGCCAAAGCGACGGTCATCGGCGCCATCATCGGGTTGACGATGTTCGTGCTGCCGCTCGGTGTCGGCGGCGGCGACACGCTGACCCAACTCATCTTGAGTGGTCACACTTTCGTTCTGCCGGTTGTTGTCGGCTACCTGATCGTGCGTTTTGTCGCCGGCCCGTTGTCGTACTCTGCGGCCGTTCCCGGTGGCTTGTTCGCTCCGCTACTCGCCGTGGGCGCGCTGTGGGGCCTTCTCTTCGTCGGCGCGTTCAATGCCGTCTGGCCCGAAGACGTCACCTATCTTGCCATCCCCATGGCACTGGTGGGCATGGCGTCGTTCTTCGGTGCCACCGTGCGGGCGCCGGTGACCGGCATCGTCATCGTGATCGAGATGACGGCGACGACGTCGGTCGCCTTACCGATGCTGGCCGCCACTGCCACAGCGGTTCTCACTGCACACCTGCTGGGGTCACAACCGATCTATGACAGCCTCAGGGAACGGCTGAAGCCGGAAAGCCCGCCTGCGCAGGGCCAGTGAGCGTCGAGCTCACGTCCTCGACAGCAACTGCTCGAGCTTGTCCAGCTGTGCCTTGTAACCCCACTTCATCCCGAAAGCTGCCATCTTCGCCTTCGGCCCGATCGCGGTGATGGCGATGTGCAACTGCACGACTGTCGCGCCGTCGTCCTCGGCAAGGGTGATGTTGTTGGTGTGCTGGATTGTTGACCCATCCTCTTCGCCCTCGGTCCAGGAGCGGGCGTCATAACGCAGCCGGACCGGCGCTTCGATCTGGGTGAAGGTGCCCGACATCGGCCACCGGGTGCCCTGGTACTTGCCCATACCCTCGCCGGCCTCCGTCACGATGTAGATTCGACCGCCGACAACCAGATCGATTTCGCATTCGGGGACAAAGGTCTTCTCCGGGCCCCACCACTCGCGCAGCATCTGGGGCTCGGTCCAGGCTCGCCACACGGTTGCGATCGGGGCGCGGTAGGTCCTTTCGAGGCGAAGTGTCTTGGTCTTCTTGAACATTTGCGAAAGCATGGGAATCTCCGATCGTCAGTTACGACGCGGCGGGCGAGATGAACTCGGCGATCCGCGTTCGGGTTGGGGCATCGAGTTGGGTGAGATACCTGACCGATTCAGCGGCCGGTCGGCTCATCGTCGGTCCCTTCGGTGATCGAATCGAGGTATCGGCCCAACGAGTCGAGGCGGCTCTCCCACAGGTGAGCAAAGGACTCGACCCACTGCCCGATCTCCTCGAACGGTGCGGCTTCGAGATGGTAGATGCGCTTCCGGGCCAGCGCCTCGCCGACGACGATCCCCGAATCTCCCAGTACCCGAAGGTGTTTGCTCACCTGCGGCTGTCGAATCGCGAGGGAGTCGGCGATCTCGCCAACCGACATCGGCCCGGCCCGTAGCAGTTCGACGATCCTCAGGCGGTTCGGCTCAGCGAGGGCGCCCAAGGTCGTTGCCTGCATGATGCCAAGCTACGAGAGGTGACATATTCCTGTCAAGGAATACTTCGGCGCCGTCTATTCTGCGGCCAGGGCCAGGACCTCGTCGAAGCCGGCCCGTAGACACTCGTTGAACACTTCGATGTCCGGTATCGCTCCGCTGTCGACGTCGATGCCCAGTGCGCAGGTATCGACATAGGTGAGTAGCGTGACATTGACCGCTGAACCGATCGTCGGGCCGAACGCGTATTGCATGCGAACCTCGGCGCCCCCGAGCTTGACCGGCACGGGGATTCCCGGCACATCGCTGGCCACGAAATCGACGTGGCGCAGAATCGATCCGATGTACCACCGAGGCATCAGGTTGAGAACTCCTGCGATGGCCTGGGTGTACGGCAACGACTTCTCCTGTCGCACCCGTTCGGTGCGGCGGTGGATCTGGCGGATTCGTTCGGCCGCGTCCGGCAGGCCCGCGGGAATGTCGAACCGCATCAGGGTGATCCGGTTGCCACCAGGAGCGTCACCGTTGGTCCGCAGACTGATCGGCATGCTCAGGTGCAGCGCATCCACGCCGGCATCGTGCTTTTCGTGATAGCGGCGAAGGCCACCGGTGATCCCTGCCACGAATGCATCATTGAGTGCACCGCCTGAGCGGTGAGCCGCCTCGCGGAGCTCGGGCATCGGCACTTCCAGCACGCTGAGTCGGCGGATCAGCGTTCGTTGCGTCATCAGCGGCGATCCGGTGGAACTGACGGGTCGCACCGTGCGGTAGACCGAAGCCGCCAGCCCTGCGGCCGAACCGAGGGTTTGCACCGGACTGCGGACGCTGTCGACCAACAGCCTGGGAACCGTGGACAGCGCCCCGGAGACCGCGGCGCCGAGCAGTCCGACGCCATAACGTGCCGACGCGCGGTAGTCCGCCAGCGCGGACCGCTGCGGGATCTGGCGCGCCGAGCCATCGACGGGTGGTAACTCAGGGGAGAGGCCGAACAACGTCATAGCGATCTGCACGCCGCCCACACCGTCGGTCAGTGCGTGGTGAAAGGTGCATAGAACGGCAGCCTCGCCATCGGGCAGATTCTCGATGAGCGTGAACTTCCACATCGGTCGGGCCCGGTCGAAGTCCTCCATCTGCGCGAGGCGGGCGAGCTCCAACACGGTGTCGAAGGCGCCGCCCGACGGTGCGGCGATCCTGCGAAGATGGAAGTCCAGATCGAAATCGGAGCACTCCTGCCATCGCGGGGGCGCCGGGGCAGGGGACGCGACCACCGTCTGCCTCAACATCGGCAGTTCCTGGCTCAGTCGCTCGACCCGCTCACGGACCTCATCCCAATCCGGCGTTCGATCCAACATCAGAACTGTCACCACGGTCGATCTGAGCCGCGGATCGCTTTCCATCGACCAGGTGAAAGCGTCGCTGTTGCGCATGAAATCGTTCATCGTGTACTCCTGTGCTCACGCTAGAACGCTGCGCCCTCCGTCACATCGGCTTGTCGGAATCGGTGACTTTGTGCCCTAAGCGGGCGCGTGGCCCGAGTCCGGTTCAGTACATCGCCGCAGAACCGATGCCGGGGTGTGCCCGCATGAAGTCCACCAGTCGCTCGACATAGCTGGGAAACGGCGGCGGCTGGACACCACTGCCGGCCAGGTCAGACCGCAGGTTGTCCGTCAGGTAGAACGTCGGGTGGGCAAAGTAGTCCACCGCTTCGGCCGGCATCCGCAACATGCGGTAGACGCCAGGGACACGGCGGATCGCCGCCTTGGCCATGTTGCGCGGCAACGGAATCGGTATGACGATCCGTCCGGTGGCTGTGGACAGGACATCAATCAGTTCGCTGACGGTCAGTGGTGTGGGGTCGGCCAGGTGGTAGGTGCGACCCGCGGAAGTATCCAGACCACTCAGGTGTGCCATCGCGTCGACGACGAAGTCGCGCGGCACCAGATTGACCCGAATCGTCTCCGGGTCACCCACCACCGGGAGGACCGCGCGGTGTGGCTGACGCAGCAGCCACTGCATGACGAAATAGGGACCGTCGTACTTCTGCGTCTCACCGGATCGGCTGTCCCCGACGACGATCGAGGGCCGGTAGATCGTGGCGGGCATCCCGCCGGCCATGCGTTGCCGCACCTCGACTTCGGCGAGATGCTTCGACTCCTCGTAGAAGTTGTTGAACGGTGCGCCCACGTCCAGATCATCCTCGCGGAACGGACCGGCGTAGCGTCCGCTGACATAGCACGTGCTGACATGATGCAGCCGGGTCAGAGCGGTGCACGATTCCAGCGCGTTGAGCAGGTTGTGGGTCCCGACGACGTTGACCTGGTGCGCGATGTCGCGCGCGATGGTCAGGTCGTACACCGCGGCCAGATGCCAGGCCTCGGTGACTCCGCGCAGGATTTCCCGGTCCAGCCCAAGACCGGATTGGGTGATATCGCCCTCGACCACCCGGACCCGTTGCGGCAGGCCGCGGTCGGTGGCGCCCAGCTCGGTCAAGCGCCGCTGGGCGGCGTCGATGAACCGGCCCTGAACCAAGCAGATCGCCTCACTGTCGGTGCGCTGCAGGATTCGTGGCAACAGCGAGCTGCCCAGGAAACCCGGGAAACCGGTCATCAGCACAGACATACGCAACTCCACCATCGTCGTCGGTCGGCTGAGCCGCACGCCACTACAGTGTCGATGCTCGAGCATGCCCTCCCGGTCGGGCAGGGCCAAAGGCAACCAACCTCATCAACCTTTGGCCCTGCGGGCGTCCGTCCTGTGTCAGCAGATGACGAGCAGGTTGCCGGTTGGTCGCCGTCAAGGCTTTTGGTCGGCGATTCCGCGGACTTTCGGCCGTAGTGCGTTCTCGTCGGCCCGCAATAGCGTCGACCCCGACAGAACAACAACTGGGAACGACCGGGAACCACCCCGAACCCGGCACTACCTGCAACGACACAGAAAGGACCGGATATGTCTGATGTTGTGGAGAAGCGCGATGAGGCTTCGGCGTCAGCCGACCTGCTCGACGAGGTGCGGGACTCGGCCAAGATGGGCCAGCATGCGGCAGCAGAAGCACTGCGAACGTTCCGTCATGCGGTCAACGAAGCCGTGCCAGAGGCAATGCAGCCGCTGCGCACCAAACTCGTGGACGCGGCGATCGAACTGGCGGACAAGCTCGTTGCCGCCCAGTATCAATTCAACCGCAACCTGATTCAGACCGCCGACCGGGCGCTGAGCAAGTCCGACGAGGAACAGAATTAGACGAAGACGAGCAATTTCAGCGAACTAGAGAGGCGTTGCCGGTAGGTTCAGCGTGGAACCTACCGGCGACCTCTGGCGTACCGAATCGCACCGCCCCGAGGTCAGGTCACCTTGGCCTGCCGGCAGCGAGGGGGACTGATGCGACCACGGGTGATGTCATCGGTAGTGGCCGCGTTGGCCGCTGCGCTTGTGATCGTGCTGGCAGTCGCTTCGGCGGCAGTCAGCCGGGCTGCGAGCGCGCTCATCATGGGCGGAACGTCGCACGCATTGAGTGTTCCTCAGGATACGCCGAAGTTCATTGCGAAGTACGTCGCGGATGCGAACGCGGACTATATCGAGCCCAGTGGGCTGTGCGGTCACGACTGCTCGCTCATCGCGGCGTACAGCCCTGGCGAGATCCGGTTTGTCACCGGTCTTTTCGACATGTCGTTCGATCGGTCCGTGGCCATCGGGCTGGCGAACCTCGACAACTGCATCCGCGGCGTGAGTTGTACGGTGACCGACGACCCGTACACCAGCACGGGATCTCGGATCATCGATGACGACGCATTCCTGGTGTACGCGTACTCGGCGAGCGCCACGGTAGCTTCCCAGCAGAAGCTACGGCTGATCGCCAACCCGGTCGATGCCCGGGTGAACTTCTTGATGCTGGCCAATCCGAACCGGCCCAATGGCGGCATCCTCGAACGATTCGTCGGCGCCTATGTGCCCTTTCTCGGCATCACCTTCGACGGAGCCACCTCGACGTCCTCATCATCGGCGAATCCTCTGACGACCGTCGACATCGCCCGGCAGTACGACGGGTGGGTTGATTTCCCCACCAATCCGTTGAACCTGCTGGCCGTGCTGAACGCCGTGGTCGGCACAGTCTCGGTGCACGGCAACTACTTCGACGCGGGCGACCCGCAGCTGCAGGGTCGCTACCAGGACACCAGCTACTACCTGATCCCGACGCCGGTTACGCCGCTGCTGACACCGCTGACCTGGATTCCGTGGGCCGGGAAGCCGCTGGCGCTCGCACTCGACGCGCCGTTGCGGGTATTGATCGAAACCGGTTACGACCGCACCGTCAACCCCGGGCAGCCGACGCCGGCCCGCTTTTTCTACGCACCCGACTTATTTCGTACCGCAATCAATTTCGCTATCGCGATTCCGACCGGATGGGACGACGCGATCAGCTACCTGACCGGTGACCCCGATCTGCGGCCGTTCGGGACGGCGCCCGTCACGAGCCCCTACGGGGTGGGCGGCCCTCCGGTTTACGCGGGTTCGGTCGACCCCTACGACGATTCGCCGGCCACCCCCACCGAGGCCAGACGCGAAGCCAAGCGCGCAGACAGCTCCGAGCCGCAGGTATCGCCAGCCACCGCCGACCTGGGCGGGGCGGCTGAGCCGACAGATCTCGATACCGGCGACGACGCGCTCACAGGTGAGCAGACCCCCGACGGATCGACGACGGAAGGTCAATCCGCCGACCCTGAACGGGTGACGACAGGAAGGCAGCTCCGCGCCGATACCGCCGCCTCGGATTCCGCGCTGAACGTGAGGAGGGATTCTCGGCGGCCGTCTGCGGCTGCTGGTTCTCGTCGTGGATGACCTGCCTGCGGCCAAGCGGCGGCGGTGGATGGCAGGATGAGACTGCCATGACACCTTCACTACCGGACCCCGAAGACGTCAGCCGGGGCGCAGCGGTCTACACATCGTCGATGCTGCGGGTCTACGACCTCTACGTCGTCGGATTCAACAATCGTTTCGTGTGGCGATGCCCCGCCAAAGTGATGCTGCGCCAATACGACGCGAACCTCACCGGTCGCCATCTGGAGGTCGGTCCCGGGACCGGGTGGTACCTCGACCACGCGACCTTTCCCTGCGCGCAGCCTGCCCTGACACTGGTCGACCTGAATCCGAACAGTCTGGAGAAGGCGGGCGCACGGGTGCAGAGATATTCGCCGGAGCTGATCCAGGCAGACGTCTTCTCGCCGCTACCAGTTGCTGGACAGTTTGATTCTGCCGCTGCGAACTACCTGTTCCACTGCCTGCCCGGCAGCTGGGACACCAAGAGCGTGGCCGTGCGCAACATCGCCGAACGCCTGACAGCCGACGGTGTGCTGTTCGGGGCGACCATTCTCGGTCGCGATGTGCACCACGGATTTCTGGGCCGTCAGACCATGAAGCGCTTCAACGCCAGCGGCATCTTCCACAACACCGACGATCACATCGAGGGCCTGCGCGCGGCGCTGAGCTCCGCTTTCCGTGAGGTCTCCATCGACCTGGTCGGGGCGGTCGCGCTGTTCACCGCCAGACACCGGCACTAGCCAGCAGCCCCGATCCGTGCGAGCGGGTAGTTTGCTGATGGTTGAGAGCGGGTACCGGTCCGGCCATGAACAAGCATGTCACCGCCGCCATTGCTTTGCTTGCCGCTCCGGCCGCCGTTCTGGCAGCCTGCGCCGACCCGTCCGCCGACGATGAATCCGCGACTACCACCACGACGACCACGACCGCAGAGGCCGATCCCGCGCCGGTACTGACTGCTCAACTCAGCTCAGCTGACGGTTCAGCCGTCGCCCAGGCCAGCATCGACTTCACCGACGGCTTTGCCACCGTGACCGTCGAGACCGTTGAGGGAAGCACTCTGTCGCCAGGGTTCCACGCGCTGCACCTGCACGAGTTCGGGCGCTGCGAGGGCGCCGACTTCGTCTCGGCCGGCGGTCACTTCCAGGCGCCAGGTAGCACCGGCCAACCCGCCAGCGGCGATCTGCCCCCGCTGCTGGTCCGCTCCGACGGCGCCGGCAAGCTGGTGGCCACCACCGATGCGTTCACCGAGGAGGAACTGACCGGCCCCAACGGATCATCGATTCTGCTGCATGAGGGTGCCGACATGCCGGGCTCAACCGAGGGCGCCGACACGCGCATCGCCTGCGCAGTGATCAGCCCCGCCGGCGACGAAGCCCCGCAGATCACCACCACGGTCGTCACCGAGACAGTCGTCCCGTCCCCCGCGCCCGGCGTCGAAACGTCGCCGCCGGCGTCGCCGACGCCGACGCCGGAAGGCGAGACCACGACGACCACCCCGACCGTCACTGAGACTACGTCGCCAACCACGACCACCGAGACCAGCCCGGCGACATCGCCCGCACCGGCGGGCTGACCGGAGTCGCTGAGGTTCGCCCTCTCGCCCGACGGACAACTAGGTCTCGTCGGGGATGTGGTGTCGGGTTTGGTGGCGCGCCGGTGCATCGGGGTCCTCGTCCTGATGCTCGAGCTTGTCCTGTAGTTCCTGCTGCTCAGCCGTGGCCTTGGTGGCGTCCTCAGGCGTCGGGGGAATCTTGCTCTGCTCCACTGCGAACCTCCATAACCGTGTGGGCACGCGCACAGGGTTGTCCAATCGGTGGCCGCCGAAACCTGGAACCGGGTGCCCCCTGCGGGTCTACCGGTCTTCTGTCGGCAGAGCCGCGAAGCGGTCGGTGTGGCGCACGGGCCGGATCATGATCTCGGTGATCAGACCGTCCGCAGTCCGAACCTGGATGACCGCCCATGGGTGACCACCGGGCGCGATGACATCGACGACGCACCCGTTGACCCTCAGGGTCGTGCTTACACGGATGCGCGCGAGATACGAACGGGTTTCTGTTGCGACAGCGGCCGATCCGGTGACAGTGCCCGGGGTGCCGTCCGGCAACAGCGCCGGGTCGACGCGGCGCACGCAGTCCGGCGCCAACAGCGCAATCATGCGGTCCAGATCTCCGCCCCGCGCCGCCTGCAGAAATGCATCGACGATCGTGCGGTGCTGGGCATCCTCGATGTCTGGCAGACGGTCCGGCGGGCCAGGGCGGATCCGGGCGCGCGCCCTGCTGGCATGCTTCTTGGCCGCTGAAGGGCTCGTGCCCAGTACCTCGGCGATGTCGTCGAACGGGATCGCGAACAGGTCGTGCAGCACAAAAGCGACACGCTGTGCCGGCGTCAATCCGTTCAACAGCACCAGCAGTGCTCTCGACACATCCTCGCGACGCAGCATGTCCTCATCGGCTGCGGCAACCGTGTCGACATCACGGTTCACATTCCGGGTCAGCGTGTTTCGGCGTTGGCGATCCCGCAACTGGTCCAGACACACCCTGCTGACCACGGTGGTCAACCAGGCAGCAGGATTCGCCACTGCCGCCCCGTAGGACGACTGCGCACGCAACCACGCCGTCTGGACCGCGTCCTCGGCGTCGTGAGCCGAGCCCACCATGCGGTAGGCGACCGCGAGCAGCATCGGTCGTGCTTCTTCGAATTCGGCAGTCGAGATCACCACGTCACCTTTCCCGGGGACCGGACGTCGTAACGAGTGAGAGCAGTTCGACGGCCTGGAAGGACGGTGACGTGATGAGCATACCGACGCGGGATGGGTGGAGGTGCTGACGTGACGGCTGCGACGGTGGCACCCCTGCTGGCGATCACGGTGGCGTGTGCCCTGGCCAACATCGGCGTCGCCGTTGCGGATTGGCGGCAGGCCCCATTCGTGATGGCGAACTCATCCGAGGTGGGTGTCGCGTCGAGTGCGATTCCCTACCTCGGAGCCATGAAGATGGCCGGAGGCGTGGGGCTTCTCGCCGGCTTGGTTCTGACGCCGTGGTTGGGCTTGGCGGCCGCGGTAGGGCTGGTGCTGTTCTTCACCGCCGCGGTCACTGTCCATCTGCGCGCCCGGGTGCTGCACAACATCGCTTTCCCGATGGGATATCTGGGTTTGGCGGTGTGTTCTGCCGCGTACTTCGCGACGGTCATCGGGTAGCGCCGTCAGATCCGCACGACGGAACTGATCCGGATCTGCGCGGTCTCGCACTGGCGGCAGGTCAGTGGCCGGATCTTCAAGCGAACGTTGGCGATTCGCAATGCGCGTTGACACATCGGGTACGAGCAACCGCAGGAGAGCTTGACCCACCACTGCGCGGGATGAGCCAGTGGACCGCAGAAGTTGCGGCAACTGCACAGGATGTCGGGCTCGAAGTCGAGTTCTGCCAGCGACGGCTCGAGCAGTGTGGTCACGGCCTCCAAATCTAAAGTGAAGGTCGAGACTTTCCCGGGAGGCGCGCGCGAGAATTCGACACCCCGTCTCCGGTGATGCGCCGTCGAGGGCGCGGTCCGGCCTCAGGCGGTGCAGTCCAACGTCACGGTGACCTTCGGCGTCACCGGGACCCGGAACGCGTTGATGTCGTCGCGGTCGTTGACCACGAACGGCTGGCGTGCCACCGGGTGATTGTTGACGCCGCGCACCGAGCACTGGTGCAACGGCGCACTGCCCACACGGCTGATCCGCACGTCGAAACCCTGTGCGCGAAGTTGGTTGATGGTCGTCGAGGCCGAACCACCCCCTGCCGGTGCGGCCGCCGAGGGGGCGGCGACCGCCAGCAGCGCACCGACCGGCAATACGGCGGCGATGATGAACTTCTTCATGGTGGAACTCCTTGCGATGGTGGGTCAGGTGTGACCACGGTGTTTGTTGGGTGACACCATCGTCGGCAAGCGCCCGTTGCGACGCTTGAAGGCTGCGTGGAGATTCCGTGGAGAACAGGCTCGGCAGTGCCGCCCGCTCAGCCGCTGACGACCGACTGATACATCGGGCAGTAGGCTCTGACCGCTCCTTGCATGAGCGCCGCGGCTCCGGCTGGGGTGAGCCCGTCGCCCTGCAGGGACTGCACCAGATCGAGTCGAACCCGAGCCGGGTCGGCGCCGTTGGCCACGCCCTCGGCCACGATGCCGCAGATGTTGTTCCCTGCTTCGACGGCCTGCTCCTCGGACGCGAAGCGCACACCCAGGGTGTTCAACAGCGCGAGGAACTCGGTGTCAGGGTCGGTGGCGTATGCGCTCGGCATCCCGACGACGCCAGGCACCACGACGACGGCCGTGGCCAGGACCGACCCAAGTGTGTGACGGATGCCCATACTGCCTCCTGAAGGCTTGTGTTCAGGGCGGATGCTATCGGGTGTATTCCCCGTGGCGCGGCATCGGCGCGCGCCCGGCGCGGCGCTACCCCCGGCGGCCGCAGATCACGATCAGGTACGCTCGGGAGGCGACTCCGGCGTCTACACGGGCTGTCGAGATTGTCGTCTTCTCCCGGGTTCAGACCGTAGCCTCCCGAACACCGCGACCGCGCATGCGCGGCGCCCGCACGAGACGAGGCTCCCGAGGTGCAGCAATTCACAGAACACGAGGTCGACGGCGTGATTGTCGTCGCTGCCGTGGGTGCTGTCGACATGCTGACCGCGCCGCAGCTGCAGGAAGTCATCAACGCCGCCGCAGAACGGCAACCGGCCGGACTGATCGTCGACATGACCGAGGTGGACTTCCTCGGTTCAGCCGGGATGCAGGTGTTGATGGCAAGCCGTAACACGCTCGGGCCGCAAACCCGGCTTGCAGTCGTCGCCGACGGTCCCGCCACCAGCCGCCCGCTGAAGATCACCGGCATCGCCGACTACATCGATATGTTCTCCACCCTGGACGTGGCACTGACCAACTTCGCCAGCTGAAGGCCCGGATCACGCGATGTTTGCGATTTTCGCCGGTTGGGAACAGATCGATCGGCCAACAGCCATGCTGGTCCCGGACACCGTCTGATGGTCGCCGGGTTGGAGTACGACAAAGGAGCACTTCGGTGGGTGACAACAACAACTCGGGTCCAGAAGAAGCCGTCAAGGGTGTCGTCGAAGGCGCCAAGGGCAAAGCCAAAGAGGTTATCGGCGTCGTGACCGGCCGCGATGATTTGCAGCGCGAGGGAGAGGCGCAGCAGGACAAGGCCGATGCGCAGCGCGAAGCTGCGAAGAAGGAAGCCGAAGCCGAGAGCGCGCGCGCAGCCGCGAAAGCCAATGAAGAACGTCAGAAGGCCGAGCAGTAGCAGCCTGACGGGCAGCGCGCCGCCGCGATGACTGTCACGTCCATACGCAGCAGGTCAGCCGACTGTCGACGCTTTTCGATCGCGTCGACAGCGCTGGCCGTTCAGACTCGTGCGTGTGGACGTGGCGCAACCCGCGAGGTCTCCGTGACGGTGGTCGGGGGTAAGTCCCCTGGGGTGGTGGGGTTTCGGGCCTGAGGCTGACCAGGCCGGACTCTGTTCGGTGTGTCGTTGAGGGCTTTGGGGTGGGGCATCGCGTAGTGGTCATTGAGTTACCGACCAAAGTGACTCAAGCAAAGGAACCACCACGCGATGACCCAGGACCATTCTGCCTTGTTGGCCCAGCTCGATGCGCTCAAGTCCGCTGATGCCGGGGCGGTGTTCGCCGAGCTGATCCGCGCCGGGCTGCAGGCGTTGATCGAGGCCGAGGCCACTGCGACGATCGGCGCCGGACGCTACCAACGCAGCGACGATCGCCGTACGCATCGCAACGGGCACCGGGCCAAGACGGTATCGACCACTTCCGGGGACATCGAAGTCCAGATCCCCAAACTGCGGGCCGGTTCCTTCTTCCCGTCGCTGCTCGAGCGGCGCCGTCGGATCGACCGCGCGCTGCATGCGGTGATCATGGAGGCCTACGTCCATGGCGTGTCGACCCGCAATGTCGATGACCTCGTCGCTGCGCTCGGTGTCGGATCGGGGGTCTCCAAATCGGAGGTCTCACGCATCTGCACCGGCCTGGACAAGGAGATCGAGGCGTTTCGCACCCGCAGCCTGACCCACACCCAGTTTCCGTATGTGTTCTGTGACGCGACGTTCTGCAAGGTCCGCGTCGGGGCACACGTGGTCTCCCACGCCCTCGTGGTGGCCACCGGGGTCTCCATCGACGGCACCCGCGAGGTGCTGGGCACCGCTGTCGGTGACAGCGAGTCGTTTGAGTTCTGGCGCGAGTTCCTGGCCTCGCTCAAGGCTCGCGGCCTGACCGGGGTGCACCTGGTGATCTCCGATGCCCACGCCGGCTTGAAAGCCGCCGTAGCTCAGCAGTTCACCGGCTCGTCCTGGCAGCGTTGCCGGGTCCATTTCATGCGCAACCTGCATGGGGCGGTGGCCGCCAAACACGCCCCGGCGGTGACCGCGGCGGTCAAGACGATCTTCGCCCACACCGACCCCGCTGAGGTCGCTGCGCAATGGGATCAGGTCGCCGACACGCTGTCGGGCAGCTTCCCGAAAGTGGCCGCGATGATGGATGAGGCCAAACCCGACGTGCTGGCATTCACGGCGTTCCCACGTGGACACTGGCAAAAGATCTGGTCGAACAACCCCATCGAGCGGCTCAACAAAGAGATCAAACGTCGCGCTGATGTCGTCGAGATCTTCCCGAACCCCGCCGCGTTCCTGCGGTTGGCCACCGCCGTGGTCATCGAGGCGCACGACGAATGGCAGGTCACCCGGCGCTACCTGTCGGACATCTCCATGGCTGAGCTGCGCAAAGTCATCGCCGCCAAACAAACCGCCACGGAACCCATCACCGAACAACGCCAAATCGCCTAGCATTCATCACGACTCGTTGATCACAACGCGTGTACCCACGCCGATCCGAAGTCCACCACCCCAAGGGGCACTATCGTGGTCGGTGAGATCGACGCGGCCAACGCCAAGCATTTCGCACACACTGTCCGCGAGGCGGCCGGACTGTGCGCGACATTGGTTCTCGATCTCACCGACGTGCCCTTCATGGCCTTCGACGGCGCCTCGGCGCTCTACGCCCTCAGTGCCCATCTGGGTCGAGAGGATGTCAGCTGGTGTGTGGTGGGCAGTCCGTCGGTTCGCCGGGTGCTGCAGCTCTGCGACCCCGAGGGGCTGATCCCGTTGGCCGAGGTCACCGCACTGTGTGGAGCCGAACCGGCCTGAGCCGGGCACGCACACAGACACCCACCCTGGGAAGGCGAACACAGCGATACGGCACCGATCAGGCGACATGTCGCTGCCAGCGCACTGTGATCTAACGCTCACTTTGCCGGGCAAACCTAAGAAATTGTTACCGGAAGGTTTCCTGGCCGTTCACCAAGCGGTACCGCCCAATCCTGCGACGCCCCTGTTCAGGGGCTGTTTTGCCATGGCCTGGCGGGAAGCATCGGAAATCAGCCAAGAAAAACTTAAGCGATGCCTGAGAAGTGTTGGGGCGCTTGTTCATTGCGGGAAACCAGCCGTTCGTGACCTTGAAATTCCGTCGCTACAGTGGTTTCAGGTCGCTCCCCACACGGGGGCCAGGACAGCCGATCTAGGCCGGTTGCAGTACATGCCGGCGGAGGTATCACAGCACATGGCAAAAATCGCGGTGCCCCCAGGGCATGCACCTCACGACGTCAGACGCCAGGCATCGAGCGCGATTCGCTCGAGCAGCGAGTCCGGTGGAGCCTTCGAGCGCCGCTTGGCCGTCGGGCGCGGCCCAGTAGGCGAAGTCGCCTGCTCGGCAGCCGCGGGAGACGGCTCCTTCGCCGTCGCGAACTTCGCCGACGACAGCGTATCGCTGTTCGACGTCGCCGGCCTCGAGCTGATGGGAACCGTCGCCGTCGAAGGTGAGCCGATGGCCGTCGTCGTCGCCGACGACCGGGCCTACGTCAGCGTCACCTCGGCCACTCACGATGCAGTGATGGTGATCGATGTGGACGCCCGTGGAGTGATCGCCAACTATCCGCTGGCCTCCGGAGTCAGCGCACTGGCAGTCAGCCCGGACGGAAAGCGGGTCTACGCGGGCCGCGCCGTGAACGACCGGGTCGAGCTTTCGGTCATCGACACCGCCGCCGAGCGCGTCGGCACCATTGACATCGGTTCCGGACCTGCAGCCAGCGTCGACGCCATCCGTGTCGACCCACGGGCAAAGCGGCTCTATGTTGCCGTCACCGACGACCGGGGTAGCCAGGTGGTCATTGTCGACGCGGAAACCACCCGGGTTGCGCGGGTGATCCCGGTCGGTCCGCCGATCCGCGACATCGCCTACGGCGGGGATGCGGTGTACGTGCTCACCTCTGACCGTGCCGTCGGCGGCGCGATCTATGTCGTCGACCTGGGCACTCACCGGGTCAGCGACTTCGTCGCCCTCGGCGGCGCACCCACCCAGCTTTCGCTCAGTCCCGACGAGGCCCGCGCCTACGTCGTCGACTACGACCGCGTCGTCGTGGTGTGTGCGTTGAGTCTGGACGTCATCGACAGCCTGCAGACCGAAGCGCGGCCGTCTTGCGTGGCCCAGCGGGCCGACGGGTCGCGGCTCTTCGTCGCCGACTACTCCGGTGCGGTGAACGTGTTCGCAGTGGAGTCGACACTGCAGGACCTGTACTCCGAGCTCCTCGCGACTGACCCGATCGCGCTGAGCCTGCCCAGCGCCCGCGAGCCCGTCACCGCCTGACGCCTGGGACCTCGGTTGCGGGCAGGTCAACGCCACTGATAGCGGGTTTTGGGGCGGCCGGCCTTGCCGTAGTCGGTGTGGCGGCCGACGGTGCCGTCCTCGGCGAGGCGTTCAAGGTAGCGCCATGCCGTCACCCGGGATACCCCGACCTGCTTGGCGACCTCATCGGCGGTCACCCCGTCGGCCGAATCGCGCACCGCACGGGCGATTTCGTCGTGGGTGCCGGGCGCGGCGCCTTTCGGCGCGGCGGTGCGATCGGACCCGACGCGTAGCTCGGCGAGCGCGCGGTCGATCTCGGCCTGGCTTGCGGCGTCCAGTCCGGCCGGCAGTGCCTCGCGGTAGCGGCGGTAGCGCTCCAGGCGATCCCGAAACGCGGCGAAGGTGAACGGTTTGAGCAGATAGGCCAACGCCCCGTGCCCCACCGCGGCCCGCACCATCTCCAGATCCCGCTCGGAGGTGATCGCGATGATGTCCGGTGCCGGGCGTAGCCCCGACAAGGCCGATGCGAGCGCGATCCCGTTCGCGTCGGGTAACCCGATGTCGAGCAGGACGAGATCGATCGGGGACTCCGCGGCGATCGACTCGGCGGCCGCACGCATCGCGTCCCGCGCGGTGTGAACGACGGCCGACACCGAAAAGCCGTGCAGACGCAGCAGGTAACTCCGATGCGCTTCGGCGATCAACTGTTCGTCCTCGACGATCAGAACGTTGATCATCGGCGCGGCACAGTGACCGTCACGACCGAACCGTACGTCACGTCGGCGGCCAGCTGCCCGTCGTGGCGATTGAGCACCTGCGCTACCAGGGCCAGGCCCAGCCCGTGCTGCCCGTCGGCGCCGGGCTTGGTGGAGTACCCCCGCGTCATCGCAGTCTGAAACAGCCTGGTGTCCATACCCTCTCCGCTGTCGGCGACACGGATCAACAACCTCTCGCGGTCCTGGTTCACCGTCACCTCGACCCATGGGTCGGCCGGGTCGCAGGCATCCATCGCGTTGTCGATGAGATTGCCTACCACAGTGACCATCTCCTGCCCGGATAGCAACAGGTCGTCGCTGTCGGTGGGCAGCTCGGACTCCTCGGTGACGGTCAGTTCGATACCACGCTCGTTGGCCTGAGCGGTCTTTCCCAACAGCAGCGCCACCAGCGCCGGCTCACCGACTGAGTTCGACAGCCGATCGACGAGCTGCTGGGACAGTTCGAGCTCGGCGGTGGCAAACCTGACGGCCTGCTCAGGACGACCCATCTCGACCATTGTGACGATGGTGTGCAGCTTGTTCGCCGACTCATGGGCTTGGGCACGCAGCGAGTCCGTCAGAACTTTCAGTGAGTTGAGTTCCCCGAGGGCGCCCTGCAATTCGGTGCGATCACGGATGGTGACCACTTCGGAGCTGTCGGCATCCGAGCGCACCCGGGACCGATTGACCACCAACACGCGGTCATCGGTGACATGAACCTCGTCGCGTGCGCCAGGGTTGTAGGTGCGCAGGAACTCTGGCAGGTCATCCTGGGTGACCTCACCGTCGGGCAACGACAACAGCCGGCGGGCTTCGTCGTTGACGACGGCGACCCCGGATCTGTCCAGCACGATCAGCCCTTCCGACACGGAGTGCAGGATCGCGTCGTGGTGGTCGTACATCACGCGCAGCTCCTCGGGCCGCAGTCCGCGGGTCTGACGTAGCAACCGGCGGCGGATCCCCCATACTCCGAGCAACGAAATAAGCAGTGCGCCAACGCCGATCGAGACAATGATGGCCAACTGCGAGCGCCAGCGCTCAGCCAGGCTCTTCTGCAGGATGCCTGCGGCCACCAGCGCGACGACGCGGCCCTGCGCGTCATAGACCGGCGCAACGGCGCGTACCGAGGGCCCCAGCGTGCCGGTGTAGACCTCGGTGAAGGTCTCTCCCTGCAACGCGGCGTCCATACTGCCCAGGTAGCGACCGCCGATCTGGGACGGATCGGTGTGGGTGAACCGGGTGCCGTCGGGAGCCATGATCGTGATGAACGCGATGTCGGTGTGCGTGCGCACCGCCTCGGTCACCGGCTGCAGCAACTCCGTGGCCCGGCCCTGCTCGACCGCGGTCACGGTCGACGGTGAATCGGCCAGGGCCGCCGCGATGCCGAGTACCTGCTGCTCGGCCGCGGCATTGCCGTCGCGACGCGCATCCAACAGGGCCAGGGTGCTGCCCAGCGCCACGATCACCGCGATCACCAGGATCTGCAGCGCGATGGCCTGACCGGCCAGCGACTGCGGCCACGGCGATCTGCGTCGCATTCCGCACGACCTTCCCGTTGAACGAAATGAACTATTATCTCACTTACTCGTGGATGACGCTTTTATGCGCTGACCAGCAGGTTTACTAGTCACAGTGCAAGATAATATCAGAGCACGGCGTACGCGAGTACGATAATTGACATGGCTGAGTCGCAGGAAAAGTTAGCTGGCCTGGTCCCGTCGTGGGTGCTGGCGCTCCGCGCCGCTGGCAAGTCGCCCGCCACGGTTGACCAGTATGAAATCAGCGTGCGCGTGTTTCTGCGATGGTGCGCCGACAGCGGTGTGCCCGCAGTGCTGGACCGCCGCACAGTGACCGCTTTCCTAGCGTCACTGCCATCACCGGGAACCACCTATGTCAGACAGGTTGCACTGAAACAGTTTTCGCGCTGGCTGGCTGCCGAGGGTGAAATCGATGCCGACCTGTTGACCGGGCTCACCCTGCCAAAAGTCCCTGCCAAAGCAGCCAACCCGCTCACTGACGATGAGCTGGCCGCGCTGTTCAAAGCATGCCGGGGCAACACATTCCGGGACCGCCGCGACGAAGCGATGGCGCGCATACTCGCCGAAACCGGCCTACGAGCGTCCGAGCTGCTCGGGCTCAGTGTTGACGACGTCGACCTGTCCCGCGGCCTCGCCCAGGTGCGGCGAGGCAAAGGCGGTCGCGGGCGCGTGGTGCCGTTCGGCCAGAAAACGGCGCACTCCATCGACCGCTACATGCGGGCTCGTCGCGAATTGAAGGCGTCCCAGCTGTGGCTCAGCGAATCCGGTAAGCCACTCGCCTACGCCGGGGTGAACCGCGCGCTCGGCAAGCGCGCTGCCGACGCCGGGATACAGCGTTTCCATCTGCACCTGCTGCGGCACACCATGGCGACCCGCTGGCTGGCCGCTGAAGGCACCGAGGGTGGTCTGATGGCGGTCGCCGGGTGGCGTCGCCGCGAAATGCTGGACCGCTACGTCGCGGCCACCGCGTCCGACCGCGCCGCCGCCGAGGCGAAACGTCTCGCGCTCGGCGAACTCTGATGTCGTTGGCGAGTCTGGTGCGCAGACAGTTTCGATACCAGGGAACCGAAACCAAAGCTATTGCCGCCGCACTGCCCCCTCTGCCGCGTGCCAACCGCGTTGCATGACGGTGTATAGAATCGACTGACCGGCGTGTCGTCGATGCGTGTCGCACCAATTGCGTTCAGCAGGCCACTTTGCCGAGGTGAGTCAAAAGACTCAACAGACAGAGGGTTTCGCGCACGGTTTGCTTGACAATCCCAGGATGGGGACGCCGTTCGGTATGCGTGTGTACCATTTGCCTGTGTTCTGCGCGCCAGATGTAAGCGGTTCCGGCAGTGGCGGTTCGGCGCGATCAGGGCTTAGCTTGGCGGTAGCAGCCGCGACTGACCTTCGCGGCGGTGGAAGATTGGAGCTTCGCGGGGCACCCGTCCCGAGTTGAGGTCACGAACAGCAGTGTGTGAAAGGACACCGCCGTGACATCTCCGAAACTTACTGCCGCGCAACGTCATCAACGCGCCAAGATTGCCGCCAATACGCGGTGGGCGCAGACACCCGACCACGCGTCCCGTCTGGCGGTCACACAACCTGGCCGCGACGCAGCCGAACGCCGGTTCGCCGACCTGGTCGACCCCGACCGGAAACTGTCGGAAACCGAACGGGCCAAGGCGATACGCAACGCGAAGGCTGCTCATTTTCAGCAGTTGGCGTTCCGCGCGTCACGTGCCCGCCAGCGGCGGGGGTCGGCATCGTGAGCGACCGAGCCGAGCAAAACGCGGTGTATCGCATGTTCGACGCCGATGGTCGACTGTTGTATGTCGGCGTGACCTGCCGGGGCTCTCGTCGCATCGTTGAACATCACACGAAAGCGTGGTCGCCCCGCGTTGACACCATAAAGATCACCCACTTTCACGACCGTCGTCGTGCGCTCGACGCTGAAACTAGAGCCCTCGCAACCGAGTCACCGCTGCACAACCGCGTAGGCGTGCCGGTCAGGGTCTGCGGAATGCCCACACGACTTGGCCGTCCGTGCCAGTTCATCACCGATGGCGGGCCGTGCGCTATGCACGACCCGCAGCGCCGCCCGCCTGGCCGAGCTGCTGCGTCCCGCGCGGGCAACCGCGCGCAAGCCGAAGCGGTCATCGTGAAGGCCGCCCACGTGAGTCACGTGACTCAGATTGAGCCGCAACACAATTCGGATGTCAGCACCCGCGAATACGGCGGGGAGGTTGACCGCTGAGATGCCCCAGAAACCAGAACCCCCCGACCGTGGGAAGGCGGGGGGCACTAGCAACGCTGCTGACACAAGCGACACCGATCTTACACCGAAGCCGATCCGACTGCCATGGGACGGCAACCCGTACTACGACAACCAGGCAGCCGCAGACAAGGCGATAGCAGCGGCCCAGCCGCCACGCACAGACCCGAACAGCGCCGTGGTCACCACATACGCGCGGAAAGCGTTTGACGCCGAGACACGGATAGTGGCCGACGCACCGAAAGGCGACCGCAACACCCAGCTGTTCCGGTCAGCGGCCAACCTGTACGAACTGGTCGCAGCGGGTGCGCTCGACGAAACCGACGTCTACAGCGCGTTGCGGGATGCCTGCCGGGCCAACCTTCTCGAACAGGAGGACGGGGAAAAATCGGTCACCGACACGATCGCCAGTGCTCGCCGTCGCGGATTCGACAACCCACGAGACCTGTCCAATGTCGGCACCAGGGCGCGGGCCGGTGGCATCTACGCCGATCATGACGACGAGCCGGAACCGCTACGGTTCAACGACTTCCAACGCCTTGAAAGGGGGTTCTGGACCGAGCGGGAGTCGCTGCAAACCATCTATCTTGCGGCACTGTCGCGGATGTGCTCACCGTGGCCGGTGCTCGCCCATTGTGTCGCCATCGCGTTGGCCATGCTGCGTCCGCACATTGTGTTGCCGCCGCTCATCGGCGGGCGCGGCTCGCTCAACTGGTTTGGTGTGGTCGCAGCCCCGTCAGGGGCAACCAAGTCAGCGTCGGAAAGTGTTGCACACGAGCTTGTTCGGTCGACAGTGCGGCGACGGAACCTGGGCAGCGGGGAGGGGTTTCTCGACGCCTACACGCGACCGGCCAACAAAGAAACCGGGGAACCTGCCGGGCTGCACGAGTCGGTGCTGTTCGTCGCCGACGAAGGCGACAGCCTGCAGGTGCTCGGCTCCCGTAAAAACGCGACCCTGTCGAGCACGCTGCGATCCGCGTTCACCGGCGCGCAGATCGGGTTCTCCTACCGCACCAACGATTTACACCTGCCAGCGCACAGCTATCGCACCGTTCTAGTGATCAACATTCAACCAGCCAAGGCGGGCGTGCTGCTCGACGACCGGACAGGCGGTCTACTGCAACGGTTCATGTGGTTTCCCGGCGTCGACCAGCGGGTGAGCAGGCAAGCCCCACCATGGCCTGGGCCGCTGGTGTTGCCGTCGCCCGCGGCGTGGCAGTACCCGAAAGAATTGGCGGTTCCTTTCGAGGCCGTCGAGATGATCCGCGATGCCGCAGAACGGCAACACCGTGACTGCGACGAGCACGACAACCTAGACGCACACGCCCTATTCGTGCGGGAAAAATTCGCGTTCGCACTGGCCGTGCTCGACGGCCGCGACGAAATGACGCCAGACGATTGGCGGTTGGCCGGGGTCGCGGCACGGGTGTCGACGTTCACGCGTGACTATGTCACTCAAGAGGTCGACCGCGCGACGGTTACCGAGGCCCGCAAGCGGGGCCGCACGCGTGGTGTCGAGTTCGACGCCGCCAACGACGAGCAGAGCCGCCAAGGTTTTCAGCGTCGCCGCCGACTTGAAAATTGGGTGGTCGGCAAGCTGCGCGAGGCGGGGTCAGACGGAGTCACCGAAGGCACATTGCGGCGTCGTGCAGCCGGTCGTGACCAGCCGCATATCGCCAAGGTACTGCTGGGTTTGGCCGAGTCCGGCGAGGTGCGCCGACTTGATCCGCAACCGGGTGAACGCACCGTGAGATGGACGCTGAACGGTTGATCCGCTGCGGCGCACAGCAAATGACGACAATGACGACATGACGACATTGTGTTGTCGTCGTTCGGCGCTTCCGCCGAAAAGTAAGGGAGACCTAACAACCCATCTATCAGGTATATATAGACTAACTAACTATCGAATTCGCGTATTAGGGGTTGTCCACACCCAACCCCCAATGACGACAGAATTTTGTCGTCATGACGACACCGCAAGCAAACGACGAGGGCTGCGGCTGTGCCGCAATGGTGCGCTGCCGTTGGTGGTCACCAAGCGCGACCCCGGCGCTGCGATGCACCGTCCCGGCGCTGAGTGGCACGCTGCGGGTTTTCTCGCCGCCGGGGAAGCGAACCACCTGGGCAGGTGTTGGACGTCGTTAGGGAGGCACACACATGCGACAGCAGCTCACAGACCTGGATCGCCAACGGCGACGCATCGCCCTGCTCGGCCAGCAGATCGAGACGGCGCTGATGCGTCGCCCCGGTGCCGTACCACCGTGGAGCCCGTGGTCGGCCATGCAGGCGCTCGACCGCCTCGGCCACGGCCCGGTCATGCTGGCCGACGCCGACCAACTCGACCGCATCGAGTGCTTCGCCCGGTTGTGGCTGGAACTGATCGAACAGTTCGGCGACATTGCGGTGTGGTCGAGCGCTGCCGACGACGACGGCATCGCCCCACCAGCTAGCGAGCGTTGGGCCTGCTGATGGCACAGCTGCGGCGCGGAGGTGCCGTGCAGGTGCAGGGTGGGACGCCGAGCCGGTGTCTGAGCACCGACCGTGCCCAGGTGGCAGCACGCGCCATAGTTGCCGACGCTCGACGCGGTGCCGCCTACGCCACCAAAGTTGAGCAACACCTGCGCGGCCTCGGCGTCGCACAACTGAGAAACGTTGTGGGCCAACTGTTCTATGCACTCGCCGATCACGCCAAAACCGTTGACCCGCAACAACACCCGACACCGACCGACACGCCCCAAACCGCAACCGGCACAACACAACCCGAGACCCAGTCGTGAGCGGGACATGCTGCCGCCCAACAGGTCCCGACCCAGGGGGGCCGGTCCCCCCATCGCGGAACGTTTGCCCGACCGACAACGCCCCGCGTCGCCGCATGTGCACGGTCGGAAAATCAGGTTTGCACTGCACGGTCGGCGTACAATGGGCCGCAACACATTCCGACCTCAGTCGGCTACTGAAAACTGTTGGTACGCAAGGAGGCCTCTGAATACTATGGGCGGTAAAGGATCGGGGCGACGCGCAGCGCCCGCAAGTCTGCGGCTTCTGAAGGGCGTCCGCGAAGGGCGCGACAGCGGTGGACGACGGGTTCCGTTGCCGCCCAGCTTTATTCGTGAGGCACCGGAGATGCCGGCTGATCTCACCGAGAATGAGAAAGTCCTCTGGGAGGCAACGGTCCCCACGTTGGAACGTCTCGATCTGCTCACCGAGGCACACGTCGGCGTGCTGCGCGGCTACGCCATGATGTATGACCAGGCCCTCCGTGCTCACGCTGCCGTCGAGCGGTTCGGGGTGTTGTTGCCGGTGAAAACCCGAACTGGCACCGCCGTGAAGAGTAACCCCGCTCTGCGGGAGGCGCGGATGGCAGTCGGAGAGATGCGGGCCTGCGCCCGCGAACTCGGCTGCACACCCGCTGCAGAGTCGGCCATCGCGGGTCTTGCTGCGGGAACAGCTGACCCGACCGCGCCCAACCCGTTCGGCTGGGCGGGAACAGTCTGATGGACATGGATTGGGTGCAGCACGACGACGGCACGTGGCGGGCCACTGACGGCGACCGGTTGCATATTGTGCGCCGCGAGCACGTGCCCTATCCGAAGGACGCACCGCCCGGTTTGGCGTTGCAACACGGCGGGTTCTGGATGCTGGAAAGCTGGGTGGACGGGCGACCGTTCGGGCACCCGCGTCGGTTCGACAATCTGGCCGATGCGAAACGCGCGGCGGCGTCGTGAGTGTGTGATCGGGCGAAGCCCCGGCGTGTCGTCGATGGTGTGTCGCCGAACAGGTTGGCGTGATGCGGAATCGCTCGCTAACCTGAAGGGTGCTCACGTTCGCGCAACGTCGGCACCTGAAACACTGCGGCTGTCAGGTGACCCGGCTACGAGAGGCCCGACACTCTGGTGAGTCCCGAAACTGTTGCCTCCCAACACTCCCCGCAAGCCGGGGTGTCTGTTGTGGTCTCTCGAAGGACGCCAAAACATGAAGACACGTGAAGAATTGGCGCGGATGACGCGCGACGATTGCGCTGCAGCCTGCGCCGAACTCGTGCAGGAGCAGGGCAAAATCATCTCTTCGAAACACCGGCTCAGCGCCGCCGACGAGCAGCGGGTTCGCGAGCTGCAGGACGAATTCGACCAAGTCAACGGCCATCGCAAAAGGCTGGACGTGAAGTCGGGCCGCGAGCCGCTCGGCGAGGGCCGGACAAAGCTGGTTCCCGGCACCGATCCGGGCGATGGTGACCACGAACGCGGCAGCCGTGTCCCTGGCCGCGACCGAGCGATGCGCCTGCTGGAACGCGCTGTCAGCGACGGCACTGTCAACGCTTCCGGCGCCGAAACAGTCGAGCGCCAGCTCGACACCGGTTCATTGCTGGCCCGGTCCTGGTCGGCCCGGTGGGTGGCCGCGACCGGCAGCGAGGCCTACCGGTCAGCGTTCGCCAAGAAGGCTATCGACCCCGACAACGGGCATCTGTCCTGGACACCCGACGAGGCCGAGGCGTGGCGGGTCGCCACCGCCGTGCACGCCGAACGCAGCGCGATGTCGCTGACCGACAACCAAGGCGGCTACTTGGTGCCGTGGCACCTCGACCCGACAGTGCTGCTCACCAACGGCGGGTCCACCAACCCGCTGTTGCAGATCGCGCGTGTCGAGCCCACGTTCACCGACGTTTGGCACGGTGTCACCAGTGCCGGGGTGACCGCCGAATGGCTTGGTGAAGGCGACGAAGCCGCCGACGCGTCGCCGACGTTCGGTCAGCCCGCGATCCCGTGCCACAAGGCTTCCGCGTACGTCGAATGGTCGTTTGAGGTCGGCATGGACGCCGCTAGCTTCCTTGACGAGCTAGGAAAGTTGCTGCTCGACGGGCTCGACCAGTTGACAAGTGCGGCGAGCACGCTCGGCACGGGGACCGGTCAGCCGACCGGCGTGGTAACGGCTGTCGCCGCTGCGGGTGGTTCGGTGGTGTCGCCGACTGTTGCCGAAACATTCTCCGCAGCAGATATTTACAAGGTGCAAAACGAGGCAGCGCCACGCTGGCAGGCAAATTCATCGTGGATGATGGGTTTGGGTTTGATCAACACGGCGCGACAGTTTGAGACCGGAAACGGCGCGCTACGTTTCCCGGAGCTGCGCGACAACCCGCCGATGCTGCTGGGCCGCAACGTGTTCGAGAACTCACACATGGATGTGACGATCAATCCGGCTGTCACCGAAGACAATTTCGTCGCATTGTACGGCGACTTCAAGCAGTTCCTGATCACGGTTCGTTCGGGCTCGCTGCTTGAGCTGATCCCCAACGTGGTCGGCCCCAACCGCAGACCGGTGGGGCGTCGCGGTGGATTCTTGTGGGCCAGATACGGTTCCGGTGTTCTCGTGCCCGAAGCGTTCAGGCTGCTCTCGATCCCCACCACGGCCTAACAAGACCACCCGGGCCGGGTGCCGTTGTCCTTTCGGTTCAGCAGATCAAAGGCGGCACCCGGTTCGGGTCTAAACCCGGCTCCCGGCTGCGTGTTCGGTGGTTGACGCGTCGCCGGTCGAGCCGAACCCCTGCACCGCCGCGTGTTTGCTTCTCCTTTCCTGGCGCGCGGCGGTGCGGGGGCGCACAATCGTTGGGAGGCAACGTGAATCGGAAACAAGTGGAGGCTTTACAGGCGGTGGGTGTGCGGGCGGAGACGTTCGACGAGGCGTGCGCCTGGTGCGGCAGGCCCAGCACATATCATCGACAGATCGACCGTTACACTCACCGCGACAGCAGCCCACACCTGGATTGCTGGGTAGCACTGTCGCAGGGCAGGACACCGGAACCGGTTGTGAGTCAACGTGACTCACGTGTTCGGCGTGCGGGTGGCCCACGTGTCAGCGGGTCTCACCGCAAGCGCGCGGTGGTGGCGGGTTGAGCGCGCACTGTCTTTCACCTCCGGTGGCCTGGAGGCTGGTGTCGCTCGTCGGGCAGTCTCCAAATGCCGTCAGAGCCTTCGATATAACCCTCTTCGGTCAGCAACTCCTCGGCTTGCCGCAGTCGGTAAGAATGCGCATCATGCCGCGCGAGCTGATGGCGCAGACTGTTCGGGTTAGTGTCGGGTGCAATCCGGTATTCGGTCATGGCAGGTTCCTCATCTGTATTGACGGGTTGAGCGGGGTCTGGGGCGAACCTCTGCGCCCCATTACGCACTCGGTGTGCGTTCGCCATGCCATGCCGCGACGGTGGACCCGAAGGTCACTTCAACCGGAGGTTCTGGCGGCGATGATACCAGTGTGGTCCGACAACTGGGAAGACATGAGGAGCGCCGCAGCCTCCCTGCCACGCCCGCATGGTGCGCCGACACGATCACACCATCGCAGCGTGGCCGACCCGCCAGGGGCACGCTCAGCGCCGGGAACGCACAAGCAAAGCGGCCCCCGACCGTAGCCGGGGGCCGCTCGCGGTGGATGTCACCCTCGGTGGGGTGTCCAGCGCTGCCACTGTTGCGCCAGCTCGTCAGCCTCGGCCACCGTGCGCGCCAGACGCCGGAAATGGTCGGCGACCGGCTGGGACTGGCCGGGTGCGAACTGCACGTCGGCCAGCCGGATGAACACTTGAACATCGGCCAGCGTGCCGTCGTGGCGCTGGTACGACCACACCGAGACCGGCCCGAACAGGTCGGCGGCGATGTACCGTTGCGCCGCGTCCCACTGCTCGACGTGGTTGCAACCGGGCGGCACCGGCACCGTCGAGCACGTGCGGGTGTGCTGGCCGATGCCGCCGCAGCAGGCGCGGGTGGCCGAGTCGACAGGAAAGCCGCTGGTCGCGGTGGTGTTGTCGGTGGTGGTGTGGTGGTGCATGATGACTCCTTGTGGTGGTAGAGCGACACCACGAGAAGGCTTAGCCGATCGCGTTTGCCAAGTCAGATAATAGACAGCACAGCGCGTTGCGTTTCCGCTGCTGAAACGCCCCAGAGCATGGCGCCTACTTGAAATCAATGAACTAAAACGTGACCTGGCTCACGCCCTCAGTGAGCATCCTCTCAGACCCAATTCGCACGCTGTATCTGGAGGAGTCACGATGACAACGACATTGGACCGGCCGGCTTCGGGCCCGGCGCCCGAGGAGCCGAAGAAAAGGCGCGACCGTACCCACTGGTTGTTCATCGCCGTCATCATCTCGGTGATCGCCGGTATCGGCGTGGGCATCTTCGCTCCCGAGATCGGCAAGAGCGTCGGCGTGCTGGGCACGATGTTCGTGGCGCTGATCAAGATGATGATCGCGCCGGTCATCTTCTGCACGATCGTCTTGGGCATCGGATCGGTCCGTAAGGCCGCCACCATCGGCAAAGTGGGCGGATTGGCGTTCGTCTACTTCATGGCGATGTCGACATTCGCGTTGGGGATCGGCCTGCTCGTGGGCAACCTGCTGCACCCGGGTAGCGGCCTGCATCTGACCGAGGGCGCGGCGGGCAAAGGCGTCGAACTGGCCGAGAAGGCGCACGAGTCCGGCGGCCTGATGGAGTTCGTCCAGGGCATCATCCCGACATCGATGTTCTCGGCGTTGACCGCGGGCAGTGTGTTGCAGGCGCTGTTCATCGCGCTGCTGGTCGGTTTTGCGCTGCAAGGGCTGGGGCGCGCCGGCGAGCCGATCCTGCGTGGCGTCGAGCATCTGCAGAAGCTGGTGTTCAAGGTGCTGGTCATGATCCTGTGGCTGGCCCCGATCGGAGCGTTCGGTGCGATCGCCAACGTGGTCGGACAGACCGGGTGGGCCGCCGTGGGGCAACTGGCTGCCCTGATGCTCGGCTTCTACCTCACGTGCGTGATCTTCGTCTTCGGGGTGCTCGGCGTATTGCTGCGGGCGGTGGCTCGGGTCTCGATCTTCAAGCTGGTGCGCTACCTGGCCCGCGAGTATCTGTTGATCGTGTCGACCTCGTCGTCGGAATCGGCGCTGCCCCGGCTGATCGCGAAGATGGAACACCTCGGTGTGGACCGCTCGACAGTCGGTGTCGTTGTTCCCACCGGCTATTCGTTCAACCTGGACGGCACCGCGATCTACCTGACGATGGCCTCGCTGTTCATCGCCAGCGCCCTGGGTGACCCGTTGACGCTGGCCGAACAGATCGGTCTGCTGCTGTTCATGATCGTCGCCTCCAAGGGTGCGGCCGGCGTCACCGGCGCAGGTCTGGCCACGCTGGCCGGTGGTCTGCAGGCGCACCGCCCGGACCTGCTCGACGGAGTCGGACTGATCGTCGGCATCGACCGCTTCATGTCCGAGGCGCGAGCTCTGACCAACTTCTCCGGCAACGCGGTGGCCACGCTGTTGGTGGGGTCGTGGACACACACCATGGACCGGGCCAAGGTGAAGTCGGTCCTGGCCGGTGATGACCCGTTCGACGAGCTGACGATGCTCGACGACGATCACGCGAAGGTACCGGCGACGGTGTAGCCGGTCGTTGTCTGCCCGCGCAGACGCGGAGCCCCCCAAGATTGCTGTCAGAGGGGGGCTTTCGCGACTGCTCGCAGTTCTACCGGTCGGCGCGCCGGTAGGCGGTGACGACAGCCGCCCCGCCGAGGCCGATGTTGTGCTGCAGCGCGGCAGTCACCCCGTCGACCTGACGCTTGTCGGCGGTTCCGCGCAACTGCCACGTCAGCTCGCTGCACTGGGCCAGCCCGGTTGCCCCCAGCGGATGCCCCTTCGAGATCAGCCCACCGGACGGGTTGACCACCCAGCGTCCGCCGTAGGTGGTCTGGTCATCGTCGATGAGCTGCGGCGCCTCGCCGGGCCCGCACAACCCCAAGGCCTCATACAGCAGCAGCTCGTTGGCCGAGAAGCAGTCGTGCAGCTCGATCACCTGAAAATCCTGTGGCCCAAGCCCGGACTGCTGGTAAACCTGTTGTGCAGCTTGGACATTCATGTCATAGCCGATGATGTTGGCGGCGCTGCCGTCGAACGTCGACGCGAAATCTGTCGTCATCGCCTGCCCGACGATCTCGACGGCCTGGCCGGCCAGTCCGCGTTTGGCGACGAAGTCCTCACTGGCCAACACCACCGCCGCCGAGCCGTCCGAGGTGGGTGAACACTGCAGCTTGGTCAGCGGATCGGAGATCATCTTGGCTGCCAGAATGTCGTCGAGGGTGTACTCGTCCTGGAACTGCGCGTACGGGTTGTTCACCGAGTGTTTGTGGTTCTTGTATCCGATCTTGGCGAAATGCTCCGCGGTGGTGCCGTACTTCTTCATGTGCTCACGGCCTGCCGCGCCGAACATCCACGGCGCCACCGGGAATTGCATCTCGTCGATGTCGTTGAGCGCCAGGATATGCCGCTTCATCGGCGACTCCCGGTCGTCGGCACCGCCGCCCAGCGATCCGGGCTGCATCTTCTCGAAGCCCAGCGCCAGGACGCAGTCGGCCAGGCCACCGCGGATGGCCTGCGCGCCCAGATACAGCGCCGTCGATCCGGTGGAGCAATTGTTGTTGACGTTGACGATCGGGATGCCGGTCATGCCCAACTCGTAGAGCGCGCGCTGACCCGACGTCGAGTCACCGGTGCAGTAACCCACATAGCCCTGCTGGATGTCGGTGTAGTCCACCCCGGCGTCGGACAGCGCATTGGTGCCCGACTCGCGGGCCATGTCCGGGTAGTCCCAGCCCTCCCGCCGCGCCTCATGCTCCGCTCCGCCAGCTGCGCGTCCGCCCGGCTTCTCGAACTTCGTCATACCGACACCGATGACAAAAATCCGGCTCATATCCCGTCGTCCCTTCGCTTCGTTGCGTCTTGTTTGCACGTTAGCGCGGGCCGGACGGATTCCAGCCGCCAGGGCTCACACGCCCCGAAGTGGTTGAGCGCCGCCGCGACGTGGTCGCGGACGGGTTTTCCATTTCGGGTGCCTACGCGCGGACATCTGGTGTAGTTGTCGATAGAACGTGTTCTAGTTTTGCGTGCTGGAGGAGGCGACATGGCGTTGCGGGTCGTGCAATGGGCCACCGGTGGAGTGGGTGTAGCGGCGATCAAAGGGGTGCTTGAGCATCCCGAACTGGAGCTGGTCGGCTGCTGGGTGCACTCACCGGAAAAAGCCGGCCGCGACGTCGGGGACATCATCGGTACCGCCGCGCTCGGCGTGATCGCTACCGACAGCGTCGACGAGATCCTGGCGCTGGACGCAGACGCCGTCATCTACTCGCCGCTGATCGCCAACCCCGACGAGGTCGAGGCGCTGCTCCGATCCGGGAAGAACGTCGTCACCCCCGTCGGATGGCTGTATCCCAGCGAGCGTAGCGGGGCGTCGATGCGAGCGGCCGCCGTCGCCGGCGGTGCCACTCTGCACGGCACCGGAATAGCCCCGGGCGGTATCAGCGAGAAGTTCCCGCTGATGCTTTCGGCGATGTCCACCGGCGTGACGTTCGTGCGGGCCGAGGAGTACTCCGACCTGCGCACCTACGAGGCGCCCGACGTGCTGCGCCATGTGATGGGCTTCGGCGAAACCCCGGACAAGGCGCTGACCGGGCCGATGCAGAAGATGCTCGACACCGGGTTCATCCAGGCCGTGCGGATGTGTGTCGACCAGCTCGGGTTCGCCGCCGACCCGAGAATTCAGGCCCGACAAGAGATCGCCGTAGCCACCGCGCCGATCGACTCGCCGATGGGGACGATAGAACCGGGACAGGTCGCGGCCCGCAAGTTTCACTGGGAAGCGCTCGTCGACGGTGAGCCGGTGGTGCGGGTGACGGTGAATTGGCTGATGGGGGAGGACAATCTCGACCCGGCCTGGTCGTTCGGGCCGGAGGGGCAGCGCTACGAGATGGAAGTGCGCGGCAACCCCGACTTCACCGTATCGGTGAAGGGCTTCCAGTCCGAGGTCGGCGGAGAGGGCCCGGAGTACGGAGTGGTCGGCACCGCCGCGCACTGCGTGAACTCGGTTCCTGCGGTATGCGCGGCGCCTCCCGGGATCGCGACGTATCTCGACCTGCCGCTGATCAGTGGTAAGGCGGACCCGGGCAGGGCGCGCGCGGCGGCGGCGCACTGACCAGTCCGGCCGCGGCGAGGTCGAGGTAGCCGCGGAAAGTGGGACATTCCATGTGATTCGGAGCCGGACAGGCCGCGGCGTGCTTGAGCGCGGTGCTGATCGCGGAGAGTCTCGCTATGGTGCTGTCGATCTCTGCTGCCCGGGCTTCAAGGGCGTTTCGGTCGATCTGGCGCGCTCCGCCGAGTGCGAGCATCGTGGCGATCTCGTCGAGCGAGAACCCGGCAGTCCGCCCGAGTGCGATGAGCGCCAACCGGTCGAACACGTCAGTGCCGAAGAACCGGCGCCGACTCCGTCGAGCCACCGAGGCGATCAGTCCCTTCTCCTCGTAGAACCGCAGCGTCGAGGCCGGCAGGCCAGAGCGCTTCGCGACCACAGAGATGTCGATCACCGCCGGATAGCTCCTCTTGCGCTCAAGTCCACTTGAACTGCGATTGTGGGCCTTGTCCAGTTTGTAGGCAAGGGAGAAGACGATGGCCGACCGGGGAAACGCTGCTCAGGTGCAGGTGTGGAACGGCGACAGCGGCGAGGCGTGGGTGACGTTGCAGCGCGTGCTGGACCAGACGCTGAAACCCTTCGAGGGCCTCATTGTCGACTCTGTCGCTGCGTCAGCCGAACCTCGCGAGCAGATTTTGGATGTGGGTTGTGGAACGGGCGCAACGACATTGGCCCTCGCCGAGCATTTCGCAGACCACGGTAGGTGCACCGGAATCGACATCTCCGAGCCGATGATTCAGACGGCTCGCAAGCGCGCGCAGGGCAGCAATCTTCCGGTCGAGTTCATTATCGGTGACGCCCAGTCGTTTGCCTTGCCGCCGAACACATTCGATCTCCTGGTGTCCCGCTTCGGAGTGATGTTCTTCGATGATCCCGCGACGGCGTTTGGAAATCTCAGGCGCGCGACACGACCCGGTGGCCGACTCACGTTCGTGTGTTGGCGTCACCCCAGGGATAACCCGTTCATGAGCACCGCCGAGCACGCTGCGGCGCGGTTGCTCACCGACCTTGAGCCATTGACCACGGGCAGCCCTGGGCCGTTCGCATTCGCCGATGCGCATCGGATACAAGCCGTTCTGCGCGACGGCGGCTGGACGGACGTCGATATCAGGCCGGTTGACGTCGCATGCACCATGCGGGAACGCGACCTTCCTGCCTACCTGACGCGGATGGGGTCGGTAGGCCGGAGACTGCGGACCGTCGACACCCAGACACGCGCTCAGGTGATCACCGCGCTCAGCCAGGCATACACGCAGTTCGTCGTCGATGGCGAAGTCCGCTACACCGCAGCGTGCTGGATGGTCCACGCCCGGCGTTGAGCTGCACTCCCCGACTGCCGCGATCGTGGCACACCACCGTGCCCCCAACGTCGCGGCCCCATTGCCTCTAGCATTCGGGATATGCCTGAAGCCCACCTGATGGAGCAGTCGCGGGCCATTCCCGTCGACCTGGAGACCGCGTACCGACGCACCCTGCCGATACCGCTGCCCACCCTGTTCAGCCGCTGGTACGGCCCCATCGCCCCGATCAAGGCGGTACGCGACCAGAGCGGAGACTGGAGTGCGGTAGGCCAGACTCGCACCGTCGTCCAGGTCGGCGGCGGCACGATGCGTGAGGAGCTGACCGCCGTCGACGCACCACACGCGTTCGGCTACACCCTGTCGGGGATTACCGGCGCGCTGGCGCCGCTGGTCGACCACATCGACGGGCAATGGCTTTTCGCGCCTGCCGGGACCGGTACCGAGGTGACCTGGAGATGGACCGTCTACCCGCGGTCCGCGGCAGCGGCACTGGCGATGCCCGCGTTCGCGCGCCTGTGGCGTGGATTCGCCAGGCTGAGCCTCGAGCAGCTCTCCCACGAGTTGCTGCGCGAAGAACCCGCCGGATGACCGATCGAAGGCGCGCACTGGTGCTCGCTGGGGGAGGGCTGGCCGGCATTGCCTGGGAAACCGGAGTGCTGCTGGGGATCTGCGATGAGGCACCCGAGGCCGGTGCGGCCCTGGTGGACTCGGAGGTCCTGGTCGGGACGTCGGCGGGATCGACGGTGGCCGCCCAGCTCGGCAGCGGAACCCCCCTGGAGGAGCTGTTCGCCCGGCAGCTGTCCGAGGAGGGCGGTTCCCATGAGATTCATCCCGGTGCGTCGATCGAGACGATCATCGAGCTGTTTCTCGACGCGATGCAGACCCCTGGAGCCACCAAAGAGCAGAAGCTACAGAAGATCGGCGCCGTGGCAGCCGGTGTCGAGACCGTCGCCGAACCGGTGCGCCGCAACGTCATCGCCCACCGGTTGCCGTCCCATCAGTGGCCGCAGCGAATGCTGCGGATCACCGGAATCGACATCGACACCGGCGAACTGGTGATCTTCGACAACGCCTCGGGGGTCGATCTGGTCGATGCCGTCGCCGCGAGTTGTGCTGTGCCCGGGGTATGGCCACCCGTCACCCTCGGCCGGCGTCGATACATGGACGGAGGTGTGGGCAGCACGGTCAACATGACCGCAGCCCACGACTGTGCGGTCGCGGTCGCACTGGTCCCGTCCGGCGCGCAGACGCCGTCCCCGTGGGGCAGCGGCGCGGTCGACGAAATCAGCGCGTTCCCCGGCGCGACGCTGGCGATATTCGCCGACTCGGATTCGTTGTCGGCGTTTGGCCCCAATCCGCTGGACCCGGCCTGCCGGGCGCCCTCGGCACATGCCGGGCGCGCGCAGGGACGCCGCGAAGCGCGCCGCGTTGCCGACTTCCTAACGTGACACGCGAGCTTCCAGCGCGTCCAGTCCGGTCGCGGCCAACTCCTGGCCGATCTCGATGACCTCGGCGGCGCGGTGGAAGTCCAGACTGCGACACACCGTGCGCGGCACCTCGATCAACAGATCGGGTGGGTAACTGGCCAGCGTGTGACGAGCCAGCGCCGACTGCGCGATGTCGATGACCCGGTTCATCACATCGAAGCTGCTCAGTTTCGGCACCGCTGGTGTGTTGCTGTCGTCGTCCACCACCGGCTCGTCATCGCCGGTCATGAAGCGGCCCAGCACTGCCCGACCCGTCTGGGTATCGAGCAATGAACGCGCCGCCCTGGAGTCGAGCAGCGAGGACCGGGTGCGCCACATTCGGTTCAGCCACTCACCGCTGGGACGAGCGCCCTGCTCGTCCCGGCGGGACTCGGGGTCGTCGCCGGACAGGCTCACCGCCAACGTGACATCGGCGACCGAAGCGGCGATGGGAGCCATCGGAATCGGGTCCAGGATGCCGCCGTCGGCCAGCAACCGGCCGTCGAGAACATGCGGGGTGATCAATCCGGGGATGGCGATCGAGGCCCGGATCGCGTCATCGACCGGACCGCGCTGCATCCATACCGCCTTGCCGGTGATGAGGTCGGTGGCCACCGAGGTGAACGGGACCGGGAGTTCCTCGATGGTGACGTCACCGAGCATGTCACGGACGGCGTCGAGGATTCTCTCTGCCCGCAGTACGCCGGGCGAGGTCAACGAAGGATCGAGCAGCCGTAGCACCGCCCGCTGGGTCAACCCGTCGGCCCAGCGGGTGAATTCGCCGAGCTTGCCGGCCGCCTCCAACCCGCCGACCAGGGCACCCATTGACGATCCGGCGATGCCGACGATCTCGTGGCCTCGTTCATGGAGCTCGTTGATGACGCCGATGTGGGCGTAGCCGCGTGCCCCGCCGCTGCCCAGCGCCAGTGCGACTCGCATGCATGCATTCTGCGCTGTGCCAGCACGGGATGCCGAACCTTGACATGCAGCCGAATGACTGCATATCCTGCGAAAGGTAGCCACAAGGCTGCATGTTGTGGCAGAACTGAATACATGGACGAGGTGTTCCGGGCGCTCGCCGACCCCAATCGACGTCGCCTGCTCGACAGCTTGAACGCCCGCAACGGGCAGAGCTTGACCGAACTGTGCGCCGGGCTGGACATGGCCCGGCAATCGGTGAGCAAGCACCTCAAGGTGCTCGAGGCCGCCAACCTCATCAGCACCGTCTGGCGGGGCCGGCAGAAGTTGCACTACCTCAACGCCGAACCGATCAATGCGATCGCCGATCGCTGGATCACCCATTACGACCGACTGCGGGCACAGACGCTCGCAGACCTGAAGACAGCATTGGAGCGGGATTCCATGGAGCACGACAGCAGCGGCAGCGACTTCGTCTACACCACCTACATCAGGACCACGCCGGAACGGCTGTGGCAGGCCGTCACCGACCCCGCGTTCTCCGAGCGCTACATGGGGCATGGGCTGGTCACGGACTGGAAGGTCGGATCGAGCTATGACTGGCGCGACGGCGATCTGAACATCAGCAGCCCCGAACAGGTGATCCTGGAAGCCGACCCCTACCGGCGACTGGCGTTCGCCTTCCACACGTTCACCCCGCAGCTGACGACGGTGGGGTTGTCAGCCGACGTCATCGAACGGGCGGCGGCCGAACCGCGGTCCACGGTGTCCTTCGACATCGAGGAAGTCGAAGGCGGTCGCGTCAAACTGACCGTCATCCAGACCGGTTTCCCACGAGCAAGCATTGTGCGCGAGCTGGTTTCGGGCGGCTGGCCCTCGAAGCTCTCCGACCTCAAGAGCAATCTGGAGCTGGCGTCGGTCGCCGCAGGTGCCTGAGCGCGCTGCAGGCAATTAAAGACACCCGTGATCTGAAATCGGCCGGGCCGTCAACCGCACAGCGCAGCGGCGGCCGCCTCGACCGCGACGATCACCGCCGACTGCTGACCCGGTGAGAGCTCCGACCAGCGCTTGTCGAACGTCGCCGGTCCGGCGGACTGCGACTCCTGCACGGTCTTGAGGAACGGCTCGATCTGCGACCGTGGATCGCCACCCTGCTGCTCCATCCACGTTCGCGCAGTTCGGCACGCGTGGAAGTAGTGGTTCTCGGTGGACTCGGCCGGAGCGTCGACGGCCGTCGTCACACCACCGGGGGAGACCCCCGCCGCGCCGCGCGGTACCGCCGAGCCGGGTTCGACGGGGGCGTCAGCTGGCGTTGCAGCAGACGGGGTGGACGGCTCAGTGCCGGCCGAGCACCCCGGTATCAGCGCGCACGCGCACAGGGCGGCGCCGAAGGCGGGGAGACGGTACCTGCGCATGCGGCCAATCTATGCAAGACTGGCCGCCGTGATCGACGTGACCCGGGTTCAGGAGTGCTGTCAGGCCTAGCCGCCTGCCCCCTGACCCGTCCGTCCTTCCCGGAGTTCCCTGATGATCCTGGCCCCCACCCGTCTACGCCTTGCCGACCTTCTGCACGTCACCGACCGCTTCGCCGACGACGTCCTCGTCGGTGACTACGACCACCTGTTCCCGGCGGGCGGGTTACCCCGCGCCGAGCGCTGGTTCACCCGCCTGCACGGCAACGACGAACTCGATGTGTGGCTGATCAGTTGGGTGCCTGAGCGCTCGACCGAGTTGCACGATCACGGCGGATCGCTGGGCGCAGTGACGGTGGTCAGCGGGGCGCTGCGGGAGACCCGTTGGGACGGTTCGACGTTGCGGGACCGCGCGCTGAACGCCGGTGATCAGGCGGCGTTCCCGCTGGGTTGGGTGCACGACGTCGTGTGGGCCCCCGACACCGTCACCGTCGATGCCGCGCCGGGGCCGACGCTGAGCGTGCACGCCTACTCGCCGCCGCTGACGGCGATGTCCTACTACGACGTCACGGCCAACCGGCTGCGCCGCACACGGACCGAGCTGACCGACACGCCGGAAGGTGACAGCCATGGGTAGCCGTATCGACACCATTCTGGACGCGGCGCGGGCGCGGCTGAACCGCTTGTCCGCCGATCAGGTGCCCGCTGCTCTCGCACGTGGGGGCCTGCTGGTCGACATTCGTCCGGCGGCGCAACGAGCAGCCGAGGGGTCGGTACGCCACGCGCTGGTGATCGAGCGCAATGTGCTGGAGTGGCGCTGCGACCCGACCAGCGACGCGCGGCTGCCGCAGGCCGTCGACGACGACGTCGAATGGGTGATCCTGTGCTCGGAGGGCTATACCTCCAGCCTGGCTGCCGCGTCGCTGCAGGACCTCGGCCTGCACCGTGCCACCGATGTCATCGGCGGTTATCACGCGCTCAAACACGTCGTGAGCTAGGAGCCCTCATCGCTGCGCAGCAGCGGACGCAGTCGCTCGGTTTTCTCCGGTGTCCATCCGGGCGGTTGAAGGATCTGCGCCCACGCATTGGCCACGTTGCGGACGTACACATGGCCGTGTCCGTCGGGCACGTTGATCGCGACCGCCATGTCGGCTGATACCTGCAGGAACGTCACCACCGGAATCCACTCCATGTCCGGGGAGACGTCGATGCCGCGTTTCTCGCGCAACCAGTCCGGCCGGGCGAACAGCAGGTCGGGATCCCACCATGCGATGGGATCCGAGGCGTGCTGCAGGTAGACCACCCTCGGCTGCTCCCAGACCGCGTCGGGACGCTGCAGATCCTCAGGTTCGGCGACGAAGCGCACGTTGGCGCCGTCGTCGTAGATGGGCAGCCACTGAGGTGAGCCCGGGTCTCGGTTGAGGGTCAGGTCGTTCCACACCGTGTTGTTGAACGTCGGCCCGCTGAACAGGGCCCCGTCGGTGCGTGCGATCAGGTTGTTCAACGCCAGGAACGGGGCCTCACCGCCGAAAGAGCCGAGACTCTCGCCGAACACGACCAGCTTCGGCCGTTGCGCCTCGGGCATTTCGCGGATCAGCTCGTCGACCGCCTCGAAGAGAGCCTGACCGGCCTGGCGGGCATTCTCCTTGTCCACCAGGAACGACAACCAGCTCGGCAGGAACGAGTACTGCATCGACACGATCGCGGTGTCACCGTTGTACAGGTACTCCACCGCCGTGGCTTCGGCTTCGTTGATCCAACCGGTTCCGGTGGTGGTCGCCACGGCCACCACCGCGCGCTCCAGACCGCCGGTGCGCTGCAGTTCCCGCGCCGCCAACTCTGCGGTCGCCTTGATGCCGTCGGCCGAGTTCAAGCCTGCATAGGCCCGGATCGGTTCGACGGCCGGAGCGCCATTGAACTCGGTGAGTTCCTCGACGGTGGGTCCGCCGGCGATGAAGATGCGCCCCTGGTGTCCCAGCGATTCCCACGACACCAACGACTCCGGACCCCCGGAGCGCAGAACCGACTGCGGCGCAGCGGTATCGGGGTCGGTCTCGTCGTTGACCGCGGCGAAGGTCTTGTTGATCGTGCTCATCGCGAAGCGCACCACCACACCGTTGAGCAGCGCCACCGACAGCGCCACCACCAAGCCCACCGCGATCACCGCTGAGACACGTGGCGGCGCAACGCGATTGAGCTGACCGGACAGGAACCGTACCACCAGACGAACGGCTTTCCCGGCTTCGACGAGGACAAACAGCGTTACCAGGGCCAGTACCGCAGCCAGCGGGTAATCCCAGAAGCCCAGTCGCGGCACCCCCATCAGGTCACGAACGTCGTCCTGCCAGCGATGGAACCAGTAGATCGCCAACACCATTCCCACCGCACCGACGCCGGCGAGGATCAACCAGGCCCACCGAGGTGCGGGTGGGCTGGTCTGTCGAGAACGCAGGTAACGCACCAGCCACACCGCGAAAACGCCGATGCCGTAACCGGCCGCGCCCGCACCACCGCTGACCAGGCCCTGAAACAGCGGGCCGCGCGGTAGGAGTGAGGGGGTCAGTGACAACCACAAGAACACCAGTCCCACAGCGGTGCCGGTGAAGGTGTAGTGGCGAATCCACCAGGTGCGCCGCAGTGCCACGCGCTGTTCGGACGCCGGGACCTCAGAGGTGTCGGTCACCCACGCACTCTATCGGTGCGTGAAGTTCGCCTGTCGCTTCTCGGCGAATGCGTTCATTCCCTCGGTCTGGTCGTCGGTGGCGAACGCCGAGTGGAACAGCCGCCGCTCGTAGAGCAAGCCCTCGGAAAGGGTGGTCTCGAACGATCGGTTGACCGCTTCCTTGGCCATCCGTGCTGCTGACAGCGACATTGCGGCGATGGTGCGGCCTACGGCGTTCGCTTCCTCGAGCAGCGTGTCCGCAGGTACCACCCGGGAGACCAACCCGGCACGTTCGGCTTCGTCGGCGTCCATGTTGCGTCCGGTCAGGATCAGATCCATCGCCTTGGCCTTACCGATGGCGCGGGTCAGCCGCTGCGAACCGCCCATTCCCGGCAGGACGCCGAGCTTGATCTCGGGTTGCCCGAACTTCGCACTGTCGGCGGCGATCAGGATGTCGCACATCATCGCCAGCTCGCAGCCGCCGCCGAGTGCGTAACCGGCGACGGCGGCGATGGTCGGGGTACGGATGGCCGCGAACTTGCCCCAGGCGGCGAAGAAATCGGAGGCGAAGACATCGGCGAAGGACAGGTTCGCCATCTCCTTGATGTCGGCGCCGGCGGCGAAAGCCTTTTCGCTGCCGGTGAGGATGATGGCGCCGACACCCGGGTCGGCATCCAGTTGCGCTGCAGCGGTGGTGACTTCGTGCATCACCTGGCTGTTGAGCGCGTTGAGCGCCTTGGGTCGATTGAGTGTGATGGTGGCGACGCGGTCCTCGCGGGTGAGCAGGATCGTCTCGTAGCTGTCAGTCATTCTCACTCCTGTTCGAACGTCAGATCGGGTTGTGCGGGTGCGAAGTACGCGTCGACGTCGGCGTCGGTGACGGCAGCCAGTGACGGCGGCACCCACTGCGGATTACGGTCCTTGTCAACGAGCTGCGCGCGGATCCCTTCCACCAGATCATGGGATCGCAGTGCCGCGCAGGAGGTCCGGAACTCCTGCACCAGCACGTCTTCGAGGGTCGGTAGGCCGGCGGCGCGGCGGACTGCCTGCAGTGTCACCGACAGCGCGATGGGGGAGCGGGTGGAAATCAGGTCCGCAGCTTTGGCGGCGCCGGGGGCATCGTGGTCGCGCAGCGCGGCGACGATGTCGGCGACGGTCTCGCCGGCATAGCAGCTGTCGATACACTGCCGTTCGGCCTGCAGCGGACTCGGCGGCGGCGCCTCGGCGTGGGTGGTCAGCGCGGCTTCGACACCCTCGCCCACGAGGGTCTCGACGAAGGAGCCGAGGCGTTCGTGGGGCACGTAGTGATCGGCGAAGCCCATCGCGACGGCGTCGGCGCCGGAGAACGCCGCCCCGGTCAGCGCGGCGTACGTTCCGAGTTGTCCTGGGCTGCGCGCCAGGATGTAGGTGCCACCGACGTCGGGAATGAAACCGATGCCGACCTCGGGCATGGCCATCTTGGTGGTGTCGGTGACGACTCGCACGCTGCCGTGCGCGCTGATGCCGACACCACCGCCCATGGTGATGCCGTCCATCACTGCGACGTAGGGCTTGGGGTACCTGCCGATGTAGGCGTTGAGCAGATACTCGTCGTGCCAGAAGAGGCGTGACTCGCTACCACCGGCCTTGGCGTCGTGATAGATGGCCACCACGTCGCCCCCGGCGCACAAACCGCGCTCGCCGGCACCGGAGACGACCACAGCTTCGATCGTGTCGTCGGTTTCCCAACTCTTGAGCGCCGTGGCGATCATCGTGACCATCGAGTGGGTCAACGAGTTGATTGCCTTGGGACGGTTGAGCGTGATCAGGCCGACGCCGTTGACGGTCGTTACTAGGACATCCTCGTTTTCGTCCACGGAATGCAATCTAGATCGTCTCGCCGCCCATTGCCCCGCCGGGTAAGGTTTCCTGTGAAGCTCCTGGGAGGTGACCTCCGGATTCGGGAACCGTCCGGGATCCTCACTCGTTGAGTGGGTGTTCGTCTCCGGCGAAGACATGCCACAGGACACAACACAGGAAGGAACCGACGGTGCGCGAAAGCAGCAACCCGGTATTTCGCACTTTACCCAAGGGGCAGCAAGGCGGATATGCGCAATTCGGTACCGGAGCCGCTGGCTACGGTGCGCAAGCGGTACACGCCGATCCCTATGTGAGCCAGTACCCCGATCAGCAGCAGACCGGTGTCTCGCGTCCGCTGACCATCGACGATGTCGTCACCAAGACGGGCATCACGCTCGCTGTGCTGGCGGCCTTCGCGGTGGTGTCCTACTTCATCGCCACGATCAACCCCGGCTTCGCCATGATGCTGGCGATGGGCGGTGCGATCGGCGGCCTGGTGCTGGTGCTGGTCGCGGTGTTCGCCCGCAAGCAGGACAACCCGGCGATCGTGCTGAGCTACGCGGGGCTGGAAGGCCTCTTCCTCGGCGGTATTTCGTACCTGTTCGCCAATGTGGTCTCCAACGGCGGCTACTCGATGATCACCCAGGCGATCATCGGCACGCTCGGCGTGTTCTTCGGCATGCTGGTCGTCTACAAGACCGGAGCCATCCGCGTCACCCCGAAGTTCACCCGAATGATCGTTGCCGGCCTGTTCGGCGTGCTGGCCTTGATGCTGGTCAACTTCCTGGCCGCGATCATCGGCGGCGGCGACGGCCTGGGTCTGCGCAGCGGCGGCATGCTGGCCATCGGATTCTCGCTGCTGTGCATCGGCCTGGCGGCGTTCAGCTTCCTGATCGACTTCGATGCGGCTGATCAGATGATCCGCGCCGGTGCTCCGGAGAAGGCGGCATGGGGCGTGGCGCTCGGCCTGACCGTCACCCTGGTGTGGCTGTACGTCGAGATCCTGCGTCTGCTCAGCTACTTCAACAGCGACTAGTCACACGCGCGAAAGGGCGTCCACCGCGGTGGACGCCCTTTTCGTGTTCCGGGGGCGCTGTTGGGGGCGCGAGAGAGCGCTCAGCGCGTCGAATCCCGCGGATGCGCAGTCTGAGCGCCCTCTCGCGGGGTTATCCACAGGTCGCGAGACTGAGGCTGTGCGGCGCGCCGGACAGCGGCGATTCTCGACTCGTGCAGGTGCCGTTCATCGGAAGCGAGGCGGTCGCCGCCGGAGTGGTCGGAAAACACCTGCTGCGTACCAGGTTCGTGGCGCTGCATCCCGACGTGTACACCCGTCCCGGCGTCGAGCTGAATACCCACCACCGGGCCACCGCCGCGTGGTTGTGGTCGCGCCGTGGCGGTGTGCTGGCCGGCCTGACCGCAGCCGCGCTGCACGGGGCGCGATACATCGAAGATTCGCAGCCCATCGAGCTGGTGTGGTCGAACGGTCGCGCCCCGCGGGGCATCAGGACCCATAAGCAGGACCTGGCCGACGATGAGATCACCCGCCGGCGGGGCCTGCCCGTCACGACCGTGCAGCGCACGGCGTTCGACCTTGCCCGCCGGGAGGGATCGCTCGACGCGGCCGTGGCCCGGCTCGACGCGCTGGGAAATGCCACGGGTTTCGACGCCGCCGACGTGCTGCTGTGGGCGAGGCAGCGGCATGCGGGGAAACGTGGTATGCGACAACTGGCAGTCGCGCTGGACCTGTACGACGCGGGCGCGCAGTCCCCGCGCGAGACCTGGCTGCGGTTACTGCTGATACGCGCCGGGTTCCCGCGCCCGTCCACCCAGATACCGGTGGTCAGTGCCGACGGACGACGGCGCTACTACCTCGACATGGGCTGGAAGGAACTGAAGTTGGCGGTCGAGTACGACGGCGATCAGCACCGCGTCGACCCGCTGCAGTTCGCCCACGACATTCGGCGCGCCGAGGACCTCGACGAGCTCGACTGGGCGCGCGTGCGCGTCGTCAAGGCCAACAGCACCGGCGACGTATTGGCTCGCGTCGCGCGCGTGTACGACGCGAGAGAGCGCTCAGCGCGTCGAATCCCGCGACTGCGCGATCTGAGCGCCCTCCCGGCGACCGAGACGACTAGGGAACTCGCGGGGTGACCCGGCCCGCGGCTTCAGTCGCGTTGCGGCGCGCGGTCTGGACGTCGTCGGCGTAGGCCAGTGCCACACCCATCCGGCGTTGGACGAAGCTCTCCGGCTTGCCGAACAGCCGGATCTCGGTGTGCGGTACCTGCAGCGCGCTGTCCACCCCCTCGAAGATCACGCCCTCGGCGTCCACGCCGCCGTAGATCACCGCGCTGGCGCCCGGCGACCGCAGCGCGCTGTCGACCGGCAGACCGAGGATGGCGCGTGCGTGCAGCTCGAACTCGTTCTGCCACTGCGTCACCATCGTGACCATGCCGGTGTCGTGGGGGCGCGGGCTGACCTCGCTGAACCAGACCTGGTCACCCTTGACGAACAGCTCCACCCCGAAGATGCCCTGCCCACCCAGATCGTCGGTCACCGCGTGTGCGATCTGCTGCGCGCGTTCCAGCGCCGTGGCCGACATCGGGTGCGGTTGCCAGCTTTCGACGTAGTCGCCACCGACCTGCCGGTGCCCGATGGGTTCGCAGAACGTGGTCTCCACCGCGCCGGAGGCGCCGCGGGCGCGCACTGTCAGCAGTGTGATCTCGTAGTCGAAGTCGACGAACCCCTCGACGATGATGCGGGTGTTGCTCACCCGGCTGCCCGACATCGCGTACTCCCATGCTGGCGCGACATCGTCGGGACCGTCGATCTTGGACTGACCCTTGCCGGAGCTGCTCATCACCGGTTTGACCACGCACGGATACCCGATGCCGTCAGCGATTGCGGCATGGAGCTCGTCAAGCGAATCGCAGAACCGGTACGGGCTGGTGGGCAGGTCGAGGGTCTCGGCCGCGAGACGTCGGATTCCCTCGCGGTCCATGGTCAACCGCGCGGCCCGGGCGGTCGGGATGACGGTCACCGCGCCTTCGGCCTCCAGCTCTTCGAGCGCCGGCGTCGCGATGGCTTCGATCTCGGGCACCACCAGGTCGGGCCGCTCGGCCTCGATCAGCGCCCGGAGCTGGCCCGGGTCCGACATCGTGATCGTGCGCGCGTGGTGGGCGACCTGATGACCGGGGGCGTTCTGGTAGCGGTCGACGGCGATCGTCTCGACGCCGAGGCGCTGCAGCGCGATCAGCACTTCGCGGCCGAGTTCGCCCGAGCCGAGCAGCATGACTTTGGTGGCGCGCGGTGACAGCGGCGTTCCGATGGTGGTCATCGGAACGGCATTCTATGGGCGGCTAGCTGAGCCGCTCCACGACCATCGCCATCCCCTGACCGCCGCCCACGCACATCGTCTCGATGCCGAAGGTCTTGTCGTGGGTGGCCAGGTTGTTCAGCAGCGTGGCGGTGATCCGCGCCCCGGTCATCCCGAACGGGTGGCCCAGCGCGATCGCGCCGCCGGAGACGTTGAGCTTGTCCTCGTCCATGCCGAGTTCGCGCGCCGATCCCAGCACCTGAACCGCGAACGCCTCGTTGATCTCGTACAGATCGATGTCGGAAATGCTCATCTTGGCGTTCGCCAACGCCTTCTTGACGGCCTCGATCGGCCCGAGACCCATGATCTCCGGCGACAGCCCCGACACGCCCGTCGAGACGATGCGGGCCAGCGGCGTGAGGCCCAACTCCTTGGCCTTGCTGTCGCTCATGATCATCACCGCGGCAGCGCCGTCGTTGAGCGGGCACGCATTGCCCGCGGTGATCGTGCCGTTCGGCCGGAAGACCGGCTTGAGCTGGCTGATCTTGTCGTAGCTGGTCCCTGCGCGCGGACCGTCGTCGGTGGAGACGACGGTGCCGTCGGGCAGCGTCACCGGCACGATCTCACGCTCGAAGAATCCGCTCTTGATGGCCTCCTCGGCGCGATTCTGCGACCGCACCCCCCAGTGGTCCTGGTCTTCGCGGCTGATGCCGGTGTACGCCGCGACGTTCTCGGCGGTCTGGCCCATCGCGATGTACACGTCGGGCAACAGGTCGTCCTCGCGCGGGTCGTGCCACTCGGTCGCGCCCTCGGCGGCCTTGGCCGACCGCTGCTGCGCATCCTCGAAAATCGGGTTCTTCGAGTCCGGTGCGCCGTCGGCGGCCCCCTTGCCGAACCGCGACACCGTCTCCACGCCGGCCGAGAGGAACGCGTGGCCTTCGCCGGCCTTGATGGCGTGAAACGCCATCCGCGTGGTCTGCAGCGACGACGAGCAGTACCGATTGACGGTGGTGCCCGGCAGGAAGTCGTAACCCAGCTGTACCGCGACCGCCCGCGCGATGTTGTAGCCGGCTTCGCCGGCAGGCTGGGCGCACCCCATCATCAGGTCGTCGATATCGCGGGGATCCAGTGCGGGCACCTTGTCCAATACCGCCTTGACCATCTGGGCGGCCAGATCGTCGGGGCGCATCGAGACCAGCGATCCCTTGTTGGCCCGGCCGATGGGTGAGCGGGCAGTGGCGACGATGACGGCTTCGGGCATGACGGCTCCTCGTATGCGGCGGTGCGAACTACGAACGAACCTAGCTGGCACTCGCGCCGACCGGCGCGGGCACCCTCCCTTGTGCAAACCCGGGGACCGCACCCACCACCGGCGCGGGCACGCCTGTCGACCGCCGCCACAACCGGGTCGCGCCGATGACCCACCCCAGCAGTGAACTGCGGTCACCCGAGCGAGAGACCAGGGCGGCCTCGGGCGGGTTGCCGGATTGGCATTCACCCAATGCCTGACACAGCGCGGGCAGGAGCTGCTTGCCGGCCAGCGAATAGCCGGCCGCCGAGGGATGGAACATGTCCTCGGAGAACAACAGCTCCGGCGTCTTGTAGAAGTGCGGGGCCAGCAGGTCGGCGAACGGCACCGGCACACCGCCTGCCCCGCGCACCGCGGCCGCCTGCGCGCGGGCCAACCGCAAACCGCGAGCCCGCACCCACCACCGCAGAGGCTGCGGGATCGCCTTGATGACGCCGAAATCCGGGCAGGTGCCGACCACAACCACCGCTCCGCTGCCGCGGAGCCGAAGTACGGCCTGGCCGAGACGGCGCGCCGACGGGCCGACACCGTTGGGCCGGGTGATGTCGTTGGCGCCGATCATGATCACCGCGGCGTCGGGAGGACGGCCGGCGACGAACATCGCATCGATCTGCCCCGACAATCCCTTGGAGGTTGCGCCGACGATCGCCTTGGTGCTCAGTCGGATGCGTTTGCCGGACTCCTCGGCCAGGCCGCGTGCCAGCAGCACCCCGGGCACCTGCTCGGCGTCGGTGCACCCGTAGCCGGTCGCTGTCGAATCCCCGAAGATCATCAGGTGTAGGTCGAACGGCACGTCACGCTGCCAACGCTGCACCGTCGCGCCACCGGGGGTGTAGACGCCGTCGGCGCGGGGTGGAACATCCCAGGCTTTCGGGATGACCTGACGGGCCTTGTCGGCCTGCCCGGTCAGCAGATTGCGGGCGCCGACGTAGGCCGATCCTGTCGAGGCCAGAGTGGCGACCGCCCAGAAGAAAACCGATCGCCGCGGTATGCGACCTCGAGGAGCATCACTGGCGCTGCCCACGCCCGCCAGTCTAGGTGGGATCCAGGGGTTTATCGCGCGCCGAAGCCGCGTGCCGGTCACAGTGCGGTATCAACACCAGTAGTAATTTTGTTTAACCCATTGTGATAATGGTTACACGTGCCAAGCTAAGTTACGAGATGGTCTGAATAACTTGGCTTATCCCGGCACTACAACGGCGTAGGAAGTGGTGGCGATGACGGCACCGAGCAAGGCCCCCAGTACCGCTCATCTTGGCGTTCGTCCAGGTAGAGGCCTCAAGCCGCGCCGATTTCCGGTCAGTGACGGTGCTCCGGTCGAGGTGGTGGAGGACGGTCCCAGCGTCGCCGGACGCATGCTCGGGCTGGCTGCATCCCTGACGATCAAGCCGTTCCTCACCGTGGGCAGCTACGCTCCGAAGCTGCCGTGGCCGTGGGGGTTGGTCGACTTCGCGGCCCGTGTGCTCAAGCCGGCCCCGGGCACGGTCCGCGCCACCATCTCGCTGCCGCACTGCAACGCCCAGCTGGTCCGCGCCGCGGGCGTACTGCCTGCCGACGGCAACCGCAGCGTCATCCTCTATCTGCACGGCGGCGCGTTCCTGACGTGCGGCGTCAATACCCACGGCCGGCTGGTCACCGCACTGTCCCAGTGTGCCGATGCCCCGGTGCTGGTGGTGAACTACCGGATGATCCCCAAGCACTCGGTCGGCACTGCGCTCGACGACTGCTTCGACGGCTACAAGTGGCTGCGGGAGCTCGGCTACGAGCCGGATCAGATCGTGCTGGCCGGTGACTCCGCCGGTGGCTACCTCGCGCTCTCGCTGGCCGAGAAGCTGCAGGCCCAGGGCGTCGATGGCTATCACGGCGAGACTCCGGCAGCGGTGGTGACCATGTCGCCGCTGTTTGAGATCGGCAATGAAGCGCGTGCCGACCACCCCAACGCCCGCACCGACGCGATGTTCCCGGCCAAAGCATTCCACGCGCTGGTGGAGCTCATCGAGGTCGCGGCGGCCAAGCGGACCGTCGACGGGCAACCCGAGCAGGTCTACGAGCCGCTCGACCACATCGAGCCCGGTCTGCCCCGCACGCTGATCCACGTCTCGGGGTCGGAGGTTCTGCTCAGCGATGCGCGAAAGGCGGCGCGTCTGCTCGCCGCAGCCGGCGTGCCCGTCGAGGTGCGCGTCTGGCCTGGTCAGATGCATGTTTTCCAGCTCGGTGCGCCGATGGTGTCGGAAGCCAACCGGTCATTGCGGCAGATCGGCGACTACATCCGCGAGGCCACCTGGTAGTCGATCGGCCGGCCTGACACGATGTAGGCATGCGCATCGCCCGGCACATCACTGAGCTCATCGGCAATACACCGCTGGTGCAGCTGAATTCGGTTGTTCCGGCCGGGGCCGGGATGGTCGCGGCCAAAGTCGAGTACCTCAACCCCGGCGGCAGCGCCAAGGATCGGATCGCGATCAAGATGATCGACGCCGCGGAGGCCAGCGGTGAACTGCGCCCTGGCGGCACCATCGTCGAACCCACCTCCGGTAATACCGGCGTCGGTCTTGCATTGGTTGCCCAGCAACGCGGCTACAAGTGTGTGTTCGTCTGCCCCGACAAAGTCGGCGAGGACAAGCGCAACGTGCTGCGGGCCTACGGCGCCGAGGTTGTGGTGTGCCCGACGGCCGTGCCGCCCGACCACCCCGACAGCTACTACAGCGTGTCCGACCGGCTGGTCAACGAGATCGACGGAGCGTGGAAGCCCGACCAGTACTCCAATCTGATGGGTCCGCAGAGCCACTACGAGACCACCGGCCCGGAAATCTGGGCCGACACCGACGGCAAGGTCACCCACTTCGTGGCCGGCGTCGGAACCGGCGGAACCATCACCGGAGCGGGCCGCTACCTCAAGGAGGTTTCCAACGGTCGCGTCAAGGTGATCGGCGTCGACCCGGAAGGCTCGGTGTACTCGGGCGGCTCGGGTCGGCCCTACCTCGTCGAGGGCGTGGGCGAGGACTTCTGGCCGTCGGCCTACGATCCGTCGGTCCCGGACGAGATCATCGCGGTCTCCGATGCCGATTCCTTTGAGATGACCCGGCGGCTGGCGCGCGAGGAAGCCATGCTGGTCGGCGGTTCGTGCGGCATGGCCGCAGTCGCAGCGATCCAGGTCGCCGAGCGGGAGGGACCCGACGCGCTGGTGGTGGTGCTGCTGCCCGACGGTGGACGCGGCTACCTGTCGAAGATCTTCAACGACGAGTGGATGTCGTCCTACGGGTTCCTGCGAAGTCGCCTCGACGGGACGGTCAGGGAGTCGACGGTGGGTGACCTGATGCGCGGCAAATCGGGGGCGCTACCCGATCTGGTGCACACCCACCCGTCGGAGACGGTGCGCGACGCGATCACCATCCTGCGCGAGTACGGGGTCTCCCAAATGCCGGTAGTGGGTGCCGAACCGCCGGTGATGGCGGGCGAGGTTGCCGGCAGCGTGTCCGAACGCGAACTTCTCTCGGCGGTGTTCGAGGGGCGGGCAAAGCTCGCCGACGCGGTCGCCCAGCACATGAGCCCACCGCTGCCCCTGGTGGGTGCGGGTGAGCTGGTCAGCAGCGTGGCCAAGACGCTACGGGAATGTGATGCGGTCATGGTCGTCGAGGAAGGCAAACCGGTCGGTGTGCTGACCCGTCACGACCTGCTGGGTTACCTGTCCAGCGAGACAGCCCGGACCTGACGTCGACGAGGCAAACCAAGATCAACAACCTGCGCGAAAGCGCTGCGTGCAGCGTGCGCTCAGGTAGGGTAAGCACGCTGTTTCGGGCTGAGATTTCTCGGGAAGGCGTCCATGACCGATCGACCGTCACCGTCAGGCGACCGTTCGTCGAATACGGTTGTGGCGCTGCCGAAGGAGTCCTACACACCGTGGACGACCCGGGTACTCGCCCAGGTGATCGACATGGTCCCGGTGGTGATCGCGTTCGGTATCGGCTGGGGCGTGCTGAGAGGCACCACCGCGACCGAATGTCTCACCGATCGGTCGCAATCGGAGTTCGGCGAGGTGTGTGTCACCGGCACGAGCGGCCTGGGCCAGCTGGCGATGGCGGTGGCCACGCTCGCCGTGTTCGGATATCTGGTCTGGAATTTCGGGTACCGGCAGGGCGCCACGGGTTCCAGCCTGGGCAAGTCGATCACCCGGTTTCGGGTGGTCAGTGAAAAGACTTGGCAGCCCATCGATTTCGGACTGTCGATACTGCGCCAACTAGCCCACGTCATCGACGGGGCAATCTGTTACGTCGGTTACCTGTTTCCGCTGTGGGATACCAAGCGCCAGACGATCGCCGACAAGATAATGACCACAGTCTGCGTACCGCTGTAGACACCCGACACGACATCAGGAGCGACCATGACAGACAATCCAGCAGGGCCCGGGGGAACTCCGCCGCAGGGTGGTTACCCGCCCCCAGGCAACTACCCTCCTCCGCCCCCCGGGTCGCAGCCCACGCCGCAGGGCGGATATGCACCGCCGCCGCCTCCGGGTGGGTATCCGCCTCCGCCGCAGGGCAATTACCCGCCCCCGGGTGCTTTCCCGCAGGCGCAGTACGGCGGTGGCCCGCCGCCGCAGGGGGCAGCCCTGCCCAAGGAGGCCTACACGCCCTGGCATTACCGGGTGGGCGCGTGGTTCATCGACAACATCCCGGTGTTCATCATCGCCGGTATCACCCAGGGCATCGCCTTCGGCACCGGCGAGAACAACTGCGTCACCTACAACGGCGGCGTCGAGTGCACGTCGCAGCCCACGGCCATCGGGACGACCGTCTCGCTGCTGGGTTCGCTGCTGATGCTGGCCTACGTCATCTGGAACTACGGCTACCGTCAGGGGACCACCGGCTCGAGCATCGGAAAGTCGGTGCTCAAGTTCAAGGTCGTCAGCGAAAAGACTTGGCTGCCTATCGGTTTCGGGCTGTCGATCGTTCGTCAGCTGGCGCACATCGTCGACACCATCATCTGCTACATCGGCTACCTGTTCCCGCTCTGGGACGGCAAGCGTCAGACGCTGGCCGACAAGATCATGAGCACCGTCTGCGTCCCGCTCAACCCGCAGCCGCTGCCCCCGGGTCCGCCGCCGCAGCAGTACTGACGGCCAGTGCGCGAAACTACGGTTGTCGACGGCACTGCGAAAACGTCGTCGGCAACCGTGGTTTCGGCGCCTACCGGAATGCGCTGACGCCGGTCAATGTCTCTCCGATGACCAGCTGGTGCACTTCCGAGGTCCCTTCGTAGGTCAACACCGACTCGAGATTGTTGGCGTGCCGCATCACCGGGTATTCCAACGTCACCCCATTGGCGCCCAACAGAGTTCGGCACTGGCGGGCGATCCCGAGCGCCTCCCGGACGTTGTTGAGCTTGCCGACACTGACCTGCTCGGGACGGATTCGGCCGTCATCCTTGAGCCGGCCCAGGTGTAGCGCCAGCAGCTGAGCCTTACCGAGCTCCACGGCCATGTCGGCGATCTTGGCCTGCGTGAGCTGATATCCGGCCAACGGTTTGTCGAAGACCTCGCGGCTGCACACGTAGTCGATCGTGGCCTCCAGGCAGTCGCGGGCGGCGCCCACGGCGCCGAACACAATTCCGAACCGGGCCTCCGACAGGCAACTCAGCGGACCCTTGAGACCTTCGGCTCCGGGCAGTCGGGCATCCTCGGGCACACGCACGTCGTCGAGGCTGAACTCCGAGGTCACCGAGGCGCGCAGCGACAACTTATGGGTCATCTCCCGGGCACTGAACCCCGGGGTGGAGGCCGGCACCGCGAAGCCCAGCACGTGTCCGCCCGGTTCGCGCGCCCAGACGATCGCCACGTCGGCGACCGAGGCGTTGGTGATCCACATCTTCGAACCGTTGAGGATCCAGTCCGACCCGTCGCGTCGTGCGGTGGTACGCATGCCGCCGGGGTTGGAGCCGAAGTCCGGTTCGGTCAGCCCGAAGCAGCCGATCAGCTCACCGGCGGCCATCCCGGGCAGCCACTGCCGACGTTGTTCCTCGCTGCCCCAGCGGTGAATGGCAAACATCGCCAGTGAACCCTGCACCGACACCAGGCTGCGCAGGCCGCTGTCGACGGCCTCCAGCTCCTGGCACACCAGGCCGTAGGCGGTCGCGGTGGAACCCCCACAGCCGTAACCGCTCAGGTGCATGCCGAGCAGGCCGAGTTTGCCGATCTCGACGGCGAGCTCGCGGACCGGCACCTGACCGGACTCGAACCACTCTCCGACGTACGGACGCAATCGTTGTTCGCCGAACTGTCGCACCATGGAGCGCAGATCGCGGTCCTCGGCACACAACAGCGAGTCGAGGTCGAGCAGGCTTTCGATCGGGGTGTTCCCAGCGCTGGACATGACCAAGTTCTACACCGCTACCCTGGGCAGCCATGGGCGAGCAGCGCAGCGCGAGCGATCACTACCGGAGCTATGGGTTCGCGACCAAGGCCATTCACGCCGGTTACCGGCCTGATCCGGCCACCGGTGTGGTCAACCCGCCGATTTATGCCAGTTCGACCTTCGCCCAGGACGGCGTCGGCGGCCTGCGAGGCGGCTTCGAGTACGCCCGCACCGGCAACCCGACCCGATCGGCCCTGGAGTCCGCGCTGGCCGCGGTCGAGCAGGCGTCCTACGCTCGCGCGTTCAGCTCCGGCATGGCGGCCACCGACTGCGCGCTGCGCGCGGTGCTGCGCCCCGGCGACCACCTGGTGATCCCCGACGACGCCTACGGTGGCACGTTCCGGCTGATCGACAAGGTCTTCGCGCACTGGGGCATCAGCTACACCGCCGTGGCGCTGTCCGATCTCGACGCGGTGCGCGCGGCGGTCACCGACCGCACCAGGTTGATCTGGGTGGAAACACCCACCAACCCGTTGCTGACCATCGCCGACATCAGCGGTATAGCGGCGGTGGCCGCCGAGTCCGGCGCCGGCGCGGCGAAGGTCAGGGTGTTGGTCGACAACACCTTCGCATCCCCGGCGCTGCAACAGCCGCTGCCGCTGGGAGCCGACATCGTGCTGCACTCGACGACCAAATACATCGGCGGCCACTCCGATGTGGTGGGTGGTGCATTGGCGACCAACGACGAAGCCCTCGACGACGCGTTCGCCTTCCTGCAGAACGGTGCCGGTGCCGTCCCGGGGCCGTTCGACGCGTACCTGACCATTCGCGGGCTCAAGACGCTGTCGTTGCGCATGCAGCGCCACAGCGACAATGCCGCGGCGATCGCGGAGTTCCTCGACGGGCATCCGGCGGTTGCGACGGTGCTGTATCCGGGGCTGCCGGGCCACCACAACCACCAGGTGGCCGCGGCGCAGATGAGCGGCTTCGGCGGCATGGTGTCGGTGCGGCTGCGCGGCGGTCCGCGGGCTGCCCGTGACTTCTGTGCACGCACCGAGCTGTTCATCCTGGCTGAGTCGCTGGGTGGTGTGGAGTCGCTGATCGAATACCCGGGCGCGATGACGCATGCCTCGACGGCCGGGTCGCAACTGGAGGTACCCGATGACCTGGTGCGGCTGTCGGTCGGAATCGAGGACGTCGCCGATCTGCTCGGCGACGTCGAGCAGGCGCTGGGCTCGCTGGATTAACTCAGGCCCGCCAGCGCGGGGCGGACCGCGGCGGCGGTGACCGCAAGGTTCACTTCGGCCAGACCCGACGGTGACTCGTCGACCCAGCTGCCGGCGGCGATCTCGCCGGCGCGGGCATGCACCCAGCGCCAGCCGCGATCGTTGAGGCTCAGCAGCGCACCGAGGCCGTCGACGGCGTGCAGGACGGTGACGATCGCCGCGGTGACCGGCGCCGGCGGTTGGCGTTCGAACAGCGCAGCCAGCAGTGCCGCCCGCGCCGCGCCCGGCCGGGTGCGGTCGGTCAGCGGCAGCGCGAAGCTGCGTCGGAACCGACTATCCGACAACGGCACTCGGGCGATCTGGCCGGTCGCCTCCAAGTGCGCGACCAGTCGGTCGCGGGCATGTCTGCTCACCTTCTTCAGCGCTGGGCCCGCCGAGAGCGGCCGAGAGCGCAGCAGATCCAGCGCAGGGGCAGCGACCGGGTGGACCGGGCCGGGTGCGGCCAGAGCGATCAGCGCGCCCGGCGGTGCCGGATCACCCGTGGCGGCGGGCCGGATCCGACATTGGTAGGCCAGATCGAGCAGCACGGCGGCCGCCAACACGTGGTCGAGGCGCGGCTGGTCCAGTGCGGGCTGCGCCGACGCGTTGTCGAGCAGCAGCAGGAGCAGGTCCTCGGCGATCAACCGTGATAGGGCTCGGCACTGACCAGCGTGACCTTGACGGTGCTGCCGCTGGGCACCATGTACTGGCGGGTCTCGCCGACCTTGGCGTCGATGAGCGCGCCGCCCAACGGGGAGTTCGGCGAGTACACCTCGAGCTTGCCGTCGCTGACCCCTTCCTGGCGGGTCGCGATCAGGAACGTCTCGGTGTCGTTTTTGTCCTCGTCGTAGTAGACGGTGACCACCGAGCCGGGCAGCGCCACCCCGGACTGGGTGGGAGCCTCGCCGACCTTGGCGTTGTTGAGCAGTTCCTGCAGCTGACGGATGCGGGCTTCCTGCTGGCCCTGCTCTTCGCGCGCAGCGTGGTAGCCGCCGTTTTCTCGCAGGTCGCCCTCTTCACGACGATCGTTGATCTCGGCAGCGATCACGGGCCGGTTGGCGATCAGCTGGTCGAGTTCAGCTTTCAGCCGGTCGTATGCCTCTTCGGTGAGCCAGGTGACCTGGGTGTCGGTCATGTCGTCGCGCTCCTGTCGTTGTCGCTTCCGCGCTGTGTGCGTAAGAAGATCCCCGGGGACACGGCGCCGGGGCTGTGCTGCGTGTATTGCCGCGCGCGGACGCACCGGTCTCGGCGCCCAGATGCAGCAATACACGGCCCCAGCTGGAACCGTGTATCGCTCCATCGTAGCACCGCCGGGCCACCCGGAGTTCGGAATCTCGCTGTCTGCCGTTGGTTGCGCGCCAGGTCAGCCCGGGTAATCGAGGTAGGCCGGCACCTCGGCGCCGCACCCGTAGACGTCCCCGACGACTGGAGGTTTGCTCGTCTTCACAACGGTGGTGACCTGCACCGTTGACTCTGACGCCGGTGCCACCAACACCTCGCGCCGGCCCACCTCGTCGCCGTCGTAGGAGCGGGCCCGCACGATGCACACGACGGGCTGGGACGGGTCTTTGCGGGTGACGCTGAGGGTGACTTCGACGGTGGATTCGTCGACGAGGCGGTAACCGCCGATCTCGCCCTCGACCTCGGGGCTGCCGAGCCGGTCGAACCCGACCGCCGCGATGCCCACGCCGGCGATCACCACCAGCGCCGTCAGCAGCGCGGTGATCAATCGGCGCTTGCCGGAGCTCAGCTGCTGCCGTCCGTAGCGGGCGGCGGGACGTTCGATCATCTCGTTTTGCATGCCCGTCGGTCGGATAGGTCTACTAGGACTGGAACTATAAGGCCATCGCGACGGTTGAATCGTTGCGTGAGTGCCCGAGCGAGTGAGCAGCTAAGAGGAAACAGGTTGAGCGAACTGCGGTTGATGGCCGTGCACGCCCATCCGGACGACGAGTCCAGCAAGGGCGCAGCCACGATGGCGCGATACGTCGACGAGGGCGTGCGCGTCATGGTGGTGACGCTGACAGGTGGTGAGCGTGGTGACATTCTCAACCCCGCAATGGACCTGCCCGAGGTCCACGGCAGGATGACCGAGATCAGGCGTGACGAGATGGCCAAGGCGGCGCGGATCCTCGGTGTCGAGCATCACTGGCTCGGCTTCGTCGACTCGGGGCTGCCCGAAGGCGATCCGACGCCGCCACTGCCGGAGGGCTGTTTCGCCCTGGAGCCGCTGGAGGTGCCCACCGAGGGGCTGGTGCGGGTGGTGCGCGAGTTCAGGCCCCACGTCATGACCACCTACGACGAGCACGGCGGCTATCCGCACCCGGATCACATCGCCTGCCATCAGGTCTCGATTGCGGCCTACGAAGCAGCCGCCGATCACCGGCTGTATCCCGAGGCCGGGGAACCGTGGAGCGTGGCCAAGCTCTACTACAACCACGGATTCCTGCGGCAGCGGATGCAGGTGCTGCAGGACGAGTTCACCAAACACGGCGAAGAGGGGCCGTTCGGCAAGTGGCTCGCCAGCTGGGACCCCGACGAGGATCTGTTGGGCAAGCGGGTGACCACGCGGATCGAGTGCGCGAAGTACTTCCCGGTCCGTGACGAGGCGCTGCTGGCGCACGCCACCCAGATCGACCCGAAGAGTTTCTTCTTCACCACACCTATGGAATGGCAGCAACGCCTCTGGCCGACTGAGGAATTCGAGTTGGCGCGCTCGAGGGTCCCGGTGCGGTTGCCCGAGAGCGACCTGTTCGCCGGAATCGAGGGACGCCCATGAACGATGTGCTGATGACGGGTCTGCAGCTCGTCACCGAGGTACTGGCACAGGATGAACCGCGCCAGACCGGCCCGGATTTCGGTAAAGCCAGCCCGTTCGGGTTGACGATCGTGGTGCTGCTGCTGATCGGTACCTTCGTGCTGGTGTGGTCGATGAACCGGCACCTGCGCAGGCTGCCGAAGTCGTTCGACACCGACACCGACACCGACGAGGACACCGGCAAGGGCGCGGCGCCGGGGGACACCGGTGCCGGCAATTCCCGCGGTGCCGACCCCGACCTGTCGACCGGGTCACCGGCCGACGGCGTGCAGCGCGACCCGGACTGATCTGCTGTCGGGTCGCGGGGCGTTGTGTAGCCTGCCGCACATGAGCTTTGAGCCCGACGCCCTGCAGAAACTGGTCACGCGTTACCTCGACACCGTCGCCACCGGCACGGCCGACGATGTCGCCGCGCTCTATGCCGAGGACGCCACGCTCGAGGATCCGGTGGGCGGCGGCGAGGTGCACATCGGCCGCCAGGCCATCGCCGGGTTCTACAAGAACGCCGAAGGTGCCGAGCTCAAGACCGAGCTGCTGTCGTTCCGCGCAGGTGGCCACGAGGCCGCATTCGTCTTCGCGATCACCGTGGGGACGATGCGGATCGAGCCGATCGAGGTGATGGCGTTCAACGCCGACGGGCAGATCACCTCGATGAAGGCATACTGGGGCCCGCAGAACATCACCCAGCTATAGCGAAGCCGCTCAGAATACGGCGAACCACATGGCGACGTAGTGGCAGATCGCCGCCACCGCGGTGCACGCGTGGAAGAACTCATGGTGGCCGAACGTCGTCGGCCACGGGTTCGGCCACTTGAGCGCATAGAGGACACCTCCGACGCTGTAGAGCACGCCGCCGACGATCAGCAGCACGACCGCGGCCACGCCCGCGCCGTGGGCGATGGGCCCGATGAACCACACCGCGACCCAGCCCAGCAGGATGTAGAGCGGCACGCCCAGCCAGCGCGGTGAGGACGGCCACAGCATCTTCAACGCCACCCCGGCCAATGCGCCGCCCCACACGATCCAGAACAACGTCATGCCGTCGCGTTCGGGCAGCGCCAGCAGCGCGAACGGCGTGTAGCTGCCGGCGATGAACACGAAGATCATCGAGTGATCGGCGCGCTTCATCCACTTGCGTGCGGTAGCCGACGTCCAGTTGACCCGGTGATAGACCCCGCTGACGGCGAACATCGCCACGATCGTCAGGGTGTAGATCAGCGTGGCGATGCCGGCCCGCATCGACTCCAGCGACCACGACACGGCGACCAGCGCCGCGCCGGCGATCACCGCGATGATCGCCGAGTACACATGGATCCAGCCGCGCAACCGTGGTTTACCCAGGAAGTGGGCGACCCCGTCAGCGACGGCCTCGGGCAGATCTTCGGGTTCCCAGGGCTCCCGCGGTGAGTCGGCGGTGTACCACGGTTCGAGTGATGTCGGCATATCACCTCCGCTGAGCGGCTTTGGGGCTTCCGGCGCCAACAGTAGTCTGGACGATCGTGGACCTCATTCCGCGGCGCCTCAAAGGGCCGGCGTATCGGCTCTACGAGATGCGTCTGCGTCTGGGGTTGTCGCCGTCGCGTTCAGAGCTACCGCGTCACATCGCGGTCCTGTGTGACGGGAACCGCCGCTGGGCCCGTGAAGTCGGCCACGACGACGTCAGCTACGGCTATCGGGCCGGCGCCCGCAAGATCGCCGAGATGCTGCGCTGGTGTGACGAAATCGGCATCGAGATGGCCACTGTGTATCTGCTCTCGACGGAGAATCTGCGGCGCGAGCCCGAAGAACTCTCGGCGCTGATCGAGATCATCACCGAGGTGGTCGAGGAGATCTGCGCGCCGGCCAACCGGTGGAGCGTTCGCACCGTCGGCGATCTGGAGCTCATCGGCGAGGAACCCGCGCGCCGGTTGCGTGACGCGGTGTCCTCGACCGCTGATGCCCGCACCGCCTCCTTTCACGTCAACGTCGCCGTCGGCTACGGCGGGCGCCAGGAGATCGTCGATGCGGTGCGGGCGCTGCTCAGCAAGCAGATCGCCAACGGCGCCACCGGCGAGCAACTCGTGGAAGCTGTTACCGCCGAGGCGATTTCGGAGAATCTTTACACCTCCGGCCAGCCGGACCCGGATCTGGTGATCCGGACCTCCGGCGAACAACGGCTGTCGGGCTTTCTGCTGTGGCAGAGCGCGTACTCAGAGATGTGGTTCACCGAGGCCTACTGGCCGGAGTTCCGTCGCGTCGACTTCCTGCGCGCGGTCCGCGACTACAGCGCCCGGCACCGCCGCTACGGGCGGTAACCATGGTGGTGCTCTCGGCTGTGGTGTTCACCCTGAGCTGGTGGCTGGGGCTCTACCTGCTGGCCCGCGATCCCCGCAAGCCGGTGCTGGTTCTGGCCGCCATCGGGCTGATGAGTTTCGCGCTGGTGGTGGCGCTGGACGAGGTGCGGCTGATGGCCTCGTCGGACGTGCTCGGTGCCGTGGAGATCTATCTGGTTGCGGTGCCGGGGGTGGCGTGGTTCGCGGTGCTGCTGGAGCTGTCCCGTCCGCGCGACAGCTGGCGCAACCGTTCCCGGGACGCCGGGTTGGTCGCTGGGGTCGCGGTGCTGGCGATCTGCGGCGCAACCCTGGCAGGAGACGTCACTGGACCGCTGCGGCTGGGGCACTGGGTGCTGTTCGCGGCGGTGTCGGTGCCCTCGCTGGCGGCCATGGCCCACGCGGTGATCCGGCGTTCCCAGCCCGGTCCGGTCGTGGTGTTCGTGGTTGTCGCGACGCTGTTCTTCGCGCTCGGCAACGCCATCCTGGTCATACCGCTGGGCCTGGTACCGAGCGGACTGGCGTTGGCCGCCACCGGTTTCGATGTAGCGCTGCTCGGCGTCGCGGTGGCGATGGGGGACGCGTTCGACGAGGGCCACGCGCTACGTGCAGACATGCTGCGCTCGGTCGCGGCCACACTGGTGGTGGCGGTGCTGTTCGGCGGCCAGGTGTTGATCGCGTCAGCCGTCGCGGGTCCGAGCGCCACACTGACCGTGCTGCTGTTCACCAGCCTGGCGGTGGCCATCGCGATCAACGTGCTGGCCGACCCGCTGGCCGGATTCCTGGACCGGTTGGCGTTCGCACGGTCCCCGGACCTGCGCGCCGACCGCGCTGCGCTGCGCGGCACCGAGGCGGCACTGCCGCGCCGGGCCGCCAACCCGCTCGACGACATGGACGAGCAGACATTCATACGGGTCACCCGGCGCGCACTGAGCCACTACGGCGACCTGTCCAAGCTGGTGGCCAGCCCGCTGACCGCGCTTCCCGTCATCGACGAGCGGCTGGCACGCCGCGGCGCCCCGGACCAACCCCTGGAACGCGCCACCGAGCTTCGCTCGCTGCTGGCTGAACGAATCGCCGTGCTCAAGCCGCGCGACGGTGCCGACTTCGGCACCACCGAGCAGTGGCGGCACTACAACGCGCTGTATTTCCCGTACGTCGTCGGGGTGCGGGCCTATGCGCAGAACGCAACCGCCGCCGGGTTGGACCCGGTGGCCCGGCAGGCGTGGCACTGGTTGGTCAGCGACGTGCCGCAGCGTTCGCTGCACAACTGGCAGAACGCCGCGGCGCGGGTGATCGCCACGGATCTGCGCAGCACCGCCGCCGCCCCGCGGTAGCGCTGACCTGCGGTTGGCAGCGTTTGGCAGCGATCGTCGTCGATCTGGCAGTGGGTTTCTCGCAGCATCGGTGCCGTGACCGCCATCACCACCGGGCACCGCAGAGCTGCCCACCGGGATGCAAACGCACCGATATCCGCATCGTGAAAGGAATCTCCGTCATGACCGTCACATCATCCCGCCTCAACGAGTCCACCGACTCCCTGCTGCGTTTCGCCATGCGCGCTGATGGCATCCTCAGCGGTCTGGCCGGCATCGTGCTGCTGGCATTGGCGCCCAGGGTGGCCGAGCTGTCGGGCACCACGCCTGCTGTCGAGTACGCGACCGGCGCGTTCTTCGTCGTCTTCGCGGCCGCCGTGCTGGCGCTGGCTGCCCGCCCGGCCATCCGCACCTCGGGTGTGGTGCTGGCGGTGGGCAACCTGCTGTTCAGTGTCGCCACCGTGGTGGTCGTCGTCGCCGGAGTCTGGCCGCTGACCACGATGGGCGTGGTGCTGGTGCTGGGCACCGGGGTCTACACGCTGGTGATGGCCGAACTGCAGTACCAGGGTGTGCGCCGCATCGGCAGAGCCTGATCCGACTACAGCGGCTGCGCTACAACTTGCGCAGCCGCAGCCGGTTGATCGAATGGTCGGAATCCTTGCGCAGCACCAGCGTCGCGCGCGGCCGGGTCGGCAGGATGTTCTCGATCAGATTGGGCCGGTTGATGGAGTGCCAGATGTCGCGGGCGGCGAACACGGCCTGCTCATCGGTCAGCGTCGAGTAGTGGTGGAAATGCGATGCCGGGTTGGCGAATGCGCCGGCGCGCATCGACAGAAACCGTGAGATGTACCAGTTCTCGATGTCCTCGATGCGCGCGTCGACGTAGACCGAGAAGTCGAACAGGTCGGAGACCATCAGCGCCGGGCCGGTCTGCAGGACGTTGAGCCCCTCCAGGATGAGGATGTCGGGATGCTCGATGATCTGCTTGTCACCCGGCACGATGTCGTAGAGCAAGTGAGAGTAGACCGGTGCACACGCCGCATCGGAACCTGATTTCACCGCGGTGACAAAGCGCATCAACCCACGACGGTCATAGCTTTCCGGGAAGCCCTTGCGGTGCATCAGGTTCCGGCGCGCGAGCTCCTTGTTCGGATAGAGGAAACCGTCGGTGGTCACCAGATCGACCCGCGGGTGGTGCTCCCAGCGGGCGAGCAGCGCCTGCAGCACACGGGCCGTGGTGGATTTGCCGACCGCCACGCTGCCCGCGACGCCGATGATGAACGGCACCGGCCGGTTCGGATTCTGGTGCGGCTCGCCTTCGGGGTCATCGAGGAACTCTGCGGTGGTGGCGAACAGGGCCTGACGCGCGGCGACCTGCAGATGGATCAGCCGGGCCAGGGGCAGGTAGACCTCTTCGACTTCCAGCAGGTCGATCTTCTCGCCGAGCCCACGCAGCTTGACCAGTTCGTCTTCGGTCAACTTCAGCGGTGTCGAGGACCGGAGCCCCCGCCACTGACTTCGATCGAACTCCACATAGGGGCTGGGTTCGCTCAGCCGAGCCATGCGCCCAGTCTTGCAGTTAGCGTGGTTGCCATGGACCCCGGCACCCTGATCAACGAGTACCTGATGCTCGGACTGCGCTTCGACCGCATCGAGGAAGGTTACGTCGACTCGTTCACCGGGGACCCCGCACTGCGCCGCCAGGTCGACAACGAACCATTGCCCGACCCCGCGGCGCTGGCCCGTCGGGCCGAACAGCTGCAGACCGAACTGCCCGCCGGCCTCGATGCCGACCGCGCTGCGTTCGTCGGCGCGCATCTGCGCGCACTGGCCTGTGCCGGTCGGAAGTTCGCGGGCCAGGAGGTCGGTTTCGTCGACGAGGTGGCGGCCTACTTCGACGTCCGCATCACCAAGGGCGACCCGCAGCGGTACCGGGAGGCGCACGCCCAGCTCGACGACGCGTTGGGGGGCTCCGGCCCGCTCGCCGAGCGGGTGCAGGCCTACCGTGCGGCCGAGGAGATCCCGCCCGATCGCCTCGAGGAAGCCATTCACGCGTTCTCCTCGGCGTTGCGCGACCGCGTGCGTGCGACCTTCCCACTGCCCGAACGCGAGACGATCACCTACGAGGTGGTGACCGACAAGCCGTGGTCGGGGTTCAACTACTACCTCGGCGATTACCGGTCGACCGTCGCGGTCAACGCCGACCTCAGGCAGCAGATGTCGAACCTGCCGCGGCTGGTCGCTCACGAGTCGTATCCAGGCCACCACACCGAGCACTGCCGCAAGGAGGCGGGGCTGGTCGAGGGCAAGGGCCAGGCCGAGCAGACCATCTTCCTGGTCAACACCCCACAGTGCCTGATGGCCGAGGGGTTGGCCGACCTGGCACTCTATGTGGCGATCGGACCGGGCTGGGGGGGTTGGGCTGCCGACGTCTACGCCGATCTGGGGCTGCGGTTCGACGGTGAGCGGGCGGCCGCGGTCTCCGATGCGACGGCAGCGCTGGCCGATGTGCGCCAGGATGCCGCGCTGATGCTGCATGACGAGCGCCGCGACGTCGACGAGGTGGTGGCGTTCCTGAAACGATGGCTGCTGGTCAACGACGAACGCGCCCGCCAGATGCTGCGCTTCTTGTCGTCGCCGCTGTGGCGCGCGTACACCAGCACCTACGTCGAGGGCTATCGGCTGCTGCGCGGCTGGCTCGATGCCCGTCCCGACGGGGTGTCGCTCAGCGAGCGCTTCACCACGCTGCTCGACGAGCCGCTGATCCCCTCGTCGTTGCGTACCCCATAGCCCGATAGGCTTTCGGACATGACTGCTGAGTCCGTCACCGCCGGTCAGGGCGCCGAGTACGCCGCCACCGCCAGCGAGGCCTACCGCGCCGCGCTGCAGGTGATCGAGAGCGTCGAGCCGCGCATCGCCGAGGCCACCCGCAAAGAGCTCGACGACCAGCGTTCGTCGCTGAAGTTGATCGCCAGTGAGAACTACGCTTCGCCCGCGGTGCTGCTGACCATGGGCACGTGGTTCTCCGACAAGTACGCCGAGGGCACCATCGGCCACCGGTTCTATGCCGCCTGCCAGAATGTCGACACCGTCGAGGCGCTGGCCGCCGAACACGCCCGCGAACTGTTCGGCGCGCCGTACGCCTACGCCCAGCCGCATTCCGGTATCGACGCCAACCTGGTGGCCTACTGGGCGATCCTGGCCACCCGGGTGGAGGCTCCCCAGTTGGCCGAGCTGGGCGCCAAGCACATCAACGACGTGTCCGAAGCCGACTGGGAAAGTCTGCGCGCCCAGCTGGGCAATCAGCGTCTGATGGGTATGTCGCTGGACACCGGCGGGCACCTGACCCACGGGTTCCGGCCCAACATCTCCGGCAAGATGTTCCACCAGCGCCAGTACGGCACCGATCCCACGACCGGGTTCATCGACTACGACGCCGTCGCCGCCGCGGTGCGGGAGTTCAAGCCGCTGGTGCTGGTCGCCGGTTATTCGGCCTATCCGCGCCGGATCAACTTCGCCAAGATGCGGGAGATCGCCGACGAGGTCGGTGCGACGCTGATGGTCGACATGGCGCACTTCGCCGGGCTGGTGGCCGGCAAGGTGTTCACCGGCGACGAGGATCCGGTGCCGCACGCCCATGTCGTGACGACGACGACGCACAAGTCGCTGCGCGGGCCCCGTGGCGGTCTGGTGCTGGCCACCGAGGAGTACGCACCCGCGGTCGACAAGGGTTGCCCGATGGTGCTGGGCGGTCCACTTTCGCACGTGATGGCCGCCAAGGCCGTCGCGCTGGCCGAGGCCCGGCAGCCGGCGTTCCGCAGTTACGCACAAGCCGTCGCCGACAACGCGCAGGCGCTGGCCGACGGCTTCGTGAAGCGGGACAGCAGCTTGGTCACCGGCGGGACCGACAACCACCTGGTGCTGCTCGACGTCACGTCGTTCGGGCTGACCGGCCGCCAAGCCGAGTCGGCGCTGCTGGACTCCGGCATCGTCACCAACCGCAACGCGATCCCGGCCGATCCGAACGGTGCCTGGTACACCAGCGGCATCCGGTTCGGTACCCCGGCGCTGACGACGCGTGGCTTTGGCGCCGACGACTTCGACCGGGTCGCCGAGCTGGTGGTCGAGGTGCTGAAGAACACCGAGCCCGCGGCCGGACCGGCGGGGCCCTCCAAGGCCAAGTACACGCTGGCCGACGGCACCGCAGAGCGGGTGCGCAGCGCGGCGGCCGAAATGCTCGACGCCAACCCGCTCTACCCGGGCCTGACGCTCTAGACCTTTTGTCGACACGGCCTCCGGAGTGTCGCGCACGGCAATTTTACGATTCCCACAGAATTGGGTTAGTGTAACCGCATGGCACAGAAACCTGTCGCTAACGCCCTGACGCTCGAACTTGAGCCGGTCGTCGACGATGAGCTGCGGCGTCATCTCGACACCGAGGACCCGTGGTTCGCCCACGATTTCGTCCCGTTCGACCAGGGTGAGAACTTCGCATTCCTGGGCGGACGGGACTGGGATCCGTCGCAGGTGACCCTGCCCAAGCACATCACAGACGCCTTGGAGATCCTGCTGATCACCAAGGACAACCTGGCCGGCTATCACCGCGAACTCGTCGAACACTTCATCCTCGAAGACAAGTGGGGTCGCTGGCTGGGCCGCTGGACCGCCGAGGAACACCTGCACGCGGTCGCGCTGCGCAACTACCTGGTGGTCACCCGCCAGATCGACCCCACCGCCAACGAGGACGTCCGCGTCGAGCATGTGATGAAGGGCTATCGCGCCGACACCTACAGCCAGATCGAGACGCTGGTGTTCATGGCGTTCTGGGAGCGCGCGCACGCGGTGTTCTGCCGCAACCTGGAGGCCCAGATCGGCGAGCCGGTGCTGCAAGGGCTCGTGGGCCGGATCGCCCGCGACGAGGAACGCCACGAAGAGTTTTTCGGCAACCTCATCGCGCACTGCTTGAGCACCCACCGCGAAGAGACCGTTGACGCGATCGCCAAGCGGGCCGCCGAACTCGACGTCGTCGGCGGTGACATCGACGCCTACCAGGACAAGGTCGCGCGCGTCGCGCAGGCCGGGATCTTCGACCGCGACCAGCTCAGCACTGTGATCGCCGAGCGCATCCGGGCCTGGGGGGTGGCCGACGAGGCCGCCCTTGAACAGTTCACCAGCTCGTAACGCATACGGCAGTCAGAGTTTCGGCGCGCCTGACGGGCACCTGTGCGCGTGCGAGAGTAGCGTCGATTCCGATGGCTAGCGATTTGCTCTGCTGTCCGGGCGGTCCCGATTGAGAGGGCCGGCCCCGGTCCTGAGACCGCTTGTGTGTCCACCGAGAAGTTCGTGTGGGGCCGCAGGAACTCGCGCAGCCTCGAGGAGCGCTACGTGACCCAATTCCCGAGCCGGCAGTCAGGTGCACGACGGACCTATGTGCTCGACACCTCCGTGTTGTTGTCCGATCCCTGGGCCATCACGCGATTTGCCGAACACGAAGTGGTGGTTCCGCTCGTCGTCATCAGCGAGCTGGAAGCCAAACGTCACCACCACGAGCTGGGATGGTTCGCTCGACAGGCGCTGCGCATGTTCGACGATCTGCGGCTCGAACACGGTCGGTTGGATCTGCCCATTCCCGTTGGCGCAGAAGGCGGTACGCTTCAGGTCGAGCTCAATCACAGTGACCCCTCGGTGCTGCCGGCCGGATTCCGCACCGAGACCAACGACGCTCGCATCCTGACCTGTGCGGCCAACCTCGCCGCTGAGGGCAAGCAGGTGACGCTGGTGAGCAAGGACATCCCACTGCGCGTCAAGGCAGGCGCGGTCGGCCTTCCCGCCGACGAGTACCACGCGCAGGATGTCGTCACCTCCGGGTGGACCGGGATGGCCGAACTCGAGGTGTCAGGCGAGGACGTGGACGCCTTGTTCGCCGACGGCGAGATCGACCTGACCGCCGCCCGTGATCTGCCCTGCCACACCGGAATCAGGTTGCTGGGCAGCAGTTCTCATGCGCTGGGCCGGGTCAACGCCGATAAGAGGGTGCAGTTGGTACGAGGTGATCGCGAGGTGTTCGGCCTCCGGGGAAGGTCCGCCGAACAACGCGTCGCGCTCGATCTGCTGCAGGACGAATTGGTCGGCATCGTCTCGCTGGGCGGCAAGGCCGGCACCGGCAAGTCCGCGTTGGCGCTGTGTGCTGGTCTGGAGGCGGTGTTGGAGCGGCGTACCCAGCGCAAGGTGGTGGTGTTCCGCCCGCTCTATGCGGTGGGCGGGCAGGACCTCGGCTACCTCCCGGGCAGCGAGAGCGACAAGATGGGCCCCTGGGCTCAAGCGGTGTTCGACACGTTGGAGGGTCTGGCCAGTCCGGCGGTGCTCGAAGAGGTGCTCTCGCGCGGGATGCTGGAGGTGCTGCCGCTGACCCACATCCGGGGCCGCTCGCTGCACGACTCGTTCGTCATCGTCGACGAGGCGCAGTCGTTGGAGCGCAACGTGTTGCTGACGGTGCTGTCCCGGCTGGGTTCGGGTTCACGTGTGGTGCTGACCCACGATGTGGCCCAGCGGGACAATCTGCGCGTCGGCCGCCACGACGGTGTCGCGGCCGTGATCGAGAAGCTCAAGGGCCACCCGCTGTTCGCACACATCACGCTGCTGCGCAGTGAACGCTCGCCGATCGCCGCGCTGGTGACCGAGATGCTCGAAGAGATCAGTCCCGGTGCCTTGCCCTGACGAGGGATTTGGGCGCGGTAAACGACGCCCAGCGTCGTTTACCGCGCCCAAATCGCACGAGTTGGCTAGTCGCCGTCCTTGACTTTGGCCATCGCGAGTACGTCGAGACGCTTGTCGAGCTCCGCTTCGGAGAGCTTGTCTCCGATCAGGCCACGATCGATGACCGTCTGGCGAATCGTCTTCTTCTCCGCCAGCGCCTGCTTGGCCACTTTGGCGGCCTCCTCGTAGCCGATCGCCGAGTTCAGCGGAGTCACGATCGACGGTGAGGACTCGGCGAGCTCGCGCAGCCGATCCTCATTGGCGATCAGGCCGTCGATGCACCGGGTGGCGAACAACTTCGACGAGTTGGCCAGCAGCGTGAACGACTCGAGCACATTGCGGGCCATCATCGGGATGTAGACGTTGAGCTCGAACGCGCCCGACAGTCCGCCCACGGTGACAGCGGCGTCGTTGCCGATGACCTGTGCCGCCACCTGGGTGATCGCCTCGGGGATGACGGGGTTGACCTTGCCCGGCATGATCGAGCTTCCCGGCTGCAGATCGGGCAACTGCAGCTCGCCCAGCCCGGTCAGCGGCCCCGACCCCATCCAACGAATGTCGTTGGCGATCTTGGTCAGTGAGACCGCGATCGTCTTGAGCGCACCAGAGGCCTCGACCAGCCCGTCACGCGCGGCTTGGGCCTCGAAAGAGTCGACGGCAGGGCGCAACTCGGCGATGCCGGTCTGGTCGACCAGCACCTCGACGACCTTCGCGCCGAAGCCGTCGGGCGCGTTGAGCCCGGTGCCGACGGCGGTGCCGCCGATGGCGAGCTCCCCGAGCCGGGGCAGGGTCGCCTTCACTCTCTCGATGCCGGCCTGGATCTGCCGGGCGTAGCCGCCGAACTCCTGGCCCAGCGTCACCGGGACCGCGTCCATCAGGTGGGTGCGGCCCGACTTCACCGTGGTGCGCCACTGCCGGGCTTTGGCCTCCAGCGACTCGTGCAGCACCTCCAGCGCCGGGATCAGTTGCCGCACGGCGGCTTCGGTGGCCGCGATGTGGGTCGCGGTGGGAAAGGTGTCGTTGGAGCTCTGCGACATGTTCACGTGGTCGTTGGGATGCACCGTGACCCCGTTGGCCGCCGCGATCGAGGCGATGACCTCGTTGGTGTTCATGTTCGAACTGGTGCCCGACCCGGTCTGGAACACGTCGATCGGGAACTGGTCGTCATGCTGTCCGTCGGCGATCTCGGCCGCTGCGGCGATGATCGCGTCGGCCTTGTCCGCATCCAGCAGCCCGAGGTCCTTGTTCACCTGGGCGCAGGCGCCTTTGAGCAGGCCGAGCGCACGGATCTGGGTGCGTTCCAGCGGACGGAACGAGATCGGGAAGTTCTCCACCGCGCGTTGGGTCTGCGCGCGCCACAGCGCGTCCTTGGGGACCCGGACTTCACCCATGGTGTCGTGCTCGATGCGGTACTCGGCGTCCTTGTCTGCCATGTGGCTCCCTGTTTCGTGAGGTGTTGGGGTTGAAGGGGTTACGGCAATGGGTAGGCGGCGCTGACGTCGCCGGTGAAGTTCACCGCGGAGTACTCGTTGAGCTTCGAGAGCCGGTGATAGGCGTCGATCATCCGCACGGTGCCCGACTTCGAACGCATCACGATCGACTGGGTGGTGCAGCCACCGCCGAAGAAGCGCACCCCTTTGAGCAGGTCGCCGTCGGTGACACCGGTGGCGCAGAAGAACACGTTCTCTCCGGACACCAGGTCTTTGGTGGTGAGCACGCGGTCCAGGTCGTAACCGCGGTCGAGGGCGCGCTGGCGCTCTTCGTCGTCGGTGGGCGCCAGCGTGGCCTGGATCTCGCCGCCCATGCAGCGGATCGCGGCCGCGGTGATGATGCCCTCGGGGGTGCCGCCGATGCCGACCAGCAGGTCGGTGCCCGAGTCGGGGCGGCAGGCCGAGATGGCGCCCGCGACGTCGCCGTCGGAGATCAGCCGGATGCGCGCGCCGGCCTCCCGGACGTCGGCCATCAACTTGGTGTGCCGGGGACGGTCCAGGATGCAGACGGTGATGTCGGAGACCGAGGCCTTGCGAACTTTGGCGATGCGTTGGATGTTCGCCGCGATCGGAGACGTGATGTCGATGAAGTCGGCGACATCGGGTCCGCCGGCGATCTTGTTCATGTAGAACACCGCCGACGGATCGAACATCGAGCCGCGCTCGGCCACCGCGAGCACCGAGATGGCGTTGGGCATGCCCTTGCTCATCAGCGTGGTGCCGTCGACCGGGTCGACGGCGAAGTCGCACTCCGGGCCGTCGCCGTTGCCGACCTCCTCGCCGTTGTAGAGCATCGGGGCGTTGTCCTTCTCGCCCTCGCCGATGACCACCACGCCGCGCATCGATACGGAGTTGACCAGTTGACGCATCGCGTCGACGGCCGCGCCGTCGCCGCCTTCCTTGTCTCCGCGTCCGACCCAGCGGCCCGCCGCCATCGCCCCAGCCTCGGTCACTCGCACGAGCTCCAGGGCCAGGTTGCGATCGGGGGCTTCACGTCTCGGTGGCGTCATGGGCCAGATTGTCCCATTAGCGGGTTGCTCTCCGGGAGCTGGGATACTGGCAATCATGACGACGCCGCCCGACCCGGGCCACCCGGTCGCCGGGGTGCCCGGTCCGCGCCCTCCGAAGTCTCGCCTGCTGCAAGACGGTCGCGACATGTTCTGGTCGATGGCACCGCTGGTGGTGGCCTGTCTGGTGCTGGCCGGACTGCTGGGCATGTGCTCGTTCGCGCCCTCGGGTCCGGGCCGCGGACCGACACCGGATTACGACGCCCCGGCGGCATTGCGCGCCGATGCCGCAGCGCTGGGCATTCCGATTCGCATCCCCGCAGTGCCCGAGGGCTGGCAGTCCAACTCCGGCAGCCGCAAAGGCATCGAGTCCGGCCGCACCGATCCGGCCACCGGGCAGCAGGTGCGGGCGGTCGCCTCCACGGTTGGATTCCTCACGACGACGGGTCGGTACCTCAGCGTGACCCAGAGTGATGCCGACGAGGAGCGCCTCATCGCATCGTTCGACCGCGACCTGGTCCCGACCGGGACCCAGGACGTCGACGGCGTGCGCTGGATCGTCTACCAGGGTGGAGGACGCAACGGCGGGCCGGCAGAACCGGTGTGGACCGCGCGCATCAGCGGCCCGACCGGACCAGCGCAGATTGCGCTGACCGGGGCCGGCGGTACCGATGAGTACCGTACGCTTGCCGCGGCGACGCAATCGCAGCCGCCGCTGCCCTCGACCTGAGCACGCGAGATGGAGACGCCATGACCGCTCCGGAGTCCGATCTGACCGGATGGGTCGCCACGCCGTTCACCGCGGCCGGCCAGACCTACGACGTCTACCGCAAAGGCGAAGGGCCCGGGGTGGTCCTGATCCCGGAGATGCCCGGCCTGCATCCCGGGGTGCTCGCGCTCGGTGATCACCTCGTCGACAACGGATTCACGGTCGCCGCGCCGTCGCTGTTCGGCACGCCGGGGGCTCCCGCACGGGGTCCGGGCGCGCTACCGGTGCTGCTGAAGGGGTGCGTCGCCAAGGAGTTCGCGGCGTTCGCCACCAATGCCGACCGGCCGGTGGCCCACTATCTGCGGGCGCTGGCGCGTGACCTCGACGCCAACACCCCCGGCAAGGGCGTCGGCGTCATCGGCCAGTGCTTCACCGGCGGATTCGCGCTGGCCGCCGCCGTCGACGACAGTGTGCTGGCCCCGGTGATGAGCCAGCCGTCGATACCCTTACCGCTGACCCCCAAGCAGCGGCGTGATCCGGGGGTGTCCGAGGCGGAATTGCAGGTCGTGGCGCGCCGAGCTGCCGAGGAGGGACTGTGCGTGATGGGGTTGCGCTTCAGCGCCGACCCCCTCGTCCCTGGCGCGCGGTTCGCCACGTTGAAGGACCGGCTCGGCGACGCGTTCGACGTCATCGAGATCAATTCGGGCAAGGGCAACGCCGACGGCCTCGGACGGATGGCCCACTCGGTGCTGACCGACCAGGTGCGTGAGGTCGACGGAAACCCGGCCTATGAGGCCCGTAAGCGGGTCGTGGAGTTCTTCAAGAGCCGGTTGTTCTAGCCGGCCGCAACCGCTGCGGGAGCAGGCGCTGCCACCACGGGGTGTCCCGCTCGTTCGCGTCGTCCTCGGGATCGGCGCGGGTGCCGGTGAGGGTGTCCAACGGCAGATCCTTCGACACCGCCAGGTACATGCTGATCGTCGTCACGATGACGATCATCAGCACCGGTCCCAACACGATGCCAAAGAATCCGAACATGCCCAGCCCGGCGAAGACGGCGATCAACATCAGCGCCGGCTGCAGGTGGGCGCTCTTGGGCACCAGGAACGGCCGCAGCACATTGTCGATGTTGGTCACCACGAGCAGGTGGAAGACGACGACGAAGATGCCGCCCACCGGATTGCCGAACACCGCCATCGCGATGCCCAGCGGAATGGTCACGATGCCGCCACCCAGCGGGATGAACGACAGCGCGGTCAGGAAGATCACGAACATGAAGAACGCGTCGTGCAGGCCGGCGATGTACAGCGACACCGCACCGGCCACACCCTGACAGGTGGCGATGATGAACTGGCCCTTGACCGTCGCCGAGACCATGGCGCCGACCTTGGCCAGATAGATGTCGGAAACCTCGCGGCCCAGCGGGTTGAGGTCGCGGAACAGTTCGGCGACCTTGTCGCCGTTGGTCAGCAGCGCCAAGAACACGTACAGGAAGATGATCGACGCGGTCACCGTGGCCGCGATGCCGCCCACCGAATCGCGGATCAGGCCCAGCGCAATTTCCCCGGCGTCCTGACCCACCCGGGCAATGGCCTGACGCACCGACTCCGGGGTCAGCGTGGTCTCCACGAACGGGACTCGCGCCAGCAGTTCATTGGCCGAGTCGAGCAGGCGCTGGGCCAGCGCGGTGAAGTCGGTCTGCTGGGCCCAGTGGCCCACGCTGGAGACCATTTGGCTGATTTGCATCACGGCCAACGCCACCACGCCCGACAGTGGCAGGGCGACGATGGCGATCGCCGCCAGCAGCGTCAGCGTCGCCGCCGCGCCGGAGCTCATCCTGGCCAGCAGACGCCGGTAGAGCGGGCTGAACAGGTAGGCCAGCACGGCGGCGACCGCGATCAGCAGCACATACCGGCGCAGGAAGTACGCTGCGACCCCGAGCGCGATCAGCGTGATGACGGCCAGCGCGCGCTTCTGGGTCGGGGTGAACTGATCTGTCATGCGCCCTCCCGCCCCGGCGCGTCGGCCGGGCGTGAGCAACCCTATCCGGAGCCGGTCGCAGATGGCGGTATGCCACGTCCCTGTCGTGACCGCTGCCCGGCGACGAAACGCATCGACATCCGGTTCATCAGGTTCGGGGCCAACCGCGCGAACCACCATTGCGCCTGCGCCACCGTGGGTTTGACCAGGATTGCCTTGTTGCGCCGGATCGCCCGCAGGGTGTCCCGCGCGAGCCGGTCGGCGTCGTAGGGTTTGCCGCCTTGAGCCTGCAGAAAGTAGTCACGGCCGACAAAGCCCCCCATCGCGCCTTTGTCCAGGATCGGCGTCTCGACGGCAGCCGGACAGACCACCAACACCCCGACGCCACGGGGCGCGGCCTCGGAGCGCAGCGCCAGCGACAGCCCGACCACGGCATGCTTGGTGGCGACGTAGCTGGTGACCTGCCCGGCGGCGGTCAGGCCGGCCATCGAAGCGGTGTTGACGATCTGGCCGTGGCCCTGGCGCAACATCTGGGGGTACGCGGCGGCGACACCGTGCACGACGCCGCGCAGGTTGATGTCGATGATCGCGTTCCACTGGTCGAGGGTGAGCAGCTCGGTGTCTCCGCCCCAGACGATGCCGGCGTTGTTGAAGATGAGGTCGATACGGCCGGCCCGGTTGACGATCTCGTCGACGGCGGCTTGCACGGCGGCGGCGTCGGTGACGTCCAGCTGGGCCGCCCGGGCCCGGTCACTCAACCCGGCGATGGTGCCCTCGGCGGCGACCGCGTCGATATCGGTGCACACCACATGGGCGCCGGCTGCGTCCAGTGCGCGGCACAGCGCTGCGCCGATGCCCGAGCCGGCACCGGTCACCAGCGCATGCCTGCCCTCGACGTTCACGCCTGCTCCATGAGCCGGTTGACGTGGCCCATGATGTCGGGATAGCGCTTCAGGTGGGCGCCGCCATTGATGTCGAGCACTTCGCCGGTGATCCACGACGCTGCCGGGGAGCACAGGTAGGCCACCGCGTCGGCGATGTCCTGCGGGGTGCCCGCCCGGGCCAGCGCGGTGTTGTCGACGTAGTCCTGCACCACCCCGGGCACCGATGCCGCGGCCGCGGTGAGTGGGGTGTGGACGAACCCCGGTGCGACCGCGTTGACCCGGATGCCGCGCGCACCCATCTCGAGTGCGGCAACCTGGGTCAGCATCGACAGGCCGGCTTTGGCCGCGCAGTAGGCACTCATTCCGGCCGCGGGCTGGCGCCCGTTCAGCGAGCTGATCTGCACCAGCGAACCGCCTGCGCGCAAATGTCGGCCGGCGTGCTTGGCGACGATGAACGCGCCGTTGAGACAGACGTCGACGACGGCGCGGAACTCCGAGACGGGCATCTCGGTGATCAGGCCGACATTGCTGAACCCGGCACAGTTGACCGCGATGTCGATGGGGCCGAGGTCATCGAACAGCCGCTGCACCGAATCCTCGTCGACGACGTCGACCCGCGCGGCGCTATGGCCGTCACCGAGTTCGGTGGCCCGGGCCTGGGCGCCTTCGGCGTTGAGGTCGGCCACGGTGATCCGCACACCGGCCGCGGCCAGGGTCTGGGCGGTCGCCCAGCCGATACCGGACGCCGCGCCGACGATGACGGCGACGCGCCCATTACTGGTTTCCATCCGAGTGGCCCTCCGACGACGAAGTAGAACGCGTTCTAAGGTCACATCCCGTCGACAGAAACGCAATAGTGTCTACTGGCAGACTCGACGGGTGACCGAACTGAAGATGTCGGAGTCGATAACGGTGGCGGTGCCGCCGGAGGACCTGTACGCACTGGTGTCGGATGTGACCCGGACGGGCCAATGGAGTCCGGTGTGCCGCCGGTGCTGGTGGGACGAGGGTGCCGGGCCGCAGGTGGGCGCCTGGTTCACCGGCCGCAACGAGACCCCCGAGCGGATATGGGAGACCCGCTGCCAGGTCGTGGCCGCTGAGCCCGGGCGCGTCTTCGCGTGGGAGGTCAACGACGGATGGGTCTACTGGGGGTACCACCTGGAGCCCGACGGTGCCGGAACCCGCCTGACCGAGTCGTGGGCGCTGCTGCCCAAAGGTGTCGACGGGTTCGGCGAACGTTTCGGCGAATCGGCCGACGCAGAAATCGCAAAGCGCGTCGACGCCGCGCGCATCGGGATCCCGGCGACGCTGGCTGCGATCAAAGAGATCGCCGAATCAGGCGGGAGCCCCCACTAACGTAGGTGCGCCGTGGCGCTCCGGTAATCACCTGCGGGCGCGTCTTCGTCGCGGGTGTAGACCAGGTGCAGCACGCCGGTCTGGAAAGCGTTGCAGGACAGTAGCTTCAGCGGGATCTGGTCGTCGTCGAACAGTCGCGCGCCCTTGCCCACAGCGATCGGGTGGACCAGCAGGTGCAGTTCGTCGAGCAGTCCGGCGTGCAGGAGTTGGCGGACCACCGACGGCGAACCGCTCATCGCGATGGCACCCTCGCCGGGTTCGTTCTTGAGTGTGCGGACACCGTCGAGCAGATCGCCGGCGAGTCGTTCGGAGTTGCGCCACGAGAACTGCAGCTGGTTGCGCGACACCACGATCTTGCGTGCGTCGCCGAGCGCCCTGGCGAACTCGGCCTCATCGCCGCCCTGCAATTCCCGCTCGGGCCAGGCGCCGGCGAAGCTGTCGTAGGTGACACGGCCCAGCAGCAGTGTGTCGGCGGTACCGAGCTGGGCGTTGACGGCTGCGCCCATCTGGTCGTCGAAGTACGGGAAATGCCACTGGTCGGGCGCTTCGACCACGCCGTCGAGCGAGATGAACAGGCCTGCGGACAATGGGCGCATCGGGGATCCTCCGGTCGTTGTCGTGGACAGCTGAACCGACTCCGCGTTCCGCGAAAAATCATCGCGGCACCGCTGCCGCGGGTGCGCAGCAACATCGCACAGCAACCCCTAGCAAACACCGGTCTTCGGCCGAGATTTTGCGTTAGCGTTTGGGTCGTCGCTGGCGGTTGACGCTACATTTCGGCAGAACGTTTCATCATCGCGGCAGAGGGCAGGGGAGCACCGTGAGTACAGGTCGACCTGCGCGCATGCTCTCGGCGGCGCTGGCCGTGCCGGTCGGGGCTGCACTCGCGCTTGCCGTCCTGCTCCTCGCCGCCGGCGGCGGCAGAGTGGTGCCATTGATCGACGATCTGATCATCTTGGGTCTGTCGGCATACGCCACCGCCTGCTGCGCCTGGGCGGCGAGGATGGCGCAAGACCGCATGCGCACCGCGTGGCGATTCTTGACGGTGGCGTTGGGGGCGTGGGCCGTCGCCGATCTGATCTGGTTGCTGTGCGAGTACGTGTTCTACGTCGAGCCGTTTCCGTCGCCTGCCGACCTGTTCTATCTGGTCTTCAGTGTCTTCGCGGTCCCGGCCCTGCTGCTGATGGTTCCGTCTGATGGCACGTCGCTGCGGCATACCGCCGCGCGCATCGCCCTCGACGGCCTCACGGTGGCGCTGTGCTCGTTCTTGCTGTCCTGGATCTTTGCGCTCAACGCGGTCTACTCCGCATACCGCGACGACAAGCTGACCCTGGGATTGGCGGTGTTCTATCCGGCCGCCGACATCGTGCTGCTGGCGATCGCGGTTGCTGTCTGGGCCCGTGCAGGTGTTCGACAGCGCGTTGTGTTGGGGTTGCTGGTACTGGCGTTCGCGATAATGACGGTCACCGACAGTGCGTTCGCTTACGCCGTTGCCCAGGGCGTCTACACGACCGGAAGTCTGATGGATGTCGGGTGGGCGATCTCGCTGGTTGCCATCTGTGCTGCGGCTCTGCTGAGTTCCCGGATGCCACCGCCGCGAATGCAGGCTGTGGCGGTGCCGTCGGTGTCGTCGCTGTGGGCCCCGTACGTGCCCCTGCTGCTGGCCGGGACGATCGGCCCGATCATGATCATGTCCGGTCTTGAGCGGATCCTGGTTCCACTGATCGTCGTCACGGTGTGTTTGCGCCAATCCGTTGCGGCCTTCGAAAACCGGTCGTGGGCCAAGGCCGCGGCGGATCAGGCGTTGAAGGACCCGTTGACGGGCCTAGCCAACCAGGCCCTGTTCATCGACCGACTAACACATGCGATGGTGCTGCGTGCCCGCGAGGAGCGCCCGGTGCTGGTCGCGGCCGTGGACCTGGAGGACTTCGCGTTCGTCAATGACAACCTCGGTCATCCGGCCGGAGACAAGCTGCTGGTGCATGCCGGCAGGCGAATCGCCGCGTGCCTGCGGCCGGGCGACACGGTGGGGCGGCTCGGCGGAGATGAGTTCGTGCTGCTGCTCGAAGGCGACCTGGACGGGTCCCGCCAGGTTCTGCACTGTGTCATGCAGACCTTTGAGGAGCCGTTCACCGTTGGCGGGCAACAGGTGTCGATGCGCTGCCGCATCGGGGTGGCAGTGGCCCCGCCGGATGATCCGGACCTCACTCCGGCGATTCTGATGAAGCGGGCCGACCACGCCGTGCAGGCGGCGAAGCGCTCGTATTCGACGTCGCGGATGTGTAATTACGACATCGACCTGATGCGGTCGGGAGGCAGCGTCGAGCACCCCGGTGACCGCGACACCGATCGGGTGACCGGCGCCGGGGTGGCCAAGGTCAGGTTATTGGCGGATCTGCGTCATGCCGTTGACCACGGCGAGCTCGATCTCGCCTACCAGCCGAAGGTGAATCTCGAAAGTGGAAGCATCGTGGGGGTGGAGGCGCTGCTGCGCTGGCCGCACCCGGAGCTGGGCTTACTGCAACCAGCGACCTTCATGCCACTGGTGCGTCAGCACAACCTGATTCGCCCCGTCACCGACCTGGTGATCCAAAAGGTTTTCGACGACGCTGCGCACTGGCGCGACGGTGGAGTCCGGATGCCGTTTGCTCTCAACATGTTCGCCCCGTCGCTGCGCGACACCCGGCTTCCTGCCGCGCTCAGCGAAGCCCTCGACGCCTGCAAACTACCCGCGAACCTGCTCACCGTCGAGATCACCGAGGATCTCGTCATCCATGACCTGACCCTGGTCGCCAAAGTTCTCCAGCAGTTGCGCGAGCGCGGAATACAGGTCGCCATCGACGATTTCGGCAGCGGTTACTCGGCTTTGTCATATCTGCGGGACCTGCGCATCGACGAGATCAAACTCGACCGGTCGTTCATCGCCACGGTGACCAGCGATCGTCGGGCCGCGACGGTGGTCCGCTCGGTCATCGATCTCACGCACGGACTGGGAATGACCGTCGTGGCCGAGGGCATCGAAGAGGCTGCGACGGCAGAATGGTTGCGTGACAGCGGATGCGACGTGGGCCAGGGCTACTACTTCGGCATGCCGATCGACGCTGCCGACGTCCCGAACCTGACCGACCTGGCCGCTCCGCGCCGCTAGCCGGTAGGGGCCGGGTCGGCTGCGTCGATGAGTTCGCGGACCAGCGCGGGAAAGCGTTCGCGGTCCGGTCGGAAGATGTCGTGCGGTGAATCGGCGAATTCTTCGAGTCGCGCGGTCGGGAAGAGTTCGCGGTACCGGGCCCAGTTGATGTCACTGACCAGTGGGGCGTTGAGGCTGCGGACCGCCAGCAGCGGGGGTTGCCAGTGCGCCAACGGTTCCCAGAACGACTGCGGACGTGCCGCGCGCAGCGTCGCGACCGCCGCCTGCCGGTCCAGGCGCTGGTGCACCGGGGTGCCCCGCCAGCGTCCGTCCAGCAGGTGGCCGAACGCGTTGTCGGGCACGAGGAGCTCTTCGGGGATGTAGTCACCGATCGACACCGACCGCACCCGGGGCCAATTGGCCAGCGCCCAGGTGATCGCGTAGGCCGTGCCGCGTGAGAAGCTCATCATGTGCACCGGTCCGTCGGTGAGCTCGTCGACGACCGCTGCGACGTCGTTGGCCAGCGCGGCGGAGTCATAACCGTTCTCACCGGCGGTGCTGCGGCCGTGTCCACGCAATTCGATCACCGCGGTGCGGCGACCCAATGCGGGCAGGATCTGGGTGTAGTCGTCGGCGACGTCGGTGAATCCGGGCACGAACACGACCGGTGCCCCGCGGTCGTCACCGCCGGAGTCGAGGTAGCGGATGCGCGCGCCGCCGTGGGTGGCGAACCGGAACTCGGGCACCATCAGATGATGGCACCCTCCACCGGTCAGCCCTTCGGTGCGGTAGGTGCGGCCGCAGAGACCACGGGCTGTCCTTCGGCTTTCATCCGGGCGAACAGCTCGACGTAGTAGGGCAGGCAGTGCTGCAGCGCCTCTTCGGTGGAGTACAGCGGTTCATACCCCAGGTCGCGCTGTGCCTTGCCGATCGAGAAGTAGTTGTCCAGGTAAAGACGCTCCACCGCAAGGGGTTCCAGCAGCGGCTTGGGCAGGCCGAAGCGGAAATGCAGGAACTGCCAGACGGTCATCACCGCCCAGACCAGTCGGCCCGGGACCCGCAGCCGGGGCCAGGGCTGACCGCATGCCTCGACCACCGGGCGAGCGAACTCGAACATGTTGACCGGATCACCGTCATTGATGAAGTAGGCCTGCCCGGGTGCGGTGCCCCCAGGCACCAGGTGTTCGGCGGCCAGAATGAATCCGTGGATCAGGTTGTGCACGTAAGAGTTGTCGAGCTTGACGTTCTTGTTACCGACCAACACCTTGACGTGACCGGCCAGCACGCTCTCGAATACCTTGCGGAACATGGTCTGATCGCCGCGGCCCCAGATGCCGCTGGGTCGGATCGAGCAGGTGAGCATCCCGGATTCGCCGTTCTGGGCGAGCACGAATTTCTCGGCGACGACCTTGGTCTCGGTGTAGAGGTCGTTGAATCGCTCGGTGTACGGCAGGTTTTCGTCACCATTGGAGATCCGTTGTCCGCCCATCACGACGCTGTTGGACGCGGTGTAGACGAACCGTTGGACACCGGCCGCCTGCGCGGCGCGCACCAGGTTCTGCGTGCCGGTCACGTTGACCGCGAAGCTGCGTTGGCGGTATTCCTGGCTGGCCGACGCGCCGCCCATCAGGTCGATGATGGCCGCGGTGTGAAAGACCGTGTCGACCTCGGCGACGGCAGCGCTGACCTGGGCCGGGTCGGTGATGTCTCCTTCGACGACCTCGAGACGGTCGTGAGGTTCCAGTGGTGAGGGTGCGCGGTCGAAGGAGCGCACCGCCAACCCCCGGTCCAGCAGGGCGGTGACCAGGTTGGCGCCGACGAAACCCGATCCGCCGGTCACCAGAACCCGGCCGAGTTCGGTGGTCGGTGCTGCGTCACCCAAGTCCGAAGCCATGTCGGGAAGATTAACTGAAACGTGTTCCAATTTCGAGGGCCCAGCGGTTTGGTGCTTTCCTAATCAATCATCTGGGTCATCGCTGCGGGCCAGCGCCTGCTCGACTCTCTTGCGAGCCCCAGCTAAATGTTCCTCGCAGCATTTCGCGAGTTGTTCGCCTCTTTCCCACAGCTTCAGCGATGCGTCGAGGTCCATTCCGCCATGCTCGAGGCGCTGCACCACCTCGATCAGTTCGTCGCGGGCTTCTTCGTACCCCAGCTCACTAATGGGCTTCATTGTTCTCCCTCGAATTCGCGCTCGCCTGCACTGATCGCCAGGACCGCGCCGTCAGCCACCCGCACCCGCAGCCGGGCCCCGCTCGGCGCGTCGGCGATGCTGCGCAGCACCTGGGTTGGTCCCGATGGGGGCAGTGTCTGCACGACGGCGTAACCGCGGGCCAGCGTCGCGGCCGGTCCCAGGGTCGTCAGCCGGGCCGACAAATGGCCGACGCGCTCGGATTCGGCGTCGATCAGGCGGGTGATGTCGCGTCGACCGGCGCCGCGGGCCCGGCTGATGTCCTCGGCGCGCAGGTCGATCGCATCCAGCGGGCGGGCCAGCACCGGCCGGCTGCGCAATTGGGTCACCAGGTGCTGTTCCCGGTTCACCCAGTTGCGTAATGCCCGCCCGCTGCGCTGGCGCAACTCGTCGACCAGCGCCTGCTCGGCTGCCGTGTCTGGGACGATCCGCTTGGCCGCGTCGGTCGGAGTGGCCGCGCGCAGGTCGGCGACCAGATCGCACAGCGGGTTGTCGGGTTCGTGGCCGATGGCGCTGACCACCGGCGTGGTGCAGCGCACGATCTCCCGGCACAGCGTTTCGTCGGAGAACGGCAGCAGATCCTCGACGCTGCCGCCGCCTCGGGCCAGCACGATCACGTCGACGTCCGGGTCGGCGTCGAGTACCCGCAACGCCTCGACGATCTGCGGGACCGCGTTGGGCCCCTGCACGACGGTGTTGCGGACCGCGAACCGCACCGCGGGCCAGCGGCCCGACGCGACGGCCATGATGTCGTGTTCGGCGGCTGAGGCCCGCCCGGTGATCAAGCCGATGGTGTCGGGCAGAAACGGGATGGGCCGTTTGAGGCGCGGATCGAACAAGCCCTCGGCCTCCAGCAACCGGCGCAGCCGTTCGATGCGAGCCAGCAGCTCTCCGATGCCGACAGCCCGGATCTCGCTGACGCGCAGGGAGAAGCTGCCGCGACCGGTGTAGAAGGTGGGTTTGCCGAACACGATCACCTGGGTGCCGTCGGTCATCTTGACCGGCGCGTTGGTCACCAGATCGCGTGGACACGTCAGCGACATGGACATGTCGGCCGCCGGGTCGCGCAGCGTGATGAACGCGGTGTTGGAGTTCGGCCGCAACGTCAGCTGGGCGATCTGGCCCTCCACCCACACCGAACCCAGCTTGTCGATCCACCCGGCGACCCGGATGGCGACACCGCGCACCGGGAAGGGGTTCTCCGGCGACTGCCCCGGTGGCAGGGTCACTTGGCCGACGCGCGAGTGATTCTGTTGGCCAGCAGCGTCTGGAACGGAGCGCGCGCCTTGGTGTTCTCCTCGTAGGTCAGCAGCGCCTCCAGGTCGGAGATCTTCAGCGAGGTCAGTCGGGCGCGCAGCTGCGCCAGCGTCAATGACTCGTAGTCGACCTCGGCGACGATTGCCGGCGCCGCCGCGGACTGGAGGGGTCCGGATCCGCCGTCGTCATCGGTCGCAGTGGTGGTCTTGTCGGGCTCCTCGGAGAACAGCGCGAACCGTCCCTCGGTCATCCGTTCGCCGTCGCGCGTCGGCAGTTCCACCACGTCACCGTCGGGCCCGCCGCTGCCACCGGACTCGAGGTCCTCGTCGAATGTCGCCCACTCCGGCTGTTCGTCCTTAGGCGGGAAGATCGACTCCAGCGTCTCGTCGCCCTTGATCACCAGCACCGCCACGTCCTGCTGCATCTTCATGACCAGGTGGGCGACCTGGCTGGCCAGGGTCATCGGGTACATCAGGATGGTTTGGGGAAGCTTGCGGGTTTCCTCGATCGCGGTCACCGCCGCACCCACCAGCAGACGGACCCCATACGGTGCAGTTGCCATGGCTCTTAGCCTACGGCTGGGCGTCAGGTGCGGTGGATAAGTACCCTGGGACTCATGCCGACCACTGTGAATATCGGGATTCCGGGCGCGAGCAGCTCGGTCGTCGGCGATGTCGCTGGCAAACGCGTGTTGCTGGCCGAGCCGCGCGGCTACTGTGCCGGCGTCGACCGGGCCGTCGAAACCGTGGAGCGCGCGCTGGAAAAGCACGGCGCCCCCATCTACGTCCGCCACGAGATCGTGCACAACCGCTACGTGGTGGACACGCTGGCCAAGGCCGGCGCGGTGTTCGTCGAGCAGACCGACGAGGTGCCCGAGGGCGCCATCGTGGTGTTCTCCGCCCACGGTGTCGCGCCGACCGTGCACGAGGAGGCTGCTGCCCGCAACCTGCAGACCATCGACGCGACGTGCCCGCTGGTGACCAAGGTGCACAACGAGGCCAAGCGCTTCGCCCGCGACGACTACGACATCCTGCTCGTCGGCCACGAGGGCCACGAAGAGGTGGTCGGTACCGCCGGTGAGGCACCTGACCACGTCCAGGTGGTCGACAACCCCGACGCCGTCGACAAGGTGACGGTGCGCGACCCGAACAAGGTCATCTGGCTGTCGCAGACCACGCTGAGCGTCGACGAGACCATGGAGACCGTGCGCCGGCTGCGGGAAAAATTCCCGACGCTGCAGGACCCGCCGAGTGACGATATCTGTTACGCCACCCAGAACCGCCAGGTCGCGGTCAAGGCGATGGCACCCGAGTGTGAGCTCGTCATCGTGGTGGGCTCGAAGAACTCGTCGAACTCGGTGCGGCTGGTCGAGGTGGCCCTCGGCGCCGGTTCCGACGCCGCATACCTGGTGGACTACGCCGACGACATCGACCCGGCCTGGCTGGACGGTGTGACGACCGTCGGCGTCACCTCCGGTGCATCGGTTCCGGAGATCCTGGTCCGCGGGGTGCTTGATCGCCTCGCCGAGTACGGCTACGGCACCGTGCAGCCCGTCACCACGGCCAACGAGACGCTGGTGTTCGCCCTGCCCCGGGAAATCCGGCCCGCACGGAGCTAACCGGTACGGTGCTCGAGTGTGACCTCTCGCACTCGACACGTGCTGCGGGTGACGACCAGCCTGGCCGTCGCGATCATGCTCGTGCTCGCCGGATGCAGCGACGCCGAAGATCGGCTCGACTCCACCGTCCGAGCCTTCGCCGATGCGCTCAGTCGCGCTGACGTGCCGGCCGCCGCGGAGCTGACCACGGACCCTGCGGCGGCCACCGAGGTGCTCGACGGGCTCTATGCCAGCCTCGGCAATGACGTCGCCTTCCACATTGGCGAGGTGCGCCCGGCCGAGGATGCGCCCACGTTCACCGTCGACGCGTCGTGGAAGTTCGGGCCGCAGAAACGCAACGAGTGGCAGTACCTCACCGAGGGTCGGGCCGCCCCCGACGGCGATGGCTGGAAGATCCGCTGGGATGCGGCAACGGTCGCTCCGGGACTCGACAAAGGTCCGCTGTCCTACAGCACGCTGGCTCCACAGCCGGCGCCGCGGGTGCTGGACCGCACCGGTGCCGAACTGCTCACCCAGCACATCGTCACCCTGGTCGACATCGCTCCCGGGGTGGATGTCAACGCCGTTGCCGCGCTTCTCAATCCGCTCGCGCCGGGGATCACACCGGCGTCGCTGAGCGGCGACCTGCAGGACGGAAAGCCGTTCACTGCGATCACGTTGCGCGATGATGACCTCGCCACGATCGAGCCGCAGCTGTCGACGCTGCCTCACGTGACGCTGCGCCCGCAGACGCGGCTGCTGAGCACCGACCGCGCGCTGGCGTCGCCGATCCTTTCGGGGCTGACCGAGCTGTGGCAGCAGCGTGTCGACGACGCCGCCGGTTGGGCGGTCAGCGCGCAGACCGCCGTCGGCGCCCAGCGATCCGGCGGGCAGGACGCCCAGCCGGTCGGCGACATCACCAGCACCCTCGATGTCGGTATGTTGCGAGCGGGCGAAGAAGCCCTGGCGCCGCTTCCGACTCCTGCGGCACTTGTCGCCATCGAGCCGTCGACGGGTGAGGTGGTCGCCGTCGCGCAGAACGTACCGGCCGACGCGCAGGGCGCGATCGCGCTGACCGGCCTGTACCCGCCGGGCTCGACATTCAAGGCGGTGACGGTGTCGGCTGCGCTGCAGGGTGGTCAGGTGAGTGCTGACACCATGGTGCGGTGTCCGGCCACTGAAAACATCGAGGGTCGGCAGATCCCCAACGACAACAACTTCGACCTCGGTGAGGTGCCGCTGCACACGGCGTTCGCGCGCTCCTGCAACACCACGATGGGCCGGCTCGCGGTGAACCTGCCGCCCGAGGCGCTCACCGAGACCGCCGCTGCGCTGGGCCTCGGAATCGACTACACGGCCCCCGGCATGACCACCGTCACCGGCTCGGTACCGGTGGCTGACACGTCGGCTTTGCGGGTCGAGGGAGGCATCGGGCAGGGCAAGGTCACGGCCTCACCGTTCGGCATGGCACTGGTGGCTGCGACGCTGGCCCGCGGATCGGTGCCGGCACCGTCGATCGTGAAGGGGCAGCCCGGCGTCGCCGACCGCGAGCCGGACCCGTTGCCAGCCCCGGTGTACGAGCAGGTCAGAACGATGATGCGGGAGACCGTCACCGACGGCACCGCAACCCAGCTACAGGACATTCCGGGGCTGCTCGGCAAGACCGGGACCGCCGAGTACATCGATGACACGCACGCGCACGGGTGGTTCGTCGGAATCGCCGACGATCTGGCGGTCGCGGTATTCGTCAGCGACGCAGGCAGTTCAGCGCCCGCCGTGGAGGCGGCCGGCCGCTTCCTTCGGGGCCTCGCCTAGATGTCGTAGTTCCACCGGTCGGCATCGTGGCCCCGCGGGGCGCGACGCCGGGGGGAACGGTCGTCGTCGGCGTCGTCAGCGCCGCGATAACGCACCCGCGAAACCGGGTGATGGTTCCCATCGGGGCGCGGCCCAGACGGTGACGGGGGCGACTCATAGCCGCCGAACAGGTCATAACCGTCGTAGCGGGCATCGCGCTCCGGCCGGGCACGTTGTGGCCGGTCCCGATCCGTGCGTTCGCGGTAGCGGCGTTCGCGCTCACCGGACGGCATGCTGCGGCGCTGTTCGGCCGGCTCGCCGCGGCGCCTGGGTTGCTCGCCGCGCCGCCGGGGCGGCACGCCGTCGCGCTCACCCGTTGGCTCGCCGCGCCGCCGTTTGGGCGGCTCGCCGCCGTGACGTTTGGGCGGCTCGCCGCCGTGACGTCGACGGCGCTCGCCGGCAGGACGTCGACGGCGCGGCTCGGCGGTAGGAGGCAAGTCCTCGGCCCGCGGCCTGCGCCGGCGGGGGCGGTCGCCGACCGAATCGACCGCGTCGGGGTCGGCCGATCGGGTGCGTCGGGAACCCTTCACCGATGCCGCGCTGCGCGGCGAGCGTTCACCGCGGGGCCCCGCAGACCCCGACGTGGTCGCTGCGCGCCGCTGATCGGCCCGCCGGCGGCGCGGCCCATCGGTAGCGGGCTTCGATTCCAGGCGGGAGGTGACCATCGCGGTCAGCTTGGCCAGCAGCGCGGGGCCGGCAGCGGCGGACCCCTCCGCGGCGGAAGTATCGGAGGTATCGGAGCGGCCCAGATACCAGCGCGCCAGCCCCAGCAGCAGCACGGCCGCCGACGTGAAGAACATCAGCGGAAAGCGCTCGATCAGCGGATAGCCGCAGTTGATCAGCAGGTCCTTCACACCATGGATGTCCGAGGAATGCATCAGGAAGTACGCGCCCGGCACCACAGCGAACAGAATCAGCGGAGGCTGGACGACCGCGGTGAACAGGCCCGACCGGCGCACCGACAGCACAGCGGCCAGGCAGCCGATGACATAGAGCGAAGCGAAGACTCTGGTCAGATTGCCGTTGCCCGATCCGGCGTCGAAGGCGAAGCCCAACGTCGCGCAGAGCAACGCAATCAGGACCGCGCCCCACCAGGGAAGTCCTGAGATATCTGGGTGCGCAGAGCGGTGATCGGCCGGTACCGCCGACCGCGTACGCTGAGCTGACACATGTCGACCGTACCGGCTCGACCTGCGTGGGGCTGCCAGCGGAGGTTGGCGAGCCGATCACATCTGGCAGACTCTGGTCACCGTGGGCTTGAATCTGGGAATCGTCGGGCTGCCTAACGTCGGTAAGTCGACCTTGTTCAACGCGTTGACCCGTAACAACGTGTTGGCAGCCAACTATCCGTTCGCGACGATCGAACCCAACGAAGGCGTGGTCGCACTACCTGATCCGCGGCTCGAGGCGCTGGCCAAGATCTTCGGTTCAGAGAAGATCGTGCCGGCGACGGTGACGTTCGTCGACATCGCCGGCATCGTCAAAGGCGCCTCCGAAGGGGCCGGCCTGGGCAACAAGTTCCTGGCCAACATCCGCGAAAGCGACGCGATCTGCCAGGTGGTGCGGGTGTTCGCCGACGACGACGTGGTGCACGTCGACGGCCGCGTCGACCCGAAGTCCGACATCGAGATCATCGAGACCGAGTTGATCCTGGCCGATATGCAAACGCTGGAGAAGGCGCTGCCGCGGCTGGAGAAAGAGGCCCGCACGCACAAGGACCGCAGGCCGATCCATGATGCGGCGGTGGCAGCCCAGCAGGTCCTCGACAGCGGCAAGACGCTGTCGTCAGCCAGGACGGATGTGAGCTTGCTGCGCGAGCTGAATCTGATGACCACCAAGCCGTTCCTGTACGTGTTCAACGCCGACGAGTCGGTGTTGACCGACGAGGCGCGCGTCGCCGAACTGCGCGAGCTGGTCGCTCCCGCCGATGCGGTGTTCCTCGACGCCAAGATCGAAGCCGAGCTGCAGGAGCTCGACGACGAGTCGGCCGCCGAACTGCTGGAGTCGATCGGTCAGACCGAGCGCGGCCTGGATGCGTTGGCGCGCGCCGGTTTTCACACGCTGCGGCTGCAGACCTACCTGACCGCGGGACCGAAAGAGGCGCGGGCGTGGACAATTCATCAGGGTGACACCGCGCCGAAGGCGGCCGGAGTCATCCACACCGACTTCGAAAAGGGCTTTATCAAAGCCGAGATCGTATCGTTCGACGATTTGGTGGAGGCCGGGTCGATGGCCGCGGCCAAGGCGGCCGGCAAGGTCCGGATGGAGGGTAAGGACTACGTCATGGCCGACGGTGACGTCGTGGAGTTCCGCTTCAACGTGTAGCTGAACCACTCCTCACGTGGCATCATGGAGGGCATCAATGATGCATATGGAGGTGTCGCCTTGAGGACCACCGTCACCATCGACGACGATCTGCTGGCCAAAGCTGCCGAGCTCACGGGAGTGCACGAAAATGTTGCGCTGCTCAAGCAAGGTCTGCAGACACTGATCCGGGTGGAAAGCGCTCGCCGTCTCGCCGCATTGGGCGGATCGGATTCCCAGGCGAAGGCCGCGCCGCGGCGACGTGCGTCGGAATGATTCTGGTGGACACCGCGGTGTGGATCGATCATCTTCACGCCGGAGAGTCCAGGCTGGTCGAGCACTTGGAACTGGATGGAGTCGGCTGCCATCCACTGGTGGTCGAGGAGTTGGCGCTCGGATCCATCGCACGCCGGAACATCGTGCTTGATCTTCTTGCAAATCTGTGGCAGTTCCCGACCGCGCAGCATGAAGAGGTCCTGTATCTCGTCGAGCGACGGCAACTCTGGGGGCGCGGACTGAGCGCAGTCGACGCCCATCTGATGGCGGCAGTCGCCATGGTCGAGGGTGCGCGACTATGGACCAGGGACAAACGATTGAAAGCTGCGTCGAGAGAAGTGGGCGTCGCGCTGTTCGATGAGTGACGTTGATCGGCTGGAGAATACGGTGGAGTTCCGCTTCGCCGTCTGAGGACCGATGCTGCGCATCTGCCGAGCCGGAATTGTGCGGCAGTCACACCGCACGCGTCGGTCAACGCGTGAGCAACGACGACTCGACGTAAACCGCCCGCCTTCTATGCTTCCCCGTCGAGACGGCGCCAACGACCACGTCATCGCCAAGAACGATGGCCCGCCGGACATCCGCATGAAGATCGCGCGCCAGAGCAACTTTTCATCGTCGTCGGTACGACGGTCGGAAGCACTACTGATCATTTGGCGACGCCTGAGGCGGGTCATTGTGATCGCCCCATTCGAGAAGCAACGAAGAACAACTGCTATCCAATCGACGTCGAAGCGATGGATACGCAGCGATGGGCGGCTGTGAGGGACGACGTCGCGCGTTGACGTCCAGAGGCCCGCAACCGACGCCCGTGAAGTGCGCGCCGACTTCCTACGGCACCGTGCATGTTCGCCACGCCGCCGGCTGACCTGCGGCGCCCTGGCATCCGCGCCGGACGTGGGGTTACCGTGATGTGATGGTCGGTGAAGACGATGCGGACCTGCGTGACGGGCTCGATCGGCGTGAGCGCGCCTTGGCGCTGCGCGAACAGGAACAGGCACGGCGCGACTCGGTCGCCGACGAACGCGATCGGCGCGCCGATGAGCGGGACCGAATAGCCGACGCGCGGGAGCAAGCCGCAGATGAGCGGGAGGCTCGGGCAGACGAGCGCGAGGGCGCGACCGAGCAGCGGGAACGCGAGCGGCTTCAACGCATCAGCGAGCGGGACACACGGGTGCGGGCCGCCGAGCGACGGGACAACGCCGAAATCGCGCGCGCCGTCGCTGAAACCCGACGACGCATGGGCGGCCCGTCCTAGATCGCACCGGGCCTGATGACATTGCGACCGGCTACCGCGGGGTCAGCTTGAAGATCGGAATGTCCCGGCCGGAATCTTCGGTCTTGGTCCGGTAGTCGGCGTAACCGGCGTAGACCTGCTCGGCGAGTCCGAACAGCCGCGCGTACTCCGCCGGGTCATCGACTTGGTGTGCGGTGAAAGGTTCACCGCCGAACTCACATTCGGGATGCGCCTTGAGGTTGTAGTACCACTGCGGATGCCGTTCGCCGCCGAAGTTGGACGCGATCACCACCACGTCGGCGCCGTCGTGAAAGTACGTCAGCTGAGTCTCTCGACGCTTGCCCGATTTGGCGCCGGTGGTGACCAGCGGCGCGTTGATGATCGGGCCCATGTTCACCCGCCCGCCGGTCAGGCGGAACAACAGCGGGTCGGTGCGCCGGGCGATGTGGCGAGCCATGAACTGCCCGAACCGGGAGCGCCCGAAGCGCACGCCCTGGTGATATTTGGGCCCGCGACTGCGGTGCGGGTCGACGTAACGCAGCGGCATCCGGCAAACCTACCCCCGCCACCGGGACGGGACACCGCGTAGGGCCCTGCGAGGGTGCAGCCAGCGTCGCGCCGGATGTCTGGTCGCTACCGTGAATGCACTCTGGCCAAACAACACCCGAAGTTTGTACATCGCGAAGACGGTGGCCAGTCCCGCCGCCTGCCGCACCAGCGCCGTCCGGGAGGTGCGCCGTCGCCAGGAGGGGGTGCGCGCACCGGCGCGGTGGCCCCACAGATAACCGACCGTCAGCGCGGCGGTCAGCGCCAGGAGCGCGGCCGCCACGGACATGACGTCGAGCCTGCCCTGCTGCGGTCGCGGAGAGGTCACGAACCGGGCACAGCTGCGCCTTGGTCAGTTCGACTGGTAGTCCACCATGGGGTCACGGCTCTGCAGTGTCTCGCCGGAGATCACCACCAACTCCGCCGGCGACAGCCGGTAGGTGGTCTCGCCGTTGCGAGCTTCGAAGCCGGCCGGCATCGGCCGCACGTCATCCACCTCAAGGAACGCACCGTCGGCCGATCGCACACCCCGGTAGGTGTAGTCGCCGTCGTCGTCGCAGATCACGATCGTCGCGCGGGCGGTGCGGGCGATCGCAGCGGCGTCCTGGCCGATGGGACAGCGAGCCTGCGAGTCGACGAAGCCCTGGCTGTCGACGGCCGGTGCCGTGGGCACCGGTGGTGGCAGCGAGGGCACCGCCGGTATCGGCGCAACCGGCGGCGGCAGCGCCGGCGTAGTGGCCGCCTGGTCGGAATCGGCCTCGGGAACCGCCTGAGCCTGCGGATCTGGCTGCGCCGGAACCGATGACACCGCGGTGACCTGGTCGTTGCGGCTGCTGAGGAACAGGAAAAGGATCGCTATGGTGCCGATCGAAGCCACCACGATCGCGACGGCCGAGAGCTTGGAGGCCAGCCCGCCCGATGCGCCGTTCTCGGTGGCGGGGGCCTCATCGATCGACGTCGGCATGGCTGTTCTCCCTGGTCGCACCGAAAAGCAAAGGTGTCGCGAAAAGCAAACCACCTCCGCAGCCCCAAGGTCGCCATCCGGGTCGGCGTTTCCTCGACCAAACCGTGATCACACCGTGACCGTGATCTCCGCGCCGAGTTGGTAGCCGTCGGCCAACGGCAAGGTGTCACCGCTCCAGAACGACCCGGGATCGAACCAGTTCCAGTGTTTCTCGGTCTGCAGCAGGCCCATCGCCTCGTAGGTCATCGCAACGGTTTCGGCGCAGTACGCCGTTTCCAGTCCCGCCGACGACCGCACCGCCTTGCGCCGCTGGGCCGACTGCCGGACCTTGCTGTGCACGAACGGGATTCCCCGGGTGAAATCGCCGACCACCGGGAGCCGGCCACGCAACCAGCGCCCGGTCAGCCGGGCCGTCGACGGAAACGGCGTGCCATCCATCCGGGCGATCACCCCAAGCATGCGATTCTCCTGATCGCGAGAGGCGGGAGGCGTCAACTGACGTAGCCAGCACCGCTGGCCGTAGGTGTGCACCCACCGGTGCACCGCCGCACGCAGATCATTGAGCTGAACCCCGCGATGATGGGTGCCCGTCCACAGGTCGAGCAACTTGTCGCCCAGTTCGGCATGCCAGATCAGCGGCGGCAGATCGTCGACGGCCACGGTCATCCCGACGTGGTTGACCGGGCTGTTGGTCAGCGACTGGATGGCCCGGTCTGGGCCGGACTGGCCGCGGAACAACCAGATGTCGCCGGTTCGGGTCTCGTCCAGCGCACGGTCCAGCGACACCGCGTGTGGCTTCATGCTGGCAGCTTAGGCAGACTGGCCCGCATGCGTGGGATCTGGAAGTGGGTGGGGCTGGCCGGTGCCGCCGGAGTAGTTGCCGGCGGTGTGCTGGTGGCGCGCGATCAACGCCGACGCAATGCCTACACCGCCGACGACATTCGGGCCCGGCTGCATCAGCGGCTCGCCGAGGCGGAGAACTCTCAGTCCGGCTCGACCGAATAGAGCGTGTGGGTGCCGGCAAAGCCCTTGAGTTCAGCGTCGTAGGCATCGCCGATTGCGATGTCCTCGCATTCGGCGACTGCGTCGTGGACGGCCTGGCTGATCAGGATCTCGCCGCCGTCGGCCTGGCCCGCGACCCGGGCGGCCATCGCGACGTTGCGGCCGAACAGGTCGTCGCCGCGTAGCACCGACTTGCCGCTGTGAATCCCTATGCGCACCTTCAGGTCCCGTGACTGTCGGCGCAGTCCCTGTTGGATGGCGACCGCGCAGCGCACCGCCTGCTCGGGGCGGCCGAAGGCCACCATGAACCCGTCACCCTGACTCTTGACGACATAGCCGTCATGCTCATCGACGACGCGGCGGACCGCCCGGTCGTGCTTGCCGAGCAGACGCACATAGGCGCGGTCGCCGAGGCGTTCATTCAGCGCGGTGGATTCCTCGATGTCGGAGAACATGATCGCGACCCGTCCGCCGGGGGCGACCTTGGCCAGGTCCGGGCGTTCGACTTCGGCCCAGTCGGCCAGCTCCTCGATCGAGGAGCGCACCGCCGCGCCCAACCCGTCACGGCGCAGGATGTTGGCGGTCTGCCACACCGTTTTGACCGCTTTCGTGCCGCCGGTGACCAGCAGCTGGCGGGCATCGAGGCGCCGGCGCAGCTCGTCGGCGTGCGCACGCGCGGCAGCCAGGCGCCTGGTCTGCACCAGCAGGGCCACGGCCAGGCCGGCGGCCAGCACCGCCACCAGGCACAGCGCGATCAGCGTTCCGGTCACGGCTCCAGTATTGGATGCTGGGAGCGTGACGATCGCGAAGGCCCCCTATTACGAGAGCCGGTTCGTGCGTGCGAACGATCCCGACACCGCCCGCGCGCTGTGGCTGCGCCAGACATTGTTGCTGCCCACCGCGGGTGAACCCGCTGCCGACGTGTGGGTCATGGTGTTCGACCCGTCCGGCCACCGGGCGGTCAAGCAGCAGTTCGGCGTGTCCGAGGCGGACTTTGCCGATGACTGGACGACGCGCATCGGTTCGGCGGCGCTCGACGACGCTGCAGCCTTCGGCGTGTTGACCGACGCACGGTGGGACCTGACGATCACCGCGAGCGGTCAGCAGCCGGTGCGGGTGCTGACCGACCGGGCCTACCGGGCGCGTTTTCCGACGGCCAAGACGACGGTCCGCGATCCGCTGGCCCGGTTCGACGGCCACCTCGACGTCACCGGCCGGCGCATCGACGTCAAGGGTTGGAAAGGCAGCGTCAACCACAACTGGGGAACCCAGCACACGCCCGCCTACGCCTACGGGCAGGTGTGTGGGTTCGACGAGGCCCCGGAGTCGACACTGGAGATCGTCACCGCGCGGGCAGCGCTGGGCCCGGTCCTGCTACCGGGTGTGACGCTGTTCGTGTTCCGCCACGAAGGTCAACAGTTCGCGGTGCGCACGATCACCGCAAGCCTGCTCTCACACGGGCACTATCAACCGTTCACCTGGACCTTCGGCGCACGGGTAGGTGAGCAGATGATCGAGGGTGAGATCTCGACGGTGCCAGCAGATGTCATCGGTCTGACCTACACCGACACCCACGGCGGCGTGAAGTACTGCTACAACTCGGCGATCGCGCAATGTCGGATGCAAGTGGCGGGTAAGGCTTTCGCCCGCGCTGAACTGAACAGTACCCGTGCGATGTTCGAGATCCTCACTGATGACCCGGTCGAGTCGGTGCCGCTACTGGCATGACGACGGTCTCGGCTACCAGCCCTCGGTCAGCACTCGATCCAGGGCGTCGACGTAGAAATCCGCTGATTCGGTGTCGATGCACAGCGGCGGCTTGGTCTTGAGGATGTTCTGGTGATCGCCGGTCGGCTGGATGATCACCCCGAGGTCGAGCATGCGCTCGCACACCGCGGCGGTCTCGCGGGTCGCCGGCTCCAGTGTCTCCCGGTCGCTGACCAGTTCCACGCCGAGGTAGAGCCCGAACCCGTGCACCGTGCCGACCAACGAATGCCGCTCAGCCAGCGCGGCGAGCCGAGACTTGAGGTGGGCGCCGACGCGGCGGGCGTTGTCCTGCAACCCCTCCTCGGTGAGGACGTCGAGCACCGCCATGCCGATCGCGCAGGACAACGGGCTGCCGCCGGTGGAGGAGAAGAAGTAGCCCTGACCGGAGAATGCGTCGGCCACCGCCCTGCTGGTGATCACCGCTCCCAACGGATAACCATTACCCGTCGACTTGGCCACCGACACGATGTCGGGAACGGCATGCTGCTGTTCGAAACCCCAGAACCAGTTGCCCAGCCGGCCGTAACCGACCTGGACCTCATCGGAGATCGCCAGCCCGCCCCGGGCCCGCACCGCCTCGTACACCCGACTCAGATAACCGTCGGGTAGTGCCATCCCGCCGGCGTTGCCGTAGACCGATTCGCAGATGAAGGCCGCGGGTGTCCGGCCCGCGGTGGCCAGGGCGTCGATCTGGGCGACCGCTTCCTCGGCGTAGCGCCAGGTTTCAGGGTGCCGGTACTTCCCGCGAAAACTGTTCGGCGATTCCACGGTGTGCACCCAATCCGGGCGGGTCGCAAGCGCATTCGGATTATCTGCGATCGAGGTCGACACGGCGTCGGTTCCGTAGGTCCAGCCGTGGTACGCCTCGCGCACCGCGACGACGTCGCGCCGTCCGGTTGCTGCCGTGGCCAATCGGATGGCCAGGTCGCTTGCCTCGGAACCGGAATTGACCAGGAACACGGTGTCCAGCGGATCGGGAAGCAGTCCGGCCAGACGCTCGCTGAACTCGACGACGGCCTCGTAGTTGAATCGTGAATTGGTGTTGAGCCGGCGCAGCTGTCGTACTGCGGCATCGGCGATCCGGGGATGCGCATGCCCCAGTACGGTGACATTGTTGACCATGTCGAGGTAGCAGCGGGCCTGAGTCGACATCAGAAAATGCTTACGGCCGCGCTCGATCTGCGGCGGCCGACGGTAGTAGAACTCCTGTACCGGGGCGAAGCTGGCGTCGCGGCGTGCCAGCAGATCGGTCGTGGTCGGTGTGCTCACCGGGGCCAGACCGAGCAGGGGTCGGGGATCACGCGTGCAGGCCAGCCATCCCGGGGCCAGCTCGGTGCTGGTGAACGGTGGTGGTGGTGGCGCGTCGAGCGGCCATACGGTCACCTCGACGCGGCCATCGGCGTGGCCCAGCGGCTGGCCGGCCGCCACGGCGCCGACGACACCGTCGCCGATACCCGCGATACTGACAGCGAATCCGTTGCCGTGCAGCGTGATCGACTGCTCACCGGAGGGTCGGACCTCCCCATCCCACGGCGCGGTGAACGTGATTGGGGCGGGCGACCACATCGTGATGCCGGTGGCGACGACGTCGGGACTGTCCTGACTGAGTTTCGGAGCGCGGCTGAGCCGAGGCTCGCCGTAGCGGGTCACCACCAGCCGGGCACCCTGTCGCAGCGCCGCAGCGGCGGCATCGTCCTCGGCAGCGGGCGATGGAATTGCGGCTCCGTCGTACACATCGGAGGTGGTGGACAGGTCCAGAGTGCACACCGAGTCTGGATCAACCTCGATCAACGGCGCGTTCGCAGCGGGTGCGACGGCGTCGGGGGCCATCCCGAGGTCGGCCACGAGCACCGCTGTCATCACCGCCATCGGAACCGACGTGGCCAGGTCGAACATCTGCCGCTCGGCCTTCGACTGGGCGGTGAGGTAGTCGTTGTCGGGGTCCAGGGCGGCCTGCTGGGCGCCGCTGACGATCAGGACCGCGCAGCGCAAAACGATCATCGGCCACACCGCGGCGACTTCGGCGGCCGACAGCGGACGCAGCGCGTGGAACGCGCGGACCGCAGGCAGCACCGATGTCGGCCGCGCTCCGGCATGGCCGAGCGCCGACGACGCGGTGACCGCAAGTTCGGAGACCGCCCACGTCGTGGTCAGGTCCCCGAAGTCGATGACTCCATCGGGTCGTGCGGTCTGCGTGTCCGCCGACACCACGACGTTGGCGTCGGTGAGGTCGAGGTGCACCGTCTGCCGGGGCAGTGCGGCGTCGAGAGCCTCGAGCTGGGACCACGCCTGCTCGGCTGCTTCGCGCAGTCGTCGACGTAGCTCCGCGTCACCGACGTGGGTGTTCAGGGTCTCCACCACGTGGTGGCCGAAACGCAAGTCCCACTGCAGGATCCGTTCCAGCCCAGGGTGGGTGAACTCGGCCAGCGCTCGGCTGACCCGACCGGCGACCTCGCCGAGTCCGGACACCACAGCGTCGGTCAGATGGCCGGTGTTCTCCACGGTGCCGCCGGGCAGAAAGCGCAGTAACCGCACGTAGAGCACATCGTCGTCGAGATCTGTTACCGCGCTCAGAGTTTCGCCGTCGATATTGGCCACCGGCACCGCGACGCGTAGCTGCGGTTCGGCCGCAGCGAGGTGCTCGGCGGCAGCGTCCTGAGCACGCAACTCCGTGGCTGTGAATGCCGGGTTGGCGATCTTGAGCACACCGACGATGTCACCGTCGGCAGAGGTGACGAGAAAGTTCTTGTCCTGTTGGCTGCCCAGCGAGACAGCCTGCCCCTCCATGCCGTAGCAGCGGCGGAGAATGTGCGCGGCCTGCGCCTCGCTCACCCGCGGGGCGGGGAGCTCAGGCTGGTCGAGGAAGTTGAAACCCATCAGCAGTGGAAGGTCTGAAAAATCATTGCCGCAGCACGAATTCGACGACCACGTCGGAGAATGCGTCGTTGTCGTCTCCGGCAGCGGTGTGGCCCGCGCCGGAGAGTTCGGCGAACTCCGCCGAGGGCACCTTGGACAGGAAGTCGGTGACCGCCTCTTCGCTGACCACGTCGGAGAGTTTGCCTCGGATCAACAGAATCGGGATCGTCAGTTCGATGGCTGCCCGCTCGAGCTGTTCCACCCGCAGGAACGGATCTTCATTGGGCTTGGTCAGAAACGCCGGGTCCCAGTGCCAGAACCACCGGCCCTCCCGCCATCGCAGGTTCTTCTTCAAGCCCTCGGGGTTACGGGGTTTGCTGCGGTACGGCAGGTAAGCGGCCACCGCGTCGGCGGCGTCCTCCAGCGACGCGAAACCGTCGATATTGCTGAACATGAAGTCCCGAATCCGTGCGCTGCCGTCCTTCTCGTAACGCGGCACCACATCGACGAGCACCAGCCGGCATACCCGGTCCGGGCCGGCTTTGCGGGCGGTGAGGATTCCGGTCAGCCCACCCATGCTCGCCCCGATCAACACCGTGGGCCGCCCGATCTGATCGAGCACGGCCAAAGAGTCGGCGCACAAGGCTTCCACGGTGTACTCAGCGGTGGGGGATCGGTCGCTGTCGCCGTGCCCGCGGCTGTCCAGGGCGACGACGTGCAACCCGTGGTCGGCCAGGATCTGTCCGGTCTTCTTCCAGGAGTGTCGATTCTGTCCGCCGCCGTGCAACATCAACACCGACGGCTGCGCCGGGTCGAGTCCGGGGGTTGCCGACGGCGTATTCCATGCGTCGGCAACCAGCGCCAGGTCACCGGAGCCCCGGAACGTGGTGGTCGTCGGCTCGCTGCGGGTAGCGCTCACAGGCATCCTCTCCAGCTCATCACCGCCGCTCACGTTACTGCGCACCTGACGCACCGACGGCTGCGGGCTGCCGGCGACAGTCGGCAGCATAAATTGTCGTGCGTGCAAGAAAACCTCACGGGGGGTCGGGAGCGCGCGGCCATCATCGACACCGCATACCGCTGCCTGGCGCAGCCGCATAACCGGCCCATCCGGATGTCGGTCATCCTGGACCGGTCTGGACTGTCCAGTCGTGCGTTCTACCGGCACTTCTCCTCGAAGGACGACCTGTTCCTGGCGCTTCTCCAGCAAGAGTGCAATGCGTTGACAGCCCAGCTGGACCGCATTGTCGAGGACACCGGCACCACGCCGGTCGACCAGCTCGCGGCCTGGATCGCCACGATGTTCGACGCTGTCACCGACCCTCAGCGTCGGATGCACTTCGCGGTGGCCGACTCCGACGAGGTCCGCGCGGCCAAGGGATACCGCGAGGCGCGGGAGCGACACCACGAGGACCGGGAACGGTCGCTGACCCGGATTCTGTGCCTCGGCCGCCGCGACGGCACGCTGCCACTGGCAGATCCCGAGATCGATGCACTGGCCATCAGTGCCCTGGTCAGCCGCGTCATCGCCGGTCAGAAGGTCGACGACGAGCAGGCATTCGCCCGCGCCCGTGCCCGGGTGACCGACTTCGCGCTGCGCGCAGTGGGGGCCCCGGCCTGCGGCCGATGACTTCGGCGATCCACGGCGGTCTGCATTACTGCCGGCATCTACAGCCGGTGTACGGCCTGCCCCCCAGGCAATCACCCCGACGAGGAGACCGCCATGCCCGCCATCACGCCGTCGCTGTGGTTCGACGACAACCTCGAAGAGGCGATCGCGTTCTACTGCTCGATCTTCCCGAACTCGTCGATCGAACGCATCGACCGCTTCACCGACGCAGGTCCCGGCACACCGGGGGAGGTGGTCTCGGCGGAGTTCAGCCTGGACGGGCAGCGTTTCACGGCGATCAACGGCGGCCCGCTGTTCCCATTCACCGAGGCGGTATCGTTCGCCGTCGACTGTGCCGACCAGGCCGAGGTCGACTACTACTGGGGCCGACTGCTCGACGGCGGAGGACAGGAGTCTCAGTGCGGCTGGCTCAAAGACCGGTTCGGGGTGAGCTGGCAGATCGTGCCGCGGCGTTTGACCGAACTGACCGGCGACCCGGATCCGGCCCGCGCCGAGGCCGCCACCACGGCCATGCTCGGGATGCGCAAGATCGTCATCGCCGACCTCGAACAGGCGATCGCGGGCCTGTAGACCGCCCGCAACGTGACGCCCCGGCCATTTTGTTGGCGCGTCAGTTTTCGGTGATATACGGTTCTCCGCGTCCTCCCATGTGTAACCTCAGCCCCACCTATCGGGACCAGGCCGGTTGTGGGAGGACTATGGCGGTGAGGTGCGCACGAGGAAGGGCCCGGTAAATGGTCGCTTCCAGCGTGGTCGCCAAACCTGTTCGCGCAGTCGGCGGCTTCTTCTCGATGGCGCTCGACACGTTCGTGGTGATGTTCAAGCCGCCATTCGCGTGGCGCGAGTTCATCTCGCAGTCGTGGTTCGTCGCGCGGGTGTCGATCGTGCCGACCCTGATGTTGACCATTCCGTACACGGTGCTGCTGACCTTCACGTTCAACATTCTGTTGCGCGAGTTCGGGGCCGCTGACTTCTCGGGTACCGGCGCCGCGCTGGGCACCGTGCGTCAGATCGGCCCGATCGTGACGGTGTTGGTCGTCGCCGGCGCCGGCGCCACGGCGATGTGCGCCGATCTGGGAGCCCGTACCATCCGTGAGGAACTCGACGCGTTGCGGGTGATGGGCATCAATCCCCTTCAAGCGCTGGTGGTTCCGCGCGTCCTGGCTGCCACGCTGGTGTCGCTGGCGTTGTCGGCGACGGTGATCCTGGTGGGTCTGGCCGGCGCCTACTTCTTCTGCGTGTACATCCAAAACGTCTCTCCCGGTGCGTTCGCGTCCGGCCTGACCTTGATCATCGGTGCCCCCGATGTGACCATTGCGCTGATCAAGGCTGCCCTGTTCGGGCTCTCGGCAGGCCTGATCGCCTGCTACAAGGGCATTTCGGTCGGGGGTGGCCCGGCCGGTGTCGGCAACGCGGTCAACGAGACCGTGGTGTTCACCTTCATGGCTTTGTTTGCGATCAACATCGTCGCCACAGCTGTCGCGGTGAAGGTGACGATGTGACGGTTTCACGCCCCCATTCCCAGTTCCCTTGGCTCAAGCGCCGATACCGGGCGCTGGCCGATCCGTGGAACCAGGTCGGGGTCCAGACCAAGTTCTACGGTCGTACCCTGCGCTCGACGGTGACAGCGGTGACGCACTACCACATCGAGCTGATCCGACTGATCGCCCAGATGGGTCTGGGCGCCGGTGCGCTGATCATCATCGGCGGCACGGTGGCCATCGTCGGATTCCTCACCGTCACCACCGGCGCATTGGTTGCGGTGCAGGGATATACCGACTTCGCCGAGATCGGTGTCGAGGCGTTGACCGGTTTCGCCTCGGCGTTCTTCAACGTGCGGCTCATCGCCCCCGGCACCACGGCCATCGCGTTGTCGGCGACCATCGGCGCCGGCGCCACCGCCCAGCTCGGAGCCATGCGCATCAACGAGGAAATCGACGCGTTGGAGGTGATGGGCATCCGCAGCATCGCCTATCTGGCCTCCACCCGTGTCGTCGCGGGTCTGCTGGTGGTCATCCCGCTGTACTGCGTCGGCGTGCTGGCGGCTTTCTGGGCGGCCCGGTTCGGCACCACCGTGATCTATGGCCAGTCCACCGGCGTCTACGACCACTACTTCCGCACGTTCCTGAACCCGACCGATCTGTTCTGGTCGTTCATCCAGTGTGTGGCACTGGGGGTGGTGATCATGCTGGTGCACACCTATTACGGCTTCACCGCCCGCGGCGGGCCGGCCGGGGTGGGGGAGGCGGTCGGCCGTGCGGTGCGCACGTCGCTGATTCTCTCGGCGGTCGTCCTGGTCATGATTTCGCTTGCGGTATACGGACAATCCGGCAACTTCAACCTGGCGGGCTGAGGTATGGACGACGACGGTTTGCGGCCGGGGTGGTGGACCTTGATTCTGGTGGTGCTGTTCATCGCCGCCAGCTGGTTGACCTGGGCGCTGTTCACCGGTTCGCTGCGCTCCACCATGCCGGTCACGCTGACCTCGGAGCGGGCCGGCCTGGTGATGGAGACCAACGCCAAGGTCAAGCTGCGCGGGGTGCAGGTGGGCCGGGTGGCCGACATCTCGACCACCGGGGCGCTGAACAACCCGGTGGCGCTGCGCCTGGAAATCGACTCCGACCAGGTGCAGTACATCCCGTCCAACGTCGAAGCCCAGATCCGGGCAACCACGATCTTCGGTGCGAAATTCGTCGACCTGGTCTTTCCGGACAACCCCAGCGGCCAACGGCTGGAAGCCAATCAGGTGCTGCAGTCGCGCAACGTGACCACCGAGGTCAACACCGTCTTCGAGAACCTCGTGCAGGTGCTCGACCACGTCGACGCGGCCAAGCTCAACAGCACGCTGACCGCGCTGGCCGACGGTGTACGCGGCCAGGGCGAACTGATCGGACGGGCCACCACCGACGCCAACGAGGTGCTGCTGGCGTTGAATCCACGCAACGAGACCATCACCTCCGACCTGCGGGCACTCACACAGTTCAACGAGACCTACAGCGCTGCGGCACAAGACATCCTGACCACCCTGGATGCGGTGAGCACCACCAGCGACACCGTCGTCCGGCAGTCCGGCGATCTCGACGCACTGCTGCTGTCCACCCTCGGACTGTCCAACAGCGGTATCAACCTGCTGGCACCCAATCAGCAGAACCTGATCAGGGCCATCAACGTGCTGGCCCCGACGACCAACCTGCTGCACAAGTACTCGCCCTCGTTCACCTGCCTGCTGGTCGGGGCCAAACACCTGCTCGACGAGGGTGGGTACGAGGGACCGGGCGGCAACGGACGCACCCTGGTGCTCGACACCGCGCTGTCCTTCGGCGACGACCCCTACAAGTACCCCCAGCATCTGCCGATCGTCGGTGCCAAGGGTGGCCCGGGCGGTAAGCCGGGGTGTGGATCCCTGCCGAAAGTCGCCGAGAACTGGCCGGTGCGAAATCTGGTCACCAACACCGGCTTCGGGAGTGGTCTGGACTGGCGTCCCAACCCCGGCATCGCGTTCCCGACCTACGGCAACTGGCTGCCGACCACCCGTGCGGTGCCCGAAGCCCCGAGCATCCGAAATCTGTTCGGCGGCCCGGCCATCGGTCCCGTTCCGTACCCGGGTGCGCCGGCCTACGGAGCGCAGCTCTACGCACCCGACGGCACCCCGTTGTGGCCGGGGCTGCCGCCGGCGCCGCCGCCGGGCGCGCCGCGCGACCCGGGACCCCGTCCGGGTTCGGAACCGTTCGTGGTGCCCCACCCGGCCGAGCTGCAGCCCAGAGCGGTGCCGTACCCCGACGTGATTCCACCCGTACCCGCCGCGCCCGGACCGCCTTCCTGAGTGCCGACCGAACCGACGATGAGAGGTAACCGATGACAGGCAACATTCGCCGAGACCTGGTGCGTCTCGGCGTGTTCCTGGCCGTCTGCCTGGTCGGGGTGTTCGGGCTCTACGCCGTGTTCGGCCAGATGCGCTTCGGTGAGCGCGCCCACGATTACCGCGCGGAATTCGTCAACGTCACCGGACTGGAGACCAACGACTTCGTCCGCATCGCCGGCGTCGAGGTCGGCAGGGTCAAGAAGGTCGAGATACAACCCGATACCACCGCTCTGGTGGAGTTCACCGCCGACGACTCGGTGGTGCTGACCGAAGGTAGCCGCGCGGTCATCCGCTACGACGACCTGATCGGCGGACGCTACCTGGCGCTCGAAGAGGGTGCCGGCGGCGTGCAGAGACTCAATGCCGGAGACACCATTCCGCTGGCGCGTACCTCGCCGGCCCTGGATCTCGATGCGCTGATCGGCGGGTTCCGGCCGCTGTTCCGTGCGCTGGACCCCGATCAGATCAACGCGTTGTCGGGCCAGCTCATCACCGCGCTGCAGGGCCAAGGCGGCACCATCAACTCGTTCCTGGCCCAAACCGCCGCGCTGACAAGCACATTGGCCGACCGCGACCAGCTGATCGGCGACGTGATCGTCAACCTGAACACCGTGCTCGGCTCGCTGGGTGACCAGAACGAACAGTTCGGCAAGGCCGTCGAGGCGCTCTCCGAGCTCGTCGGGGCACTGGAGAACCGCCGCGACGACATCAGCGCCGGCCTGGCCTACACCAACGCCGCGGCCGGCAGCATCGCCGATCTGCTGGACGAAGCGCGGCCGCCGTTGCAGAAAGTTGTCCAGGAGACCGACCGCGCCGCAGGCATCGTCGTCGCCGATCACGAGTACTTCGACAATCTGATCAACACACTGCCCGACGCCTACCAGGCACTGGCGCGGCAGGGCATCTACGGTGACTTCTTCAGTTTCTACCTGTGCGACATCGTGCTCAAGCTCAACGGCAAAGGTGGGCAGCCGGTCTACGTCAAGGTCGCCGGGCAGAGCAGCGGGAGGTGTGCGCCGCGATGAAGCCGTTCAGTGAACGCAATCAGGTCGCGATCGGAGCGCTTGGCCTGGCGCTGACCGCCGGGGTGGTGCTCGGGTCGATGAACTACGACAAGCTGCCGTTCTTCGGCGGCGGACGCGAGTACAGTGCGTACTTCGCCGAAGCTGGTGGATTGACCACCGAAGCGGGCGTGCAGGTTTCGGGTTTCAAGGTGGGCCAGGTGAAGTCGATCGCCCTGGACGGGCCACAGGTTCTGGTCACCTTCACCGTCGACCGGAACATCCGGCTCGGTGACCGCACCGAAGCCGCCATCAAGACCAAGGGTCTACTGGGTACCAAGGTGCTGGAGGTGACGGCCCGCGGAGACGGCCAGCAGGAGGACACGATCCCGCTGGATCGCACCCAGTCGCCCTACCAGCTTCCCGATGCCCTCGGCGATCTGGCCGCGACGATCAGCGGACTGGACACCGATCAGCTCTCCGACTCGTTGCGGGTGCTTTCAGCGACGTTCGCCGACACGCCTCCGCAACTGCGCATCGCCGTGGAAGGGGTGGCCCGGTTCTCCGACACCCTCAATGCCCGCGACGCCGAATTACGCAACCTGCTGGACAACGCCAACAAGGCCACCACCGTGCTGGCCGAGCGCAGCGACCAGATCGTCGGGCTGGTGTCGAGCACCAACGCGTTGCTGGCCGCGCTGCGCAGCCAGAGCGCTGCGCTGGACCAGATCTCGGGCAACATCTCCAACCTCAGCGGGCAGCTGCAGGGTTTCATCGGCGAAAACCGCGCGACGATGAGGCCGGCGCTGGACAAGCTCAACGGCGTGCTGACCATCCTGGACAACCGCAAGGAGCGGCTGCAGAAGTCGCTGTCGCTGCTCAACGCCTACTCGATGTCGCTGGGCGAGTCGGTGTCCTCGGGTCCGTTCTTCAAGACCTACGTCTCCAATCTGCTGCCCGGCCAGTTCCTCCAGCCGTTCATCGACGTGGCGTTCTCGGATCTGGGCCTGGATCCCACGGTGCTGGCGCCGTCGGAGCGCAGCGACCCGCAGGTCGGTCAGGCGGGCACCCCGGCCATGCCGGTGCCCTACCCGCGGACCGGTCAGGGCGGAGAGCCGCGGCTGCACCTGCCCGATGCCATCACCGGCAACCCCGGCGATCAGGGGTGCGGGCCGCCTGGTCTGCCGTTGCCCGGGCCGACGGGCTGTTACCCATACCGCGAGCCGTTACCGGCACCTGCGCCCGGTGGCCCGCCGCCGGGACCGCCGGCGCTGCCGCCCCCGGGCCTGGAATCCACCCCGTCGCCGACGCCGAACCCGATCTACGTTCCGGCGCCCGGTGAAGCCCCGCCGCTGCAGTCCGGGGAGGGTGCCCGATGAAGAATCCCCGCAATTGGGTCGCCGCGGTGCTGGTGCTGCTGTTGGTCGCCGGCGTGGCCACGCTGGTCCGTACCACCGACCGGGTCAACCGGGTCAACGTGGTGGCGTACTTCGAGAACAGCAACGGCATCTACGTCGGCGACGACGTGCGCATCCTCGGAGTACCGGTCGGCCGGATCGTGGCCATCGATCCGGAGCCCGAACGCGTCCGGATCTCGTTCTGGTACGACGACCGCTACGACGTCCCGGCGGACGCGAAAGCGGCCATCCTGTCGCCGGCGCTGGTGACCTCGCGGGCCATTCAGCTCACTCCGGCCTACACCGGCGGCCCGGTGATGGAGGACGACACCGTGATCGGCTTGGACCGCACCGCGGTGCCGGTGGAGTGGGATCAGGTGCGCAGCCAGTTGGAGCGACTCAGCGAGACGCTGCAACCCACCGAGCCCGGCGACGTCAGCCCGCTCGGATCGGTGATCAACACGACCGCCGAGAACCTGCGCGGCCAAGGCGCCAACATCCGCCAAACGGTCATCAAACTGTCGCAGGCGGTATCTGCGCTCGGCGACAACAGCACCAACATCTTCGCCACGGTCAAGAATCTCGCAGTGCTGGTGTCGGCGCTGCAGGACAGCACCACGGTGATGCGCCAGCTCAACCAGAACCTGGCCTCGGTCACCGGGCTGCTGGCCGACGATCCCGGTGAAGTGGCCCGGGCCGTCGGGGATCTCGATGCGGTCGTCGGTGAGCTGCAGTCGTTCGTCGCCGAGAACCGAGAGGCCCTGGGCACCACGTCGGACAAGCTGGCCGGCGTCACCACGGCCCTCAACGAGAGTCTCGACGACATCAAGCAGTTCCTGCATGTCGCGCCGACGACGTTCCAGAACTACGTCAACATCTGGCAGCCCGCCCAGGGCGCGGTGAGCAGCGTGCCGATGATCAACAACTTCGCCAACCCCATCCAATTCCTGTGCGGTGCAGTGCAGGCCGCATCGCGGCTGGGAGCCGAGGAGTCGGCCAAACTGTGCGTGCAGTACCTGGCGCCGATCATCAAGAATCGTCAGTACAACTTCCCGCCGATCGGTCAGAACCTGCTCGTCGGCGCCACCACCCGGCCCAACGAGCTGACCTACAGCGAGGACTGGTTGCGCCCGGACTACATTCCGCCGCCCGGTCCGCCTCCGCCGGGCCTGCCCACGCCGCTGGGTGTCGAACCGGAGGTCGACGGCACGGTCGGGGTGCCTGCTGACACGCCGCCGCTGGCCGCCGAGGTGGCTGCACCCACCAACCCGAACGACGGATTGCGCGGCATGATGGTCCCGCACGGAGCGGGCTCATGAGGCCGGCGATGCGGCTGAGCCGAGTCGGGGTCGCCGTGCTGGTGTTGACCCTGGCGCTGTCGGGTTGCGGTTGGCGCGGCTTGAATTCGATCCCGCTGCCCGGCGTGCAGGGGGTCGGTCCGGACTCGTTCAGCGTGCAGGCGCAGATGCCCGACGTCGACAACATCGAGCCGAATTCGCGGGTGCGGGTCGGCGACGTCAACGTCGGCACCGTCACCCGGATCGAACGGCAGGGTTGGCACGCGCTGGTCACCATCGCCCTCAACGGCGACGTGGTGCTGCCCGCCAACGCGACCGCCAGGCTCGGCCAGACCAGCCTGCTCGGCAGCCCGCACATCGAACTGGCACCACCGACCGATGCCGCGCCCGAGGGTCGGCTGCAGGACGGGTCGGTCATCCCGCTGGCATCGTCGGGGGCCTATCCGACCACCGAGCAGGCGCTGGCCGCGGTGGCATTGCTGCTCAACGGGGGCGGGCTGGCCAACATCGGCGACATCACCGAGGCGCTGAGCACCGCGTTCACCGGCCGGGAGAACGACCTGCGCAGCCTGATCGAACAGCTTGACATCGCCGTCGGCCACCTGGAGAACCAGACCGACGACATCATCGCCACCTCAGAGAGCCTGAACAACCTGGTCAGCCAGGTTGCCGAGCAGAAACCGGTGGTGGACAGGGCATTACGCACCATCCCCGACGCGCTGGCGGTATTGCGTGACCAGCGCGAAACGTTGTCCGAGGCGCTGGTCCAACTCGGTAGGTTCAGCGCCCTGGCGGCCGACTCGGTCAACCAGACCCGGGAGTCGTTGGTGGCCGAGCTCAAAGACCTCGGCCCGGTGCTGCAATCGCTCGCCGATGCCGGACCGGCGTTGACCCGGGCGCTGAGCTTCCTGCCCACCTTCCCGTTCCCGAAGGAGACACTGACCAACTGGATGCGCGGTGACTACGCCAACCTGACTCTGATCGTCGATATGACATTGAGCCGCATCGATTCCGGCTTCTTCACCGGAACCCGCTGGGAGTGCAACCTGACGTGGCTGGAACTGCAGTGGGGTCGCACCATCGGCCAGATGCCCAGCCCTTGCAACCACCACGTCCCGCCACCGGGCGGGAATCCGCTCATCGCGCCGTATCGCTGGGATCAGGGGCGCTGACATGCGGTTGACCAGACAGATGCTGATCCAGTTGACGATCTTCGCGGTGCTGGCCGCAACGGCGTTGGGCATCATGGTGTTCAACTACATGCGGCTGCCCGCGCTCGTGGGCATCGGTCAGTACAACGTGACCCTCGAACTGCCCGAGACGGGCGGACTCTACGAGCGCAGCAACGTGACCTATCGCGGCACCCAGGTCGGCATCGTCAAGAGTGTGCACCTCACCGACACCGGGGTGCAGGCCCAGCTCTCGCTGGATTCCGGCGTCAAGATCCCAGCCGATCTGATCGCCGAGGTGCGCAGCCAGTCCGCAGTCGGTGAGCAGTTCGTCCAATTGCTGCCGCAGAGCGCCGGCGGTCCCGACCTGACCGACGGCGACGTCATCGCCCAGGATCGGGCGCGGGTGCCTCCCGACGTCAACACCGTGCTCGAACTGACCAACGAAGGGCTGCAGGCCATTCCGCAGGAGAATCTGCGCACTGTGGTCGACGAGGCCTACCAGGCGGTCGGCGGGCTCGGACCGGAACTGCGCCGGCTGGTCTCCGGCTCGTCGAAGCTCGCCATCGATGCGCGAGCGAACCTGGACCCGCTGACCACGCTGATCGACGACATCGAGCCCGTCCTCGACACGCAGATCGACACCTCGGACTCGATCCAGGCCTGGGCGGCGAACCTCGCCAGCGTCACCGATCAACTGCGCGACCAGGACGCCGCGGTGTCGGGCATCCTGAGCAAGGGACCCGGGGCGGCCGAGGAGACCCGGGCGCTGTTCGACCGCTTATCGCCCACCCTGCCGATCGTGCTGGCCAACCTTGTCAGTGTCGGTGAGGTCCTGGTCACCTACCAGCCCAGCCTCGAGCAGCTTCTGGTGCTGCTGCCGCAGGGCACGGCGGTCACCCAGGCCGTCGGTGTGCCCAAGAACGGCACCAAGCAGGACTACATGGGCGACTACCTGGTATTCAACCTGAACCTGAACCTGCCGCCGCCGTGCACGACCGGATTCTTGCCGGCCCAGCAGCAGCGGTCGGCGATCTTCGAGGACTATCCCGACCGTCCGGCCGGTGACGTGTACTGCCGCGTGCCCCAGGACGGACCGTTCAATGTGCGCGGCGCGCGCAACCTTCCGTGTGTCACGGTGCCCGGCAAACGTGCACCTACGGTAAAGATGTGTGAGAGCAACGAGAACTACGTGCCGTTGAACGACGGTTACAACTGGAAGGGCGACCCGAACGCGACCGTGTCCGGGCAGGCCGTCCCCCAGCTGCCGCCGGGTGAATCACCTGCGCAACCGCCTCCGCCACCGGCTGCGGTACCGCCTCCGATGGCGGCCGCCGAATACGACCCGGAAAGCGGCACGTACGTTGGTCCGGACGGACGTGTGTACACACAGTCCAACCTGGCCAACAGTGCCGCAGAGGAGCGAACATGGCAGACGATGCTGCTGCCCCCGACGGGGAACTGACGAAGTCGACGTCCGGGACCGACCCGCAGCAGACCGACCGAACCCCGTCCGAGGATCCCTCCGGTGCGACCGAGCAGGAGTCGACCGCTGTGGAGGGTGCGACCGGCGACGATGTGGTGCAGGACGACGGAGCCGCTGACGAGGTTGCCGGGGAGGCTACTGACGAGGCGCCCGCACGGGCGCCGATGTCGCACGTCAAGCTGGCGCTGATCGCCGGCCTGGTCGCTGTGCTCGCGTTGACGGGGCTGACCGGATGGTTGGGCTATCGGACCTACGAGTCGCATCGCGAGGAGCAGCAGCGCAACCTGTTCCTGCAGGTGGGACGGCAGGGCGCGGTGAACCTGACCACCATCGACTGGGAGAACGCCGAGGCCGACGTCCAGCGCATCCTGGACTCCGCTACAGGGACGTTCTATGACGAGTTCCAGGAGCGCGCCCAGCCATTCGTCGAGGTCGTCAAGCAGGCCCAGTCCAAGTCGGAGGGCACGATCGCCGAAGCGGGACTGGAGTCCTACGGCGACAACGAAGGCACGGTACTGGTGGCGGTCACCGTCCGCACCTCCAATGCCGGCGCCCCTGAACAGCAGCCCCGCGCCTGGCGGATGCGGCTGACCGTGCAAGAGGTCGCCGGCGAAGCCAAGGTATCGAGAGTGGACTTCGTGCCATGAGCAACGAACCCGACGACAACGCCATCCCGGAAACAGAACAGGACCCGACAGTGGGCGACGCAGCAGACCGCGCCGAGACCGAGACCCCGGCTGCCGAACCTGACGCCGTCGAAAGTGACGCCGCCGAGACCGGGGCCGTCGAGCCTGAGGCCACCGAGGCCGTCGAGCCTGCGGCTGCCGAACCCGAGGCCGTTACAGCCGGGCCGGTCAAGCGCGGCATCGACGGGAAGCGCGTCGTCGCCTTCGGGTTGCTGCCAGCGCTCGCGCTGGTGCTCGCGTTGGGTGCCGGGTTCCTCAAGTGGCAGGACAACTCGGTGCGCAGCAGCGAGCTCGCCGGGATGGCCGCCGTGCAAGCCGCCAAGGACAGCACGATCGCGCTGCTGTCCTATACCCCCGACCGAGTCGAGCAGCAGCTCGGGGATGCCCGCGAACTGCTCACCGGCGACTTCCGGGACTCCTACACGTCGTTGACCAACGACGTCGTGATACCGGGCGCAAAGGAACAGAACATTGCCGCGGTGGCGTCGGTGCCGGCGGCGGCGTCGGTGTCGGCCGATCCCACCGAGGCGGTCGTCCTGGTGTTCGTCAACCAGACCGTCACCGTCGGTCAGGACCCGCCGACCGACACCGCGTCGAGTGTGCGGGTGACGCTGCAGAAGGTCGACGACCGCTGGCTGATCTCGGAATTCGACCCGGTCTAACCCAGCGTGCGGCGTGCAGGGTGGCTGCGCGCCAGAAGCGGTAGCAGCACCCGCCGCGGGGCCAGCCGGTAGAGCAGCGCCGCGGCGGCGTTCGCAGCCCCGGGGACGATGACGGCCCGGCCGCGGGCCAGGCCGTCGACGGCGGTGCGGGCCACCGACTCGGGTTGCTGCCACAGGAACTTCGGCAGCATCTTCTCGGCTTCCTCGTCCGGGATGCCGGCACGCGCGCCGAATCCGGTGCGCACCGGGCCCGGACATACCACCGACGCCGTCACCCCGCTGGCCCGCAACTCCTCACGCAGCGCCTCGCTGTAGGACAGCACGAACGCCTTGGCCGCGCCGTAGGACGCCTGGAACGGTACAGGTCCGAATGCGCCCACCGATGCCACGTTGAGCACCGCGCCGCGCCGCCGCGCCACCATGCCCGGCACGAATCGACCACACAGGTCCACCACCGCGCAGACGTCGAGTTCCACCAGCGCCAGCTCGTCGGCCACTGCCACGTCCGCGACCCGGCCGAGGTTGGCCGCACCGGCGTTGTTGACCAGGATGTCGACCTCGAGGCCGAGCTCGGCGGCCCGGGTCGGAAGTGCGGCCCGGGCCGTCGGGTCGGTCAGGTCTGCCGGGAGCGGGTGGGCCGTCGGGCCCAGAGTCCGGGCCAACGCGTGCAGCCGGTCGGACGGGCGGGCGACCAGAAGGACGGGGTAGCCGCGTCTGCTGAGCTCGCGGGCGATGTGTTCGCCGATTCCCGAGGACGCACCGGTGATCAGCGCCGCTGCTGTTTTCCGGACAGGAGGCAACAGCGACACGTGCCACAGCCTAACGTGGCCACCATGACAGTGCGCCGGCTCGCCGCGGTCGACGCGCAGACGTACTGGATGTCGGCGTCGGTGCCCGATGACCAGTTCCTGCTGTATGCGTTCGACGGGCGCGCCCCGGATCTGGGTTCGGTCCTCACCACGATCCGCAGTCGGGCGCGGGCCTGTCCCGAGTTCGGTTTGCGGGTTGACGACAGCAACTCCTGGAGCTACCCGGGATGGGCGCCACGCGACCTCGGCGCTGACCAGATCGTGGTGCACGAACTTTCCGAACCCGGCTGGCAGCGGTGCCTGGATGCGGTCACCGCGCTGGGCGCCGACCAGCTCGACGCCCGCGAAATCACCTGGCGGTTACACATTTTCCCGAAAATCGACGACGTACCGGGCGTAGGGGAGGGGACAGTTGCGGTGTTGCAGATCTGTCACGCACTCAGCGACGGGGTACGTTCCTCGGCGCTGGCGGCATATCTGTTCGGGCGCCCGGGCGACGTCCCCGCCGTGGCAGAGTCGACGGTGACATCGGCGTCGCTGCCCCTGCGGGCTTTTCGTGCGGCCCGCGCCCACCGCCGGCTGGTGCGCGACACGACCGCCGGATTGGTTCCGGCGCAGGCGGATTCGCGGCCGGTGCTGCGCAGCAACACCCGCCCATCGGGTACCCGGGGGCTGCGCACCGTGGTGTGTCGACGAGCCCAGCTCGCGGGCCCGACGGTGACGGTCGGCGCGCTGGTCGCGGTCTCGGAGGCGCTGTCCGGTCACCTTCGCGAGCTCGGCGACGATCCGTCCGCGTTGGGTGCCGAGGTGCCGATGGCCAAGCCCGGCCCCCGCGCGGCGAACAACCACTTCGGCAACGTCGGCGTCGGACTGTATCCGGACCTGGCCGCCGCGCCCCGGGCTCGGGCCATCGCCGCCGAACTGCAGCAGCGGCGCCGGCGTGCCGCGCACCCGGCGATGCGCGCCGAAGCGGCAGCGTTTGCAGCGCTGCCGGCACCCCTACTGCGTTGGGGTGTCAGGCAATTCGACCCACAATTGCGGTCGGCGACCGTCACCGGCAACACGGTGGTCTCCAGCGTCAACCGCGGCGCGAAGGATCTGAGGTTCGGCGCAGCCGCGGTCACGCTGACCGCCGGCTTCCCCACACTGTCTCCGATGATGGGCATCACCCACGGCGTGCACGGCATCGGGGACACCGTGGTGGTCAGTGTGCACGCCGCCCAGTCGGCCATCGGCGATATCGACAGCTACCTCGATCGGCTCACCCGTGCACTGTCGTGCTGAGCCGGCATCGCGCTGACGCGGTCTCTGGGGCGGCTGTCATGGTTCGGCAAGCGTGGCCGCCGCCTGCAGTGAGCGGTTGACCGCATCCCGGTCATCACCCATCCCTACCAGCGTGTCGACGATCAACGGTCTGAGGATGTGGGTGACGCCGCGGCCCTCCTGTCCGAAGAAGCCGGCGAGCTCGAGCGTCACCGCGCCGTGATTGAGGCTCCACAGCCGTCCGGCCACGGCCAGCGCGTCGTCGTCGCGGATCCGTCCCGCCGCCATCATCCGCTCCACGGCGGTCCGCAGTGCGCCGAACGAGGCGGCCCACTCGGCGCGGTCGGTGCTGCTGCCGGTCGCGGTCAGGTCGCTGCGGTGAGCTGCGATCGACGTCGGCGTGGAGGGTCCGAACATGAATTGGTAGCGCTGCGGGTGTGCCAGCGCGAAGCGGTAGTAGGCCAGCCCCATCCGCAGGAAATCGGCCACCGGGTCCTCGGTCACCGGGCCCTCGGTCAGCGCCCGGGCGAACCGGGTGAACACCTCGCCGGCGATCGCGTCGAGCAGGCCGGTCATCCCGCCGAAGTGGGTGTAGACGGCCATCGTCGAGGTGCCGGCCCGTCCGGCGACGCTGCGGGCGCTGAGTGCGGCGACACCCTCGAGCTCGAGCAGATCGACTCCGGCGGCAATCAACGATTCTCGTGGCGCGCTCACCCTTGCCATCGTGCCATAACGCTGTTATACCTAGATCAATAACAGCGTTATAGAAGGGTCCGCGATGAGCAACCGCTATCTGGAGGGCGCGTTCGCGCCACTGACCGAAGAATTCACCCTGACCGACCTGACGGTGCGGGGGCAGATCCCCGAACACCTCGACGGTCGCTACCTACGCAACGGTCCCAACCCGGTGGGCGAGGTCGACCCCGAGCTCTATCACTGGTTCATCGGCGACGGGATGGTGCACGGCATCCGGCTGCGCGACGGCCGCGCGCAGTGGTACCGCAACCGGTGGGTCCGCAGTCCGTTGGTGTCCGAGATACTCGGTGAGCCGGCGCCGACCGGCCATTTCGGGGCGTCCTCGATCGGCGCCAACACCAACGTCATCGGTCACGCCGGCAAGACGCTCGCGCTGGTCGAGGGCGGGATCGCCAACTACGAACTGACCGACGAACTCGACACCGTCGGGGTGTGCGACTTCGATGGCACGCTGACCGGGGGCTACACCGCCCACCCCAAACGCGACCCCGTCACCGGCGAGTTGCACGCGGTGTCCTACAGCATGCAGCGCGGCAACACGGTGCAGTACTCGGTCATCGGCACCGACGGGCGGGCACGCAGAACCGTCGACGTCGAGGTCGGCGGCAGCCCGATGATGCACGACTTCTCGCTGACCGAAAACCACGTGGTGTTCTACGACCTGCCGGTCACCTTCGACGCCCGCCAGGCGGTGTCGATGACGGTGCCCCGCGCGCTTCGGCTGCCCGCACGAATCGTGTTGTCGGCGTTGATCGGACGCGTGCGCGTGCCAGACCCGATCGCAGCCCGGCTGCCCGCCGGTGACCCGGCCGATCGACGCTTCCCGTACTCTTGGAACCCGCGCTACCCGGCCCGTGTCGGGGTGATGCCGCGCTCGGGCGGCAACGCCGACGTCCGCTGGTTCGACGTGGAGCCTTGCTACGTCTTTCATCCCCTCAACGCCTACGACGACGGTGACACCGTGGTGCTCGACGTCATCCGACATCCCAAGATGTTCGACACCGACCGGCGCGGCCCCAACGAGGGCCCGCCCACCCTCGAGCGCTGGACCGTGGACCTGGCCGACGGCAAGGTGCGTGAAACGCGGTTGGACGACCGAGGGCAGGAGTTTCCCCGCATCGACGAGCGTCTGGTGGGCAAGCGTCACCGCTACGGCTATACCGCTGCGTTCGGTATCGAAGGTCAGCCCGGTGACGCGCTGCTCAAGCACGACTTCGTCGGTCGCAACCACGCCGCGCGGTGCTTCGGCGAGCAGAAGGCCATGAGCGAGTTCGTCTTCCACCCGTCGAGCCCCGATGCCGACGAGGACGACGGCGTGCTGATGGGATACATCTACGACCGCACCACCGATCGCAGCGAGCTGGCGATCCTGGACGCCCAGACCCTCGACGACGTCGCCGCCATCGAACTGCCGCACCGGGTGCCGGCCGGCTTCCACGGCAACTGGGTACCCGCCGGGGGCTAGGTGGGGCTGCGCGGCGCGTGACAGATGTTCTAAGTTCTGTTACATGACTGCCTATGACGTTGGAGTATTGATCCTGCGCGTTGTCCTTGGTCTGACCATGGCCGCGCACGGTTACAACAAGTTCTTCGGCAAGGGCGGGCTCAAGGGCACCGCCGGCTGGTTCGACAGCATGGGGATGAAGCCGGGCATGTTCCACGCCCGGGTGGCCGCGACCACCGAGATGGCCGCGGGTATCGGGCTGGCGGTCGGTTTGCTGACCCCGGTGCCGGCCGCCGGGTTTGTGGCGCTGATGCTGGTCGCGGCGTGGACCGTGCACAAGCCCAACGGATTCTTCATCGTCAAGGAGGGCTGGGAGTACAACCTGGTGTTGGCCGTTTCGGCGCTGGCGGTGGCGACCCTCGGCGCGGGGAGGCTCAGCTTGGACTACCTGTTGTTCTCCGGGACCGCGTTCTACGACTTCCTGTTCGGCTGGTGGGGTCTGCTGATCGCGGCGGTGCTGGGCCTGGCCGGTGGCATCGGCCAGCTGGTGATCTTCTATCGCCCCCCGGCCAAGACCACCGCGTAGTCCGGCGAACGTGCGGTTTCATCCGCCGCGCCCGGCGTGTCTCGGATGAAACGGCACAATCGGCATAGCGGAAACTGGAACACGTTCTAGTCTGACCGGCATGGGGTTTCTCAAACAGGACGCGCCCGTCGTCGACTACGCGGAATGGAGCAAGGGCAGCCGCGCCGAACGCATCGTCCCGATGGCCCGGCATTGGGCCGAGGTGGGCTTCGGCACTCCGGTGGTGATGCACCTGTTCTACGTCGTGAAGATCTTGCTGTACGTGCTGGGCGCGTGGTTGGTGGTGCTGACCACCACCGGGATCGATGGGTTCACCAACGTCACCGACTGGTATCACGAGCCGATCGTCTACCAGAAAGTCGTCTTCTACACGATGCTGTTCGAGGTCGTCGGCCTCGGCTGCGGTTTCGGACCGCTGAACAACCGGTTCTTCCCGCCGATGGGCTCGATCCTGTACTGGTTGCGGCCCAACACGATCAGGCTGCCACCGTGGCCCGGCCGCATCCCGCTGACCGCCGGCGACACCCGGACCCCGGTGGACGTCCTGCTCTACGCCGCACTGCTGGTGCTGCTGGTGGTGGCATTGTTCTCCGACGGCACCGGTCCGATCCCCGAACTGGGCTCCGAGGTCGGTGTACTGCCGGTGTGGCAGACCGCAGCCATTCTGACGGTGCTCGCGGTGGCCGGGCTGCGCGACAAGGTGATCTTCCTGGCTGCGCGCGGCGAGGTCTACGGATCGCTGGCGGTGTGTTTCCTGTTCAGCGGCGCCGACATCGTCATCGCCGCCAAACTGGTGTGCCTGGTGATCTGGATGGGCGCGGCGACCTCGAAGCTCAACAAACACTTCCCGTTCGTCATCTCCACGATGATGAGCAACAACCCGGTGATCCGACCGCGCTGGATCAAGCGCAAGTTCTTCGAGCGCTTCCCCGACGATCTGCGGCCGGGCCGCGCCTCGCGCGTGCTGGCGCACTTCTCGACGGCGATCGAGATGCTGGTTCCGCTGGTGCTGTTCTTCTCCCACGGCGGGTGGGCCATGGTCGTCGCGGCGTTCGTGATGCTGGTCTTCCACTTCGGCATCCTGTCGGCGATCCCGATGGGGGTGCCGCTGGAATGGAATGTATTCATGATGTTCAGCGTCCTGGCGCTGTTCGTCGGCAACGCCGAAATCGGTCTGGCCGATCTGCAATCGCCGTGGCCGCTGGTGCTCTTCGCCGTCGTCGCCGGAACCGTCGTGCTGGGAAACCTGTTCCCCCGCAAGGTGTCCTTCCTGCCCGGCATGCGCTACTACGCCGGCAACTGGGACACCTCGCTGTGGTGTGTCAAACCGTCGGCGGCGCAGAAGATCACCGACGGCATCGTGGCCATCGCCAGCATGCCCGCCGCGCAGATGGAGAAGTTCTACGGCAGCAAGGAGATTGCCGAGGTCTACCAGTACATGGGCTATGCGTTCCGGTCGTTCAACACCCACGGCCGGGCGATGTTCACCCTCGCCCACCGCGCGATGGCCGGTCACAATGAGGCCGACTACGTGCTCACCGACGGCGAACGGATCTGCAGTACCGCCATCGGCTGGAACTTCGGCGACGGGCACATGCACAACGAGCAGTTGATCGCGGCGCTGCAGAAGCGCTGCCGGTTTGAGCCCGGCGAGGTGCGGGTGCTGCTGCTCGACGCTCAACCCATCCACCGGCAGCGTCAGGAATACCGTCTGGTCGACGCTGCCACCGGCGAGTTCGAACGCGGCTACGTCATGGTTGCCGACATGGTCACCCGCCAGCCCTGGGACGACACCGTCCCGGTGCACGTCACCTGGCAGAAGGACGCCGCCGCCTCCCCCTGAGGCGTGTCAGCCCATCACGTCGCGGATCGACACGCTCTCCAGCCCGGCCAGCAACAGCTCGCGGGTCTTGTCGAGGTGCTTACGCCAATGAGTTTCGGCGCCGGCCGCATCGCCGGCGCGCAGATACTGCATCAAGCGGCGGTAGGAGCGCATCAGCGTGCCGTAGTCGGCCTTCGAGACCGGCCGACGCTCCTTGAACACGAAGGCGGTGTGGCGCACCGTGATCTCGTGCAGCATGCCGGCGACGATGCTCAGCGTCGCATTGCCCGACAGCTGCACCACCCGCAGGTGGAAGGCGCCGGTGGTCTCGGCCAGCCTCTCGGAGCGCCAGCCCTCGGTGATCAGGGCCGCGAGCATCTCCTCGAGCTCGTCGAACGCCTCGGCGGATCCAGACTCGGCCAGCAACCGGGCCGCCATCGGTTCGATACCGGACTTCGCGGTCAACAGGTCGGCGATCGTCGCGCCGGACAACTCCAGCAGCAGACCTGCGGGACGCGCCACCACCTCCGGGCCGGGCACCCGCACCCGCGCGCCGGTGCGCGAACCACGGCGCACCTCGACGAGGCGCTCGGACTCCAGCACCCGCACCGCTTCGCGCAGGGTGGGTCGACTGACCCCGAAATGCGCCATCAGCTCGGCCTCGTTGGGCAGGAAGTCGCCGTCCTTGAGTTGACCGTCGACCACCATGCGCCGCAGTGTTCCGGCGACCAGCTCCGCGGTCTTGGGGGACCGGACGACCGAGCCCGCACCGGCCGCCTCGGACCCGATCATCGGGGCCAGCCGAGTGCTTCGCGTCACATCCACTCCCTACGCCAAACGTGCACCTGAAATGTCCAGCTGAGCTGTACAACTCAGTAAACCATCTCGGTGGACGACTGGGCCGACAACGGTGGCGGCGCCAGCCTCCCAGAGCAGGTTGACTTAGTAAACCTTGTTTGTCTAGTTTCGGGGAAAACGTTCTTACACGCTTGAAGGAGACAATTCCCATGGCTGAAGCCGTCATCGTCGAGGCTGTCCGCTCTCCCGTCGGCAAACGCAACGGTGCGCTGTCGGGAATTCACCCCGCGGAGCTGTCGGCCCAGGTCCTCAGCGGTCTGGTGGAGCGCGCCGGAGTCGACCCCGGCCTCGTCGACGACGTGATCTGGGGTTGTGTCATGCAGGCCGGTGAACAGGCACTCGACATCGCGCGCACCGCAGTGCTCTCCGCGGGCTGGCCCGAGACCGTGCCCGGCGTCACCGTCGACCGCCAGTGCGGCTCCAGCCAGCAGTCGCTGCACTTCGCCGTCGCGGGCGTGGTGGCCGGTCATTACGACGTCGTCGTCGCCGGCGGGGTGGAGTCCATGTCGCGCACCCCGATGGGGTCCTCGCTGGCCAATGGCGGCAACCCCTACGGCGAGTCGTTCAAGGCCCGCTACAGCCAGACCCCCAACCAGGGCATCGGCGCCGAGATGATCGCCGAGCAGTGGGGTCTGTCCCGCACCGAGCTCGACGAGTTCTCCCTGGGATCGCACGAGAAAGCCGCCGCCGCACAGGATTCCGGCGCTTTCAAGGATCAGATCGTCGGGATCAAGACCAAGGACGCCGACGGCAACGACACCGTGGTGCTCGAAGACGGCGGCATCCGCCGCGGCGGCACCGTCGAGTCGATGGCCAACATCAAGCCCGCGTTCAAAGAGGACGGTGTGATACACGCCGGCAACTCCAGCCAGATTTCCGACGGTTCGGCCGCGCTGCTGCTGATGACGGCGGAGAAAGCCAAGGAGCTCGGCCTCAAGCCGTTGGCCAAGGTGCACACCGCGGTGCTGGCCGGGGCCGACCCGGTCATCATGCTGACCGCGCCGATCCCGGCCACCCAGAAGGCGTTGGCCAAGTCCGGCCTGAGCCTGGACCAGATCGGCGCCTTCGAGGTCAACGAGGCCTTTGCGCCGGTGCCGATGGCCTGGCTGAAGGACATCGGGGCCGACGAGAGCAAGCTCAATCCCAACGGTGGCGCGATCGCGCTGGGTCACCCGCTCGGGGGCTCCGGCGCCCGTATCCTGACCACTTTGCTCTACCACATGCGCGACAACAACATTCAGTACGGCCTACAGACCATGTGTGAGGGCGGCGGCCAGGCCAACGCGACCATCCTGGAATTGCTGTGACGACCGAGCAGCCGGGCGCGCTCACCGAGAAGCGCGGCAACATCCTGGTCATCACCATCAACCGACCCGAGGCCCGCAATGCGGTCAACATGTCGGTGAGCATCGGTGTGGGTGACGCACTGCAGGCCGCGCAGGACGATCCGGAGATCCGCGCGGTCGTGCTGACCGGTTCGGGCGACAAGTCGTTCTGTGCCGGCGCCGACCTCAAGGCGATCTCCCGAGGCGAGAACCTCTTTCACCCTGATCACCCCGAATGGGGTTTCGCCGGCTACGTGCGCCACTTCATCGACAAGCCGACCATCGCGGCGGTCAACGGCACCGCACTGGGCGGCGGCACCGAGCTGGCGCTGGCCAGCGACCTCGTGGTAGCCGGTGAGGGCGCGAAATTCGGTCTGCCCGAGGTCAAGCGAGGGTTGATCGCCGGCGCCGGCGGCGTGTTCCGGATCGTCGAGCAGTTGCCGCGCAAGGTCGCGCTGGAGCTGATCTATACCGGGGAGCCGATCACCTCGGCCGAGGCGCTGCGTTGGGGTCTGATCAACCAGGTGGCCGCCGACGGGACCGAACTCGATGCCGCGCTGGCGTTGGCCGAGCGCATCACCTGCAACGCGCCGTTGGCCGTGCAGGCCAGCAAGCGGGTGTCCTACGGGGCGGTCGAGGGCGTGGTAACCGCCGACGAGCCGTTCTGGAAGCAGACGTTCGGCGAGTTCTCGACACTGTTGAAGACCGACGACGCCAAAGAAGGACCGTTGGCGTTCGCGCAGAAGCGCGAGCCGGTCTGGAAAGCCAAGTAAGCAAGTGAGGAAGCAAGCATGAAGCGAACGATCTATGACGCCGAGCACGAGGCGTTCCGCGAAACCGTCAAAGAGTACATCGAGCGTGAACTCGTTCCGTACCACGAGAAGTGGGAGACCGAGCGTATCGTCGACCGCTCGGCCTACACCGCCGCGGGCAAGTACGGACTCATCGGCTTCAACATGCCCGAGGAATTCGGCGGCGGAGGCACCGACGACTTCCGGTTCAACGCGATCATCGACGAAGAGATCGCCAAGGCCGGTGTGCACGGTCCCGCGTTGAGTCTGCACAACGACGTCGTCGCACCGTACTTCAAGGACCTGACCAACGACGAGCAGAAGAAGCGGTGGCTGCCGGGCATCACCAGCGGTGAGACGATCATCGCGGTCGCGATGACCGAGCCCGGTGCCGGCAGCGATCTGGCCGGCATCCGCACCTCGGCCGTGCGTGACGGAGACGACTGGATCATCAACGGGTCCAAGACCTTCATTTCCTCGGGCATCAACTGCGACCTCGTCGTCGTGGTGGCCCGCACCGACCCCGAGGCCGGTCACAAGGGCTTCACGCTGTTTGTGGTGGAGCGCGGCATGGAGGGCTTCACCCGGGGTCGCAAGCTCGACAAGATGGGCCTGCACAGCCAGGACACCTCCGAACTGCACTTCGAGAATGTCCGGGTGCCCAACGCCAACCTGATGGGCAAGGAAGGTCGCGGCTTCTACCATCTGATGACCAACCTGCCTTCGGAACGGCTCTCGATCGCGATCTCGGCGATCGCGGGTGCGCGCGCGGTGTTCGACGAGACGCTGCAGTACTGCAAGGACCGCAAGGCCTTCGGTCAGCCCATCGGCAGCTTCCAGCACAATCGGTTTCTGCTCGCCGAGATGGAGACTGAGCTCGAGGTCACCGAGAACTACATCGACCGCTGCCTGCAGGGCGTCGTCGACGGTGAGCTGAGCGCGGTGGAGGCGGCCAAGGCCAAGTGGTGGGCCACCGAGGTGGCCAAGAAGGTCGTCGACCAGTGCGTGCAGTTGCACGGCGGCTACGGGTACATGCTGGAGTACCGCGTCGCGCGGGCATATGTCGATGGACGCATTCAGACGATCTTCGGTGGCACCACCGAGATCATGAAGGAGATCATCGGCCGCGACCTGGGCGTCTAGTCTGCTCGCGCAGGGTAGGTGCGCGCGCAGGAGGCGTCAGCCGATGGGGGCTTCGGCAGCCGGAGCCGGCGACGTTGCCGGGGTTTGCGCCCCCTCGGCGGCCCCTGCCCCTGCCTCGGCCGGCGCCGGCTCGGTTGTCTCGGTCGGCGTCGCCGCGGTGGTCTCGGTGGTGGTCGGCGTTGTCGTCGGGGTGATCGGCGCGGGCGCCAGTGCCGGGTTGAGCACCTCATCAATGATGTAGATGCGGGCATTCTGGGCCGGGATGCCGCCGCAGACCACCTTGGCCGTCTCGTTGACCTTGATGTCCCCGCCTTTACCGGTGACCTCGATCTCGGTGCCCTCCTGGGTCGGGCGCTGACCCTTGACGTCGTCGGGGCCCAACAGCCCGAGGAAGACGTGGTAGTAGACCAGGCTGGTCAGCGCCGCGGCATCGGTTCGCAGGTACTCGGCCTGCTCGGGCGGCAGCTCGGCGAACGCCTCGTTGCTCGGCGCGAACACGACGTAGGGACCGTTGTCGAGCACCGAGGCGATGTTCACGGCCGGATTCAGACCACCGGACACGGCGGCGCTGAACGAGCTGATCTCCGGGATACTGCTCAGCGCGGTGCTGACGGGCAGATTGGCCAGGCTCTTCCAGTTCGGCAGAGCCTCCTTGAAAGCGCCGCACTCCGGGCCCTGCGGATCGGGGATCTCGGCCACCGGGGTATCGGACGGCTGGGCGTACGCGGTGACGGCCAGCGGAACCGACAGGGCGATCGCCGCGACACTGGCAGCAACGCCGATGGTTTTGCTGGTGCGACTCTTCACGTTCTGCTCCTCATGCTCGACAGGTCGCCTGGCATGGTAAAGCGAGCAAAAGCCAGCGGCCAAGTCGAGTACGCTGGCAGCCCACCGCCGCCGGGCCGCTGGCGACCCTCTGAGCAGTGATTTCCGGTGGACGGAACTCAGTTCGGCGCGGCGCCGGTGCACAACCGCTCCGACAGATCCCAGAGCGCAAGCGCTCGCGATTCGTCGGTGGCGTAGGACGCGGCTTCGGCGATCCGGCAATCCGACAGGTAAACCCCGCCCGCGGCATCCAGGTCGGCGCTGACCGACGCCCACACCTGGGTGGCCGCGCCGAACTCGGGGGTGGTGAAGTCCAGGGTCACATCGACCGGCCGGGATCGGCGCGCATCGGTGCTCCGACCGGCGCGCGCCCTGCTGCTCAGCGATTCGAAGTCGTCCTCGGTCATGTGACGCGCCAGCGAGGTCGCCACGATGCCGGGATGCACCGCGAACGCGCGCACCCCGCTGTCGCGCAGGCGTCGGTCCAACTCGACCGCGTGCAGCACGTTGGCGGTCTTGGAAGCGCCGTACGCGGCGAACTTGTCGTACTCGCGGTGCTCCCAGTTCGGATCGTCGAAGTCGACGTCACCCAGGCGGTGTCCTTCGGAGGCCAGCACCACCACCCGTGCGCCGTCGGCGGCGACCAGCGCTGGGAACAGCAGCCGGGTGAACTCGAAATGGCCCAGATGGTTTGTGCCGAACTGGATCTCGAATCCATCGACGGTACGGCTGAACGGGGTGAACATCACGCCGGCGTTGTTCATCAACACGTGCACGGCCGGGGTGAGTTCGGCGATCTGGGCCGCCGCGGCCGCGACGCCGGCCAGTGAGGTCAGATCGAGCGGAACCACCGAACACCTCGCATCGGGGACTTCGTCACGCACCCAGGCTTCGGTGTCAGACAGCGCCTGGGCATTGCGCGCTGCCAGGATCACGTGGGCACCGGTGCGGGCCAGCGCGCGGGCCGACTCGCGGCCCAGCCCGGCCGAAGCCCCGGTGATGACGACGGTCTTACCGGTCAGGTCGACGCCGTCGACCATGTCGAGCGCTGTGGGTGCAGGCGGTGCGGTCACGAGGTGAGGATCGCACGTCGGCGGCCAGGCGTGGGCGGGCGGCCCGGGCTCTACGATGGCGCCCATGCCTGAGCCGTTGATCCTGTCCGTCGCCGGACGTTCGCCGCAGCTGCATCCCGACAGCTGGGTGGCACCCAATGCCACCGTGGTCGGCCAGGTGTTGCTGGCCGCCGGCGCGAGCGCATGGTACGGCGCCATCCTGCGCGCCGAGGCCGAGCCGATCGAGATCGGAGCGGGCACCAACATCCAGGACGGTGTGACCGTCCACGTCGACCCAGGGTTCCCGGCCCGCATCGGTGCCGGCGTCAGCGTCGGGCACAACGCGGTGCTGCACGGCTGCGTCGTCGAGGACGACTGCCTGATCGGCATGGGCGCGGTGCTGCTCAACGGAGCGACGGTGGGCACCGGCTCGCTGGTCGCTGCCGGTGCCGTGGTGCCGCAGGGAGCGGTGATCCCACCCGGCTCGATGGTGGCCGGAGTGCCCGGCAAGGTGCGCCGCGAACTCAGCGCCGACGAGGTCACCATGATCCGCACCAACGCCACGCTGTATCAGGAGCTGGTCAAGGTGCACCGTGACGCCGGCAACGCCTGAGCGGTGAGGAGTCGGCCACAATCGGTGAGGTGCCGGTTGTGCGAGGCGGCGATAGGGGTACAGGGCTCAACGTGAGCACGCTGCGAATTCTGGTCACCGGCGCCACCGGCTATATCGGGTCGCGCCTGATCGGCCGGCTCCTCGACGAAGGCCACCAGGTGGTGGCCGCCAGCCGAAACCGGCAACGCCTGGCGGACTTCGGCTGGCATGACCGGGTGCAAACGGTGTCTCTGGACGCACACGACGAGGACTCGGTGCGGCAGGCCTTCGAGCAGTGCGGGCCCGTCGACGTCGTCTACTACCTGGTTCACGGCATCGGTCAGCCCGGATTCCGGGAATCCGACAACCGGGCCGCAGCGACCGTGGCGGCCGCATCCAAGCAGGCCGGGGTCAGCCGCATCGTCTACCTCGGCGGCTTCGTTCCGGACGGTGATGCGCTGTCGGAGCATCTGACCAGCCGTGCCGAAGTGGCGGCCGCATTGCACGTCGACGGCGGACCCGATGTGGTCTGGCTCGGCGCGGCGATCATCATCGGCGCCGGCTCCACGTCGTTCGAGATGTTGCGCTACGTGGGCGATCGATTCCTGCTGCTGCCGTTGCCGGACTGGTCGGCCAACCCCATCGACCCGATCTCGGTGAGCGACGCGTTGTACTACCTCGCCGCGGCGGCCGACACCGACACGGTCCCCGCCGGCGCCTACGACATCCGCGGACCCGAGACCACGACGTATGGCGACCTGCTGCGCAGCTATGCCCGCATCGCCGGCATCTGGCGTACTCCGGTGCCGGTGATCGGCATCGACACCGGCCTGGTATCCCGGGTGACCGGCCTGGTACTGCCGGTACCGGGTGGGCTGGCCGCCGATCTCGTTGAGTCGCTGGACTATCCGATGATGGCATCGCAGGACGGGCTGGCCGGTCTGGTGCCCCAACCTGCGGGCGGTCTGGTCAGCACCGCCGACGCGATCCGGCGGGCGGTGAAAAGTCCGCGACCGCGACCGGTCGACCAACTCGCCGACCCGCACCACCTCGCCGACACCGATCCGAACTGGGCCGGCGGCGACGCGCTGCGGCTGAAGAACCTGGCCGGCTGTGTGACGCCGTCCATCGCGCGACCGCTGCTCGACCTGATCGGCTTGGTACCCAAGCCGGTGGCCGCTGCGGTGCGCACCGGGCTGGACACCGTTCTGGACCTGATCCCCAAGGCGGGCACCGCGTGACGTCCTCGGACCGGCGTCCCCGCCTGCGCAAGGAGATGTTCCGGATCGCGCGCAGCCGAGCCGCGCCGCACAACGAGCCGCCTGCGGTGATCCGGCGGCGCAAGTTCGCCGTGGTGCTCGTGCTCGTCGTGGGCGGCACACTGCTCGGTTACTCGCTGAGCCGGCCACCCGGCGACGAGACCTTCGTCTGGTTGACGCTGGCCCTGGCCGGGGTGTGGGCCATCGGAGCGTTCGTTTCCGGGCCGCTGCACATGGGACACGTGCACTTCCGTGGACGCAATAAACGACCGGTCATCACCGGAACTGCCGTCGGGCTGTTGCTCGGCGGCATCTTCGTGGCCGGCGCGCTGGTCGCCCGCCAGATTCCCGGGGTTTCGGACTACATCACCCGGGTGCTGGAGTACAGCAATGCCGCACCCCTGTACGTGATGACGTTCATCACCGTGATCAACGGCCTTGCCGAGGAGCTGTTCTTCCGCGGCGCGCTCTACACCGCGCTGGCCAAGTACCGCCCGGTCCTGGTGACCACGGTGCTCTACGTGCTGTGCACGGCGGCCACCACCGGTAACCCGATGCTCGGCTTCGCCGCGATCATCCTGGGCACGGTGTGTGCGCTGGAGCGTCGCGCGACCGGGGGAGTGCTGGCGCCCATGCTCACCCACTTCTTCTGGGGGCTGATCATGGTGCTCGCGCTGCCGCCGATCTTCGGTTTGTGAGCGGTTGCGCGTCGAGCGGTTTCTTCTGCCCGCAGGCGTCAGGTGTCGGTGAACCTGGCCGCGCGGCGCTGTTGGAAGGCGCGGGTTCCCTCGCGAAAGTCGTTGGATGCCAACAATTCCAGCTGGCCGGTCTTCTCACGCTCCAGCGCGGCCTCGAGCTCGGTCAGGGTCGCGGCGTTGATGGCGTCCTTGGTCTTGCGCAGTGCCACCGCCGGGCCCGAGACCAGCGCGTCGACGACCTTGTCGACCTCGGCGGCGAAGTCGTCGGCGGGATAGACCGCGCTGACCAGACCCCACCCGAATGCCTCGGCGGCCGAGATGCGCTCGGCCAGCAGGGCCATCCGCATCGCGCGGATCCGTCCCACCGCCGCGGCGATCAGCGCCGAGGCGCCGCCGTCGGGCATCAGGCCGATCTTGGTGAATGCCAGCAAGAAAAACGCCTTCTCCGAAGCCAGGACGATGTCGCAGGCCAGCGCCAGCGAGACGCCCACGCCGGCCGCAGCGCCCTGGACCTCGGCGACTGCGGGCTGCGGAAGCTCGGCAATCGCGCGGATGCAGCGGTTCGCGGCGTCGAGTACATCGGCCGGGGTGCCCGTCGCACCGGGGTTGGCATGGTCTTCTTCGCTGATTCCCGCGCCCGAGCAGAAGCCGCGTCCCGCCCCGCCGATCCGCACCACCCGCACCCCGGGATCACCGGCTGCCCGCTCCAGCGTCTCGGCGAGGGTGTTGAGCATCGGCGCGGTCAGCGAATTGAGGCTGTCCGGCCGGTTTAGGGTCAGGCGCAGCACACCGTCGTCGAGCGTCACGGTGAGGTCGTCGATGCCGGTATAGGTGTTGTTGCTGGTCATGCCGTCCGCTCGATCGGGGGGCCGGCGCCGCGCCCTGGCCCCGTGGCCGGTTCGACTTGGTTATACAAGTAAGCTATGTCGGCGGTCAACCGAGTGATTCTTTGAAGGGCGGTTTGGACATGGCTGGACCACTGGAAGGACTACGCGTCGTGGAGTTGGCCGGTATCGGGCCGGGTCCGCACGCGGCGATGATTCTCGGTGACCTCGGTGCCGACGTCGTGCGCATCGAGCGGCCCAAGCCCGCCGGGCCGGCGGTCAAGCCCGGCAGCGACTATCTGAATCGCAACCGGCGCTCGGTGGCCGCCGATCTGAAGAGCGATGAAGGCCGCGAGTTGGTGCTGCGTCTGGTCGCCAAGGCCGACGTGCTGATCGAGGGCTTCCGTCCCGGTGTCACCGAGCGGCTCGGCCTGGGACCCGAGGACTGCGCCAAAGTCAACGAGCGGCTGATCTACGGGCGGATGACCGGGTGGGGTCAGACCGGGCCGCGCGCCCAGCAGGCCGGCCACGACATCAACTACATCTCGCTGACCGGCGCGCTGCACGCGATCGGCCGCGCCGACGAGCGTCCGGTGCCGCCGCTGAACCTGGTCGGCGACTTCGGTGGCGGGTCGATGTTCCTGCTCGTCGGAGTGCTCGCGGCGCTGTGGGAGCGGGAGCGTTCCGGCAAGGGTCAGGTCATCGACGCCGCGATGGTCGACGGCGCCAGTGTGCTGTCGATGATGATGTGGGCGTTCCGGGCGACGGGCATGTGGAGCGACGAGCGCGGGGTGAACATGCTCGACAGCGGCGCCCCGTATTACGACACCTATGAGTGTTCCGACGGTCGCTATGTCGCTGTGGGCGCGATCGAGCCGCAGTTCTACGCGCAGGTGCTGACCGGCTTGGGCCTGGATGCTGCGCAACTGCCCGACCAGAACGACATGAGCCGCTGGCCGGAGTTGCGCACCGCGTTCACCGAGGCTTTCGCTGCCCATGACCGGGACCACTGGACCCAGGTGTTCGCCGGGACCGACGCGTGCGTGACGCCGGTGCTGTCCTTCGCCGAGGTGGAGTCCGAACCGCACATCGCCGAGCGCGACACGTTCTATCAGGAGAGGGGATATCTGTTCCCCGCTCCGGCGCCGCGCTTCTCGCGCACCGTGGCATCCGCGCCGAAGGCGCCGGGTGTGCCCGGCGCCGACACCGAAGACGTCCTGCGGGACTGGGTTTAACGACGAGGAAAGGAAACGTATTCGTGGAGATCAAAGACGCTGCCGCCGTCGTCACCGGCGGGGCCTCCGGGTTGGGCCTGGCGACGACCAAACGCCTGCTCGACCGGGGCGCTTCGGTCGTGGTGATCGACCTCAAGGGTGCGGACGTCGTCTCCGAGCTGGGCCCGCGGGCCAAGTTCGTCGAGGCCAACGTCACCGACCCGGAGCAGGTCAGCGCGGCGCTGGACGCCGCCGAGGAGTTCGGCCCGCTACGCATCAACGTCAACTGTGCCGGTATCGGCAATGCGATCAAGACGTTGAGCAAGGACGGTCCGTTCCCGCTCGACGGCTTCCGCAAGGTCGTCGAGGTGAACCTGATCGGCACGTTCAACGTGCTGCGACTGGCCGCCGAGCGCATCGCCAGAACTGAACCGATCGCCGGTGAACGCGGCGTCATCATCAACACCGCCTCGGTGGCCGCGTTCGAGGGGCAGATCGGTCAGGCCGCCTACTCGGCGTCCAAGGGTGGCGTCGTCGGGATGACCCTGCCGATCGCGCGTGACCTGTCCCGCGAGTTGATCCGGGTGTGCACCATCGCGCCGGGGCTGTTCAAGACCCCGCTGCTGGGCTCGCTGCCCGAGGAAGCGCAGGCCTCGCTGGGCAAGCAGGTGCCGCACCCGGCTCGACTGGGTGACCCCGACGAGTACGGCGCGCTGGCCACCCACATCGTGGAGAACCCGATGCTCAACGGCGAGACGATCCGCTTGGACGGCGCGATCCGGATGGCCCCGCGATGAGCGCTTGCGCGAAGAGCAGACGACTCAGGGAGGGATCCGAATGATCAAGACGAAGTTCACCGAGGTCTTCGGTGTCGAGCACCCGATCGCCCAGGGCGGCATGCAGTGGGTGGGGCGCGCCGAACTCGTTGCGGCCGTGGCCAACGCCGGTGCGTTGGGCTTCATCACCGCGCTGACTCAGCCGACGCCGGCCGATCTGGCCACCGAGATCGCCCGGACCAAGGACCTGACCGACAAGCCGTTCGGGGTCAACCTGACGATCCTGCCGGCGATCAACCCGCCGCCCTACGACGAGTACCGGCAGGTCATCGTCGACGCCGGGATCAAGATCGTCGAGACCGCCGGGTCCAACCCGGCGCCGCATCTGCCGATGTTCCACGACAACGGCATCAAGGTGCTGCACAAGTGCACCTCGGTGCGGCATGCGGTCAAGGCGCAGAGCCTGGGCGTGGACGGCATCAGCATCGACGGGTTCGAATGCGCGGGCCATCCCGGCGAGGACGACATCCCTGGCCTGGTTCTGATCCCGGCCGCGGCCGACAAGATCGAGATCCCGATGATCGCCTCCGGCGGATTCGCCGACGCGCGGGGCTTGGTCGCCGCGTTGGCGCTGGGCGCTGACGGCATCAACATGGGGTCGCGGTTCATGTGCACGGTGGAGTCCTGCATTCACCAGAACGTCAAGGAGGCGATCGTCGCCGGGGACGAGCGGGGCACCGAGTTGATCTTCCGCAGCCTGCACAACACCGCGCGGGTGGCGTCCAACACGGTCTCGCGTGAGGTGGTGCAGATCCTGCGCGACGGCGGCCAGTTCGAGGACGTCAAGGACCTGGTGGCCGGCGTGCGGGGACGCAAGGTATTCGACGAGGGCGACATCGACGCCGGCATCTGGAGCGTGGGCACCGCGATGGGTCTGATCAACGACATCCCGACGGTCGGCGAACTGGTTTCCCGGATGGTCGGCGAAGCCGAAGACCTGATCGCCGGCAGGCTCGCGGACATGGTTGCACCGTCGCGCGCCACGGTCTAGCCCGCAGGACGCAGACTGCCGCCCGAGCACATCGACATCGTCGAACGTGCTCGGGCGGCAGGCAAACAGAAGTCACAACAATGCGCACCCGCGAGGGTGCGCATTGTTCACACTGCGGTGGGCAGCGCGGTCTCGTCGTCTAGTTGCTCGGAGGTCACGCCCTCGACCAGGACATCGCCGTGGTAGAGCGCGTCGAAATCAACCTTGATGACATCGGCATTGGTGTCGTCGATCCACATGTACTCGAAAGTAACCACCAGCTCTAAGGAATCCGTGAGCCACTTATCGGAAAACAGTGGCAATCCTTACCGCCGGGTAGGGTCAGCGGATCTACCGGCCGGTAGCAATCAGCTCGCCGGAGTGCTGAAGTGGATCGGATTCACGCCGTACAGGGCCACCCAGGTCAGGATCGCCGCCGCCACCGCGACCACCAACAGCAACGTCGAAACCCGCAGCGACGGGCCGAACCGGGCAGGTAACCGGTGGTCAAGTGAGTACGAGCCGGCGCCGGTGAACAGCAGCGCCGCCGCGCCGAGGCCGATCATGAATGCGAGGTTGAATGGCTCCGACCAGAACGCCGTGCCCGCGACGGTGACCGCCCAGGCGCAGATCATCGCACTCAGCACTGCGCAGGCCGCCAGCGGCGTGAGGGCCCCGAGCAGCAGCCCAACGCCGCCGAGCGTCTCGGCCGCGGTGACCATGAGCGCGGCCAGCGTCGGCAGCCGCCACCCGGCCTCGGCCATGTAGCCCGCGGTCGCCGAGAAATCGAACGCCTTCACCAGCCCGGCCTGCAGGATCGCGGCACCGACGGCGAACCGCAGAATCAACAGACCGATGTTCGTGGCGCGCAGCGCGGACGGGTCGAAGGTGGTGGATGCCGAGGTCGTGGCCTGCGGCTTTGAAGGTGATGTCACGGGCGCTGATGTTACGTCGGGGGTGGGGTCGGCAGGGGGCTTCGTCGTCACGCTCGTTCAGACCGCAATCGTCGACGAATTTCATCGCACCGGGTATTGACCGCGTTAAGTTACCGCTGATAACTTACCGCCGGTAATCTTCTCCGAAAGGCGTCCGATGCTGCATCGCGTTGCACTGCTGGCGCTCGCCGCGCCCCGCCGCGTCCTGGTCGTCGCGCTGCTGATCATGGTGGGGTGCGGGGTGTTCGGCGTCCCGGTCGCCCGCCACCTGTCCGCCGGCGGCTTCCAAGATCCGTTGTCGCAGTCGGCGCGGGCCACCGAGATCCTGGTGGACAAGTTCGACAAGGGCGACATGGAACTGATCCTGGCCCTGACACCGGAGGACCCGCAGCAGGGCGTCGACTCGGCGCAGGCACGGGTGGTCGGTACCGACATCGCGCAGCGTCTGGCGCAGTCGCCGCACGTGGCCGACGTGACCTCGGCGTGGACCGCGCCGCCGTCAGCGGTGCCGGCCCTGGTCAGTTCGGACCAGCGCACCGGATTGATCATCGCCGGGATCACCGGCGGTGAGAGCGAGGCCCAGCGCTACGCCAAACAGCTGACCGACGACCTGGTCCACGACCGCGACGGCATCACGGTGCGCGCCGGCGGGGTGGCGATGACCTACGTGCAGATCAACGCGCAGAGCGAGAAGGATCTGCTGCAGATGGAGCTCATCGCGATCCCGCTGAGCTTCCTGGTGCTGGTGTGGGTTTTCGGCGGATTGCTGGCTGCGGCGTTGCCGCTGGCGGTCGGCGCATTCGCAATTCTGGGGTCGATGGCGGTGCTACGGGCGGTCACGATGGTGACCGACGTATCGATCTTCGCGCTGAACCTGTCGATCGCGCTGGGCCTGGCCCTGGCCATCGACTACACGCTGCTGATCATCAGCCGCTACCGCGACGAACTCGGTGACGGCGTGGAGCCGCAACGGGCGTTGGTGCGCACCATGACCACCGCCGGTCGTACGGTGCTGTTCTCGGCCCTGACGGTGGCACTGTCGATGGTCGCGATGGTGCTGTTCCCGATGTACTTTCTGAAATCCTTCGCCTATGCCGGGATCGCGGTGGTGACGTTCGCGGCGGTGGCAGCCATCGTGGTGGCGCCGGCCGCGATCGTGTTGCTCGGCGACCGGCTCAACGCGCTGGATGTCCGCACCCTGGGACGCCGCCTGCTGGGCCGGCCCGAGCCGACACCCAAGCCGATCGAGCAGACGTTCTGGTACCGCACCGCCACAGCGGTGATGCGGCGCTCGATTCCGATCGGCCTCGTCGTGGTGACCGGGCTGCTGCTGCTCGGTGTCCCGTTCCTGGGCGCCAACTGGGGTTTTCCCGACGACCGGGTGCTGCCGACGACGGCCTCGGCGCGCACCGTCGGCGATGAGTTGCGCCAGGACTTCGCGATCGATTCCTCGAACAACGTGCAGATCGTGTTTCCCGATGCCGAAGGACTCACGCCGACCGAGTTCGAGGACTATGCGGCGGCGTTGTCGCGGGTCGGCGATGTCTCGTCGGTGTCGGCTCCGACCGGTGCCTTCGTCGACGGTGTCCGGGTCGGCCCGCCGGCCGCGCCGACCGGATCGGCGCACGGCAGCGCGTTTCTGACTGTCACCAGCACGGCACCGCTGTTCACCGACGCCTCCCAGAACCAGCTCGGGAATCTGCGTGCGGTCACCGTCCCCGGCGGCCGTGATGTCATGCTGACCGGCCTGGCCCAGATCAACCGCGACAGCTCCGACGCCATCACCTCGCGGCTGCCACTGGTGCTCGCAGTCATCGCGGTGATCACTTTCGTGTTGCTGTTCCTGCTCACCGGAAGTGTGGTGCTGCCGCTGAAGGCGTTGGTGCTCAACGTCTTGTCACTGACCGCGGCGTTCGGAGCGTTGGTGTGGATCTTCCAGGAGGGCCACCTCGGCGCACTCGGCACCACCCCCACCGGAACCTTGGTGGCGAACATGCCGGTGCTGCTGTTCTGTATCGCGTTCGGGTTGTCGATGGACTACGAGGTCTTCCTGCTCTCGCGCATCCGGGAGTACTGGTTGGCCGCCCAGGCGCGGCGCGGTGGGCGGGCATCTTCGGCAGACAACGACGAGAGCGTCGCCCTCGGTCTGGCCCGGACCGGCCGCGTCATCACCGCGGCGGCGCTGATCATGTCGATCTCGTTCGCGGCGCTGATCACGGCTAAGGTCGCGTTCATGCGGATGTTCGGGGTAGGGCTGACCCTGGCGATCCTGGTGGATGCCACCTTGGTGCGCATGATGCTGGTGCCGGCCTTCATGCACGTCCTCGGGCGCTGGAACTGGTGGGCACCCAAACCGCTGGCCCGACTGCACGCCCGGATCGGATTGCGGGAGACTGCCGATGACCCCGTCGCGCCGCTGCCCGAACCGGTCGCGGCGGGTCGGGAGGGGCCGCCGTGACGATGCAACCACTGCGTCGCCGCCGGGCTCCTCGCGGCTCCGGTGAGCAGCTGCGCGAAGAAATCCTCGATGCCGCAACCGAACTGCTGCTTGAGTCGGGCGACGCCAAGGCAATGTCCATCCGGTCGGTCGCGCAGCGGGTCGGGGTCACCCCGCCGTCGATCTACCTGCACTTCGCCGACAAGGACGCGCTGCTGGATGCGGTGTGCAGTCGCTACTTCGAGAAGCTCGATGACGAGATGCAGACTGCCGCGGCCGATGCCGGCCCCGCGCCGATGGAGGTGCTGCGCGCGCAGGGCCTGGCCTACGTCCGCTTCGCACTGAAAAATCCCGAGCTGTACCGGATCGCGACGATGGGTCACGGCCAGCCCGGCAGCGACGTCGACGTTGCGCTGACCAGCTCGGCATTCGTGCATCTGCGTGCCGCAGTGGAAGCGATGATCGCCGAGGGACTCTATCCGCCCGGGGACCCCACCGTGCTGGCCCTGGAGCTGTGGACGGCCGCGCACGGCATCGTCGCGCTGTTGATCTCCCGACCGTATCTGCCATGGGGCGACGTCGAGGAGTTCACCGACCGGGTCATGCGTTCGGTGTGCTGTGGACAGGTCGTCTCGCGGGGTATCCGGGAGACCGACACCCCGCAAGACATCGTCAGATGGCTCAAGGAGGTCGCCGATGAGCGGACCAGTGGATAACCCGTTGTTCGCGCGCGTGTGGACGGCGATGTCGGCTCGCGAACCTGAATCGCTGCGCCGGCTGCGCCGGCAGAACCTGGCCGGTCTGACCGGGCGGGTGCTCGAAGTGGGAGCCGGTACCGGCACGAATTTCGAGTTCTACCCCGACACCGTCACCGAGGTGGTCGCCGTCGAACCGGAGTGCCGGTTGGCTGCACACGCCAAACAAGCTGCCGCACAGGCGAAGGTCCCGATCACGGTGACCACCGATACCGTCGAGCAGTTCAGCGACGCCGGTGGGTTCGACGCGGTGGTGTGCTCACTGGTGTTGTGCTCGGTCGATGATCCCGAGCAGGTCGTCGGTTCGCTGCGGTCGATGCTGCGTCCCGGTGGCCAGCTGCGCTATCTCGAGCACGTCGCCGGCACCGGTGCCCGTGCCCGACTGCAGAAGGTCGCTGACGCGACTGTCTGGCCGAAGCTGTTGGGCAACTGCCACACTCACCGCCACACCGAGCAGACCATCCGGCGTGCCGGCTTCACCGTCAGCGATGCACACCGCGAATGGACCTTCCCGAAGTGGGTCCCGCTGCCGGTGGCCGAGTTCGCGATCGGCGTCGCGGTGCGCTCCTAGCGCACCATCAGTCGAACAGCGACGGCAGCCGTTGCAGCAGCCCAGGCAGCGCGGCGGCGGCCTTCTCGCGCAAGGACACCGTGGCACTTTCGGACAACGGCGTCGGCTCGGGGTTGACCTCGATCACCGGCGTGCCGTTGGCCACCGCCAGTTCGGGCAGCCCGGCAGCGGGATAGACCACCGAGGACGTCCCCACCACGATGAGCAGATCGGCGTGCACCACGGCCTCCAGCGAGCGTTCCCATGCCTCGTCGGGAAGCGGTTCGCCGAACCACACCACGTTCGGCCGGATCAGCCCGCCACAGCGACAGCGCGGGGGTTCGACTGACTCGACCGGCTCCGCCATATCGGGAATCGGACCGGCATACGCGGTTTTGCAACGGTCACAATGGAATTCGAACAAGCTTCCATGCACGTGATGGACGTGGCGGCTGCCGGCGCGCTCGTGCAGGTTGTCGACGTTCTGGGTGACGACGTGCACGTCGGCATAGTCCTCCCACGCCGCGACCGCACGGTGTCCGTCGTTGGGAGCGACAGCGCCCATCAGGTGGTGGCGCCACAGATACCAGGCCCACACCTTGTCGGGGTTCGCCCGCCAGCCTTCTGAGCTGGAGATCTCGTACGGGTCGACCTTGGCCCACAGCCCGGTCTCGGCATCGCGGAAGGTCGGTACCCCGCTCTCGGCCGACATCCCGGCGCCGCTGAACACCGTCACCCGCATCCCACCAAAGTAGCGGGCGGTGGGTGATACTGGACACGTGGCCGAATTGGGGGATTGGGTACGCGTGGATCCGCAGGCGGCCAGGCCATTGTTCGACCAGCTGCGCACCCAGATCATCGAGGGGATTCGGGACGGGCACCTCGCTGCCGGCACCCGGTTGCCGACGGTGCGTGAGCTGGCCGGTGACATGGACCTGGCGGTGAACACGGTGGCCCGTGCGTACCGGGAACTGGAAGCTGCCGGAATTTTGGAGACCAGGGGGCGTTTCGGGACGTTCGTGGCCCGTTCGGATCCGGCCGACGCCGCGATGGCGACCGCCGCCAGCACGTATGTGTCGGCGGCGCGGGCCCTCGGCGTGGACCGGGACGCGGCGTTGCGCTACGTGGCAGCCGCGTTCGGCTGATCGGTGCTCAGCCGAACTCCAGCAACAGTGTCAGCGGCCGGACCGGGTCGAGCAGGGGTACCCGTTGCACAGCCCAGACCAGGCCGTTGAGCAGCCGGCCGCGGGCCCGCTCGATCGGCAGATCGTGCACCGCGCGCACCCCGGCCACCGTGTACACCAGGTCGGCCGCCTCGGCCACCGACAACGTGAACGGCATCGGCGGCACCCGGTAGCGCCGCGAGGTGCGCAGGCCGCGCCGCGTCAGCGCAGCGAATCCCGACGGCGGCAGATCGAAGATCATCTGTCCGCCCGGGAAACGCTTCGCGCACGCTCGGATCAGGGCCATCGCATCAGTCGGCGGCAGATACATCAACAGGCCCTCGGCGGTGATGAACACGCCCTCGGCCGGGTCGACCCGGTCCATCCAGCTGAAGTCCAGCGCCGACTGCGCGCACAGCTGCACCCGATCCGATTGCGGTAACAGCTTGCGCCGCAACTCGATCATCGGAGGCAGATCGACGGTGAGCCAACCGAAGTCGTGGCCGACGTCGGGGCCGGGTCCCGGTGCGTCGATCCGGTAGAAGCTGGTCTGCAGCCCCTCGGCCAGCGCAACCACAGTCGCCCTGGGATGGTCGACGAGGTAGCGCCGGGTGTGCTTGTCGAACAACTTGGCCCGCACCGCCATGTCCTGGCGGCGGGTGAAACCGAACTTCGCGAAGTCGTAGTCGATCGAGTCGACGAGCGCGACGGCCATCGGGTCATCGATCAGCCCGTCGGGGCGGGCGGCCTCACTGGCGCGCACCTTCAGCGTCATCAACGCGGTTTCGGAGACCCCGCTCAGGTCGACGGTGTGTTTGTCGGTCATGAGGCTCTTTCGTGGTCAGCCGCGCAGCACCTTGTCGATGGTGCGCAGGTTGCGGGTGGTGGTCGAGGACCGGTAGCGCGTCTTGCCCATGGTCTTGCCCATCGTGCTGCCGACGGTGGCCGCGCGCAGCACCTGCCAGTAGATCACTCCTGCGCCGGGCTGGATCTTCTCGTCCGGGCCGGGGTCTGCCGCCAGCGCCTCGAGCGCGCTGAGCACGTCGGCGTCACTGACAAATGTCACGTACGAGTGATGCCCATCGACCTCGCGCTCAAACGGAAAGGCCGCCGAGATGGCCGCGAGATCATCGCGAGCGTAGACCAGAACCCAGGCGGTGTAACCGAATTCGTCGCGAAGTGTCTGTTCGGCCGTGGCACGCACGTCGGCGGCCGGCAGCGGGCTGTCGAGCAGGACATTGCCGCTGGCCAGGATCGTCTTGACGGCCCCGAACCCGGCGTGCTCGAGCGCCCGGGCCACGTCGGTCATCTTGAGGTTGATGCCGCCGACGTTGACCCCGCGCAGGAATGCGGCGTAGCGCGTCACTGCCGGGCCGGTGTGGAGCTGGGTCGTCGCATCTGTTCGATCATCCCAGACCCGGCGCGGACGTAGGCTGAAGGCATGACGCGTGATGTCTTCGACGACAAGCTGCTGGCCCTGCTGGCCGGCAACACGCTGGGTGTACTGGCCACGGTGAAGCGGGATGGCAGACCGCAACTGTCGAATGTGTCCTACCACTTCGACCCGCGTGCGCTGACCATCTCGGTGTCGATTACCGAGCCCCGGGCCAAAACCCGCAACCTGCGCCGCGATCCGCGTGCGGCCATCCACGTCAGCTCTGATGACGGCTGGGCCTATGCCGTCGCCGAAGGCGACGCGATACTCAGTCCGCCGGCTGCCGATCCGCACGACGACACCGTGGAAGGGTTGATCGCGCTGTACCGCACACTGGCCGGCGAGCATCCCGACTGGGCGGACTACCGTCGCGCCATGGTCGATGATCGCCGGGTGCTGATGACGCTGCCGATCTCGCATGTCTATGGCATGCCCCCGGGGCGGCGTTGACGGGGATAGGCTGCGCTCATGGCATCGAAGGCTGAGCCCGCAGACGGATCCGACGACGACACCAAGCGCCGGTTCCGGGAGGCGCTGGAGCGCAAGAACGCCAAATCGGGCGGTGGCTCGACCCGCTCGGGCGGTCCGGCGCCGCAGTCGCGCGCCCACGGTCCGGTCGAGAACAGGCGCGAATTCCGCCGCAAGAGCGGCTGATCGGCCGTCGCCGGGCGTATTGTCGCGCAACCCTCACACCAGGGCTGTGCGGGCTTGGTCGGAGCGTCGCCGCGTCTGCAACACAATCACCACCAGGGCGAGCGCAGACAGTGCGGCCACCCCCGCGGCGAACACCACACCAGAGATCCGCAAGCCCCAGGCCTGTGCGGCCACGCCTACCCCCACCACCGGGATCGCGATAGCGACGTAGCCGACCACGAAATAGGTCGAGCTCACCTCGGCGCGACGGTCGGGCGGAGTGCGTTCGGAGACGGCGGCCAGGCCGCGGCTGAAGCTGAGGCCCTGCCCGACCCCCGAGACCACGGCCGCCGCGACCATTCCCGGCAATGAGGACAGGTGCAGCGCCGCGGCCAGGATCACCATGCCCGCGATCAGGAGTGCGCAGCCGGCCGCGATGGCACGTTCGGGATCGGTCGAACGGGCAGCGACCTGCGCGACCGCCGAGGTCAAGAAGACCGATCCGGCGACCAGCCCGGCCAGCGCGTGGTTGCCGATGCCGACGATCTCGGCCATGAACGACGGGGCGACCGCGGCGAACAGACCGGTGACGGCGAACCCGGCGAAGCCGGCCAGAGCGGCCACCAGGAACACCGACCGCACCTGCGCAGGCACTGCCAGGCGCTGCACTCCCAACGTGCCTTGACGCGGAGAGGTCTCCGGTGACCAGAGCACCGCGGCAGCCGCCAGCACGACCAGGACGAGGTGGATGACGAAGCTCAGGTCGAGTGGGCGCGGCGCGTATTCCACCAGGATGCCGGCCAGCACCGGGCCGATGCCCAGCCCGCCGATGTTGGCCACCGAGGCGACGGCTGCGGCACGGGACCGCCACGCCGGCGGCGCTGCTTCGATGACCGCTGCGGTGGCAGTACCGGTGAACAGACCCGCCGACAACCCCGAGAGCACGCGACCGACGATCAGTTCGGTCACCGAATCGGCCAGCACGAACACCACCGCGCTGGCGGCCGCGAAGGCGATGCCCGCCAGCAATACCGGCCGCCGGCCCAGCACGTCAGACCATCGGCCGAAGGCCAGCAGCGCGGCCAGCACGCCGCCCGCATACGCCGCGAAGATCACCGTCGTCGTGAGCACCGAGAACTGCAGGTCCACGCCGAACAATGCGTACATCGGCGTGGGCAGTGTGGTGCCGACCATGATCGCGGCGAAGGCGTAGGCCAGCAGGGCCATCGAGTAGCGGCGCACGGAGAACTCAGCGGTCTCGCGCCGGCGGGTATTCCGCCGGCGGCGCATTCCACGCGGGACCCGTGCGGGTCCCGCGTGGAATGCGCGGCGGGTCGAAGGACGGATTCGTCAGTGCGCGACGGCCTTCTCGGCGCCGATCCCGGTCAGCGACCGGACCTCCATCTCGGCGGCCACCTTCGGATCCTCGTCGTCCGGCGAGGTCAGGGTGCCGACGATGCCCAGCACGAACGCCAGCGGGATCGACACGATGCCGGGGTTGGCCAGCGGGAACCACGCGAAGTCGGACCCGGGGATCATCGACGTCGGCGAGCCGGACACCGCGGGGGAGAAGACGATCAACACGATGGTCGAGATCAGGCCGCCGTACATGCTCCACAGCGCGCCGCGGGTGTTGAACCGCTTCCAGTACAGCGAGTACACGATGGTGGGCAGGTTGGCCGCCGCGGCGACCGCGAACGCCAGCGCCACCAGGAACGCGATGTTCTGGCCATTGGCCAGGATGCCCAAGCCGATCGCCAGTGCGCCCAGCACCACCGCGGTGATCCGCGAGACCCGCACTTGTTCGTGCTCGGTGACCTTGTGCGATTTGCGCACGGTCGCGTAGATGTCGTGGGCGAACGACGCCGACGCGGTGATGGTCAGCCCGGCCACGACCGCGAGGATCGTCGCGAACGCCACCGCGGAGATGATGCCCAGCAGGACCACGCCGCCGAGCTGGAAAGCCAGCAGCGGTGCCGCCGAGTTGACTCCGCCGGCCGCGCCGAGGATGCGGTCGGGGCCGACGATGGCCGCCGCGCCGTATCCCAGCACCAGGGTGAACAGGTAGAAGGCGCCGATCAGGGCAATCGCCCAGACCACGGACCGCCGTGCCTCTTTGGCGGTGGGCACGGTGTAGAACCGCATCAGCACGTGGGGCAGGCCGGCGGTGCCGAGCACCAGTGCCAGCGCCAGCGAGATGAAGTTGATCTGCGAGGTCAGCGAGCCGCCGTACTGCGCGCCCGGGGCCAGCACGTCTCGATCGGCGACACCGGCTGTGGTGGCGCCGCTGATCGCCGACTGAGCCGAGCCGAGGATCTCGGAGAAGTTCAGCCCGAACTTGGCCAGCACCATGAAGGTCATCAAGCCTGCGCCGGCGATCAGCAGGACGGCTTTGATGATCTGCACCCACGTGGTGCCCTTCATGCCGCCGATCAGCACGTAGGCGATCATCAGCACGCCGACCACCGCGATCACCACGGACTGCCCGGCACGGCTGTTGATGTCGAGCAGCAAGGCCACCAGGCCGCCGGCGCCGGCCATCTGTGCCAGCAGGTAGAACAACGACACCGTGAGGGTGTTGGTGGCCGCGGCCAATCGGACCGGACGCTGCTTGAGCCGGAAGCTCAGCACGTCGGCCATGGTGAATTTGCCGGTGTTGCGCAGTAACTCAGCGACCAGCAGCAGGGCGACCAGCCAGGCCACCAGGAAGCCGATGGAGTACAGGAAGCCGTCGTAGCCGTACACCGCGATCGCGCCGGCGATCCCGAGGAAGCTGGCCGCCGACAGGTAGTCGCCGGCGATCGCGACGCCGTTCTGGGTGCCGGTGAAGCCGCGTCCTCCGGTGAAGAACTCCGCGGCGGTGGCGTTGCGCTTGCTGGCCCGGATCACCACCACCATGGTCACGATGACGAACAGGCTGAAGATGCCGATGTTGGCCAGCGGGTTGCCGACGGTTTCGGATTGCGCCAGGAAGGTGGTCATTTCAGCTCGCTCTCGAGTTCGGTGCGGATGGCCTCGGCGCGCGGGTCGAGTTCCCGGTTGGCGAAGCGGACATACAGTCCGGTGATCAGGAACGTCGTCAGGAACTGGCCGAGCCCGGTGATCAACCCGATGTTGACGTCACCCCAGACCTTGGTGGCCATGAAGTCGTGGGCGAAGGCGCCCAGCAGCACGTAGGTGCCGTACCAGATGAGGAAGACGGCCGTCATCGGGAACACGAAGCGGCGCAGTCGAGTACGCAGCTCCTGGAACTCGGGACTGGCCTGCACCTCCAGATAGCGTTCGCCACTTATCGCTTCCGGGCGAATGGGAAGACTTGTCTCGGACACCGTCATGCTCCTGACTGCTTGTTGGACCGGCGTGGTCTGTGAAGTGGCACTGAGGTGAAACTAACTGAGACTCAGATCACAAACCCAGGGCTGTCGGGCCCGAGGCGGTGAGGTCGGGGCGTGCTGCGGTGAACGGTTGGTCAGCGACGACGAGCGGCGCGACCTGCAACGCCGCGGCGGCGCCGTCTGCGTACCGTGGGGCCGCCCGCGAGCTCCTGCGGGAGCCGCTCGATGCCCATGCCGAAATGCTCGGGCACGTGCATGCGCGCGAAGGTCTGCGCCACATCGGGTGGCACGGTGCTGCGGGTCAGCCGGCTGACGACGATCATCGTGGTGAACGCCAGCGGAACACTCAACGCGGCCGGATAGCCGATCAGGACTGCGGGCCAGCCGGAACCGAGCGCCTCGTCGACACCGCCCAACACCGCAACCGTGACCGCACCCCCGGAGAACAGGCCACCGGCCACCAGCCCGGCGATGGCGCCGGCGGCGGTCAGGCCGCGCCACCAGATGCCGAGCACCAGCAGCGGGCACAGCGTCGAGGCGGCGACCGCGAAGGCAAGCCCCACGCTGCGGGAGAGCTCCAATTCGCCGGATACGCCCAGCGCCAACGGAATCGGCAGCAGCCCACCGATGATCGCGGCCAACCGGAAGTCCCGGACCCGTCCGCGCAGCACGTCGGTGGCCAGCGCGCCGGCGAAGCTGACCAGCAGCCCCGACGAGGTGGCCAGGAATGCTGCGATGGCACCGGCGGCGACCAGCGCAGCGAGGAGCTGGCCAATCGGTCCGGCGATGACCGAGCCCGGTGCCAACAGCACCGCGGCGTCGGCGGTGTCGGTGATCAGGAGTTGCGGCACGTAAAGCCGGGAGAAGACGCCGAGCAGCGTGGGGAACAGATAGAACAGCGACAGCAGCGCGATCACCGCAAGGGCCGTGCGCCGGGCGGCCCGCCCGTCAGGGTTGGTGTAGAAGCGCACCAAGACATGCGGCAGACCCATGGTGCCCAGGAACGTCGCGACGATGATCGACAGCACCTGGTAGAGCGGATGCGGACCGCCCAGTCCGCCGCCTGAGGCGATCCATTCCGTCCCGGCGTCCGGCGATCCCGCCACCACCGGCGTCGCCGCCCCGGCGGTCAGCTTCAGCATGCTGCCTGCCCCGAGACTGTGCTCGCCGGGCTCGCCGATGGTGGCCGCGGCCACTTGGCGGCCGTCCAGGATCCCGGTGACGGTGAGCCCCGCCGGCGCGGCGACCTGAACCACCACGTCGGTCTCGATGGCCACGGTGGTGTCCTGCTGCACCGTCGGTGGCAGCGGCCCACCGAGTTCGCCGCCCCGGTCGGTGAAGAACAACGCGGTCAAGGCCAGGGCGGGGATCGCGACCGCGGTGAGCTTGAGCCAGTACTGAAACGCCTGCACGAAGGTGATCGACCGCATGCCGCCCGCCACCACGTTGGTGATCACGATGGCGCCGACAGCCAGCGGACCCACCCACAACGGCATGCCCAACAGCGTCTTGAGTGCCAGCCCGGCGCCCTGGTACTGGGGCACCAGATAGAAGATGCAGACCGCGACGACGACCAGCATGGCGACCTTGCGCAGCCGTCGTGACCCCAGCCTGAACTCGGCGAAGTCGGGCACCGTGTAGGCGCCGGAGCGTCGCAGCGGGGCGGCCACCAGCAGCAGCAGCCCCAGATAGCCGGCGGTGAAACCGACCGGGTACCACAGCGCGTCGGCGCCGTACTTCGCGATAAGTCCGGCGACACCGAGAAAGGAAGCGGCCGAGAGGTACTCCCCGGACACCGCGGCGGCATTCCAGCGCGACCCGACGGTGCGCGACGCGACCAGAAAGTCGGAGGTGGTGCGGGAGAACCGCACCCCGTAGGCCCCGATGGCCACCGTGGCCACCGCGGAGGCCAGCAGTGCGGCGGCAGTCAGTGCCGATCCGGTCATGGTTCGGAGTCGATGACGCCGACGAAATCCCGCTCGCTCTGCTCGGCTGCGCGTACGTAGAACCACCCGAGCCCGTAGAGCAGCGGATAGGCCAGCGCAGCCAGCACCAACCAGTTCAGCCGGATACCTAGGACCGTCAGTGCCGCCAGCTCGGGGAACGCGGCGTTGAGCAACGGGACGGCGCCCAGAATGCACACGGCCACCGTCCCGAGGCGCAACGCGAGGCCCAGTTGCGCACGCACCAGTCCGCGCACCAGCGCGTCCCCGACGGTGGTCTGTTCCTGAACCTCGACGCGGGTGCGCACCATTCGCGCTCCGCTGCGGTGTGCCAGCACCACCCGTTGGCGCTGCGGTTTCTCGGCGTCAGTCACCCTGGGTCCCGTCGGGGCGCAGGTTGCGCATCGGGTTGCGCACCAGGCGATCCCGTAGCTCTCGAGCCTGACGTCGGCTGACCGGCAATTCGACCGCGGGGGAGGCGCCGTTGGCCCGCAGCCGAACCAGCATGCCGCCGTCGACGTTGCGTAACCCGGTCACCAGCCGCAAGGCCACCAGATAGGACCGGTGCACCCGCTGGAAACCATGGTTGTGCCAACGGGTTTCCAGGGTGCTCAGCGGAATACGCACCAGATGTGCGCCCGAGGCGGCGTGCAGGCGTGCGTAGTCGCCTTCGGCCTCCACCCACCCGATGCTGTCGCGTGGCACCAGATGGGTGACGCCACCGAGTTCGGCCGGGACCACGTCGGATTCGGTCTCGGCGTCGGCGTTGGGTGGGGCTGCATCGGCGGCCGGTGTCGCGGTGGCTGCGCTGAGAACTCGGCGCACCGCCTGATCGAGCCGGTCCTCGCGGATCGGCTTGAGCAGATAGTCGACGGCGCCGACGTCGAACGCCGCCACCGCCTGGTCCTCGTGGGCGGTGACGAACACGACCGCCGGACGCTGGGAGAAGTTGGCCAGCACCGCGGCCAACTCGATTCCGGTCAGTCCGGGCATGTTGATGTCGAGGAACACCGCATCGATGGGTCGCTGATTGAGTTCGCGCAGAGCCGATGTCGCCTCGCCGGCGCGCAGCACGTCCCCGACGTCTGGATGCCGACCCAGCAGGTAGGCCAGCTCGTCGAGCGCGGGGGCCTCGTCGTCCACGGCGAGCACGGTGAGCGGTCTGGTCACTGGATGCCCACTCCGAACGCTCCTCCGCTGGCCCGCACCCCCGACCGGAACTTGGGCACCCGCATCACCACTTTGGTCCCCGCACCGATCGCGGTCTCGACCACCAGACCGTAATCGTTGCCGAACGCCGCGCGCAGGCGATGGTCGACATTGGTCAGACCGACATGAGCCGACGAACCTTCGGCCGTGCTGTCGGCGAGCGCGTCGCTGGGGCCGGCACGCAGTGCATCGGGATCCATTCCGACTCCGTCGTCTTCCACGGTGATCACGCAGTCCGACCCCTCGTCCCGCGCGATGAGCTCGATCGACCCGCTGCCCCGTCCCGCAAACCCGTGTCGCACAGCATTTTCCACCAACGGTTGCAAAGCCAGGAACGGCACCACGACGTTGAGCACCTCGGGCGCCACCTGCAGCCGCACGGTCAGCGCGGCACCGAAGCGGGCCCGCTCCAGCGTCAGATAACGGTCGATGTTGCGCAGCTCCTCGGCCAGCGTGGTGTACTGCCCGGCCGCGCGAAACGAGTACCGGGTGAAGTCGGCGAACTCGAGGATCAGCTCCCGCGCCCGGTCGGGGTCGGTACGCACGAACGACGCGATGGTGTTCAGCGCGTTGTAGATGAAGTGCGGGCTGATCTGGGCGCGCAAAGCCAGCACTTCGGCGCGGTCCAGCCGGGCCCGCGACGCGTCGAGCTCGGCGAGCTCAATCTGTCCGGCCGCATAGCGGGCCACTTCGCCGACCGCGCCGAGCATGCCGGGTGCGGGGGATCGGGTCGTGACCACCACCAGCACGCCGGGCAGGTCGCCGGCCTCGGTCAGCAGCGGCTGCGCGATCACCGCCGAGGTGGTGGCATGGGTCATCACCCGGCGCTGCGCCGACAAGGACTCACGGGCCGCCTCGGCGCAGTTGTCGAGCACGTGACCCCAGATCGGATCATCGGCGGGGTCGCGGCCCAGCATCTGGCCCGCGGCGTCGAACAACGCGACACCGTCGGTGCCGGTCAGCTCACGCAGGAACGGCGCCGCGGTCTGTGCGGATTCCACATCGAGGCCCTGGCGCAGCGCCCGGGCGGCCTGCGAGGCGGTGTGCAAGGCGGTGTGCACGGCACGTTCGGTCGGGGTGGCCACCACCCGCCGGGTCCGCAGGGCGAGCACGATGGCGGCGACGGCGAGCAGGCTCAGTGCGGCGGTCAACGCGATCGTGAGTTCGCCGGACATCGGTCCTAGGCCTCTGCTCGTGGCCGGCTGCGCTCACTGAACGGGACACGCATAGGTCCTGGCGACCTCCATCACGCGCTGCTGTGCTCCGGGGCCGATGACCCCTTGGGCCGCCAGCTCCAATCCGATGTATCCGGGAATCCCGCCCACACACGCCTGGTGGGCAACCCGCCACGCGGTGTCGGGAGACAGGTGGTAACCGTTGCGCTGCAGGCCCTGCAGATACGTGTCGAACTCCGGTGTGCCTTGGTCGGGAATCGCAGCGGCGACGCCGGCCAACGCGATCGCGGCAGCGATTGCCCCAACAAGCGGCCCAACCACCCGTCTCATGTCCGTCTCCTCGTGTGCATCGACCGGTTCAGTCCTCAACGATCGCACAGCGACGGCGGCCCCGAATCCGGAACGACCTGACCCCGTCGGCGCCGGTGTCGAGCCTTTTCGGTCGCCCTAGACTGACGGGGTGGCCAGACTGCAGTTAGTTCAAGAACCCGCGGCCGACGCGCTGTTGGAGGCCAATCCCTTCGCACTGTTGGTCGGCATGCTGCTCGATCAGCAGATCCCGATGGAAGTGGCGTTCAGCGGGCCGAAGAAGATCGCGGATCGGCTCGGCGGATTCGACGCCGCGCAGATCGCCGACTACGACCCCGACAGGTTCGCCGAATTGTGTGCCCGCACCCCCGCGGTGCACCGCTTCCCCGGGTCGATGGCCAAGCGGGTGCAGGCGCTCGCGCAGGTGGTCGTCGACGACTACGACGGCGACGCCGCCGCGCTGTGGTCCGACGGTGCCGACGGGGCCGAGGTGTTGCGCCGGCTCAAGGCACTGCCGGGGTTCGGTGAGCAGAAGGCCAAGATCTTCCTGGCGTTGCTGGGCAAGCAGTACGGCGTCACCCCGAAAGGCTGGCGCGCCGCGGCCGGCGACTACGGCAAGGCCAACACCCACATGTCGGTGGCCGACGTGACCGACGCCGGCTCGCTGCAGAAGGTGCGGGCCTACAAGAAGGAAGCCAAAGCACAGGCGAAGATGGCGAAGGCCGTCAAAGGCTAGTCGAGGGTGGCCAGGTCGGTGAGCACGTCGGCGACCACCCGTCCGGTGGCGGTGGCGGTGTCCAGCCCGCTGCGCAGGCAGCGCAGTGTGATGCCGCGGCCATCGAGATCGGCGACGGTCCGGGTCACTTCGTTGGCGTTGCGCCCCAGCCGCTGCAGGGTGGCGACCACCACGACATCGCCGGCACGCGCGTAGCTCAACAGCGCGACCAGTCCGGCCCGCATCTTGTCCGTCGAGCCGGGATGGCGGTCGGTGAAGATGCGCCGCGAATCCACCCCGGCGGCGCACAGTTCGGACACCTGCTCGTCGAGGTCGGTGCAGCGGTGGCCGGCCATTGCATAACCCAGCGTGACCGCCATGTTCCCAAGGTCTCACGACGCTGCCCGCGCGTCACAGAGACGCGCCGTCGAACCGCTCTCGGGTGGCCAACGCCGAGACCGGTTTGCGGGTCAACCGCCGCACCTGATGGCGCGGTTTGCCCAGTGGCAGCACGGCAGCCACCGCGTAGCGCTCCGGGATGCCCAGTAGCTGCTTGACCCGGGACTCCTCGGCGACGGCCATGGTGGTCAGCACCCCACCGAACCCCTCGTTGCGGGCCGCCAGCAGCACGCTCCACGCGAACGGGTAGACCGACGCCCCCGCTACCAGGCCCACCCGGGGTAACTCCTGGTCGATGGCCGCGACCACCGACAGGTCGACACAGATCACCAGCACCACCGCGGCGTCGAACAGCGGGGCCGTCATCGCCGCCGGAACCTCGGCCGAGGCCAGCTGTCCCTCGGACAACGCGGTGGGATGCACGGGGCTCCAGGGCCCCTCGCCGTGCTGCTGTTGGGCCACATAGCGCCGGGCGCCGGGCAGGCTCAGCTCCGCCAGCGCCGCGCGGGTGGCGTGTTCGCGGATGACGATGACGCGCACGCCCTGGCGGTTGCCGCCGGTGGGAGCGAACCGCGCGTGGTCGAGGATGCGTTCCAGGGCCTCGTCGGGCAGCGGGTCATCGGTGAACTGCCGGACCGCACCCGTGGTGCGCATCGCCGCGTAGAGGTCCATGTCGGTGATCTTGTCCCATCCGTGCCTGCGAGCTGTGCCATTGTGAAGTCATGAAGACTCACCTGAACTGCCCGTGCGGCGAAGCCATCACCGGTAAGGACGAGGACGATCTGGTGGAGAAAGCCCAGCAGCACCTCTCCGACCAGCACCCGGGTCGCGACTACGACCGCGACGCCATCCTGTTCATGGCCTACTGACTTTCCGGCGTCACCGGATCAGGGGACGTCAGCTGGATCACGGGACGACGGTCGACCCGATGGTCGGCATGAACTGACACTGCTTCTCGGTCGTGGTGACCTGACCGAAGATCGTCGACATGATGCTGCCTGAGCCGGTATCGGCGATGGCAGTCAGCGTGGTCGGACCTTCGGGGTTGATATCGGGTCTCGGGGTGAGCGTCGCGCTGCCCGACTTGCCGGTCGTCAGGTTCACCCAGGTGACATTGAGCGGCAGCTTCTGCTCGGCCGCCGGACCCGGGGTGCCGATCGCGGTGAAGACGTAGGCCGTCTGGCCCGGCTTGGGGCCGGGGGTGGGGATGGTGGCCGGGCCGGCCACCGAGAGCGCGGTGGCAAGCACATTCCCGCCGTCACCGAGGCATCCGTTGCTGATCGACGGGTAAAGGAAGTCCTGGGTGACCGGGGCGTCGGGACCGAAGTCCGGTGCCGCTCCCGGGGTGGTTGCGGCGACGGGCGCAGCGGGCGGCAGCGGCTCGGGCGCGGGTGCCGGTGGCGGTACGGGGGCAGGTCCGGGTAGGGGTGCCGGACCGGGCGCGATCGCGGCGGGGGCGTGCGGCACCGTTTCGGGCACCGGGCCGACGGCGTGCGCCGGGTTGACCCCGGCGGGCAGATGAGCTTCGGTGCCCGGCACCGCTCCGGTGGCGGGCACGTGGGCCACCGGTTGGACGAACTGATTGACCGCCGACGCGACGTCGCGAGACGGACGCGGCGCTGCGGCGTCTCCGGCGAACACCGCGGCGGCGGCCATCAGCATCGAAGCGGCATTGGCGGGATCATTCGCGGCCTGCTGGATCACCGGACCGATGCTCTGCACGGCCGGCAGGCCGGGAGCCTGCAGCCCGTCGATCGGTATCGGCGCGGCAGCGGGGTCGGCGTGAGCCACTCCGGTCACGCCGACCGCTAGCAGAGCCATCGACGAACCCACCGCCACAGCGGTGGTGAGCTTCGTCCTGGTCGTCGACATGATCCCCCAATGTGGTTGATGTAGTGGATGTTTGGTGTGAGCCCCAGGTCAGGGCAGTGCCGAGAGCGGGGTGAACACCGGCGCGGGTGCCGGGGCTGCCACCGCTGGTGCCGGGGCCGTCGCGTCGCCGGTCGGCAGCAGGCCGCCCAGCGGGGTTCCGGTGGGCAGCAGCGATGCCAGGCCCCCGGGCACTCCGAGCGAATCGGTCAGCGCACCCAGTGGGTTCTGTGTCGGTGCGGCAGCCGGGGCGGGAGCCGCGGTGGTGTTGCCGACGGGCACCGTGGTGATGTTTCCGCCGGGCAGCGCGGTGGCACCCGGCAGCACATTGGCCGGCTGGGGCAGGGTGATCGAGGCCGTTGCCCCCGGCGCGGTCGCCGGAACACCCGTCGCCGCGGTGGCCACCGGCGCGGCAGCCGCCGGGGCATTGCCCATCACGTTGGCGAAGGTCTGCATGAGTTGGGTGGCCGCTTCCGGATTGGCCGCCAGCTGCTGCAGGAAGGGCAGCCCCGGGATCTCCGGTGCCGGCGCGGGTGCCGGCTGGGCGGTCGCGGAGGCCGACAGCGCCACGGCAGCCGAAACCGCCCCTGCCGCTGCGATCATCGTGGTTGCGAACAGTTTTCGGGTGCGGTGCATGAGATCTCCCAATCGGTCGGTGGCACGCCTGCACCCGAAGCTAGCGTGTTACTGGTGTTACTCAAGTGACATGTGTGGCATTTATCCATCCGTTACGCACATGAGCGCGGACGGTGACCGGCCCACCGATCGGATCACCCCGCGTCGATACAGTCGATTCATCGACACCTCGGAATCCGGGCCGGCGCCGCTGCGCTGCAGGCTGGCGGCGCGGCTGTTAGCCGCGGCGCCGGTCCTGCTGTTGTTCAGTGTCGCCGCCCGACTGGCGTGGACCTACCTGCTACCCAACGGTGCGAACTTCGTCGACCTGCACGTATACGTCGGCGGCGCGGCTGCGCTACACGATCCCAGCACCCTCTACGACTACGTCTACGCCGAACAGACCCCGGACTTTCCGCTGCCCTTCACCTATCCGCCGTTCGCCGCGGTGGTGTTCTATCCGCTGCAACTGCTGCCGTTCGGGGTGCTCGCGTTCTGCTGGCAACTCGGCATCGTCGCGGCGCTCTACGGCGTGGTGCGGTTGAGTCAGCGGCTGCTCTCGGTCGCCGATGGTGACGCGAGTCGGCGCATCGCGTTGCTGTGGACGGCCGCCGGTATCTGGACCGAGCCGCTGCGCAGCACGTTCGACTACGGCCAGGTCAACGTGGTGTTGGTGCTCGCGGTACTGGGCGCGGTGCACAGCAGCCGGTGGTGGCTGTCGGGACTGCTGGTCGGGCTGGCGGCTGGGGTCAAGCTGACGCCCGCGGTGTCGGGTCTGTACTTCCTCGGCGCGCGCCGCTGGCGCACCGTGCTGTGCTCGGCGGCGGTCTTCTTCGCCACCATCGGCGTGTCCGCCCTCGTCGTTGGTGAGCAGGTGCGGGTGTACTTCACCGAACTGCTCGGCGACGCCCACCGGGTGGGTCCGGTGGGCACGTCGTTCAACCAGTCCTGGCGCGGCGGAGTGTCGCGACTGCTCGGCCACGACGCCGGCTACGGTCCGGCGGTGTTGATCGGCATCGCGGTCACCGCGGTGCTCGCGATCCTGGCCTGGCGTGCCATCGGCGGCGCCGCGGACCGACTCGGCGCCATCCTCATCGTGCAGCTCTTCGGCCTGCTGCTGTCGCCGATCTCGTGGACCCACCACTGGGTGTGGTTGATCCCGCTGATGATCTGGCTGCTGCACGGCCCGCTGCGGGAATGCCTGGGCGCACGCATCCTGGGGTGGGGCTGGCTGGTCCTGACCCTGATCGGGGTGCCCTGGCTGTTGAGCTTCGCCCAGCCCTCCATCTGGACCATCCCCCGGCCGTGGTACCTGGCCTGGCCGGGGCTGATCTACCTCGGCGCCACCCTGGTGACGTTGGGGTGGGTCGCTATCCGAGGATCCCGTCGATATCGCGAGCCATCTGCACATCCTTGTCGGTGATCCCGCCTTCGGAATGCGTTACCAGCGCGAAAGTCACAGTGCGCCAACGGATATCGATGTCAGGATGGTGATCCTGGGCTTCGGCGTGTTCGGCGACCCGCCGAACGGCTTCGATGCCCTCGAGGAACGCCGGGAACTTCTCGGAGCGGCGCAACACGCCGTCGGCATGCTGCCAGCCGTTGAGCCCGGCCAGCGCGGAGGCGATCTGTTCGTCGGTCAGTAGAGCCATCACTCGACGGTATACCGTTTTGCGACGATGCCCCCTCCGCCGTCGGATCCGCTCGTCGTCGTCGCGGGCGCCCTCATCGAGCAGGGCGCGCTGCTGGTGGCCCAGCGTGCCCGGCCGCCCGAACTGGCCGGGCTGTGGGAACTACCCGGCGGCAAGCTCGCGCACGGCGAGAGCGACGCTGACGGGCTGTCCCGCGAACTGCGCGAAGAGCTCGGAATCACCGTGACAGTGGGAGCGCAGCTGGGCGCCGACGTCACGCTCGACGCGACGACGGTGCTGCGCGCCTACCTGGTCACTCGCACCGGTGGCGCCGTCACCGCGCACGAGCACCGCGCGCTGGGGTGGGTGCGCGCAGCCGAGCTCGAAGCGCTGCCGTGGGTGCCCGCCGACCGGGCCTGGTTGCCCGACCTGGCACCGCTGCTGTTGCAGTCTGCGGGGTGAGGCCCGTTCAGCCCCTCGGGTTGTCGGTAGCCGGCACGCTGTCGCCGTCTTGACCCTCGGGCAGTTCGCGGTCGGGATCACCGAGAAAGTCACCCTCGACCGGCTCATCACCCTGCAGCGGATCGACCGGCTCGGTGACGGTCAGCTCTCCGGTGGTGGGATGTACCTCCACCAGATGTGTCGACACGCTGCGCACCGCGACCAGACCTGCCAGCGTCGCCGAGACGTCATGGCGGCTGCCGTGCGCCGCCCCTCCGTTGGCGGTGGTGACCTGCAGGAAGCGTGGCGTGGTCGCCAGGTCGTAGCGGAACGCGCGGATCATCGCCACACAGGCCGCGACCAGCACCAGCGACAGTGGCGCCGCCGTCGCGATCGACGCGGTCTGCAGTGCCGTCAGTGATCCGGCACCACCGACCACCAGCAGCACCGCCGCAGCCAGGCCTTCGAGTCCGGCCCAGTACACCCGGGTCAGCTTCGGCGGATCGAGGTTCTCCCCGCCGGTGGACAGGATGTCGATCACCAGCGACCCGGAGTCCGAGGAGGTGATGAAGAAGAACACGATCACCAACAGCGCGATCACGCTGGTGATGACCCCCAACGGGAGTCCGCCGAGCAGCTGGAACAACGAAGTGTTGGTGTCCACCGCGCCGTCGACCAGCATGTCGCCGTCATCGCGCTGGCGCAGGATGGCGGAGTCGCCGAAGACGGTGAACCACAGCGACCCGATCAGCGTGGGCAACAGCAGCACGCCGGCGACGAACTCGCGGATGGTGCGCCCGCGCGAGATCCGGGCGATGAACATGCCCACGAACGGCGCCCAGCTGATCCACCACCCCCAGTAGAACACCGTCCACGAACCCAGCCAGGTCCCGTCGCTGAACGGCGACGTGCGCAGCGACAATTCCGGCAGCGCCTGAATGTAGCCGCCCAGGTTCTGCACCCAGGCCTGCAGCAGGAACAGCGTCGGCCCGAGCAGCAGGACGAACGCGGCCAGCATCGCCGCCATCGTCATGTTGATGTTGGACAGCCACTTCAGGCCCCTGCTGACCCCGCTGACCACCGACGCGGTTGCGATCACGGTGATCAGCGCGATCATCCCGACGATCCACCAGTTGTTGACCTCGATCCAGCCCAGATATTCCAGGCCGGCCGCGATCTGGGTGATGCCGAAGCCCAGCGAAGTCGCCACTCCGAACAACGTGCCGACCACCGCGATGACGTCGATGGTGTGACCGATCCACCCCGACACCCGTTCCTTGCCGATCAGCGGCTCGAGCAACCAGCGCACCGACAGCGGACGACCCCGACGGTAAGTCATGTAGGCCATGCCCAGGCCGACGACCACATAGATCGCCCAGGCGTGCAGACCCCAGTGGAACAACGTCAGCGACATCGCCTGGTTGGCTGCCGCGTCGGTGAGCCCGTCGATGCCGCGCGCCGCCGGCGGATCGACGTAGTGCGACAACGGCTCGGCCACCCCGTAGAACACCAAGCCGATGCCCATCCCGGCGCTGAACAGCATCGCCATCCAGGCGGGGAAGGAGAACTCCGGGCGTTCACCGTCCTCGCCCAGCCGGATGGTGCCGATCCGCGAGACGCCGCAGTAGACGGCGAACACCACGAAGACGGTGGCGACGAGGATGTACCACCAGCCCACGGTGTTCGTGATCGCGGCGTTGAGGTCGGTGAACGCGTTCTCCGCGGTCGCCGAGAAGATCACCGAGAACAGGATCAGCCCGATGATGATCACCGAGGCCGGGATGAACACGGCCGGGTGCAGGCTGCGGATGGCTGCGCGAACCGGATTCATCGTCGCGCGGTCGTCCTCGCCGGGTGCTTGCGATGTCGACATCTGTGCTGGCTCCTCGTCATCGTCGTCATCTCGTCGCGTGTGCCAGAAAGCTGCGTCTCGTTTCGATGCCGCCGACGTCGCCGACGTCGAGGCGCCTACGACCATAACCCGTCGACGATCGCCGACGGGCAGGGCTGGCAAAGGTGACGATGTCGTGGACCGGCCGAAATTTCTTTCTCGCGAGCTGTGCGCGACGATCAGCGCGCGACAAGCAATCTCGGACTTCCTGTTAGTACCGCAACCGATCGCCGGTGACCCGCACGTCGGTGCGGCTGTCCGGATGGCTGAGCGCATGCAGCGGATGCAGCAGCACCGGATGCCGGCAGTGCGGGCACGACGGGGCGGACTCGTTGGCGGTGCTGTAGGTCAAATGCCGGCATTCGGTACATCGCACGATGAAGAATGCGCCGAACCAATTGGCCAGCCCGAGGAAAATCGCGATGGTTGTCGCGGTTGCCAGCACCGCGATCACAGCGACGGTGAGCGCCGGATAAACCGTCATGTCGGCACCTCCAAAAACGCCTGACGGGTCCCTCCAGGGTACGCGCCCGCGGTTGCCCTCCGCGGCGCATTCGGGGGCAGAAGCTGGTCGTGGGAGGTGCTCAGGACTTGCGCGCGCGCTTGAAGACCTTGGCCAATTCCTTGCCTCGCAGACCGTTCAACTCGGCTTTCCGGACCTTGCTCACCACCAGCGGGCAACGCTTGCAGCGTGGCTTGCTGCGGCAGCATTTCTTCTTGGCTTTGAGGTCGGAAAGCTTGTTCGGCTTCACGTGAGCTGTCTCTCTCGTTTTCGTGATCGGCGTGTCGCACTGCGACAATCACCGGCGTGAATTCTCGCCCCAACTTTCGCAACGTCGCCATTGTGGCTCACGTCGACCACGGCAAGACGACCCTGGTCGACGCGATGCTGCGGCAATCCGGCGCGTTGGCCGCCGAACGTGGCGAGGCCACCGAACGCATCATGGACTCCGGCGATCTGGAACGCGAAAAAGGCATCACGATCCTGGCCAAGAACACCGCTGTACACCGTCACCACGGTGACGGCACCGTCACCGTGATCAACGTGATCGACACCCCCGGCCACGCCGATTTCGGCGGTGAGGTCGAGCGGGGTCTGTCCATGGTCGACGGTGTCCTGCTGCTGGTCGATGCCTCGGAGGGGCCGCTGCCGCAAACCCGCTTCGTGCTGCGCAAGGCGCTGGCGGCGCACCTGCCGGTGATCCTGGTGGTCAACAAAACCGACCGCCCCGACGCGCGCATCGCCGAGGTGGTCGAGGAAAGCCACGATCTGCTGCTCGACGTCGCCTCCGATCTCGACGACGAAGCGCAGGCCGCCGCGGAGAAGGCACTGGACCTGCCGACGCTGTACGCCTCGGGTCGGGCCGGCGTGGCCAGCACCACCGCGCCTGCCGATGGCGAGGTGCCGGCCGGGGACAACCTCGACCCGCTGTTCGAGGTGTTGATGGACAACATTCCGCCGCCGGCCGGGGACCCTGACGCGCCGTTGCAGGCCCTGGTGACCAACCTCGACGCGTCGGCCTTCCTGGGTCGTTTGGCGCTGATCCGCATCTACAACGGCCGGCTCAAGAAGGGCCAGCAGGTGGCCTGGATGCGCGAGGTGGACGGCGTCCCCGTCATCACCAATGCCAAGATCACCGAGCTGCTGGCCACCGTCGGTGTGGAGCGCGCTCCGACCGACGCCGCCGAGGCCGGCGACATCGTGGCGGTGGCCGGACTGCCGGAGATCATGATCGGCGACACTCTTGCCGATCCGGAACACGCGCATGCGCTGCCCCGGATCACCGTCGACGAACCGGCGATCTCGGTGACCATCGGCACCAACACCTCACCGCTGGCGGGCAAGGTGTCGGGCCACAAACTCACCGCGCGGATGGTGAAGTCCCGGCTGGACGCCGAACTGGTCGGCAACGTGTCGATCCGGGTGGTCGACATCGGTCGTCCCGACGCGTGGGAGGTGCAGGGCCGCGGCGAGTTGGCGCTGGCGATCCTGGTCGAGCAGATGCGCCGCGAGGGTTTCGAGCTGACTGTCGGCAAGCCCCAGGTGGTCACCCGGACCATCGACGGCGCGCTGCATGAGCCGTTCGAAGCGCTGACCATCGACTGCCCCGAGGAGTACGTCGGGGCGATCACCCAGCTGATGGCCGCGCGCAAGGGCCGCATGGAGGAGATGACCAACCACGCGGCGGGCTGGGTCCGGATGGACTTCATCGTCCCCAGCCGCGGCCTGATCGGGTTCCGCACCGACTTCCTCACCGAGACGCGCGGCACCGGTATCGCCAACGCGGTGTTCGACGGCTACCGCCCGTGGGCCGGGGAGATCCGGGCCCGCCACACCGGATCACTGGTGTCCGACCGCAGCGGCACCGTCACACCGTTCGCGATGATCCAGCTCGCCGACCGCGGCCAGTTCTTCGTCGAGCCTGGCCAGGACACCTACGAGGGCCAGGTCGTCGGGATCAACCCGCGTGCCGAGGACCTCGACATCAACATCACGCGCGAGAAGAAGCTGACCAACATGCGCTCGTCCACGGCCGACGTCATCGAGACACTGGCCCGCCCCCTCGAGCTCGACCTCGAGAAGGCCATGGAGTTCTGCGCGGGCGACGAATGCGTGGAGGTGACCCCAGAGATCGTGCGGGTGCGCAAGGTCGACCTGGACGCCACCACGCGGGCGCGTAACCGGTCCCGGGCCAAGGCGCGCGGATAACCGGCCCGTCCTCGACTGTGCGTATGCGGCGCGCAGCGACGCAAATCTGCACCCGTGGCGCACACTCGGCGCCGGCGCCGCGGGTCGATACCCTGACAGGCGTGCTGACCGCCCGCCGAGTGTCGACCCTCGCGGTCTTGTCGGTCCTGCTGCTGCTCGGCGGCTGCACGGTGAGCCCGCCGCCGGCGCCGCAGAGCACCGACACCACCGAGCCGCCGCCGCCGCCGCCGATGAAGGCCACCCAGATCATCATGGCGATCGACTCGATCGGGCCCGGTTTCAACGCGCACCTGCTGTCCGATCAGTCACCGGTCAATGCGGCCATCAGCTCACTGGTGCTGCCCAGCTCCTTCCGGCCGGTGCCGGATCCGGCCACTCCCACCGGCTCGCGCTGGGAGATGGACACCTCACTGCTGGTGTCGGCCGAGGTGACCAGCCAGGAGCCGTTCACCGTGACCTACAAGATCCGGCCGGAAGCGCAGTGGACCGACAACGCGCCCATCGGTGCCGACGACTTCTGGTACCTGTGGCGCCAGATGGTCAGCCAGCCCGGAGCAGTCGACCCGGCCGGCTATGACCTGATCACCGGAGTGCAGTCGGTCGAGGGCGGCAAGACGGCTGTCGTCACGTTCTCCCAGCCCTATCCGGCGTGGCGGGAACTGTTCAACAACATCCTGCCGGCGCACATCGTCAAGGATGTCCCGGGCGGGTTCGCCGCCGGTCTGGCGCGCGCGCTGCCGGTGACCGGAGGCCAGTTCCGGGTGGAGACCATCGACCCGCAGCGCGACGAGATCCTGCTGGCCCGCAACGACCGCTACTGGGGCACGCCGGCGACGCCGGACTTGGTGCTGTTCCGCCGAGGCGGTAGCCCCGCCGCCCTGGCCGACTCGATCCGCAACGGTGACACCCAGGTCGCCCAGGTACACGGCGGTGCGGTGGTGTTCGCGCAGCTCTCGGCGATCCCTGACGTGCGGACCGCGCGGATCGTCACACCGCGGGTGATGCAACTGACGCTGCGTGCCCAGCAACCGGCGTTGACCGACCCCCAGGTCCGCCGAGCCATCCTCGGCTTACTGGACGTGGACCTGCTGGCCGCGGTCGGCGCCGGCGACGACAACACCGTGACGCTGGCCCAGGCGCAGGTGCGCTCCCCGTCAGACACCGGCTATGTGCCCACAGCGCCGCCGGCGATGACCCGCGACGAGGCGATGGGCCTGCTGGCCGACGCCGGCTACCAGATCGAGGTGGCGGCGCCCGCCCCGGATCAGCCCGAACCCAGCCCGCCGGCCGACAACGGTCGCGGTCAGCTCGTGCGCGACGGAGAACCGCTGACGTTGGTTCTCGGTGTCGCCGCCAACGACCCCACCTCGGTGGCGGTGGCCAACACCGCGGCCGACCAACTGCGCAACGTCGGGATCGCCGCATCGGTGGCGGCGCTGGACCCGGTCGCGCTCTACAGCGAGGCGCTGGTCAACAACCGGGTCGACGCGGTCGTCGGTTGGCGGCAGGCCGGTGGCGACCTTGCCACGGCGTTGGCGTCGCGATACAGCTGCCCCGCGTTGGAAGCCACCGCGGTGACCACCAGCCCGCCACCGGATCCGCCGACACCCACACCGTCGCCGTCGGATCCGGGGCCGACACCCACTGTGCCCACGCCACCCTCGCCGACGCGCACTGCCACCTCGCCGCCCCCGGCACCCGACACCGGAGAACTCGTCCAGGCGCCGAGCAACATCACCGGCATCTGCGACCGCACCATCCAGCCGCTCATCGACGCTGCGCTGCGCGGCACCGCCGACATTGCCGAGGTCATCGACGAGGTCGAACCGAAGCTGTGGAATCTGTGGACGGTGTTGCCGATCCTGCAGGACACCACGATCGTCGCGGCCGGACCCAGCGTGCAGAACGTCAGCCTCAGCGGTGCGGTGCCGGTCGGCATCGTCGGCGACGCCGGCGAATGGGTCAAACCTCCTCAGTAGCCGCGCGGCGCGGCACCGGTGTGGCGCGCCCGAGCCGGGCGATGCCCGCCGCGCACCACGTGCACAGGGCGAACACCGCCAGCAGCCACCACGGTGGCCAGGCCAGTTCCCAGACGAACAATGCGGCAAACAGCGGCGAGCGCTGGGTGACGGCGAGCACGCCGGCCGCGCAGGTCAACGACACGGCCGGGATGTCCAGGTTCGTTCCGGCCCACTGGTTGAGGGCGAGCGCGGCCACCGTCCCGGCCGCCGCGCCGGTGGCCAGCGCTGGGGTGAGCAGACCGCCGACCGCCCCTGCCCGCAGGAACAGTGCGCTGAGCAGCGGTTTGAGGATCAGGATGGCCGCGGCTGCGGTCAAGGTCATCCCGCTGGCCATGCTGACCTGCAGGATGCTGCGCCCGTTGCCGGGCAGTTCGGGCAGCCAGATCGAGCAGACACCGGTCAGTAGCCCCGCACCCGCGATCGCCGGGATCATCAGGGGCGTGTGGATCGCGACGGCAGGCCGGGCCGCGGTGGTCAGTCTGTCGAAGGCCAGACCCACCGCTGCCGCCAGCGGCGCCAGCGCCAGCGCCAGCACCGCGAACAGTGGCGAGAGCCGATCGTCGGGCCAGACCAGCGGGTGCTGGAGATGGGTGACCGGGGCTGCGACCGTGACGGCCAGACTCGAGGTGATCAGCGCGGTACCGACGGCACGCGGGTGCCAGGTGCCGAGCAGAATGCGCGCGGCGAACACCGCGCCTCCGAGCGGCACACTGTAGACCGCGGCCAACCCGGCCCCGGCGGCGCAGGCCAGCAGGATTTCCCGGTCGCGCGGGGTCAGACTCAGCCGGGCGGTGCCGATGTCGGCCCACACCGCGGCGAGCTGGCGTGGCGCCCCTTCGCGGCCCAGGGAGGCGCCCGACCCCACCAACAGCACCTGCAGGCCCGCGTCGATGGACAGCACCCGGCGCGGGGCGGGGCCAGGCTCGGTGATGACCGCCGACAACGCCGGCACCTCGTGCCGTCGGCGCAGCAGCCACCACCCGCAGCCGGCCAACGCTGCGCCCACCATGGGCCCGAGCGCTCGCCGGATCGGGCTGCTGCCCTCGACCCCGGTCAGCAGCGTGCCGAAGTCATACCGGTAGGTGAGGTGCTCGACGGCGTGCAGGAGCAGTGTCGTGGCGGCTCCCGCGGCGCCGGCGAGCAGACCGATGACCACGATCGCGCACCCGTACTCCACGCCCCGGCGCGTCACGATCAGAATGTATGCCAGGTCCGCCGCCCGCACCTGCCGACAAGCAGGCAAGCTTGTCGGAATGGAGACCCCGAGGCTGCTGTTCGTCCACGCCCATCCCGACGACGAAACCCTGACCACGGGTGCAACGATCGCCCACTACACCGCGCTCGGAGCGCAAGTCTGGGTCGTCACCTGCACGCTCGGCGAAGAGGGCGAGGTCATCGGTGAGCAGTGGGCGGGACTGGCGGTCGACCACGCAGACCAACTGGGCGGCTTCCGCGTCGGTGAATTGACCGCGGCGCTGACCGCGCTCGGCGTGGACCGGCCCCGCTACCTGGGTGGCGCGGGACGCTGGCGTGACTCCGGTATGGCAGGTACGCCGTCCCGGGGTCGGGAACGCTTCGTCGACGGGAACTTTGCCGAACAGACCGACGCGCTGGCCGCATCGATCGACGAGCTGCGTCCGCACGTGGTGGTCACCTACGACCCGAACGGCGGTTACGGCCACCCCGACCACATCCACGCCCACCGAGTCACCACGGCCGCGGTCGATGCCGCCCGGTGGCAGGTGCCCAAGTTCTACTGGACAGTGATGTCGGCGTCGGCGCTGGCCGCCGGGGACACCCTGCTGGCGCAGGCCCCCGACCACTGGACCCGGATCCCGCTGTCGTCGCTGCCTTTCGACGCCTACGCCGACGACGCGATCGATGCGGCACTGGATCTCACTGCGCAGTTGCCGGCAAAGGTTGCCGCGCTGCGCGCCCATCAGACTCAGGTCAGCGTGTCCGGCGACGGCCGGTTCTTCGCGCTGTCGAACACCATCGCGCTGCCGGTCTCTGCTACCGAGCACTATGTGCTGGCAGCCGGTCATGCCGGTCGGCGCAACGAACTCGGCTGGGAGACCGACCTGCTGGCGGGGTTGAAGATCAGTTGACGACGCGGCGAGCGGGTAAGCTGCCTGCAACCGCGCGCAGAAGGGCAGCACATGGACCCCGACCTGGATCCCAACCTGCAGAACTGGCAGGACCGGCTGGACAGCTATCAGTGGGTTCTCGGATCGCTGGTGTCCTTGCTCGACAGCATCCCGACCTGACAGCGTCCGCCCCTCCGGCTCCCGGCCGGCTGCGCGCTGTCGTGCTGTTTCTCCTCGGTCTCGACGGCGTGCTCTCGGCCCTGATGGCCGTGTTCTTCCTGCCGTTGCGGCTGGGCTCGGTTCCCATCCCGATCAGCGCGCTGCTCAGCGGCCTGCTCAACGTCGCATTGGTGTGGGCGGCGCTGCAGTGGACGTCGGCGCCGCGACTGGCTGCGCTGCCGGTGTGGACCTGGCTGGCCACCGTGCTGTTGTGCACCTTCGGTGGGCCGGGCGACGACATCATCTTCGGCGGCGTGGGGCTGATGGAGTACGGACCGCTGCTGTTGATCGCGCTGGGCGCCCTGCCGCCCGCCTGGCTGGTGATGCGGCGCTCCGCGGCGCCGAGCGCCGGGGCGAGCCCCGCCGCCCGGCGCCGGTGACTACTGTGACCCCTATGTCGTGTGGCTGGCAGGCGCATTCCGTTTCAGATAGTGAGACGCGCGGATGATCCGCGACGACGCCGGGGTTACAGGGAAGTGGCTCTGAACTCCCAGCGCGGTGCCCATCTACCCGATCCGGTGGTTCCGCCCGCCCGTAATGCCGCCGCGATGCGGCGCGTGCTGCGGCGGGCCCGCGACGGTGTGGCGCTCAACGTCGACGAGGCTGCCATCGCGTTGTCCGCCCGCGGCGACGACCTGACCGAGTTGTGTGTCAGCGCCGCGCGGGTGCGCGACGCCGGCCTGGCAGCGGCGGGCCGGCGGGGCGGTACCGGGGCGTTGCCGGTCAGCTACTCACGCAAGGTCTTCATCCCGATCACCCACCTGTGTCGCGATACCTGCCACTACTGCACGTTCGTAACCGTGCCCGGCCGACTGCGCGCCCAGGGCAAGGGCATGTACCTGGAGCCCGACGAGATCCTCGACATTGCACGCCGCGGTGCCGAGATGGGTTGCAAAGAGGCATTGTTCACCCTCGGTGACCGGCCGGAGGCGCGCTGGGACGAGGCCCGCCAGTGGCTCGACGAGCGCGGGTATGACTCCACACTGGACTACGTGCGAGCGATGGCCATCCGGGTGCTCGAGGAGACCGGGCTGTTGCCGCATCTGAACCCCGGGGTGATGAGCTGGGCCGAACTGTCGCGACTCAAACCCGTTGCGCCATCGATGGGGATGATGCTGGAGACGACCTCGCGCCGGCTGTTCGAGGACAAGGGTCAGGCCCACTACGGCAGTCCCGACAAGGACCCCGAGGTGCGCCTGCGCACGCTGGCCGATGCGGGCCGGCTGTCCATTCCGTTCACCACAGGACTGCTGGTCGGTATTGGTGAGACGCTGGCCGAGCGGGCCGAGACCATTCACGCGATCCGCCGCTCGCACAAAGAGTTCGGGCACATCCAGGAAGTCATTGTGCAGAACTTCCGGGCCAAGGACCACACCGCGATGGCCGGTGCGCCCGATGCCGGCTTCGACGATTTCGTGGCCACCATCGCGGTCACCCGTCTGGTGCTGGGGCCCAAGATGCGCATCCAGGCCCCGCCGAACCTGGTGTCGCGCCAGGAGTGCCTGGCCCTGATCGCCGCCGGAGTCGACGACTGGGGTGGGGTTTCACCGCTGACTCCCGACCACGTGAACCCGGAACGACCCTGGCCGGCGCTCGACGAACTCGCCGCCGTCACCGCCGAGGCCGGCTACGACCTGGTGCAGCGCCTCACCGCGCAGCCGCAGTATGTGCAGGCCGGCGCCGCCTGGATCGATCCGCGCGTGCGTGGGCACGTCGACGCGCTGGCCGACCCGGACACCGGGTATGCACTCGACGTCAATCCGGCCGGGCGCCCGTGGCAGGAACCCGACGAGGCCTCGGAGTCCTTGGGGCGGGTTGATCTGCACGCGGCCATCGACGATGCGGGTCGACTCACCGATACCCGCAGCGACCTCGACAGCGCATTCGGCGATTGGGAGTCGATCCGTCAGAAGGTAGGGGAGCTGGCCGCCCGCGGGCCCGAACGCATCGACACCGATGTGCTGTCCGCGCTGAAAACTGCCGAACGTGACCCGGCCGCGTGCACCGACGACGAGTACCTCGCGCTGGCCACCGCCGACGGTTCGGCGCTCGACGCTGTTGCCGCACTGGCAGATTCGCTGCGCCGCGATGCTGTCGGCGATGACGTCACGTTCGTCGTCAACCGCAACATCAACTTCACCAACATCTGCTACACCGGGTGCCGTTTCTGTGCGTTCGCCCAGCGCAAGGGCGACGCCGACGCGTACTCGCTGTCCACCGCCGAGGTCGCCGACCGGGCGTGGGAGGCTCACGTCGCCGGCGCCACCGAGGTGTGCATGCAGGGCGGAATCGACCCGGAGTTGCCCGTGACCGGTTACGCGGATCTGGTCCGCGCGGTCAAAGCGCGGGTGCCTTCGATGCACATCCACGCGTTCAGTCCGATGGAGATCGCCAACGGCGTCACCAAGAGCGGCTTGAGCGTGCGGGAGTGGCTGATCGCACTGCGTGAGGCCGGTCTGGGATCGATACCGGGCACGGCCGCGGAGATCCTCGACGATGAGGTGCGCTGGGTACTGACCAAGGGCAAGCTACCGACCTCGATGTGGATCGACGTCATCACCACCGCCCACGAGGTCGGGCTGCGATCGAGTTCGACGATGATGTACGGCCATGTCGACACGCCGCGGCACTGGGTGGGACACCTGCGGGTGCTCCGCGACATCCAGGATCGAACCGGGGGATTCACCGAGTTCGTGCCGTTGCCGTTCGTGCACCAGTCCTCGCCGCTCTATCTGGCCGGTGGGGCGCGTCCGGGCCCGACGCACCGGGACAACCGCGCCGTACATGCGTTGGCGCGGATCATGCTGCACGGCAGGATCTCCAACATCCAGACCAGCTGGGTCAAACTCGGTGTGCAGCGCACCCAGGTGATGCTGCGCGGCGGGGCCAACGACCTCGGCGGCACCCTGATGGAGGAGACCATCTCGCGGATGGCGGGATCGGAGAACGGTTCGGCCAAGACGGCCGCCGAGCTCGTCGCCATCGCCGAGGGCATCGGGCGCCCGGCACGCCAGCGGTCCACCGACTACACCCCGCTGGCGGCCTGAGCGCCGAGTCGGTGCGGCACCGCAGCGACCGGTCAGGTGCTCAGGGTACGGGCGCCTCCGCGGGCGCCCCGCCGCGGCGACTGCTCGGCGATCCCGCGCGCCCATTCGGTGCACCCGGCTTCGGAGACCGAACAGACCGTCGTGTCCGGCCGAATCGCCGGGCGAGGTCAGATCCCGAGCTCGGCTGTGCGCAGAGCGAGACCAGCATCGCGTGCGGCAGACCCACCCCGGGCGCGTAGGGCAGCGGCCGAACCCTGAGCAACTCGTTGCGCACCGGACACGGCGCGCACCTGACTAGGCGAGCGGTAAATGAGACGGTTAGTATCTGTAACCACGCGCAACCCCTAAACCGGATTGCGCTAGTTAGGGGACACTAAGGCAAACGTCCCGGCAAGGGCAGGGATACTTGCTGGGACCTGTTCGCAGTTGAGCTCTCTACCTGTTAAGCAGCCCGCAGGATTGCAGTTCGAGAGGACTTGAGGAGTAGTTAGGTGACGTACGTCATTGCCGAGCCTTGCGTCGACGTCAAAGACAAGGCGTGCATCGAGGAATGCCCTGTCGACTGCATCTACGAGGGCGCACGCATGCTGTACATCCACCCGGACGAGTGCGTCGACTGCGGCGCTTGCGAACCGGTGTGTCCGGTGGAGGCGATCTACTACGAGGACGACGTCCCCGACCAGTGGAGTAGCTACACCCAGAGCAACGCGGACTTCTTCAGCGAGCTCGGGTCGCCCGGCGGAGCGTCGAAGGTCGGCCAGACCGACAACGACCCGGCGGAGGTAAAGAGCCTGCCGCCGCAGGGCGAGGACTGAGAACAACGGCGCGCGCACGCGATGACCGGGAAGGCGCTGACGTCGGCCACCGGCCATTGAAATCGGCGGCGTTGCCGGTGTTCCCGTGGGACACGCTGGCAGAAGTCACGGCCACCGCACGAGCGCACCCAGACGGGATCGTCGACCTGTCGGTGGGCACACCGGTCGATCCGGTCGCGGCGGTCATCCGTGATGCGCTCGCGGCCGCCAGCGCCGCTCCCGGGTACCCGACGACAGCAGGTACCGAAGCGCTGCGCAGTTCCGCGGTCGCGGCGCTGCAGCGCAGGTACGGCATCACCGGGCTGACCCCGCAGGCAGTATTGCCCTCGATCGGCACCAAGGAGCTGATCGCCTGGCTTCCGACGTTGCTCGGACTCGGATCCGGCGACACCGTGGTCGTGCCGGAGCTGGCCTACCCCACCTACGAGGTGGGGGCGCTGCTGGCCGGAGCGCAGGTCATCCGAGCCGATTCGCTGACCCAGCTGGGACCTTTGCCCACGGCCCTTGTCTACCTGAACTCGCCGAGCAACCCGACCGGCAAGGTCCTCGGCGTCGAGCATCTGCGCAAGGTTGTCGACTGGGCCCGCGAGCGCGGGGTGCTGGTCGCTTCCGACGAGTGTTACCTGGGCCTCGGATGGGAGGCCGCGCCGGTGTCGATCCTGCACCCCGACGTCTGCGACGGCGACCACACCGGGTTGCTGGCGCTGCATTCGCTGTCGAAGACCTCGTCGCTGGCCGGTTACCGGGCGGGTCTGGTCGCCGGTGATCCCGCGGTCGTCGCCGAGCTGCTGGCGGTGCGCAAGCACGCCGGCATGATGGTGCCGTTTCCGGTGCAGGGCGCGATGGTGGCCGCGTTCGACGATGACGAGCACGAGCTGGCCCAGCGAGAGCGTTATGCGCGACGCCGGGCCGCACTACTCGATGCACTGCAATCGGCCGGCTTCACCGTCGACCACTCCGAAGCGGGGCTCTATCTGTGGGCGACTCGCGGTCAACCGTGCCGGCAGACCCTGGCCTGGTTTGCCGAACGCGGCATCCTGGTCGCGCCGGGGGAGTTCTACGGCCCGCGTGGTGCCCAGCATGTCCGGATCGCGTTGACGGCCACCGACGAGCGGATCGCCTCGGCAGTGCAGCGCCTGAGCTGAGGTTGCGCACGACAGCGCGCCCGCAATCAGGCCGGGTACGCGGCCACCGGCATGATGACAGTGCCCTTGCACAGGCCGTCGAGGATCTCGGTGCGCCACGTGCCGAACAGCGACCCGTCCGGCGCCGGCGCATAGAACACCAGTGAGCGGGCCGGTGCGTACTCGCGCGGCACGTCGTCACCGCGGAAGCACTCCCACTGCCAGTTGTAGTTGAAGACCCACTGTTTGCCGTCCCATGCGTAGCGGGTGGGCTGCGGGATGGTGGGGTTGGTGGGCGCCGGGCCGTCCGAGGCAGTGGCCGTGCAGATGGTGGCGCAGGACGTCGTAAACCTGTACTGCGCGCTGAAATCCGGCTCCGGTTGGCGTGCCGCGACGCTGGTGCCCATCTTCTCCGACGCGTAGGTCACCACCGTGTATCGGCCGTTCCATCCCTGGGGTGCGGCCTGTGCCGTGGCTGCGGTGCAAACGCCCAGCGCGGCAAAGACTGTCGCGGATGCTAGCGCGCTGCGCGCCCGGGGGGCAGACATGGTTCCTCGCAGTGTTGTCCAGTGTTGGCAGTTCACAACCTAATTGCCCTATCCGTCAACCTGCCTGACCGACACGACCGGTAGCGGCACAGTTGCGTCACAGCTTGGTATCAGTACGTTCCGAGCTGAATCCTGTTCGGGCCGAGGGCGATCAACGTTCGTATAGCAGCAGCAGAGTCCACGCGGCCAGAGACTGCGCGTCGGTGATGACGCCGTCGCGGATCATCTGCTCGACCTCGGTACGGTCGAACCACCCGCTGGTCATGTCCTGCTCTTCGTGCTCGCGTTGGTGCGGGCCCTCGCTGATGCCGGTGGCCAGGAAGACCCGGCCGCGTTGACTACTCATTCCGGGGGCGACATCAAGGGTTCCGAGCTCGGTCATCGACTCGGCGGTGCACCCCGTCTCCTCACGGAGTTCACGCGCGGCCAGTTCGGCGGGGTCGAGATCCGAGCGGCCGGCAACGGTGCCCTGCGGGAACTCCCAGCGGCGCATGCCCAGTGGGTAGCGGAACTGCTCGACGAGGTGGAAGCGATCACCGGCGGGGGTGCGGTCGCGGGCGATCACCAGCGCGTAGTCCGGCTTGTCGACCACCGCGTAGATTCCGAGGCTGCCGTCGGGCCGGCGGATGTCGTCTTCACGCAGGCTCATCCAGGTATTGCAGTACACCTCGCGCGAACCCACGGCCCGGATCGAATCCACGCCCCTCAGTATGCCCAGGCCGCCGAGGTAGCCTCAGGTGGTGTTGCTGGCCTCCCTCAACCCTGCGGCGGTGGCCGCCGGCGCCGACCTGGGCGACGCGGTGCGCATCGACGGCATGTCACTGAGCCGCAGCGACCTCGTCGGTGCGGCGACATCGGTCGCCGAGCGGGTGGCCGGCGCGGCCCGGGTCGCGGTGCTCGCACGTCCCACCGCGGCGACCGTACTGGCCATCACCGGGTGTCTGATCGCCGGTGTTCCCGCCGTCCCGGTGCCCGCCGATGTCGGCGTGGCCGAGCGTCGGCACATCCTCACCGACTCCGGCGCGCAGGCCTGGCTGGGAGAACGGCCCGACGAGACCGAGGGCCTCGGGCACATCCCGGTTCGACTGCACGCGCGGTCCTGGCACCGTTATCAGGAACCGCCGGCCGATGTGACGGCACTGATCATCTACACCTCCGGCACCACCGGCCCACCCAAGGGCGTCGTCCTGAGCCGTCGGGCGATCGCCGCCGACATCGACATGCTCGCCGCGGCATGGGGGTGGACCGCCGAGGACACACTGGTGCACGGTCTGCCGCTCTATCACGTGCACGGCCTGGTACTGGGGCTGCTCGGCTCGCTGCGCATCGGCAACCGGTTCATCCATACCGGCAAGCCCACACCCGAGTCCTACGCCGAGGCCGTCACCGAACGTGGCGGTTCACTGCTGTTCGGAGTTCCCACGGTGTGGTCGCGCATCGTCGATGACGGTGTCGCCGCCCGGGCGCTTTCGGGTGCCCGCCTGCTGGTGTCAGGCAGTGCGCCGCTGCCGGTACCGGTGTTCGACGGGCTGGCCGGACTCAGCGGCCACCAGCCGGTCGAACGGTACGGCAGTACCGAATCGCTGATCACGCTGAGCACGGTGGCCGACGGTGATCGCCGTGCCGGGTGGGTGGGTCTGCCGCTGGCCGGTGTGGCTACCCGACTGGTCGACGAGGCCGGCACCGAGGTGGCCCATGACGGGGCGACGATCGGGCGTCTGCAGGTACAGAGTCCGACGCTGTTCGACGGCTATCTCAACCGGCCCGATGCCACCGCCGACGTGCTGGGCGGCGACGGGTGGTACCGCACCGGCGACGTCGCCGTCATCGACGAGCACGGGATGCACCGCATCGTCGGGCGTGAGTCGGTCGACCTGATCAAAACCGGCGGTTACCGGGTGGGAGCGGGCGAGATCGAGACCGCGCTGTTGGGTCATCCCGGGGTGGCCGAGGTCGCGGTGATCGGCGCCCCGGATGATGATCTGGGGCAGAAGATCGTGGCGTTCGTCGTCGGTGACGCAGCCCCGGACGAGTTGACTGATTATGTGGCGCAGCAGCTTTCCGCGCACAAGCGTCCTCGCCTGGTGCGGATGGTGAACAGTCTGCCGCGCAATGCGATGGGTAAGGTGCTCAAAAAGGAACTCGCTGCGTGGGTGTGAGATGACGAGTTGGTCGACGGGATTGCGGGTGATCGCCGCCGGCGCGATGCTCGGCCTCACCGGCTGCGGCCAGTCACCGCCGGTGGCGCTGATGCAGACCACCATCCCGCTTCCCCCCGCACCCACTGTCGAGATGCCGGCGCCGGCGGCCGATCCACTGACGATCGGGCCCGCCGCTGTCGACACCACCGGTGGCTATCTGCCCGAAGGGGTCATGCTCTCGCCGTTCGACGATGTGGCCAATCCGGCTCTGGCGCTGCTGGATCCGGCATTGCTGCGCGCGGTGCAGGATGCCGCCCGGGAGGCCGAAGCGGCAGGCATCCCGTTGCGCATCACCTCGGGGTGGCGGTCGGTGGGCTTCCAGCAGCGGTTGTTCGACGACGCCGTGCGCACCTACGGCAGTGTGGAGCAGGCCGCCCAACTGGTGGCCACCCCGGAGGCGTCCAAGCACGTGACCGGCCAGGCTGTCGATATCGGACCGGTGCAGGCCAGTCAATGGATGCTGGCCAACGGATCACGGTTCGGCTTGTGCCAGATCTATGCCAACGAAATCTGGCACTACGAGTTGTTCCCGCAGGGGTGTCCACCGCTGCGGGCCAACGCCGCGGGCTGACCAGCGGGCCGTCAGTTGGCGTGCAGGTCGTCGTTGAGCGTGATGCCGGTGCCGTCGCGCTTGACCACCTCGACCGCGCCGGACAACGAATTGCGGCGGAAGAGCAGGTTGTTCGCGCCGGAGAGCTCACGGGCCCGCGCTGTCTGCCCCTCGGTGGTCTGCACCTTGGTACCCGCGGTCACATACAACCCGGCCTCGACCACGCAGTCGTCGCCCAGCGAGATGCCCAGCCCGGCGTTGGCGCCCAGCAGGCAGCGCTTGCCGATGGAGATGACCTGGGTGCCGCCCCCGGACAAGGTACCCATGATCGACGCACCGCCACCGATGTCCGATCCGTCGTCGACCACCACACCTGCCGAGATGCGCCCCTCCACCATGGAGCTGCCCAGGGTGCCGGCGTTGAAGTTGACGAAACCCTCGTGCATCACCGTGGTCCCCGGCGCCAGGTGCGCACCCAGGCGCACCCGGTCGGCGTCGGCGATGCGCACCCCCGTAGGCAGCACGTAGTCGACCATCCGCGGGAACTTGTCGATCCCGTAGACGGCGACCTGACCGCGCCGGCGCAGCCGGGCGCGGACCGTCTCGAAGCCCTCGACCGCACACGGACCGAAGTTGGTCCACACCACGTTGGTCAGCACGCCGAACAGCCCGTCGGCGTTGAGGCCGTGCGGCTTGACCAGTCGATGGGACAGCAGATGCAGGCGCAGGTACCCGTCGTAGGCGTCGGCGGCCTTGTCGGCCAGCGACGAGACGACGGTGCGTACGGCCACGACCTCCACGCCGCGGTCCTCGTCGCGACCGACCAGGGCGGCAAGCTCTTCGCCGATCTCGGCCACCGAGAGCCGGACGGTCCCGGACTCACCGTCGGTACCGAGCTCGGGTGCGGGGAACCAGGTGTCGAGCACCGTCCCGTCCGCCGTGATCGTCGCCAAACCGATGCCTGATGCAGAAGTCACGGGGCTAAGACTAACGTCAGGGTCGTGGTGCTTGACCTACACGGTGACCCGGCTGCGCTGACCGCCGCGCTGGTCGACATTCCCAGTGAGTCGCGGCACGAGAAGCTCATCGCCGACGAGATCGAATCCGCACTGCGCGAGCAGACAGTCGGCTACCACATCGTCCGCAACGGCGACGCGGTGCTGGCACGCACCGACTACGGCAGACCGAGCCGGGTGCTGCTGGCCGGGCACACCGACACCGTGCCGGCCGCCGACAACCTGCCCAGTCGGCTGGAGAACGGCGTACTGCACGGCTGCGGCACCTCGGACATGAAATCGGGCGACGCGGTGTTCCTGCACCTGGCGGCGACGGTCACCGACCCGCGCCACGACATCACGCTGGTGCTCTACGACTGCGAAGAGATCGAGGCGACGGCCAACGGCCTGGGGCGTATCGAGCGTGAGCTGCCGCAATGGTTGGACGCCGACGTCGCCATCCTGGGTGAACCCTCCGGCGGATACATCGAAGCGGGTTGCCAAGGAACCCTGCGGGTACGCATCTCCACGACTGGCACCCGTGCGCATTCCGCGCGATCGTGGCTGGGCGACAACGCGATCCACAGACTCGGTGATGTCCTGGCGCGGCTTGCGTCCTACCGGGCCCGCAGCGTCGACATCGACGGCTGCCGCTACCGAGAAGGACTGTCGGCGGTACGCATCGACGGTGGTGTCGCCGGCAACGTGATCCCCGATGCGGCCGCGGTGACGGTGAACTTCCGCTTCGCGCCCGACCGCAGCGTCGAGCAGGCTTACGCGCACGTGTGCGAGGTTTTCGACGGCCTGGACATCGCCGTCGAACTCACCGACGCCGCGGCGGGCGCGCTGCCCGGGCTCACCCGGCCGGCAGCCGCGGCGCTGGTCGAGGCCGCCGACGGGCAGGTTCGCGCCAAGTACGGCTGGACCGATGTCGCACGGTTCGCGGCGCGGGGCGTGCCCGCGGTCAACTACGGTCCGGGCGATCCGAATCTGGCCCACCGCGCCGACGAACGCGTCGACGTCGAGCAGATCGCGACTGTCACCGCGATGTTGCGCCGCTATTTGACGGCGTAGCCGACCACACCCGATGCCGGCGCCCGCACGACGGTCTGGACGCACCCTCACAGCCGGGACGCCCCCGCTGTAACAGACGCTGCCGGCAGGCCTACTATCGGCCTTAATGAAAATGATTCTCGATAAGGTGTGTGGCGGCCCAATGTGCGCCCGCGTCGATGCTGGAGAGGTGATGTGGCGGACTGGCTGATCTGTAACGCACGCCTTGTCAACGATGGCTCGGTCATCGAAGGTGACCTGCGCATCCACCGGGACCGCATCGCGGCGATCGGCCCGCAGCTGACGGGCCGACCCGGCGACCTGGTCGTCGATGCGAACGGCGCCTGGGTGCTGCCCGGGCTCATCGACGATCAGGTGCATTTTCGTGAACCGGGATTTGCCCATAAGGGCACGATCAACAGTGAGTCCCGAGCCGCGGTCGCCGGCGGAATCACCAGCTTCATGGAGATGCCGAACACCCGGCCGCCGGCGACCACGCTGGCCACCCTCGCCGACAAGTACGCACTGGCCGAACGCAATTCACTGGCGAACTACGCGTTCTACCTCGGCGCCACCAACGACAACATCGAGGTGATCCGCCGCTTCACTCACCGGGATGGCTGCGGCATAAAGATCTTCATGGGCGCCTCTACCGGCAACATGCTCGTCGACGATCCGGTGATACTGAACACCATCTTCGGCGAGGCCGGCACCTTGATCGTCACCCACTGCGAGGACACCCCCACCGTCGAGGCGAATCTCGCGGCCGAGAAGGCCACCTACGGTGACGCGCTGGATGCGACACGACACCCGCACATCCGCAGCGCTGAGGCATGCATGAAGTCGACTCAGCTGGCCATCGGACTGGCGCGACGCCACGATGCCCGGTTACATGTACTGCACGTATCAACTGCCGAGGAACTCAACCTGTTGGAGTCCGGTGTCCCGCTGGCGCACAAGCGCATCACCGCGGAAACATGCGTGCACTTTCTGCATTTCGACGCATCGGACTATCCGCGGCTGGGCAACTGGATCAAATGCAACCCCGCGGTGAAGTTCTCCCGTGATCGTCAGGCGTTGGTCACCGCGCTCGGTAACGGCACCCTCGATGTGCTGGCCACCGACCACGCCCCGCATACCCGCGAGGAGAAGGCGCAGACCTACGAGCGGGCACCGGCCGGCCTACCGTTGGTTCAGCACTGTCTACAGGTCGCGATCGAGCGGGTGTTCGGCGGCGATCTGTCGATCGAGACCCTGGTCGAGCGCGCATGTCATGGCCCCGCAGTGCTGTTCGGCCTTGCCGACCGCGGCTACCTGCGCGAGGGTGGGTACGCCGACATGGTGTTGGTGGATCCGTCTCGGCCGCAGCGCATCACGCCGGAGCATCTGCTCTCGATGTGTGGCTGGTCGCCCTTCGAAGGTGAAACCATGCGAAGCACAGTGGTATCCACCTGGGTCAACGGTCATCGCGCGTGGCACGAGGGAACAATCGACGACTCGGTTCTCGGACGACGGTTGGTGATCGGCCGGGGACGGTCCTAGCGACATTAAACCGCTTGACCTTCCGCTTACTCTGGTTGACATGTGGGGAGACGACATCACCGGGTGAGTCCGGCACGCTGCACTGATTCAAATGCGGGCGGTGCCCGTTGGCAGAAAGCGTCTCCTGATGTCCACTGTGGTCTGTACCGACCTCGGCTTCTCTTGGCCCGACGGCACCGAACTGTTCAGCGGCCTGTCGTTCGCCCTGGGTCCCGGACGCACCGGCCTGGTGGCGCCCAACGGTGCCGGCAAGAGCACCCTGCTGCGCCTGATCGCCGGCGAACTCGCACCCAGCGCCGGTTCGGTGGCCGTCGACGGTGCGCTGGGCTACCTATCCCAGACGGCGCCGCTGATATCCCGTTGCAGCGTAGCCGAATTCCTCGGTGCGGCAAAGGTGCTCGACGCGATCGAAGCGCTCAGCGCCGGTTTCACCGACGAGCACATCTTCGCAGAGATCGGCGAGGACTGGGACATCGAGGAGCGTAGCCGGGCACTACTGGACCGGCTCGGTCTGAGCCACCTCACCCTGGACCGCCCGGTGCCGACGCTGTCCGGTGGCGAGGTCGTCTTCCTGGGCGTGGCCCGTGAACTGTTGAACCGTCCCGATGTGTTGTTGCTCGACGAGCCGACCAACAACCTCGACAGCACCGCACGCCGTCGGCTCTACCGGGCGCTCGACGACTACCACGGATGCCTGCTGGTGGTCAGCCACGACCGGGTGCTGCTCGACCGGATGGACCAGATCGCCGAACTGCACCGCGGTGAGATCGCGTTCTACGGCGGTGATTTCACCACGTATCAGGCAACGGTCAGGGCGGCTGCCGAGTCCGCGCACGACGAACTGCGCAGCGCGGAGCTCAGCCTCAAACGCGAGACCAGGCAACGTCAACAGGCCCGCGAGCGTGCCGAGCGTCGCGCCCGCACCGCCGCGCGCGGCCTCCCCGACGCCGGCCTTCCCAAGATTGTCGCCGGGGCGCGCAAGCGTCGCGCCCAGCAGAGCGCCGGCCGCGCCGCCGAGGTGCACAGCCGACGCATCGAAGCGGCCCGGGCCCGGCTTGCCGAGGCCGAACAGGCCATACGCGACGACGACGCCCTGGTGTTGAATCTGCCCGAGACCGAGGTACCTTCGCGACGTACCGTGTTGTCGGTCAACGATATCCACGTGACCGTCGGGGGACGCCCGTTGCTTGCCGGGGTCAGCCTGAACGTGCGGGGCCCGGAACGCATCGTGCTGACCGGGCCCAACGGCGCCGGCAAGACGACGCTGCTGCGGGTGTTGCACGGCCAGATCACCCCAAAACGCGGCGAGGTGGCATATCCGCCCGGGGTGGCCGGGCGAGTGGCCTACGTCTCGCAACGACTCGATCTTCTCGACGACGACGCGACCGTGGCGCAGAATCTCGCGGCCTGCGCGCCGGGCCTATCGGTGACACGTCGTCGACATCTACTGGCGCAGTTCCTGTTCCGCGGTGCCGCGGTCGACCTGCCGGTACGGGCGCTTTCGGGTGGGGAACGCCTGCGCGCAACACTGGCCTGCGTATTGTTCGCCGAACCTGCGCCGCAGTTGTTGCTGCTGGATGAACCGACCAACAACCTCGACCTGGCCGGCGTCGGGCAGCTCGAAGACGCGTTGCGGGCCTACCGGGGAGCGTTCGTCGTCGTCAGCCACGACCCGGCATTCCTTGCCGCCATCGAGGTCGACCGGGTACTGCGCCTGGAGAATCACGTCCTGACCGAGGACTGAGATCACGACGGTGGGCCGGCCTGTGCCAGCGCACTGCGGCCGAACGCACAGTCCACCTCGCTGCACAACCGTGCCAGCGGCTCCCGCGCATGCCGGTCTCCGAGTTCCACCGCGCAGTGCAGCGCGCGTAATGCCACGGCGGTCTGTCCACCGCGTTGTGCGGCCTTGGCAGCCTCGCGCGCCGCAGCGACGGCGCCGAAAGAGTCCCGGCGCGCAGAGTTGGTCCAGGCCCGCGCTACGGCCAGTTCCGGAGCGAACAGCATCGACTTCAGGCCGTGGCGGGACTCCGCGCGGGTCAGGGCTTTGCCCGCGTCGACGGCCAGGCCCAGCCGGCCCAGTGCCTGGGCCAACAGCATCCACGCCAGCGGCGCCCAGGAGTAACCGGTCGGCGCCAACGTCGTCGCGGCCCGACGCAGCAGCGCCGCGGCCCGGTCCGGTTCCCCGGAGGCGATCAGGACATCGGCCTGCAGTACTTCACCGATGGCCCGGCCCGGTTGCTGCCGCGCGGCGATGTCGGTGAGCCGGTGTGCCAGCGCCAGTGCGCGCTCGGCCTGACCGTTCATCACCAACGCAGTGATCTGACCGTAGCCGCTGGTGAACCGCAGCAGTCCGGGCTGCCCGGCCGCCACCGCGCGCTCGGCCAGTTCGTCGACATGATCGAACAGTCCGCGTCGAGCCGAGGTCAGCGCCGCCGCCGAGCCCGCCCACCCCACCGCGGTGTCGTCGGCGTCCGGCGTGGCCAGCACCGCGTCGGCCAACTCCATTGCCCGAGTCAGGTTCCCGGAGTTCATCGCGAACGTCGCCGCCAACGCGTCGAGTGTGGTGCGGGCCGCCGGCGACGACAGCTTGGCCCGGGTACTGTGCAGAAAGGCGGTGGCGCGCTCGGGCTGCGAGAGCATCCAGAACCTGTTGGCCGCCGTCGGTAAGGCCCATGCCAGCAGCTCGGACTCGGACAACCCCTCGGCGTCGATGTCGGCGAGCACCTCGTCGGCCTCCCGTCCGCGACCCTGCCACGCCAACGCGTAGCCGACCGCGAGTCGCGCGCCGAGGTCCGGTTCGCGCTGTAGCACCGCCCGGCCGAGTCGTTCGCAGAGTTCCAACGCGCCCAACCGCAGCGCCTCCTGGGCGGCGAACCGAAGCTCACCGATCGGCGGCGCCCAGTCGCTGTCGACCGCCAGCACCGCGCGCCGTAGCCGAGCCACCACGCCGTGGGCCGGTAACCGCTCGACGACCGCGGTGCGCAGCCGGCGCAGCTCCGGTCCGCCCAGCGCGTCACGCACCGCGTCGACCAGCAGCGGCTGAGCCGGACGCAGGCCGTCCTCGTCGAGGCTGACCACCGTCGACTGCAGCGCAGCTTCCACCGCACCTGCGCTGGTCAGCTGCGCGGCCTGCTCGAGGGGCAACGGATCGGTGACCGCCAGGAACTCCAGCACCCGGCGCACGTCCGGAGCCAGGCCGGTGACGAACTCTTCGACCTGTACCAGCAGACGGCCGTCCTCCTGCCCAGCTGGATGCAGGTCGACCCGGGAGACCAGGCCGTCCTCCCACAGCGCGTTGACCTCGGCAGGCAGACCGCTGGTCAGATCGTCGCCGGCCGTGGAAACCGTCAGCACCAAGGTCACCGACCGGCTCACCGCCAGCTGGTAGACCAGCGTCGCCGACAGCGGGTCGAGCAGGTGTGCGTCGTCGATGACCAGCAGCCGGCCGTCGCCGAGAACGTCGCGCGCAGCCCGCAGCACCGCCGCCGTCTTCCCGTGCTCGGGCACCTCGATCAGGCGCTCGAACGCGGCGAACGGAACCGATGCGCGGGTCACGGTGGCCCGGACCCAGTCCACCCGCGGATACTCCGGCGCCCAACGCTCGACCGCCTGCCGGGCCAGGGTGGTCTTTCCGACACCCGCCGGGCCGATCAGCGCGGCTCCACCCGACTCACCGCGCAGCACGGAGGCGACCTGCGCGAGAGCGGGTTCACCGGGTGCGGTCACCCAACGAACCGGCGGAGGCACAGGCACCGCCGGAGTCTATGGCTAGGTTTGAGGCCGTGTCCCGAGATCTCGAGCGTGAATGGGCGGTGTGCGTCTACTGCGCCTCCGGGCCGCGGCATCCTGAGTTGATGGAGTTGGCCCGCCGGGTCGGCACCGGGATCGCCGAGCGGGGGTGGACCCTGGTGTCGGGCGGCGGCAACGTCTCGGCGATGGGCGAGGTGGCCGGCGCGGCGCGGGCCGGCGGCGGCTACACCGTCGGCGTCATCCCCAAGGCGCTGATCCACCGTGAGGTCGCCGACACCGGTGCCGACGAACTGGTCGTCACCGACACCATGCGCGAACGCAAACAGGTGATGGAGGACCGCGCCGACGCCTTCCTGGCGCTTCCCGGCGGTATCGGTACCCTCGAGGAATTCTTCGAAGCCTGGACAGCGTCGTATTTGGGTATGCACAACAAACCGATCGTGATGCTCGACACTGTCGGGCACTACGACGGCCTACTGGCCTGGTTGCGCGGGCTGGTCGGGACGGGCTACGTCAGTGCGGACGCGATGCGCATCCTCACCGTCGTCGACAGTGTCGAGGCCGCCCTGAACGCGTGCGCACCCCGGCTGGAGCCCCACACATCTACAGCGGAGGAAGAGCGGCAACTATGACCAACACGTCGGGTACCCGGCACAGTGTCGGACTGATCGATATCGCCAAGCAGGTGCCGGGTCTGCTGAAGGACGCGCCTACCATGATCCGTGGCGTGGTGACCGGCTTCGGTGCCCGACCGTCGGGGAAGACCTCGATCGGGAAGGTCTTCCAGGACCGTGCCGCCCAGCACGGTGACAGCGTCTTCCTCAAGTTCGAGGACACTGAGCTTTCCTATACCGAGGCCAACGAGACGGTGAACCGCTACGCCGCGGTGCTGGCCGCCCGGGGCGTCGGAAAAGGTGACGTCGTCGGCATCATGATGCGCAACTCGCCCGAACCCATTCTGCTGATGCTCGCGGCGGTGAAGTGCGGTGCCATCTCGGGGATGCTGAACTACAACCAACGCGACGAGGTGCTCAAGCACAGCCTCGGTCTGCTCACGGCCACCGTTGTGGTGGCCGAGTCCGAGTTCGTCGAGCCCATCAAGGAATCCGGCGCCGACACCGACGCGCTGGTCACCCTCGAGGAAGTCAAGAAACTCGCCGAGAACGCCCCGACCACCAATCCCGACACCACCGCGGCGGTACTGGCCAAGGACAAGGCCTTCTACATCTTCACCTCGGGCACCACGGGCATGCCCAAGGCCAGCGTGATGACGCACTACCGCTGGTTGCGGGCGCTGGCCGGGTTCGGCGGTCTGGGTATGCGGCTCAACAGCGGCGACACCCTGTACTGCTGCCTGCCGCTCTACCACAACAATGCCTTGACGGTTGCGCTGTCGTCGGTGCTGAACTCCGGTGCTTCGCTGGCAATCGGGAAGTCGTTCTCGGCGTCGAAGTTCTGGGACGAGGTGATCCGCTACGACGCGAGCGCATTCGTCTACATCGGCGAGGTGTGCGCCTATCTGCTCAATCAGCCCGAGAAGCCGACCGATCGCCAACACCGGGTGCGGGTGATCTGTGGCAACGGCCTGCGGCCGGCCATCTGGGACGAGTTCACCGAGCGGTTCGGTATCGACCGGGTGTGCGAGTTCTACTCCGCCAGCGAGAGCAACACCGCGTTCGTCAACTTCTTCAACCTCGACAAGACCACCGGCATCTGCCCGACGCCGGTGGCCTTCGTCGAGTACGACGAGTCCGGAGACCCGGTGCGCGACAAGGACGGTCGGGTGCGCAAGGTCAAAAACGGTGAGCCCGGCCTGTTGTTGTCGAAGGTCAGCAGCTTCCAGCCGTTCGACGGCTACACCGATGACAAGGAGTCGGAGAAGAAGCTCGTCCGTGACGCATTCAAGGACGGCGACGTCTGGTTCAACACCGGTGACCTGATGCGCGACCAGGGTTTCGGGCACGCCGCGTTCACCGACCGGCTCGGCGACACGTTCCGGTGGAAGGGCGAGAACGTTGCGACCACCGAGGTCGAGGCGGCGGTGTCGACCGCTGATCAAGTCGAGGAATGCACCGTCTACGGCGTCGAGGTGCCCGACACCGGCGGCCGGGCCGGGATGGTCGCCGTGCAGCTCAAGGACGGCCAGGAGTTCGACGGCAAGGCGCTGGCCGAGGTGGTGTACGACCGGTTGCCGACGTACGCGATGCCGTTGTTCGTCCGCGTCGTCGAACAGCTCGCCCACACCTCGACCTTCAAGAGCCAGAAGGTCGACCTGCGCAAAGAGGGCTACGGCGGCTCCAGCGGCGAAGGCGACGACGATGACGTCAAGGTCGAGGACCCGATCTACGTACTGTCGGGCAAGCAGGAAGGCTACGTGCCGTTCTACGACGAATACCTGCAGGAAGTCGCCGACGGTAAGAAACCCAAGTAGCGAGAACCCGTGATTTCGGCGCGCTCAGCGACGCTGAGCGTCACAAACCGCGCCGAAATCGCAGGAACGTAGCCTGAGAGGGTGGACTCGACGTATCTGGGGCGGCCGGTGGCCGGTGATCGGGCGCTGATCATGGCGATCGTCAACCGCACGCCGGACTCGTTCTACGACCGCGGCGCCACTTTCACCGACCGCGCTGCCCAGGATGCGGCGCGCCGGGTCATCGACGAGGGAGCCGACGTGGTCGACGTCGGCGGGGTGAAGGCCGGCCCCGGCGCGCAGGTCGACGCCGACGAGGAGATCGCCCGCGTGGTGCCTTTCATCGAATGGCTGCGTGCGGCGTTTCCTGACCAGTTGATCTCGGTGGATACCTGGCGCGCCGAGGTGGCCAAGCAGGCCTGCGCGGCCGGAGCCGATCTGATCAACGACACCTGGAGCGGAGCCGACCCCGCGTTGGCCGAGGTGGCCGCCGAATTCAACGCCGGCCTGGTGTGCTCGCACACCGGTGGTGCGGTGCCACGCACCCGCCCGTTCCGGGTCAACTACGGCATCTCCGAGCGCGGCGTGGTCGACGACGTCGTCGCCGAGGTGACCAGAGCAGCCGAACACGCGGTCAGTCTGGGAGTGTCACCAGAGCGCATCCTGATCGATCCGACCCATGACTTCGGCAAGAACACTTACCACGGTCTTAGTTTGTTGCGTCATGTGGAAGAGCTTGTAAAAACTGGATGGCCGGTCCTGATGGCGCTGAGTAACAAAGATTTCGTCGGGGAGACTCTGGGTGTGGGTCTGACCGAGCGCCTCGAGGGCACCCTGGCCGCGACCGCCCTGGCGGCTGCCGACGGTGCAGCGATGTTCCGTGTGCACGAAGTCGGACCCACGCGTCGGGTATTGGAGATGGTCGCGTCGATCAAAGGCGCCCGTCAGCCGAAACGTACGGTGAGGGGACTTGCATGACTGTGCTGTCTGATCGTGTCAACGACCTGCAATTGGACGAGGTGGCTCGGCACCGCTGGCTGGGCGACCACAGCTGGAGCCGGCCGCACTGGAGCATTGCCGACCTCGAAGCCGCCAAACGGGGCCGGACAGTGTCGGTGGTACTGCCCGCCCTCAATGAAGAGGAGACGGTCGGCGGCGTCGTCGAGACGATCATCCCGCTGCTGGGCGGACTGGTCGACGAGCTGATCGTGCTGGACTCCGGCTCGACCGACGACACCGAGATCCGCGCCGTCGCCGCCGGCGCTCGGGTGGTCAGCCGCGAGGTCGCGCTGCCGGAGGTGGCGCCCCAACCCGGAAAGGGTGAGGTCTTGTGGCGCTCGCTGGCCGCCACCACCGGCGACATCATCGCCTTCGTCGACTCCGACCTGCTCGATCCGGACCCGATGTTCGTACCCAAGCTGCTGGGCCCGCTGCTGACCACCGACGGTGTCCATCTCGTCAAGGGGTTCTACCGCCGCCCGCTCAAGGTCAGCGGCGGTGAGGACGCCAATGGCGGCGGACGTGTCACCGAACTGGTGGCGCGCCCGCTTTTGGCAGCGTTGCGGCCGGAGTTGATGTGTCTGTACCAGCCGCTGGGCGGCGAGTATGCCGGCACCCGTGAGCTGTTGACGTCGGTGCCGTTCGCGCCCGGCTACGGCGTGGAGATCGGCCTGCTCGTCGACACCTACGACCGCCTCGGCCTCGACGCCATCGCCCAGGTCAATCTCGGGGTGCGCACGCACCGCAACCGGCCGCTGACCGAGCTGGCGTCGATGAGCAGGCAGGTGATCGCGACGTTGCTGCAACGCTGCGGGATTCCCGACTCCGGCGTCGGGCTCACCCAGTTCTTCGCCGACGGCGAGGACTACACCCCGCGCACGTCGACGGTCTCGCTGGCCGACCGCCCGCCGATGGTGACGCTGCGGCCGCGCTGAGCTCTTGCTCTCGCGGTTGCCGGGATAGCGCGGGCGACGGTCAGGCACTATCGAGGGGTGACGCTCGTCCTGCTCTATCTCGTCGTGCTGGTGCTCGTCGGCATCGTGTTGTTCGCCATCGGCAGCATGTTGTTCGGTCGGGGGGAACCGCTGCCTCCGCTGCCGCGCGCCACCACCGCCACCGTGCTGCCGGTCGCGGAGGTGACCGGCGCCGATGTCGACGCGCTGAAGTTCACCCAGACGTTGCGGGGCTACAAGACCAGCGAAGTCGACTGGGTGCTTGAGCGGCTGGGTCGGGAGATCGACTCGCTGCGTGCGCAGTTGGCCCAGGCCGATACGCCGGTCCCGCCCGACGACGACCGAAGCGATGCTCCTACCGGCGCGCACCACTGGGACATGCAGTGATCAGCGCAGTCGAGGACCGCCGGGTCCGGTGTGGGTGGATCGATCAATCACGGCTCTCGGCAGAGGATTTCGTGCTGTACCGGGACTATCACGACCAGGAGTGGGGCCGGCCGGTGCGTGATTCGGATGCGCTGTTCGAGCGAATCAGCTTGGAGGCCTTCCAGAGCGGGCTGTCCTGGCTGATCATCCTGCGCAAGCGGAACAACTTCCGCGCAGCGTTCGACGGCTTCGACATCGAGAAAATCGCGCGCTACACCGATCGCGACATCGAGCGGTTGCTGGCCGATCCCGGGATCGTCCGCAATCGGGCCAAGATCGAGGCCACGGTCGCCAATGCCCGCGCCACCGCCGATCTCACCGATCAGGGCATCGATCTCGGTGAGCTGTTGTGGTCGTTCGCGCCGCCCGACGCCGCCACCCGGCCGCGGCCGGTGGACCTGTCGCGAGTGGCGGCGGTGACCCCGGAATCGACCGCGATGGCCAAGGATCTCAAGCGCCGAGGGTTCCGGTTCGTGGGGCCCACAACGGCCTATGCGCTCATGCAGGCGACCGGCATGGTCGATGACCACGTCGCCAACTGCTGGGTGCCGCGCGAGGACGGCTGACCGTTATCGCCGGGTCTTTGCACACGACTCGCCCGGGATAGGGAACAATGGAAGATCTGTAGCAGGTCAGAGCCGGGAGCTGCCGACATCGGATAGGTGGGCAGCTCCACGGTTCGCAGGACACACCGGGCCCTGACGGGCACGTCCACTGTGGAGGGAGCACTCGATGGCGGCGATGAAGCCCCGGACCGGAGACGGTCCACTGGAAGCGACCAAGGAGGGGCGCGGCATCGTGATGCGGGTACCACTGGAGGGCGGTGGCCGGCTGGTCGTCGAACTCACCCCTGAAGAGGCAGCCGCGCTCGGCGACGAACTCAAGGGCGTCACCAGCTAGCGTCGCCGTCGGCTAGGCCGTGACCTGACGGTAGATCTGCAGGGTCTCCTGGGCGATCTGAGCCCAGGAGAACTCGTCGATGCAGCGTTGGCGGCCCGCCTGTCCGTAACGGCGGGCCCGGTCCGGATCGCCGACGAGGGCATTGACGGCCTCGGCCAGGTTGCGTTCGAAGGACACGGCGTCTTCGGCGGTGTAGTGCACCAGCACACCGGTGCGCTGGTCGTCGACCACCTCGGGGATGCCGCCGACGTCGGACGCGACCACCGCGGTCGCGCACGCCATCGCCTCCAGGTTGACGATTCCCAACGGTTCGTACACCGACGGGCACACGAATACCGCTGCTGCCGAGAGTATTTCGCAAATGTCATGGGTTGGCAGCATCTCGCGCACCCAGTAGACCCCCGAGCGCACAGCGCAGAGCCGGTGCACCGCCGAGGTCACCTCTTCGGCGATCTCCGGGGTGTCCGGAGCGCCGGCACACATCACCAGCTGGACCTCCGGCGCGAAATGGTGAGCGGCGGCTACCAGGTGCGCGACGCCCTTCTGGCGGGTGATGCGGCCGACGAACGCGACGATCGGGCGGTCTGGGTCGACGCCTAGGGCGTTGAGCACCGAGGTGTCACCGGTGCCGCGAGCCACCGGCCGCCAGACGTCGGTATCGATGCCGTTGCGCACCACGTGCACCCGTGCGGGGTCCAGCGCCGGGTAGGTCGCCAGGACATCGGCGCGCATGCCGGAGCTGACCGCGATCACCGCCGCGGCCGCCTCCACGGCCGTCTTCTCCACCCATGACGAGATGCGATAACCGCCGCCGAGCTGTTCGGCCTTCCACGGCCGTCTGGGCTCCAGCGAGTGCGCGGTGAGTACATGGGGGACGTCGTAGAGCAGCGCTGCCAGGTGGCCGGCCATGCCGGTGTACCAGGTGTGGGAATGCACCACCGAGGCCGCCGAGGCGGTGTTGACCATGGTCAGATCCGCCGACAGAGTGGCCAATGCCGCGTTGGCCCCGGCCAGCGCCGGATCGGGCGCGGCCACCGTCACACCCGGACGGGGGGCGCCCATGCAGTGCACATCGACCTCACAGAGCCGGCGCAACTGGGCCACGAGCTCGGTGACATGCACCCCCGCACCGCCGTACACCTCGGGTGGGTACTCCCGAGTCATCATCGCCACCCGCATGTCCCTGACCGTAGCCAACTTCGGCACCGGCTGCCCAGCATCGTGAATTGTCTTGACGGACAGACCCAGACGAACGCCCCGACGGCCGACGGGGTGCGACGCGCGCGTCAAAGCCCGGAATGGCTGGCCGCCGTCCCAACGTGCGGATAGGTTGGCAGCATGAGGGAAGCGCCACACGTGCTTGGCATCGTCCTCGCCGGCGGAGAGGGCAAGCGGTTGTATCCGCTGACGGCCGACCGCGCCAAGCCTGCGGTGCCGTTCGGGGGCGCCTACCGGCTGATCGACTTCGTGCTGTCGAACCTGGTCAACGCCCGCTATCTGCGGATCTGTGTACTGACCCAATACAAGTCGCATTCGCTGGATCGGCATATCTCGCAGAACTGGCGGTTATCCGGGCTTGCTGGGGAGTACATCACGCCGGTGCCGGCCCAGCAGCGTCTCGGGCCGCGCTGGTACACCGGTTCGGCTGACGCCATCTATCAGTCGATGAACCTGATCTATGACGAAGACCCCGACTACATCGTGATCTTCGGCGCCGACCACGTCTACCGGATGGATCCCGAGCAGATGGTCGCCCAGCACATCGACAGCGGGGCGGGCGCGACGGTGGCCGGCATTCGGGTGCCGCGGGCCGAAGCCAGCGCCTTCGGCTGCATCGACGCCGACGACTCGGGACGCATCCGTTCGTTCATCGAGAAGCCGGCCGACCCGCCGGGAACCCCGGACGACCCGGCGCAGACGTTCGTGTCGATGGGCAACTACATCTTCACCACCAAGGTGCTCATCGATGCCATCCGGGCCGACGCCGAGGACGACGACTCCGATCACGACATGGGCGGTGACATCATCCCGCGGCTGGTGTCCGACGGGATGGCCGCGGTCTACGACTTCAGCAACAACGAGGTGCCCGGGGCAACCGAGCGCGACCACGGCTACTGGCGCGACGTCGGAACCCTGGATGCGTTCTACGACGCGCACATGGACCTGGTGTCGGTGCATCCGATCTTCAATCTGTACAACAAGCGCTGGCCGATTCGGGGAGGCTCGGAGAACCTGGCACCGGCGAAGTTCGTCAACGGTGGATCGGCCCAGGAGTCGGTGGTCGGCGCCGGAAGCATCGTCTCGGCCGCGTCGGTGCGCAACTCGGTGCTGTCGTCCAACGTCTCGATCGACGACGGCGCCATCGTCGAGGGCAGCGTGATCATGCCCGGGGTGCGCATCGGTCGCGGAGCGGTGGTGCGCCACGCGATCCTGGACAAGAACGTCGTCGTCGGCCCCGGGGAAATGGTCGGGGTCGATCTGGACAAGGATCGCGAGCGGTTCTCGATCAGCGCCGGGGGCGTGGTGGCGGTCGGCAAGGGCGTCTGGGTCTGACCGTTGCCGTCGGTGTCACCTTCAGGCGGCGTCTCGCTGCCGGTAGCACAACCCGGCGGCCGCGGTGAGCGCGGCGGCGACCACAAGCATCGTGAGCATGGCGGCAAGCGACGTCTGCGCAGGGGCGGTGATCCGACCGACCGGCGACAGGTCCACCAACCACTGGGGCAGGCGCAGCAGCGCAGCCAGATACAACGTCGTGATCACGAAAGTCACCGCCAGCCAGCCGATCCAGGGCTGGCGTAAGGCCACCGCGACCGCCGCGACACCGGCCAGTACCGCCAGCGCGGGAACGAACGCCAGGCCGGCTGCGGTCAGCCGCAGTACGGTCTGGGCTTCCCCAAGGGTCAGCCCGGCGCCCAGTCCGTTACCGAACCCGGCCAAGGCCATCAGCACTGTCGAGCCGAGCACCGATGACGCCACCGCGCTGGTCAGCCAACGCCAACGAGACACCGGCCGAGCCAGCACGGCTTCACCGAGGCCGGACGTCTCGTCTGCGTACACCCGCAGCACGGCGGCAACCACGAACGCGCCGGCGGCCGCGGCGAGGAACTGCGACATGGCGGTGTGCACTCCGTCGGTGCCCTCGGCATCGAGCATCCGCGCGATCAGCTCGTTGTCGACGGCCGCGTCGAGCAGCGACTGGGTCATCGAACCGAACGCCAGGCCCCCGGCGAACAGGCCGATCGACCAGCCGATCAGCTGTCCGCGTTGCAACGCCAGATGCAACCCGAAGACGCCGCCGATACGCCGCGCGTTGGGCCGCTCGCCGGTGGAAGCAATTGTGCCGTCGTCGTATTGGCGCTGCTGCTCGAGGAACGCCGCGGTGATGATCAGGGCGACGGTGGCAGCGACCAACGCGGTCATCGGCCACCAGCGCAGGTCGGCGAACGGGCGCATCTGCTGTGCCCACGCGATGGGAGAGAACCAGCTCAGCGCGCTGCCGGAGTGGTCGATGACGTCGCCGAGCCCGCGGATCAGGGCGGCGATTCCGAGCGTGCCCAGCGCGGCGCCGGTGGCTGCGCGCGCGGTGCGCCACAGCTGTGCGGTGACCGAGGCCACCGCGCCGAATGTCATGGCGACCGCGGTGACCCCGACGCACATCGCCGCGCTGTCGACCACGTCGAGACCGGTGGCCACCAACGCGGCGGTCATCGCCAGGGCCAGTGCGGCGTTGACGCCGGCCACCACGCTCAGTGCCGCGGTGGTGCGGGCATGGCGTCCGACGACCGAGGCGAGGACCAATTCCGCGCTGCCATCCTCCTCTGCTGCGCGGGTGTGCCGAACCACGGTCAGGATGGCCAGAATGGAGGCGGCGACGATCAACGTCAGCATCAGCTCGTTGGCGACCATCACCCCCAGCGCAGTCTCGTTGACCCCGAACATCGGCCCGCCCATCAGCATGCCGGCGGGCGTCTTGAGCAGCTCTACTCTGGCCAGCCGTTGTGCCTCTTCAGGGTAGGCGAGCTCGAAGGCTGTCGGGGAGTAACCCACCAGCGCCGTAAGGGTCACGAGCCAGATGGTCAATCGGAACCGGTCGCGGCGCAATGCCAACCTGATGAGGCGCCGGGTCCCGGCCCACGGCGAGCCGGCCGGGACGGCGGCGTGGCGTGCGCGGGTATCCATCGTGATCTGGACGGAGGCGCTCATTGCCGCGCCCCGTGGTATTCGTTGAGGAACATGTCCTCCAGTGACGCGGGGGTGACCGTCAGATCCGCCAGACCTGCCCGGGTCAGGTCCGCCATCGCCCGGTCGAGATCGTCGCGATCCACCGAGAACCGCACGCGGTCGCGTTCGGTGTGCAGGTCCTGCACGTAGGGCGCGTTCTGCAGGTCGGCCTGACCTCGCGTGCGGGCAGAAACAGTCGTGCGCATCAGATGCCGCATCTCGGTCAAGCTGCCGGAGCGCACCGTCTTACCGGCCCGGATGATCGTGACACTGTCACAGAGCTTTTCGACCTCGGCGAGAATATGGCTGGACAGCAGCACCGCAGCGCCCTGCTCGACGACCTCTCGGACGCATCGCGCGAAAGCCTGTTCCATCAGCGGGTCCAGACCGGATGTGGGCTCGTCGAGGATGAACAGCTCGCTGCGCGTGCTGAAGGCCGCGACGATGGCCACCTTCTGCCGGTTGCCTTTCGAGTAGGTGCGCGCCTTCTTGTGCGGGTCGAGTTCGAAGCGCTCGATCAGCTCGTCGCGACGAGCGGTGTCCACCGCTTGCTTTCCGCGCAGACCGGTGAGGAAATCGATGGCCTGCATGCCGGTCAGATTAGGCCAGAGTGTGACATCTCCTGGCACATAAGCGATTCGGCGGTGCAGGCGGACTGCCTCGCGCCATGGGTCGCCGTCGAGCAGCCGCACGGTACCGGCGTCGGCTCGTAGCAGGCCCAGCAGCACCCGAATCGTGGTCGACTTGCCCGCGCCGTTGGGGCCGAGGAATCCGCGGACCTGCCCACCGGCGACCGTCAGGTCCAGACCGTCGAGTGCTCGGGTGCGGCCGAAAGACTTTGACAATCCGTGGATCTCGACGGCATTAGCATCAGTCATGGTGCGCTCCTTCTGTCGCCGTCAGGGCGACCCCCTGGGCTTTCCTGGCGGTGAACGCGTCGAACATGGTGGAGTCGGTCATCAGACCGTGGGTGTAGATCTCGAGGGCCGGCAGTACCATCTCCTCGCTGTAATCGCGCAGCACTGCGCGCAGGTCGGTCGGGTTGTCGTGCATCTGCAGATACAGCAGAAAGGCGCCACCACCGGCCATGGCGAGGAAGCGCGCTCGGGCCTTCGGGTCCGGGCTGGGCTTGATGGTCCCCGCCTGCACGCCGGCTTCGATGTACACCTCGGTGTTGGTGATCAATCTGCGCCACAGCATCTTTGCCAGTTCGCCACCCTCCTGCAGGCTGCGCACGAGGTAGCCCATCAGCGGGGCATACTCCTCGATCTCGGCGAACTGGGCGAACCAGGTTGCGGGATCGGAGGATTGGATCGACTCGGTCTTGCTGTCGAGCACGGTCTGGACGATGTGGTCATCGCATGCCCGGCGCAGGCCCTCCTTGGAACCGAAGTGGTGGTTGACCAGTCCCGGGCTGACGCCCGCAGCCGCGGCGATGGCGCGTACGCCGACGTCGAAACCGTCGCGGCCGAACAGGTCGACCGCGGCATCGCGGATACGCGCCCGCGTCGTGAGATCGTCGGCTGAACGCATGTTCAATAGATTAAACGTGCGTTCAGTGCCGGGTCAAGACCTCCTGGCGAGCAGACGCGCCGGCCCCCGAAATCGCGTGAAATCAGGGGTGTGGGCGTCTGCTCGCGGAAGAAAAGGTCACGGAAGAAATGATCAATCGCGGGCGGCGGCGAGCAGGCCGTCGCCGAGCGGGATCAGCACCGGTGTCAGCCGTTCGTCTTCGGCGATCAATCGGGCCCCTTCGCGCACCGCGGCGACCTCGTTGTCCTTGGCCGTCGCATCACCGGCGCGGCCACCCAACGCGGCACGATGCACCACGATCGCCCCGCCGGGACGCAGCAGTCGCACGCCCTCGACGACGAACTGGGGCTGGTCGATCGGGTCGGCATCGATGAACACCAGATCGTAGGACTCGTCGGCGAGCCGGGTCAGCACCTCCTGGGCCCGACCGCTGATCAGCCGGGTGCGACCCGGACCGACGCCGGCCTCGGTGAAGGCCTGTTTGGCGATCCGCTGATGCTCGGGCTCCACGTCGATGGTGGTCAGCACACCGTCCTCGCGCATTCCCGACAGCAGCCACAACCCGCTGACGCCTGCGCCGGTCCCGACCTCGACCACCGCCTTCGCGCCGGTCAGCTTCGCCAGCACGCACAGCAGGGCCCCGACGGCCGGGGTGACCGCGCCTGCACCGATGTCGACGGCACGTTCGCGCGCCGCTCCGACGATGGCATCCTCGGAGATCGAGTTCTCGGCATGGGCGACGATCGCCTCGGCCGGAGACGGCCGCGCTGCTCCGGGCTGGTCGGTGCTGGCCATGCCCGCAGCGTAGAGGCTGGCCGACATCGCCGACCCCGCGACACGCCCGCTCCGAGCGTCGAGATCGGCACTGTTTCCGCTGGTCGAATGTGGGGTACGCGGTGTTCTCAGGAAAAGTTCAGTGAGCTCATATGCCTGCCACACGGCGACAGGAGACGGTGTTCGCATGACACACGGCATGGCACGCGAACCGGGGCATCTCGGGAACAATGTCGCCGTCGGTCGTGTTGTCGAAGACATGCCGCCGGCCCCAGGCAACCCTGCAGGTCAGCCCCAGCTTGCCGATACCCGCCCAGACGCCCAGCATGACTTGGAGGAAGAAGCGATCACCACACATCCCGCGCAGACCGGCATCATCGCCGCGCCGGTGTCGATGGCCCACCGCGAACAGTTCACCGAGGGTGACTGGGTCGAACCGACCGACGAACTCACCGGTACGGCGGTGTTCGATGCCACCGGCGACCAGGCCGCCATGCCCAGTTGGGATGAGCTGGTCCGTCAGCATGCCGACCGCGTGTACCGGCTGGCCTACCGGCTGTCCGGCAATCAGCACGACGCCGAGGACCTCACCCAGGAGACGTTCATCCGGGTGTTCCGATCCGTGCAGAACTACCAGCCGGGCACTTTCGAGGGTTGGCTGCACCGCATCACGACGAACCTGTTCCTGGACATGGTCCGTCGACGTGCCCGTATCCGCATGGAGGCGCTGCCCGAGGACTACGAACGCGTCCCGGCCGACGAGCCCAACCCGGAGCAGATCTACCACGATTCGCGGCTGGCCCCCGACCTGCAGGCCGCGTTGGACTCGTTGGCGCCGGAGTTTCGTGCAGCGGTCGTGCTGTGCGATATCGAGGGTCTGTCCTACGAGGAGATCGGTGCCACGCTGGGCGTCAAGCTGGGCACCGTGCGCAGCCGTATCCACCGTGGTCGCCAGGCGCTGCGGGACTATCTGGCGCGCCATCCCGAACTCGATGCCCTCAGATCGGCCTGAGTTCGGGCATTGACTTTGAGTCTGCCGCGCTACATTCGAAGTACGTCCGTCGATATGGCCGTGGAGAGGAGTCAGGTGGTGTTCGAACGTGGACACTCGTTCCGGCGCGCCTTTTCCTGGCTGCCCTCCCCGTTCGCCTCTCAGAGCGATGCGCCGGTCGGCCCGCGCCAGTTCGGCTCGACCGAGCACCTCTCGGTCGAGGCCCTTGCCGCCTACGTCGACGGCGAGCTGAGGATGACGGCCTATCTGCGCGCTGCGCAGCACCTGTCGGTGTGTCCGGAATGCGCCTGGGAGGTCGACGCTCAGCGCCAAGCCCGGGAAGCCTTGCGGGACTCGTGCCCGGTGGCGATGCCGAGCTCGCTGCTGAACCTGTTGTCCAAGATTCCGCACGACACCCCGCCTGAACCGGGGCCGGTCGACTCGGCACAGCTTGCTGACCGCGTCCAGCGTGACCGCCGTAAACGCCGGTAGGGTAGGTGCGGTCGACCATCGACGTGCGTCGGCGCTTGCTGACGCCCTGAACAGTAGGGTGATGAACGGGTGACCAATCTGGACCAGACCGGTCGGGAGCGCCTCGAGCCGCGTCCGGTGTCCCGTCCTCCGGTGGATCCGGCTGCCACGCGCGCGTTCGGCAGGCCGGCCGGTGTGCGCGGTTCGTTCCTGGGTGCCGACAAGCACCGGGACCAGGGTGAGTACACCCCCAAGGATCAGGCTCCCGACCCCGTGCTGGCCGAGGCGTTCGGTCGCCCTTTCGCCGGCACCGAATCCTTGCAGCGGCATCCCACCGACGCCGGGGCCCTGGAGGCCGAGAAAGACGCCGGCCCCGACGACATCGACGACCCGTGGCGCAACCCGGGTGCGCCGGTCGCACTGGGCACTCCGGCGATGGCGCCGTCGGCCCCCACCGTGGCCGCCGCACCGGTCGGCAAGCTCGGCGTGCGCGATGTGCTCTTCGGCGGTCGGGTGTCCTACACGGCCCTGGCGGTGCTCGGGATCATCGCTCTGGTGCTGGGATTGACCGGCGGCTGGGTGGGCCGCAAGACCGCCGAGGTGACTCAGGCGTTCACCACGTCGAAGGTCACTCTGCAGACCGGTGACGGGGGGGAACGTCCCGAAGGTCACTTCGCCAGAGTGGCTGCGGCGGTCGCCGATTCGGTGGTCACCATCGAGGCCAAGAGCGACTCCGAAGGCGCACAGGGCTCGGGCGTGGTCGTCGACGATCGCGGCTACGTCGTCACCAACAACCATGTGATCTCCGAGGCTGCCAGCAACCCGAGCAAGTTCAGGATGGCCGTGGTGTTCAACGACGGCACGGAAGTCCCGGCCAACCTCGTCGGTCGTGACCCGAAGACCGATCTGGCGGTCCTCAAGGTCGACAACGTCGACAACCTCACGGTGGCGCGCCTCGGTGACTCCGAGACGCTGCGAGTCGGGGAAGAAGTCATCGCCGCCGGCGCGCCCCTCGGACTGCGCAGCACCGTGACGCACGGCATCATCAGCGCATTGAACCGCCCGGTTCCGCTCTCCGGTGACGGCACCGACACCGACACCGTGATCGACGGTGTGCAGACCGATGCCTCGATCAACCACGGCAACTCCGGCGGTCCGTTGATCAACATGAACGCCGAGGTGATCGGCATCAACACGGCCGGCAAGTCGCTGTCCGAGAGCGCCAGCGGGCTGGGCTTCGCGATCCCGGTCAACGAGGTCAAGCAGGTCGTCGAGTCGTTGATCGAGAACGGCAAGATCGCCCATCCGACGCTGGGCCTGTCCGCACGTTCGGTCAGCAACGACATCGCCAGGGGCGCCCAGATCGCCAACGTGACGGCCGGCGGACCTGCCGAGCGGGCCGGAATCCTGGAGAACGACGTGGTCGTCAAGGTCGGTAATCGCAACGTCGCCGACGCCGACGAGTTCGTCGTCGCCGTGCGCCAACTCAGAATCGGTGAGCCGGCGCCCATCGAGGTGGTTCGTGACGGCAGGCCGGTGACGCTGACCGTGACGCCCAACCCCGACGACAGCACCTAGATCGTGTTCGCCAACGTCGGCTGGGGGGAGATGCTGATCCTGGTGATCGCCGGATTGGTCATTCTCGGCCCGGAACGGTTGCCAGGGGCCATCCGGTGGACGTCGAACGCGCTGCGGCAGGCACGCGACTACGTCACCGGGGCCACCAGCCAGTTGCGACAGGATCTCGGCCCCGAGTTCGAGGACCTGCGCGAACCGCTCTCGGAGCTGCAGAAGCTGCGCGGCATGACTCCGCGCGCGGCGCTGACCAAACATCTGCTCGACGGGGATGATTCGATCTTCACAGGCAAGTTCGACGCCCCTCAGGCGTCTCAGTCGTCCCCGCCGGCACCGAAGCCGCAGTCCGGTCCGGGCCCGACACCCGCGCCGGCCCAGCCGCCGGCACCCGCGCCCGGTGCGCCGGTGCCGTTCGATCCCGACGCCACCTAGGAGTCGCCGGTCGGGTGGTGCGGTGACCGCCGGGTCAGCGGCCGGCGGGGTCGAGTCCCAGCGACATCCCGGCCAGCCCGCGCTTGCGGCCTGCCAGCGCGTCGGCGATCGTGCGCAGGACACTGCCGGCCGGCGACTCCGGTGCGCTGAGCACCAGCGGGATCCCTGAGTCCCCGGCCGAGACGAGGTCGGGGTCCAGCGGCACCTGGCCCAGGAGCGGCACGTCGGCACCGACCGCGCGGGACAGGTTCTCGGAGACCTTGCGGCCGCCGCCCTCGCCGAACATCTTCAATACCGGGCCGTCGACCATGTTCTCCACCACCCCGGCGATGCGCTGGCGGGTCTGCAGTGCGATGGCGCCCGCGCGCTCGGCGACCTCCGCGGCAGCCATCTGGGGGGTGGTCACGACCAGGATCTCCGCACCTGGGATCAGCTGCGCCACCGAGATCGCGATGTCACCGGTGCCCGGCGGCAGGTCGAGCAGCAGCACGTCGAGATCGCCCCAGTACACGTCGGCAAGGAATTGCTGCAGCGCCCGGTGCAGCATCGGGCCGCGCCACACCACCGGCGTGTTGCCCTGGGTGAACATCGCGATGGAGATCACCCGGACGTCGTGGGCCACCGGCGGCACGATCATCGAGTCGACCTGGACCGGCCGGTCCTCGGTGCCCATCATGCGGGGAACCGAATGACCGTAGATGTCGGCATCGACCACGCCGACCGACAGACCACGCGCAGCCATCGCCGCGGCCAGGTTGACCGTCACGCTGGATTTGCCCACACCGCCCTTGCCGCTGGCGACGGCGTACACGCGGGTGAGTGAACCGGGCTGGGCGAACGGGATGACGGGCTCGCGGGAGTCGCCGCGCAGCATGCGGCGCAACTCGGCGCGCTGCTCGTCGTTCATCACGTCGAGGCTGACCTTGACCGAACCGGTGCCGGGCACGTCGCTGACGGCACGGCTGACCTGGTCGGAGATCTCGGTCTTCTTCGGGCATGCTGACGTGGTCAGATAGATCTCGACGTGCACGGAACCGTCGGGCTCTGCCGTGACGGCCTTGACCATGCCGATCTCGGTGATCGGACGCCGAAGCTCGGGGTCGATCACCTTGGTCAGCGCAGCGCGGACCGCCGATTCCAGGTCACTCGGAGATGCAGACATCACCTGCGAGTCTAGGCGTCACGAGGTCGCCGACCCGAATGTGGGCGCTCAGCCCACCGGGCCGGGAGCAGGTCCGAGTGCGGGCGGCATCCCCGCCACCGGCGCCGCAGGCTGCGGACCTGGCGCCGGCGGGCCTGCGGGCACCCCGGGCACCGGCGCGATGGCAGGCACCGGTCCGAGGGCGGGCGCGGGCGCAGCGGCGGGCATGTCCTTGATGCAGAACACGGCGCATTCAGGCTGGGCGGGGGTCTGCTCCCACGGCGGCACCCAGGCGGGCGGTGTGGGCGCGACGGGCGGCGGGGCCTGTGGCGCGGGTGCGGGTCCGGGCAGCGGACCCAGCGACTGTCCTGGGACGAAGCCGGGCACGTTGGTGCTGATCTGGCTGGCCGCGTCGGTGCGCGTCATCAACGGGATCTGGGACAGCGGATCGTCGGCGGGCAGGCCGGTGGCGTTGCGGGGCAGTCCCGGTCCGAGGCCCTCCTGGCGGTTCAGGTGACCGGCGACCATCGTCGCGGTGGCAAGTTCGGGCACGCTGCCGGTGATCGGCGGCAGGTCGACGGGCACCACACCGGTGGCGTAGGCCGCCGCCCAGGCCAACACGTTGCGGGTGTAGGCCATCGAGTTGTTGTACCGCAGGACCGCTGCGATCACGTCGGACTGGTTGCGCAGGTTGACGTTGCCGCTGCACAGGTAGCGCGCCGCGGCCAGCGATGCGTCGAAGATGTTCTGCACGTCGGCCTTGCCGTCGCCGTCCCCGTCGGAGGCGTAGCGCGACCAGGTGCCCGGTAGGAACTGCATCGGCCCCATCGCGCGCGCGTAGGTGACCTGGTTGCCGTTGCGGCTCTCCACGATGATCTCGTTACCGGGCAGCGTGCCGTCGAGCGCCGGGCCGTAGATCGGACGCACCGCGGTGCCGCGGGCGTCGGTGGCGCCGCCGTAGGCGTGCACCGACTCGATCCGGCCGATACCGGCCAGCAGGTTCCAGCTCACACCGCAATTCGGTTGCGCGGTGGCCATCATCGCTTCGGCGTTGCGGTAGGCGGCCAGAGCCATGGACGGAATGCGTAGTGAGCCAGGGGCATTCACGACCGCGGCCGGGGGCGGAGCCGACACGGTGGCAGCCGCGACGCGCATCTGGGCGGGCGGCTTGTTGACCGCGACGACGGTGGGTCCGGACAGGTCTCGGGGTGGCGGCGCCACCGCGGCCAGCGGCAGTACCGCCGAGTCCCCGGCCGCGAGGGTGGTCGGGGCGGACGCGCCGACCGCGCCGGCCAGCACCAGTGGGGTGAGCACCGCGGCAACTCCGAAGGCCGGCATGCGCACCACTCGCCCAGTTCGGCTCCTTGCTGCCTGCAGGGCCGATCCCGCCCGTATGCGCACTCAACCGTCCTAGCCGTCGTCGCCTGTGAACGTCGTCACCATACCTATTCGGCTACGGCTGTGTAACAGCAATCGCCGCAGCCGTCTCAACGGGATTTCCGGGCGTGCCGGTTCGGGGGATCCGTTGTGCTCGCGTCGTCGGTCCGTCCGGCTGCGTCGACGGCGCGCAGTTCGGCGATCAGATCGCGAATCTCGTCGAGCTCCCGGCGCAGGTAGTCGCGGGTGGCGACCTCCCCGACGGCCAACCGCAGGGCGGCCAGTTCGCGGGCCAGGTACTCGGTGTCGGCCTTGGTCTGTTGGGCGCGGCGGCGGTCCTCTTCGAGCGCGACGCGGTCGCGGTTCTCCTGCCTGTTCTGGGCCAGCAGGATCAGTGGTGCGGCATACGCGGCCTGGGTGGAGAACGCGAGATTGAGCAGGATGAACGGGTAGGGATCCCAGCGCCAGGCGAACGCCCCGATGTTGAGCAGGATCCACGCGATGACCAGGACCGTCTGACCGGCCAGGTAGCGGCCGGTGCCCAGGAAGCGCGCGATGTTCTCGCTGACCCGGCCGACGGCCTCCACGTCCAGCCGGGGCGCCAGATACCTCGACGTCCTCGGGGTGTCGAGGCGCTGGCGGGCCGAGGTGTCGCTCATGGGGCGACCTCACCGGTCACGATGACCGGCTCGGCCTCGCGTTCCCGCCAGTCGTCGGGCAACAGGTGGTCGAGGACGTCATCGACCGAGACGGCACCCAGCAAATGGTTCTGCTCATCGACGACAGGACCGCACACCAGGTTGTAGGCGGCGAAGTAACGAGTGAGCGCCCCGAGGGAATCCTCGGGGCGCAGACTGGGCAGGTCGGTGTCGAGGATGCCGCTGACGAGTTCGGCCGGCGGTTCACGCAGCAGCCGCTGAAGGTGCACGCACCCCAGGTAACGGCCGGTCGGCGTGGCCGTGGGCGGCCGCACCACGAACACCAGCGACGCCAGCGCCGGGCTGAGGTCGGGGTCGCGGACCCGCGCGAGGGCTTCGGCCACGGTGGTGTCCGGCGCGAGCACCACCGGCCCGGACGTCATCAAGCCGCCCGCGGTGTCGGGGGAGTGGCTGAGCAGGCGCCGCACATCCTCGGAATCCTCGGGGTCCATTCGGCGCAACCACTGTTCGGCGTCTGCCGGGGTCATGGTGCCGAGCAGGTCGGCGGCGTCGTCGGGGTCCATCGCCTCGAGCACCTCGGCGGCGCGCTGCGTCGAGAGCTGGCGCAGCACGGTGATCCCCTCGTCTTCGGGCAGTTCCTGGAGCACGTCGGCGAGGCGTTCGTCGTCGAGGGCCTTGACCACCTCGTATCGCCTCTTGGCGGGCAGCTCGCGGATCGCATCGGCCACCTCGATGGGTCGCTGTCCCTGGAACTGTTCGAGCAACTGGGCCACCCCCTGGTCGGGCATCGCCAGCCCGGACGGGGTCAGCCCGTGCACGTGGTTCCAGTCCACCGTATAGATGTTGCTGCGTCGGCCCAGCCTGCGCTGCTGGCGCACCGCGACCTTGGTCACCATCCAGTCTCGGGTGCGGGTCTGCTCGATGGCCAGGTCCACCACGACGACCTCGATGCCGGCCAACTGTTCCAGGTCGGGGTCGTCCACCCGGACACGGGTTTCCAGTACCTGTCCGAGCACCAGCGCCTCCCCGGGACGTTGGGAGAAGCGGCGTAGTGACACGTTGCCGGTCGACAGCGTCACCGCGCCGGGCTCGATCGCGGTCACCCGCAGGATCGGGACGAAAATTCTTCTGCGGCTGAGTAGCTCGATGACCAAACCGAGCACCCGGGGCTGTTGGCGGGCGGTGCTGATCCCGATGACCACATCGCGCACCCGGCCGATCGATTCCCCGTCGGGGCCCAGCACCACCATGCCCGAGAGGCGGGCCGCATAGACCCTGCTGACCGACGCCATGGTTGTAGAGAGTAGAGAGTGATGTCGTGGATAACCGGTATCGACCCCGACGGACGTGCCTGTCCGTGCCGGGCAGCAGCGTGAAGATGATGGACAAGGCCAAGACGCTGACGGCCGACGAGGTCTTCCTCGACCTTGAGGACGCGGTGGCTGCAGATGCGAAAGATCAAGCGCGCGAACAGGTTGCGGTTGCACTCGGGCAGCCGGGTTGGGCCGGTCAACTGCGTGGAGTGCGGGTCAACGACTGGACCACGCCGTGGACCCACGCCGATGTCATCGAGGTGGTGGCCCGGGCCGGCGACCACCTCGACGTGGTGGTACTGCCCAAGGTCACCGACGTCTCCCACATCCATGCGCTGGATCTGCTGTTGAGCCAGCTGGAAGCCGTTCACGGTCTGCCGGCCGGCAGGATCGCGATCGAAGCGCAGATCGAAGATGCGAAAGGGCTGACCGACATCGACGCGATCGCCGCTGCGCCGCGGGTGCAGGCATTGGTTTTGGGGCCCGGGGATCTGGCGGCGAATCTGAACATGCGCACGCTGGAGGTCGGCGAACAGCCCGACGGGTACGACCTCGGTGACGCCTACCACCACGTCCTGATGCGCATCCTCATCGCCGCCCGGGCCAACGGGATCGCCGCGATCGACGGGCCCTACGTCAAGGTGCGTGACGTCGACGGGTTCCGGCGGGTGGCTGGTCGCTCGGCCGCGCTCGGTTACGACGGCAAGTGGGTGCTGCACCCCGATCAGATCGCGGCCGGTAACGAGATCTTCAGCCCGCGCCAACAGGCCTACGACCGCGCCGAGCTCATCCTGGAGGCCTACGAGTGGCACACCTCGCGGGCCGGTGGTGGGCGTGGCGCGGTGATGCTCGGCGACGAGATGATCGACGAGGCCAGCCGCAAGATGGCGCTGGTGATCGCAGAAAAGGGTCGCGCTGCCGGCATGCAGCGCACCGGTGAGCGGTTTACGCCCCCGACGTAGCCGCGCGCTGCGGTCAGGTCCCCGAGGCGAGCACGGTCAGGCTCCACATCACCGACAGCACCAGTGTCACCACACCGACGGCGATGCCGGCCACGGCAAGAGCGTGCCCGGCCTGTCGTGACTGTTTGATCTGGTTGAGCGCGATGATGCCGAGCACGATGCCGATGATCGAGCCGATACCGCAGCAGACACCGACGATGGACGCGGCCAGCGATCCGATCGCCAGTTTGTTGGTGCCTTCCGGCGGCGGCGGTCCGTAACCCCAGTCCGCGCCCGGATAGCCCATCGGCGGTGGGTAGCCGCCGGGCGCGCTGCCGTATGGCGGAGGTGGGTAGGGCCCGCCGTATCCGGCGTCGGGATACGGCGGCGCAGCGCTCGGATCGCCGTAGGCCGGCGGGAATCCCGGCGGGGGCGGCGGATAGCCGCCTGCCGGGTAGTCCGCACCGGTGCCGTAGCCGGCCGGCGGGGCACCGTAGGCCGGCGGGGGCGGGTAATCCTGCGGCGGGGGCCAGGAAGCGGACTGCTCGATCGACGGCGGCTCGTAGCCGGCCGGGGGCGGTTCGGACCCGCCGTCAGGTGTTTCGGAGGAGCCCATTCGACGTGCGTCGTCGTCCGAACTTGTCATGCTGATCAACCTAGCCTAGGTACCGGAGGCACGAGACGGCCTCGCGGACGGGCACCATGTCGATGCCCGGGTCGTTGGGTGAGAGTGCAGTCGATGCAGGACGTGTACGCGAAGGAGTGACGATCATGACCAGCCCGTTCCAGCCAGGACAGAACCGAGGCGCGCCACCGGGCGTCCCGGTGTCCGGACGGGGTCGTGCGCCGGGCCTGCCCACGCCGCCCAAGGGGTGGCCGATCGGCTCGTATCCGACCTACGCCGAAGCTCAGCGCGCGGTGGACTACCTGTCCGATCAGCAGTTCCCCGTCCAGCAGGTCACCATCGTCGGGGTCGACCTGATGCAGGTCGAGCGGGTGACCGGGCGGCTGACCTGGCCCAAGGTGCTAGGCGGAGGTGTCCTGACCGGGGCCTGGCTGGGGTTGTTCATCGGCCTGATCCTCGGGTTCTTTCACCCCAATCCGTGGAGCGCGTTGGTCACCGGCCTGATCGCCGGGGTCTTCTTCGGTCTGATCACCTCGGCTATTCCCTATGCGATGGCCCGCGGGACAAGGGATTTCAGCTCGACACTGCAGCTGGTCGCCGGCCGCTACGATGTGCTGTGCGACCCGCAGAACGCCGAGCGCGGCCGGGACCTGTTGGCCCGGCTGCACATCTGATGTGGTGACCGACATCCTGCAGGCAGTCCGAACCCACCTGATGGCACACTTCGCGCCGGACGGCAGTTCGGAACCCGACGAAGCCGGCGTCACCTTCCTGGGTACCGACCGGATGGCGATCCTGCGCTTCGCCGACCCAGACGACCCGGTGTCACATCATGTTTCGCTCGGGTGCAGTCGTCATCCCATGGTGGACCCGGCGCAGCTGGTCGCCGATCCGATGCGTGGACCGCGCGCGGAGGTCGTCGTCACCCTGGGCGGTCCGTCGCCGGTGGGACTGGCGCGCTCGATCGCGATCGTGGCCTCCACGCCGGCGGTGGAGGGCCTGGTCCTGGAGCCCGGGGCGTTGGTCGACCTGGAGACCCCGCTGTGGCAGGGCGCGCCGTTCACCGCGTTCTTGTTGGGGCCGAGCGGCGTCGACGACGTCGTCCTGCCGGCTCCGTTGTCACCGGTGGCGTTGCTCGCCGCGGTGCCGATCACCCCGACCGAAGCGGCGTGGGTGAGGCTCAAGGGGGCCGAGGCGATGCGGGAGGCGTGGGACCAGGACGGCGTCGACGTCCGTGACGCCCATCGGCGCGCGGTCAGCCCGGGCTGACCGTCACGGCCGGCCACAGCGTCGAGTCTGCGCTGAGGGCGCAGAAGTGTGAGTGGGGGCCGCCGCCAGCGCAGTCTCGACGCAGCAGCAGAGCACAGACCTGGCCGGAACCGGGAGTCTCCCCTCACAAGCGGGGAACCCGTCTTGGTGAGATAGGAAGGTCGGCTACCCTTACGCCCGTGGTTGAAGAAGCGGCTGTCTCCTCGCCCGAACCCCCCTCGACGGCGCGGACCCCTCAGGTCGTCGTCGACGACGCCGAGATTTTCGAGTCCCACGAGGGCGGAAAACTCGGGGTCGAGTTGAAGTATCCCCTGGATACCCAGCGCGCTCTCTCGATCGCCTACACCCCGGGTGTGGCGCAGGTCAGCCGTGCCATTGCGACGGATCGGACGCTGGCGGCGAAGTACACCTGGGCGCACCGGCTGGTGGCCGTGGTCAGCGACGGCAGCGCGGTGCTCGGCCTCGGTGACATCGGTGCCGCGGCGTCGCTTCCGGTGATGGAGGGCAAGAGCGCGCTGTTCAAGGCGTTCGGCGGGCTGGATTCCATCCCGATCGTGCTCGACACCAAGGATCCCGACGAGATCGTCGAGACGCTGATCCGGTTACGTCCGACCTTCGGTGCGGTCAACCTCGAGGACATCTCGGCGCCCCGTTGCTTCGAGATCGAGCGCCGGGTCATCGAGGCGCTGGACTGTCCGGTCATGCACGACGACCAGCACGGCACCGCCATCGTCGTGCTGGCCGCGCTGACCGGCGCCGCCACGGTGCTCGGGCGCGATATGACCGGTCTGCGAGTCGTGGTCTCGGGTGCCGGCGCCGCCGGTGTGGCATGCACCAACATCCTGCTGGCCAAGGGGATCACCGATGTCACCGTGCTCGACTCCAAGGGCATCGTGCACACCGGCCGTGACGACCTGAATCCGTTCAAGGCCGAGTTGGCCGAGCGCACCAACCCCGCGGCCCGGACGGGAGGACTCGCCGAGGCGCTCGACGGCGCCGACATGTTCCTCGGGCTGTCTGCCGGCGTGGTGCCCGAGGAGCTGATCGCGACGATGGCCCCGAACGGCATCGTGTTCGCGCTGTCGAATCCCGACCCCGAGATCCACCCCGACGCGGCGCGCAAGCATGCCGCGGTGGTCGCCACCGGCCGCAGCGACTTCCCGAACCAGATCAACAATGTGCTGGCATTCCCGGGTGTCTTCCGCGGCGCGTTGGACGCGCATGCCCGGCGCATCACCGAGAAGATGAAGGTGGCTGCGGCAGAGGCGATCTTCTCGGTCATCGGTGACGAACTGGCCGTCGACCACATCGTGCCCAGCGCTCTGGACCCGCGGGTGGGCCCCGCGGTGGCTGCCGCGGTGGCCGCAGCGGCGCAGGAGTAGGTCGGCTGACCCGCACCATCGTGTGGACTTCGGCGCGGCGATGGCTTGCCGCGCTGATCGCGGCCGCGGTGCTGGCGGGGTGCGGCGGGCCGGTGCCGCAACCGTCGATCCCGGTGGCTGCCACCTCCGGTGCGGAGTCGCAACTGATCGCCGAGCTCTATGTCGCCGCGCTGCGGTACTACGGCAACCCGGCACACGTGCAAGCCTCCGATGATCCGCTGCAGCAGCTGGACTCCGGTGCGGCGACCGTGGCGCCCGGATTCACCGGCCAACTGTTGGCGCGGTTCGACCCGTCCGCGACGGTGCGTTCCGATGCTCAGGTCTACCGAAAGTTGTTGTCGGCCTTGCCTGAGGGGATCGCGGCCGGGGACTACACCATTTCGGCCGACGACAAGCCGGCCATCGCGGTCACCGAGCAGACCGTTGCGGGCTGGCCCGAACGTGACGCCACGACGTTCGCGCGTCGCTGCGCGGGCATGACGGTCGGCGCGGTCACCTCGGCACAGAATCCGCAGCGGGTGGGCACCTGCACGGTGTCGGACGGACCTCGATTCGCCGCCGCGTCAACCCTGTTCGACGCACTGGAGTCCGGACAGGTACAGGGCGCGTGGACCACGTCGGCGGCCCCGGACGTGCCCTCGGATGTGGTGGTGCTCTCGGACAAGCAGGCGCTGATCCGCGCCGAGAATGTGGTTCCGCTGTATCGGCGCAACGAGTTGACCGAGTCTCAGGTGCTGGCGCTCAACGAGATCGCCGGCGTGCTCGACACCGGCTCGCTGGCCGACATGCGGCGCCAGGTTGCCGAGGGTACCGACCCGGGTGTGGTGGCCGGCCGGTGGCTCGACGCCCATCCGCTGGGGGTCGGGCACTAGCGGGTGTTATCGCCGAGGACGGTGATTGGCCCGCGCCAGGAGCTTGGGCAGGATGCGCTGGATGCCCGATCCGGTGATCCGGGTGACGGCTTCGAAGGCCCGGGCGTCGTTGCCGATGAGCACCCGGCGCTTGTTGCGGCGCACCCCGTCGAGGATGACGCGGGCGGCCTCTTCCGGCGTCGTCCGGGCCATCTGGGTGTCGAATTCGTGGGCCAGTTCCTTCGGGTCCAGACCTTCGGCCGCAGTCATGTTGCGCGCAATCGCGGTCTTGATGCCACCGGGGTGCACGCAGGTGACCTTGACCGGGTGGCCGGCCAGGGTCAACTCTTGGGCCAGCGCTTCGGTGAAGCCGCGAACCGCGAACTTGGCCGCGCAGTACGCGGCCTGCCCGGGCATGCCGAGCAGTCCGAACACGCTGGAGATGTTGATGATGTGGCCGTCTCCGGACGCGATCAGATGCGGCAGGAAGATCTTGGATCCGTTGACCACACCCCAGTAGTCGACGTCGAAAACCCGTTCCAGGTCCTTGAAGTCGGTGACCTCGACGTCACCTGTGTGGGCGATGCCGGCGTTGTTGTAGATCTGGTTGACCTTGCCGAAATGCTTGACGACATCCTCGGCGTAAACCTCGAACGCCGCCCGCTCGGTCACGTTCAGCCGGTCGGACTTGACCTGCACACCAAGGGCTTTGAGCTGCTCCTCGGTGCGCGCCAGGCCCTCGGTGTCGACGTCGCAGATCGCGACCGATGCTCCCGAGCGGCCCAGTGCCAGAGCCAGTGCCGCCCCGATGCCTGAACCGGCACCCGTCACGACGGCCACCTTGCCTGCGAAGCCTTCCATAGTCACTCCTGGTCACTCTTTCGTTCGGGTGGGTGGGCGTCAGTGCACCGGGGGCAGGAAACGTGAGATGGCGCTGGAGAACAGCGTCTGGTAGCGCGCACCGGAGAGCCGGACGAGGAAGTCGAGCACCTTGGCGTCGGGTCCGACCAGCACCCGTGGCTTCTTCTTGCGGACTGCGTCGAGGATCTGTTTGGCGGCCTTCTCCGGCGTCGTCATGGTGAGCCGCTTGTCGAAGAAGGTGGTCAGGTTCGAATGGTCTACGCCGTCGGCAGCCGTCGAGTTGCGCATGATCGCGGTCTTGATGCCGCCGGGGTGCACGCTGGTGACCGCCACCGGGTGTCCGCTGATGGCCATCTCCTGGTAGAGCGATTCGGTGAATCCGCGCACTGCGAACTTCGCGGAGTTGTAGGCAGCCTGGCCTGGCACCGAGAAGATGCCGAACAGGCTCGACACATTGACCACGTGGCCGTCACCAGAGGCGATCAGATGCGGCAGGAACGCCTTGGTCCCGTTGACCACACCCCAGAAGTCGACGTCGACGACGCGTTCGATGTCCTTGAACGGGGTCACTTCCACATCACCGACGTAGGCGATGCCGGCGTTGTTGTAGATCTGGTTGACCTTGCCGAAGTGCTCGGCCACGCCGTCGGCGTAGAGCTCGAAGGCCGCCCGCTCGGTCACGTTCAGCCGGTCGGCCTTGACCTTGGCCCCGATGGCCGTGAGCCGCGCCTCGGTGACGGCCAGGCCCTCGGCGTCGATATCGCTGATCGCCACGTGGGCGCCCGAGCGGCCCAATTCGATCGCCAGCGCCTGACCGATGCCCGAGCCGGCCCCGGTCACGACGGCCACCTTTCCGGCGAAGCCCTGCATATCCACTCCTTGCGACGGTTGACTCGGTCGAGGCTAGTCGGTACCTGCGGTCCCGCGTATGTCAGGGCTGCACTGGGCCGGCCCGGGTAATGCCGCAGCGGTGCCGGACGACAGACACAGCATGAACCTCACGAGGGCGAAGTACACAGCTGCGGTGTCGCTGATCGCGTCGGTGGCAATCACCGGGGCCATGATGACCGCGGTGCCGGCCCAGGCCGACACCGCCACCGGAGCCGATGTGTTCCTGGCCGCGCTGCGCGACTCCGGCATCGGAGTCGTCGACGAAGCCACCGCGGTGCGGGTCGGCCAGTCGGTGTGCCCGCTGCTGGTCGAACCTGGTCAGAACGCCGCCAACGTGGCGGCTCAGGTCGCCGACGCGATCGGGAGGCCGTTGGGGCCGGCGACCATCTTCACCGGGTTGGCGATCCAGATCTTCTGTCCGCGCGCGGTCACCGCATTGACCGATGGGCGTCCGCTCTCGTTCTTCGGCTGAGCCGCCGCAGACGCCGGCCGGCGGCGGGGTCAGCCGAACGCCTCGTCGATGATCTCCTGCTGCTCGACCGCGTGTACCTTCGACGAGCCCGAGGACGGCGCCGACATCGCCCGCCGCGAGATCCGCTTGATCCCGCTGAAGTGGTCCGGCAGCAGCTCGGGCAGCGTCAGACCCAGCGTCGGCCATGCGCCCTGATTGGCCGGCTCCTCCTGCACCCAGAACCGCTCTTCGGCGTTCGGATAGCGATCGATGGTCTCGGCCAACCGGCGTCGGGGTAGCGGCGCCAGCTGCTCGAGGCGCACGATCGCCACGTCGTCGCGTTCGTCCTTCTTCTTGCGCGCCGCCAGCTCGTAGTACAGCTTGCCGCTGGTCATCAGCACCCGGGACACCTTCGAGCGGTCTCCGGTGCCGTCGGTGTAGGTGGGTTCCTCGATCACCGAGCGGAACTTGTTCTCGGTGAACTCCGTCAGATCGCTGACCGCCGCCTTGTTGCGCAACATCGACTTCGGGGTGAACACGATCAACGGGCGGTGGATCCCGTCGAGACCGTGGCGACGCAACAGGTGGAAGTAGTTGGCCGGGGTCGAGGGCACCGCGATGGTCATCGAGCCCTCCGCCCACAGCTGCAGGAAGCGCTCGATGCGGCCCGAGGTGTGGTCGGGTCCCTGGCCCTCGTGGCCGTGCGGGAGCAGGAGCACCACATCGGAAAGCTGGCCCCACTTGGCCTCTCCGGAGCTGATGAACTCGTCGATGATCGACTGTGCGCCGTTGACGAAGTCGCCGAACTGCGCTTCCCAGAGCACCAGCGCGTCGGGGTTGCCCACCGAGTAGCCGTACTCGAAGCCCACCGCGGCGAACTCCGAGAGCGCCGAGTCGTACACCATGAACTTGCCGCCGGTGGGGTTGCCGTCGGGGTCGACGGTCAGCAACTGCAGCGGGGTGAACTCCTGGCCGGACTTGCGGTCGATGATCACCGAATGGCGCTGGGTGAACGTGCCGCGGCGGGTGTCTTGTCCGGTCAACCGGATGGCGCGGCCCTCGGCCAGGAACGAGCCCAGGGCCAGCAACTCGGCGAACGCCCAGTCGACCTTGCCCTCGTAGGCCATCTCGCGGCGCTTCTCCAGCACCGGCTTGACCCGCGGGTGGACGCTGAAGTCCTCCGGATACGACAGGTGCGCGTCACCGATGCGCTGGAGCAGCGACTTCTCCACCGCGGTCTTCATCCCGGCGGGCACCATCTGATCGGACTCCACCGAACTGCTGGGTCCGATGGCGTGTTTCTCCAGTTCGCGGACCTCGTTGAAGACCCGCTCGAGTTGGCCTTGGTAGTCGCGCAGGGCGTCTTCGGCTTCCTTCATAGAGATGTCGCCGCGCCCGATCAGCGCTTCGGTGTAGGTCTTGCGGACCCCGCGCTTGGTGTCGATGACGTCGTACATCGTCGGCTGGGTCATCGACGGGTCGTCACCCTCGTTGTGGCCCCGCCTGCGGTAGCAGAGCATGTCGATGATGACGTCCTTCTTGAACTTCTGCCGGAAATCGACGGCCAGCTTGGCCACCCAGACGCAGGCCTCGGGGTCGTCGCCGTTGACGTGGAAGATCGGTGCACCGATCATCTTGGCCACGTCGGTGCAGTACTCCGAGGAGCGCGAATCGGTCGGCGAGGTGGTGAAGCCGATCTGGTTGTTGACGATGATGTGGATGGTGCCGCCGGTGCGGTAGCCGCGCAGCAGCGCCAGGTTCAGCGTCTCGGCCACGACTCCCTGACCGGCGAATGCCGCGTCCCCGTGCAGCATCATCGGCACGACCGGGAAGTTCCCGGCGTCCTCGGCGTCGGTGTCACCGGCGTCGAGCAGATCCTGCTTGGCGCGCACCAGCCCGACCAGGACAGGGTCGACCGCTTCCAGGTGGCTGGGATTGGCCACCAGCGACACCGAGATGTCGTTGTCACCGAACATCTGGATGTAGGTGCCGGTGGCACCCAGGTGGTACTTGACGTCGCCGGAACCGTGCGCCTGCGAGGGGTTCAGGTTGCCCTCGAACTCGGTGAAGATCTGGCTGTAGGGCTTGCCGACGATGTTGGCCAGAACGTTGAGCCGGCCGCGGTGCGGCATGCCGATGACGACCTCGTTGAGTCCGTGCTCGGCGCACTGGTCGATCGCGGCGTCCATCATCGGGATGACGGTCTCGGCGCCTTCCAGTGAGAATCGTTTCTGTCCAACGTATTTGGTCTGCAGGAAGGTCTCGAAGGCCTCGGCCGCGTTGAGTTTGCTCAGGATGTACTTCTGCTCGGCGACAGTGGGCTTCTCGTGCTTGATCTCGACACGGTCCTGCAGCCACTGCTGCTGCTCGGGCTCCAGGATGTGGGTGTACTCGACGCCGATGTGCCGGCAGTACGCGTCGCGCAGCAGCCCCAGGATGTCGCGCAACTTCTTGTGCTGCATCCCGGCGAAGCCGTTGACCTTGAACTCGCGGTCGAGGTCCCACAACGTCAGGCCGTGGGTGTTGACATCGAGGTCGGGGTGACTGCGGAAGCGGGTGTTGTCCAGCCGCAGCGGGTCGATGTCGGCCATCAGGTGCCCGCGGTTGCGGTAGGCCGCGATCAGCTCGATGACGCGGGCGTTCTTGTCCTCGATGGAGTCGGGGTTGTCGATGCGCCAGCGCACTGGCTCATACGGGATTCCGAGCTCGCGGAAGATCTCGTCGTAGAACTCGTCGTCGAGCAGCAGCTGGTGAATGGTCCGCAGGAAGTCCCCGGACTCCGCGCCCTGGATGATGCGGTGGTCGTAGGTCGATGTCAGCGTCATCAGCTTGCCGACGCCGAGCTCGGCGATGCGCTCTTCGCTGGCACCCTGGAACTCTGCGGGATACTCCATGGCGCCGGCGCCGATGATCGCACCCTGGCCCTGCATCAGCCGCGGCACCGAGTGCACGGTCCCGATGGTGCCCGGGTTGGTCAACGAGATCGTCACGCCGCCAAAGTCTTCGGCGGTGAGCTTGCCGTCGCGGGCCCGGCGCACGATGTCCTCGTAGGCCGCGATGAACTGCCCGAACCGCATGGTCTCGCAGTTCTTGATCGACGCGACCACCAGGGTCCGCTTGCCGTCCTTGCCCTGCAGGTCGATGGCCAGGCCCAGGTTGGTGTGCGCCGGCGTGACCGCGGCCGGCTTGCCGTCGACCTCGGCGAAGTGCCGGTTCATGTTCGGGAATTTCTTGACCGCCTGCACGATCGCGTAGCCGAGCAGGTGGGTGAACGAGATCTTGCCGCCGCGGGTGCGCTTGAGGTGATTGTTGATCACGATGCGGTTGTCGATCATCGCCTTGGCTGGGATGGCACGCACACTGGTGGCCGTCGGCACGTCACGCGAGGCGTTCATGTTCTTCACCACGGCGGCGGCCGCGCCGCGCAACACCGTGGTCTCGTCGCCGTCGGAGTCCGGCGAGGTGTCGGCGCTCTTCGGCGCAGCCGGCTTGGAATCGGCGCCCTTCTTCGGCGACGAGTCCGAGGTCTTGTCCGACGACTTCTCCGCTGACTTGGCCGGGGCCTTGTCAGCTGACCCGTCGGAGGTCTTGCTCGACGACCTCGACGATGTGGACATGCGCGACGGAGCCTCCTGCGCCGGCTTGGGCTTGTCCGGGCCGGTCTTCTTCGCGCTCGGGCTGGCGGCGCCGTTGCCGGCCGAGGACTTCGGTGGCGGCGCCGGTGCCGGCTCGGGGGGCGCGGTCGGTGCCGAGGAGGGGGTGCCGTTGCCGCTTGTGGCGACGTCGGTGGCGGGTTCCGGGCTGTAGTCGACGAGGAACTCGTGCCAACTCGGGTCCACCGACGAGGGGTCCTCGCGGAACTTGCGGTACATCTCTTCGACCAACCACTCGTTCTGACCGAATGGTGAAGGTGAATTCACGGCTGCTGTTCGCCTCAATTCTTCGCTTCCGGCCTGCGCCGCCAGTGGCAGCCGGCCACCTCAATCTCAACCCTGGAGTGCGGGTACCCCGCTTGTCCGCCGTATAAAGGCTAGCGCTTCTGCCGATCGCCGGAGCACCCAACGGCAACCACCGCAAGAACCGTTCAGGAACTCTGCACGGGCACCAGGTGCAGAGTTGACGGCCAGCGTTGCGGCGGCTCCCCGAAGGCGGAGTGCGCATTGGCCACAATCTTGTTGCCCATCAGGCGATTACCGACACCGCCAACGACCGCGCCGACCCCGACCGGCATCAGCTTTCCGAATGCGATCGCCCCGCGCTTGAGGGTGTAGCGCTTGACGAAATACCGCAACAATCGGGTGTTCAGCTGTGAGAGCGCGGGCAGCGGCAGCGATGCCGCGCCGTCGGAGAGCCAGCCGCCACTGGTGCGTCGGGACCCGAGCAGGTCGCCGACGGCGCGCTTGCTGTCGTCTCCGACCAGGACCGCGAGTACCAACGCACGGCGGCGTTCGCGTTCGTCGATCGGCACGCCGTACACCTCGGCCATCGCCAGCACGTACAGCGAGGTGGCCTCCAGGAACACCACCGTCTCGCCGGCCACCGCCGACATCGCCATCAGCGTCCCGATGCCGGGGAAGGCCGCGGCCGAGCCGACCGCAACGCCGCTGGCCATCACCGCGGCCTGGTAGCGCTTGTCGAGCACGGCGATCAGGTCGGCCGGCGTAGCGCCGGGCCGGTCGGCACGCAACCGCTCGACGTAAGCCTTCACCGCCGGGCCCTGCACCCGGGCGCCCCGCTCGATGATCCGCGACAGCACCTTGGCGGCGGCACCGGGATCTTCGTTCTGGACAGCCGGGTCCTTGCTCTTGGTACGTGATCGGGCCCTCATCGGTCGCCCCTCCTGTATCAACCTCGGCGGCTGCTCACTCCCAGGCTAATGGGTGGCCGCGACTGACCGGTCAACGCCTGAGCGGCCGGCCGGGGTGCCCGGCGTGATCACGGTCACGGTCTGCGGATTCGGGAAGAAATAAATGGAAAGCGTCGCTAATCAAATTCATGGCAGTATCCCCTGACGTGGACGTGAGGCAGCCGGGACGGACCCGGATGATCGTGGTGCTCGGCCTTCTGGTTGCCCTGGGACCGCTGACCATCGACATGTACCTGCCGGCGCTGCCGAAGATCGCCGAGGAATTGGCGGTCTCCTCGTCGGTGGTGCAGCTGACGCTCACCGGCACACTGGCCGGGCTGGCGCTGGGCCAGCTGATCGTCGGTCCGCTGTCGGACTCGCTGGGGCGTCGCAAACCCCTGATGGCCGGAATCGTGCTGCACATGCTGGCCTCGCTGTGGTGCATGTTCGCCACCGACATCACAATGCTGGGGATCGCGCGTGGCCTCCAGGGAATGGGTGCGGCCGCCGCGATGGTGGTGGCCATCGCCGTGGTGGGTGACCTGTATGCCGATTCGGTGGCTGCCACCGTGATGTCCCGGCTGATGCTGGTGCTCGGGGTGGCCCCGGTGCTGGCGCCGTCGCTGGGCGCGGCGGTGCTGGTGCACGGATCCTGGCACTGGGTGTTCGCCGCGCTGGTCGTGGCGGCGGCGGCGCTGCTGGTGATGGCGGCGCTCGCGCTGCCGGAGACGCTGGCGGTCGACCACCGTCGACCGCTGCGGGCACGCGCGATCACGCTGACCTATCTGGAACTGCTGCGTGACATCCGGTTCGTCATCCTGGTGCTGGTCGGCGCGCTCGGTATGTCCGGGCTGTTCGCCTACATCGCCGGTGCGTCGTTCGTGCTGCAGGGGCGGTTCGGACTCGGCCAGACCGCGTTCGCGCTGGTGTTCGGCGCCGGCGCGGTGGCCCTCATCGGGACCACGCAGTGCAACGTGTTGCTGCTACGCCGTTACGCGCCGCAGCAGATCATGGTGTGGGCGCTGGCGGCCGCCGTCGTGGCCGGTCTGGTGTTCGTCGCACTGGCGTCCACCGGGATCGGTGGCGTGGTCGGGTTCGTGGTCCCGGTGTGGGCGATCCTGGGCGCCATGGGCCTGGTGATCCCCAACGCGCCGGCGGTGGCGCTGACCCGCCACCCCGACGCCGCCGGTACCGCTGCCGCGTTGCTGGGCGCCGTACAGTTCGGCGCCGGTGCGGCCGTGGCGCCGTTGGTCGGCATCCTCGGCAACGATGAGCTGGCCATGGCGCTGGTGATGGCTTCCGGGGTGTCACTGGCGTTGCTCGCGCTGTTGGCGACCGGCTCGCACAAGGTCGTGAGCCGCGACGACGCGGTCGAGCCCGCCGTTGCCAGGCACGGCTGACCGAGTCGTCGTCGGTCGCGGGGGACTTGTCCGGTCTTCGGCGCACCCGTACCGTCGTGCCGGACTGTTCGTCGTCCCCATCCCTTGTTCCGAGTTCTGTGATGCCGCTACCCCTGCCCGCACCCGCTCACGCCGATGCTGCGCCTGCGCAGGTGACCAACCCGTGGCATGCGCTGTGGGCGCTGCTGATCGGGTTCTTCATGATCCTGGTCGACGCCACGATCGTGGCGGTCGCCAATCCGGCGATCATGGCGAGCCTGAACGTCGGCTACGACGCGGTGATCTGGGTGACCAGCGCCTACCTGCTGGCCTATGCGGTGCCGCTGCTGGTGGCGGGCCGGCTGGGGGACCGGTTCGGGCCCAAGAACGTCTACCTTGCCGGCCTGGCGGTGTTCACCCTCGCGTCGCTGTGGTGCGGACTGGCCGACACGATCGGCATGCTGGTGGCTGCCCGCGTGGTGCAGGGCGTAGGTGCGGCGCTGCTGACACCGCAGACGCTCGCTGTGATCACCAGGACGTTTCCCGCGCATCGACGCGGTGTCGCGATGAGCGTATGGGGTGCTACCGCGGGGGTGGCCACGTTGGTGGGTCCGCTGGCCGGCGGCGTGCTGGTCGACACCCTGGGATGGCCGTGGATCTTCATCGTCAACGTCCCCGTCGGGGTGCTGGGGTTCGCGCTGGCGGTGTGGCTGGTGCCGGCGCTGCCGAGGCAGACCAAGCGGTTCGACATCCCGGGTGTGGTGTTGTCGGGCGTGGGTCTGTTCCTGATCGTGTTCGCCCTGCAGGAGGGGCAGTCCCACCACTGGGCCCCGTGGATCTGGGCGTCGATCGCGGTAGGCGTGGTGGTGATGGCGGCGTTCTTCTATTGGCAGTCCATCAACTCCGGTGAACCGCTGATCCCGCTGCGCATCTTCGGTGACCGCGACTTCTCGATGTCCAACCTCGGTGTCGCGACCATTGGTTTCGTGGCAACCGGCATGCTGTTGCCCCTGATGTTCTACGCCCAGGCGGTGTGCGGGCTGTCCCCAACCCGCGCCGCGGTGCTGGTCGCGCCGATGGCGGTGGCCACCGGTGTGCTCGCGCCGTTCGTCGGCAGGATCGTCGACCGGTCACATCCTCGGCCGGTGATCGGTTTCGGCTTTGCGCTGCTGGCGATCGGGGTGACGTGGCTGTCGATCGAGATGACGCCGACGACTCCGATCTGGCGTTTGGTGGTGCCGCTGACGCTGCTGGGTGTGGCGATGGCGTTCATCTGGTCGCCGCTGGCCGCGACCGCCACCCGTAATCTGCCCGCACAGCTGGCCGGCGCCGGTTCCGGGGTCTACAACACCACCCGCCAGGTCGGCTCGGTCGTCGGCAGCGCCGGCATGGCCGCGTTCATGGCCTCCCGGCTGTCGGCCGAAATCCCTGGCGTCGTCGACGCGCCGGCGCGCGCGGAAGCGCCGGTCGGCGGGTTGCCGGCCGACCTGCACGCGCCGTTCGCCGCCGCGATGTCGCAGGCCATGCTGCTGCCCGCATTCGTTGCGCTGTTCGGTGTCATCGCCGCGATCTTCTTCCTGGGGTCCGCCCACCCGGTGTTCGTTCGTTCCTCGGTCCCGGTGCCGCCGACACCGCGCGCCGCCCGCCGCGACGACAACGACGACAACGATGACGGTGCGGTCGGATACCTCGACGATGACGACTACGTCGAGTTCCTCGTCGAGGACTCTCCCGGTGTCGCCGGCACCGCCGCCGCGGCCGATGACACCGACACCGAGCGGCATGCGTGGCGTGCCATCCTCGACCGCATGCTCGACGAGCCAGCCGAGCGCACCGTCAACGGCTCAGCAGTTCACCGGCCGGCGCCATCGGATCCCGACACCTACGGTCGGCACTCACGGTCCTGACCCGCCTCACCCATCAGCTCGGTCAACCGGTCGTTGGTCTTACGCAGCATCGCCGACAGCGCGCCGATCGCCTTCTCCCGCACCCGCGGTTTGTCGGGGAAGGGCGGAAACACGTCGCGCAACACGTTCAGCCGCGCCGAGCCCAACCACTCCATCAGCTCGGGCTCCTGTAACCAACGCAGCTGAGCGCGGTTGTCGCTGCGCAGGATCCGTAACCAGTCCAGCGGTGCGTCCGGGTGCGGGATCGGTGCACACAGGTCGTTGCGGACGGCATCGTCAGCGTAGGTCGCCTCCACGTGCGCGATGAACGCCGCGCTGAAGACCTGCTGACAGCCCCGGACACTCTGCAGAACCATGCGGTCGCCGTCGAACACCGGTACCGACGGCGGTCGCGGCAGGCCCTGGGTGGTGCAATCCACCAACAACGACCGCCCGCTCGGGAGGGTCCCGTCGCGCAGGATCAACTCATCGGCGGCGGCGTGCTGCAGGTGCCCCAGCCGCACCACATCGGTGATCAGGCGCAGTTGCTCGAGCTCGACGACCGACACGATCGCGCAGTGGTACATCGTCGGGCGCACGCCGGGGTCCAGACGCAGCAGATTCTCGTCGGCCTCCAGGCGGTCCAGCAGGTCCTCGATCGAGATGGCTTCGGCGATCGCCTCCATTCGGGAGCCGATCGACGCGCGCAGCTGCTCGGAGAAACTCGTCCCGGGCTGGATGTTGGCGCGGTTGAGCAGCCAGGAGTCGCGCGGCATGATCCAGCGCAGCCGGTCGGCGGGAACCCCGTGCCGCAGTAGCCACAGACAGCAGTCCATGCCGGTCTTGCCGCCACCGACGATCGTGTAGTGCCGGTGTGCGGCGGCGCGGCGCGGCAGATCGTTGGGAGTGACGACATCGACACCGGCCGCGACGGAGAACGGGGGCGGCCTCATCGACTGCACCACGGTCAGCAGATATGTCGCGTCGACCACCCGGCGCCGCACGGTGACCGTGTGTTCGGTGCCGTCCAGCGTGCGGAAACGCCGGTCGCCCAGGTAACGCGATGCGGGGAAGTAGGACAACCGGCCGGTGGGCAGCAGCTGATGGCGCATCACCTGGTCGTAGTAGGCGCACACCTCGTGTCCGGATGCGAGCTCGAAAAACCCGGCATTAAAACCTGATTCGTCGATGCGGTGCTCCGATGGCAGCGGCTGGGAGTTGACGCCGTAGTAGGCCGAGGGCTGGTGCAGCCGGACGAACGGATAGACCGAGTTCCAGTGCCCGCCGGGTTGGTGGTGCTCGTCGACCAAGACGACGGTGTCGTCGGTTTCGGCGAGCATGGTGTCGACGAACGCCATGCCCATGGCGCCCGCCCCGACGACGAGGTAGTCAGCTTCGATGCTGGTCACTGCACGCCAGGCTAGCCGAACAGCACGGCAGGGTTGAGATAGCCGGTCGGGTCGAACGCCGATTTCACGGTTCGCATCGCCGCGATGTCCGCCGCGGTCCGCGACATCGATAGGTAGTCGCGTTTGCGGGTGCCCACGCCGTGCTCGGAGCTGACGTTTCCGCCGTGCCCGGCGATCAGCGCCATCATCGCCGCGTACAGGGCCTGCTCATCGGCTTTGTCGAGCGCGCAGCGCACCAGGTTGAGGTGGAGGTTGCCCTCACCGATATGGCCGAACAGCACCGCGATGGCGTCGGGGGCGTGCTCGGCGACCACCGTCCGGGCTGCGTCGGCGAACCGACGGATCGCCGAAAGGGGCAGCGAGACATCGAATTTCAGGGGAGGGCCGTACACCCCGAGTACATCGGCGACGGCTTCGCGCAGCTGCCACAGGCGTTGTGCGGCCGCGGCGTCCAGGCCGACCGCCGGCTCGTCGGCCAGCTCGGCGTCGGCCAGGGCCTCGGCGAGCCGCTCGGTCAGCACGTCTTGGCGGTCGCCGATGAGTTCGACCAGCAGCAGCCATTCGCCGGCCACCGGTGCGTGCACGTCGGCGTGCTCGGCGGTCAACGCGGCTGCCCGCGCGTCGAGCAGTTCCAGCGCCGCGATGCCGGCCAGGTCGCGGAAAATCCGGCCGATGGCGATCAGTGCGTCGAGGTCGGCGAAACCGCAGACCGCGGTGACCCGCCGACCGGGGTCGGGATACAGGCGCAGGTCCAGGCCGGTGATGACGCCGAGCGTGCCTTCGGCGCCGACGAACAGCGACGCCAGGTCGTAGCCGGTGTTGTCGCTGCGGACCTGGCTGTGCCGGGCCAGCACCGACCCGTCCGGCAAAACCACGTCCAGGCCGATGACCTGATCGCCCATGTCGCCGTAGCAGACCGTCCGCAAGCCCCCGGCGTTCGTCGAGGCCATGCCCCCGACGGTGGCCGAGTCGCGCGCGGCCAGGTCCACACCGAACACCAGACCGGCCGCCGCGGCTGCCTTCTGCAGGTCGGCCAGGGTCACCCCGGCGCCGGCGTGTACGCGCCGCTCCACGACGTCGACCTCGCCGATGTCGCGAAGTCGTTCGGTGGACACCAGCACGTCGTCGTTCTCCGGCACGGTGCCCGCCACCAGGGAGGTGCGCCCGCCCTGCACCGTCACGAACGCTCCGGCGTCACGGCACGCCCGCAGCACCGCGGCGACCTCGTCGGCCGACCCCGGCCGCACCAGCGCCCGGGCCCGACCGCGGTAGCGGCCGGTGTGGTCGACGCTGCGGCCGTCGAGGACGTCGGGGTCGGTGCTGACGTGACGGGACCCGACGATGGCCGCGAGCCGTTCCACCAGCTTTTCGGTCACCTCGTCGGTGTATCACATGCCGTCAGGGCCAGGAACGCGCCCAACTCCACCAGTCGGTCCGGAGTCGACGGCAGATACTCGGTCAGTTGCGCCGAACGCACCACCACGGCCAGGTACTTCGCCCTGCTGACCGCGACGTTGAGACGATTGCGATTCAGCAGGAACGACATTCCGCGTGGGACGTCGTCAACCGAGGATGCCGTCATCGAGACGAACACCACCGGCGCCTGTCGGCCCTGGAACTTGTCGACCGTCCCCACCCGGACCTCGGCCAGGCCGGCGGCGTCCAGCCGGCGCCGCACCGTCACCACCTGCGCGTTGTAGGGCGTCACGACCAGCACGTCGCGCTGGTCCAGCGCTCGGGTGCCGTGTTCGTCGGTCCAGCGGGTGCCCAGCAGCGGGGTGATCTCGGCGACGATCGCGGCGGCCTCTTCGGGACTGTCGGTGGCATTGCCGGTGTGATCGAGCAGCAGGGTACGCACGCCGGCATCGACACCGTCGAGTCGGCGTGCCGCGGTCACATCCCGCTGCGACCGCAGCCGCCGGTCATAGGACAGCCGGGACACCGCAGCGCAGACCTGCGGGTGCATGCGATAGGACAGGTCCAGGAAGTAACCGCGCTCGGCAGGCAGCGTGTTGTGCCCGTCGACGAGCCAACCCAACGCCGAACCGTCGACCGGCTCCGGATGCACCCCTTGGCTGACCTGGGGGAGCTGTTGCGGGTCACCGAGCAGCAGCAGGTTGCGCGCCGCGCGGGCCACCGCGATGGTGTTGGCGAGGCTGAACTGTCCGGCTTCCTCGACGACCAGCAGGTCCAGGCTGTGCGCGGTGATCTTGGTGGCGTTGGCGAAGTCCCAGGCGGTGCCGCCGACGACACATCCTTCGTGGTCGGCGATGAACGGGGCGAAATCGGGGTTGGTCAGCTCGGTCCAGCCGGCGCTGACCGTGTTGAGCTTCTTTCCGATGACTGCGGGGGCGACTCCGGCGGCGATGATGTCGTCGAAGAGGTGCTCGACCACAGCGTGCGACTGCGCGACCACGCCGACACGCCACCGGTGGGTGTTGACCAGCCCGGCGATGGCCCGGGCCGCGGTGAAGGTCTTGCCGGTGCCGGGCGGACCGTGCACCGCCAGGTAGGACGCGTCCAGGTCCAGCAGTGCGGTGGTGATATCGGCGACGATGTCGGTGCTGCGGGGCAGTGCGGCGGCGCTGACGGTGCGCGGCGGTCGGCGCAGCAGGATGTCGGTCACCGCGTCGGCAGGCAGATCGGGGAGACCGTCGGCAACCACGGCCGCGGTCGCTGCGATGGACTCCTGCAGCGGCTTGGTGCTGATCGGTGCTTCGGGTGTGAGCGCGAACGGAACCTGGTCGTAGACGTCGCCGTCTCTGGGCGGGCGTTCGCAGACGATGACCTCGGTGGGTGCTTCGGTGTTGTCGCATTCGAGCACCGTCACCGGGCCGAACCCGCGCCGGTCCGGGTCATCGGACAAGCCCCGCGGAGCCGGCGGGTCGTAGAGCGCGTAGGGCTTCGCGCTGAGCTCGCCGGTGGCGATCTGCCCGTGCAGACGCACATGGCGTTGCGGTTTGCGCGCCCGTGGTGGTTGGTGCCAGTCGGCGACCACCTCGTGGTGCTCGACGAGGAACACGCCCCCGCTGTCTGCCCACTCCTCGACGGGATTGTTCACCCGGTCGAAGTGGCCCCACCAGAACGGCTTGTCCTCGCGTTTGTGAAAACCCATGGCAGCAGCGAACATCGCCGCGGCAACCTGTTCGGGGCGGCGATCGGCCACTGCGTCGCCGGCGAAGGCGCACAACGCACGCTCGGCTGTGTCCGACTGTGGGTCGGCGGGCGCGGCGGTGGCCGTCTGGTGGGCGGTCAGGGTCAGCGGACCGCGCGGCGGAACCGCACTGTCGATCGCACGGGCCATCAACCAGTCCCGCAACCGGCGGGTGGATCGGCAGTCGTAGCGGTTGTACTCCTCGATCTGCTTGAGCACGTTCGCGGCCTCGTCGAGTCGGCCGCGCTCACGCAGTTCGCAGTAGCGGGCGTATTCGGTGATCGATGCGGTGGCGGTGGTGACCTCACCGGTGCGCAGCTCGTTACCCATGTACAGCGGTTCCAGGGACTTGATGCTGTAATTCTCGGTGCCGACCCGAATGCTCTTGCGCACCAACGGGTACAAGTCGACCAGGATGCCCTCGCGCAGCAGCGCGTCGACGTCGTGCTCGCCGACCCCGTAACGGCCGGCCAAGCGCAACAGCGCGCTCTTCTCGTAGGCCGCGTAGTGGTAGATGTGCATCCCGGGATGGCGGCGCCGCTGTCTGCGCACCATTTCCAGGAAGTCCACCAGCGCCTGACGCTCGTCGGGTCGGTTGTGTGCCCAGAACGGGTGGAAGTCGCCGGCCATGGTCAGCACGCCCCACAGGTACTCCAAACCCCATTCCCGACCGTCCTCGGTCCATAACGGATCACCTTCGAAGTCGAAGAACAGGTCGCCCTTGTTCGCATCCGGCAGCACCATCAACGGCTGCGGGTCCACGACCTCATAGGGCGGCTTGCCGTCCACCGGCCCGGATATCTGCAGGCGTGCCTGCGCGCGCAGCGCGGTGAAGCTGCGTGGGGAGACGTCCGGCGGCGGCGCTGCGGCGTAGGCCGCCAGCTCGGCCACCGTGGTGATGCCGGCATCGACCAGCCGGGCCCGCTGGCCGGCCCGCATCCCGGCCACCAGCAGCAGATCGTCGTGGGCGCGCACTTGTATTTGGCATTCGTCGCACCGGAAGCACGCTCGCACCTGTTCGTCTTCCCAGGTCACCGGCCGTCCGCCGGCGAGGTGACGGTCCAGCAGGAGTTGTAGCGCGTCGCGCCGGGGCCGGTAGACCGGGAGTAGTTCGTCGACCGGGTAGCTGACGGTGCGGCCGTCGCCGAGCATCAGGTCGACCTCGTCGGCCATCGCGACGCCGGCGCCGGACAGGGTCTGGGCGTAGGCGGCCAGCTGGAGCAGCGCCTCCACCTTGACCGACCGCGCCAGCTTGGTGTCGCGCAGCCGGTAGCGCGGACCCTCGGGGCCGTCCTCGAGCAGCATGAAGTCGGCGAAGCCGACAAAGCGCCCGTCGAACATCGCAGCTTGGTAGATCACCGGAGCGCGGCGTTGCACCGCGCGCAGTGTCTGCTCGGCGGCCGCGCTCAATCCCGCCAGCGTGTAGGTCGGCCGTCCGATGACGGTCACCTCGGCATCCTCGCGCAGCTGCTCGAGATGGCGCTGTTCATGTTCGTCACCGAGCTCCGCGGTCCGGGCGAGCAGCTCGTCGTCGGCTGAAACCGCTGGGCCCCAACCTAATCGGGCATCGAAGCTGCGCAGCAGCGCGTATTCGCACCGGGCCGCGGCGGCGAGGTCGGATGCGCTGAAAAGCACGCGATCCTCGATGACGAACACGCCGCCACTGTAGGCCAGCGCACCGACACCCTCTCCTTACGCGGCGCGCGTCGGTCGATCAGCGCGGCGCGTTGCCGATCAGCTCGACACCGCTGCCGTTCCACCGGAACCGCACCACGCTGTCGAGGCCCTCGACTCCGCTGGAGTATTTCAACGCGACGGTGTCACCGGTGCTGGCCGCTGGTTCCAGGCCGTTGAAGCCATAGGTGTCGGGCACCCCGGTCGGGATGAACTTGCCGAGGTGAAACAGCACCGCGCGGGTGTTCGGGTTCTCGGCGTTGGTGTTGGCCTTGACGATCACCGCCGACAGTGGCGCGCACTCGTTGTAGTTGCCGGCCAGCGGTTCGGGGCTCCACCCCTGATTCGAGCGCGGGTCCGGCGGCAGTTCGGACACTGCGCGGGTGATCTCCGGCGCGGCCAGGTTGACCTCGCACGGGTCGTCGGCCGGGGTGGGCCCAGGTGCCGGCGGGGTGAGAACCGGCGGGGGTTCGGCCGCGGGTGTGGATACCGCGGTCGGGCCCGGCGTCTTGGACACCGTGGAGTCACCGGAACTGCAGCCCGCCACCGCCATCACCACCGCGCCGGCGAGGGTTCCGATGGCCCCGATGGTCCCAGCCCACTTCACAACAGCGCACCGTACCGTGGGACGCCGGGCAGCCAGTCGAGGCTCGCGGGCGGCACACCTCGGCGTTGCCACTAGACTTCCACCACGATGAGCCCCTCGGATCCGGCGCCCGACAGTGCAGACGCACCTGGTGACCTGAGCTTTGCTGACCTGCAGATTCACCCCGCGGTACTGCAGGCGATCAACGACGTCGGCTACGAGTCGCCGTCACCGATCCAAGCCGCAACCATTCCGGCGATGCTGGAAGGCTCCGATGTCGTCGGCCTGGCTCAGACCGGTACCGGCAAGACCGCGGCGTTCGCCATTCCGCTGTTGTCCAAGATCGACACCGACAGCCGCCACACCCAGGCGTTGGTGCTGGCCCCCACCCGCGAGCTGGCGTTGCAGGTCGCCGAGGCGTTCAGCCGCTACGCCGCGCACCTGCGCGTCAACGTGCTCCCGGTGTACGGCGGTAGCTCCTACGGGCCGCAGTTGGCCGGCCTCAAGCGTGGCGCGCAGATCGTCGTCGGAACCCCGGGGCGGGTCATCGACCACCTGGAGAAGGGCAGCCTGGACCTGTCGCGGCTGGATTACCTGGTGCTCGACGAAGCCGACGAAATGCTGCAGATGGGATTCGCCGAGGACGTCGAGCGCATTCTGTCCGACACACCGGAGTACAAGCAGGTGGCGCTGTTCTCGGCGACCATGCCACCGGCGATCAAGAAGATCACCGCCAAGTACCTCCACGATCCCGTCGAGGTCACGGTCAAGTCGAAGACACAGACCGCTGAGAACATCACCCAGCGCTACATCCAGGTGTCCTACCCGCGCAAGATGGACGCGCTGACCCGATTGCTCGAGGTCGAGCAGGGCGACGCGATGATCGTGTTCGTTCGCACCAAGCAGGCCACCGAAGAAGTCGCCGAGAAGCTGCGGGCCCGCGGGTTCGCCGCGGCCGCCATCAACGGCGACATTGCCCAGGCGGTTCGAGAACGCACCATCTCGCAGCTCAAAGATGGTTCGATCGACATCCTGGTCGCCACCGACGTCGCTGCTCGCGGATTGGACGTCGAGCGGATCTCCCACGTGGTGAACTTCGACATCCCACATGACCCGGAGTCCTACGTGCACCGCATCGGGCGCACCGGACGTGCCGGCCGGTCGGGTTCGGCGCTGCTGTTCGTCACCCCGCGCGAGCGTCACCTGCTCAACGCGATCGAACGCGTCACCCGGCAGAAGCTCGTCGAATCGGAGTTGCCCTCGGTCGAGGACGTCAACGAGAAGCGGGTGTCCAAGTTCCGTGACTCGATCACCGAGGCGCTCAACGCACCGGGCCTCGACCTGTTCCGCCGGTTGGTCGAGGCCTACGAGCGCGACCATGACGTGCCGATGGCCGACATCGCCGCGGCGTTGGCGTTGCAGAGCCGCGACGGCGGAGAGTTCCTGATGACCGAGCCGCCGCCGGAGAAGAAGCGCGAGCGTCGAGACAAACCCACCCGCGAGGACCGGCCCCCGCGGGAGCGGCGCAGCGACCTGGCGACCTACCGCATCTCGGTCGGAAAACGCCACAAGGTCGCACCGGGCGCGATCGTCGGGGCCATCGCCAACGAGGGCGGGTTGCACCGTTCGGACTTCGGGCACATCGCGATCAAGTTGGATTATTCACTGGTCGAACTACCCGCCAAGCTGTCCGGTAAGACGCTCAAAGCGTTGGAGAACACCAGGATTCAGGGTCAGCTGATCAACCTCGAACCCGATCGCGGCGCCAAACCGCATCGCGGAAAGCACACATCGAGGTGACGTTGTCCGACAGGACAGCAGCCCAGGGTGGCCTGGAGTCGATCACCGCGACGGGGCGCGTCGACGCACTGACCGGGATCCGGGCTGTCGCGGCGTTGCTGGTGGTGCTCACCCACGCGGCGTACACCACCGGCAAGTACCCGCAGGGCTATCTGGGCCTGGTGTACTCGCGGATGGAGATCGGTGTGCCGATCTTCTTCGTGCTGTCCGGGTTTCTGCTGTTCAGCCCTTGGGTGAAGGCCGCTGCGAGTGGCAGCGAGCCACCGTCGGTGCGCCGCTACGCCTGGCACCGGGTGCGCCGCATCATGCCGGCCTACGTCGTCACCGTCCTGGCGGCGTATCTGGTCTACCACTTCCGCACGGGTGGCCCGAACCCCGGCCACACCTGGGAGGGGTTGTTCCGCAACCTCACGCTGACCCAGATCTACACCGACGGCTACCTGTTCTCCTATCTGCACCAGGGCCTGACCCAGATGTGGAGCCTGGCCGTGGAGGTGGCGTTCTACCTGGTGCTGCCCGCGCTGGCCTATCTGTTGCTGGTGCCGCTGTGCCGGCGGCGGTGGCGGCCGCACCTGCTGCTGGCCGGCCTGGCGGGTCTTGCGCTGGTGTCGCCGGCGTGGTTGTGGCTGGTCCACAGCGTCGACTGGCTGCCCGACGGCGCACGGCTGTGGCTGCCCGGCTACCTGGTGTGGTTTCTCGGCGGCATGATGCTGGCCGCACTACAACCCCTCGGGGTGCGTGCCTACGCGCTGGCATGCCTACCGCTGGCGCTGATCTGCTACGTCATCGTGTCGACGCCGATCGGCGGGGCCCCGACCACCTCGCCCGCCGAGCTGTGGGAGGCGTTGGCCAAGACCGCGTTCTACGCGGTGATCGCCACCCTGGTGGTTGCGCCGCTGGCGCTGCGCGGGGAACCTGGTGCCGAGCGGCCTGGCTGGTACGAACGTCTACTGGCCAGCCGGCCGATGGTGTTCCTGGGCGAGATCTCCTACGAGATATTCCTGATCCATCTCATCCTGATGGAGGTGGTGATGGTCGAGGTGGTGCGTTACCCGATCTACACGGGGTCGGTGTGGTGGTTGTTCGCCGTCACGATGGTGGTCACGATCCCGCTGTCCTGGCTGCTGCACCGGTTCACCCGGGTGCGCTGACCGGTCACGGCAGCGGCGAATCGAGCTGGCGGGCCGGCAGCACCGTCGGCACCACGAACTCCTCCAGCATGCTGCGCTCGTCGTCCTCGTCGCGGCCGGGAAAGACCAGCAACGACATCATCACCCGCACCAGCCAGCGGGCCCGATGAGCGACCAGCTCGGGGTCGTCGGAACCGAGCGAGATCACGAACGCCTCGGTCAGCGCGCTGACAACCTGGGACTGCTCGGCCATCTCACCGCCGATCGGTCGCTGGGTGTCGGCGAACCAGGAGGCCAGTGTGGGGCTGGTGCGCACGTTGCGCAGCGAGGACAGCATGCCCTCGATCAGGCGCTGCCGGGGGTCGCGGATCGCGGTGATCTGATCGGTCATCTCGCGGTAGAGCCGGTAGCTCTCCCGGTTGACGAACGCGGTGTACAGCGCCTCACGGTTCTCGAAGTACCGGTACAGGGTGGCGCGCGAACAGCCCGCCGCGGCGGCGATCTCGTGCATCCCGACGGTGGCGGCTTCTTTGGTGGCGAACAGCTCGCCGGCGGCGTCGAGGATGCGGTCGGCGGCCACCTCGGTGCGTCGCGTGCCCAGCCAGTCGCCGGCCATCAGCGGGTCACCGTGAACGGCACCGACAGCGGGCGCCGCACGTAGTTGCCGCCCGACCAGACGATGCCGGTCTCGTCGACCTCGAATTCGGGGATCTGGGTCAACAGTTCGGTCAGCGCGACGCGGGCCTGCATTCGTGCCGCCGCCGCGCCCAGGCAATGGTGCGCGCCGTGGCTGAACGTCAGGATGTTGCGGGGTCGCCGGGTGACATCGAGGTCGCCGGCATCGGGTCCGTACTGGCGTTCGTCACGGTTGCCCGACCCGTAGAGCAGCATCGCCCGCCGGCCTTCGGGGATGGTCACCCCGGCGACGGTGACGTCGCGGGTGACGGTGCGGCCCAGCATCTGCACCGGCGAGGTCAGCCGCAGCAGTTCGTCGACCGCGTCACCGACCCGTTCGGGATCTGCGGCCAGCAGCGCGCGCTGGTCTGGCCGTTCGTGCAGCAGTTGCACCGAGCCGCCCAGCATCCCGGTGGTGGTGTCGTTGCCGCCGGTGACCATCGTGAAGGTGAACGCCAGGATCGACAGCACTCCGGAGATGTCGCCGTCTGCCCCGACACCGGCGGCCACCAGGTGCGAGACGGTGTCGTCTTCCGGTTCGGTGCGCCGGCGTTCGATCAGCGCGGTGAAGTAACCCATCATGTCGCCCAGCGCCTCGCCCACGGTGGCGATGGACCCGCCGATACCACCCTCGGCGGTGTTGGCGGCCACGATGGCGTCGGTCCAGCCGTCAAACTGGCCGCGGTCGGCTTCGGGCACACCGAGATAGTGCGCGACGACCATCGACGGCAGTGGTTTGAACAGCTCGGCGACGATGTCACCGCCGCCGTTGTCCCGGATCCGCTGCACACGCTCGCGGACGAAGGCACGTACCGTCGGTTCGACCGATTCCACCTGGCGTGGCGTGAACCCACGCGAGACCAGTCGGCGGAACTCGGTGTGCACGGGCGGGTCCTGCATCACCATCGGCGGGTTGTCGGCCAGACCGATCAGCTCGAGCTCGCCGTAGTTGACGGTCAGGCCCTGCGCCGAGGAGAACCTCTGGTGGTCGCGCGCGGCCGCCCAGATGTCGGCGTGCCGGGAGAGCACGTAGTAGTCGTGATCGGGGTTGTCGGCCGGGATCACGTGGTGCACCGGGTCGTGGTCGCGCAGCGACCGGTACATCTGCCATGGGTGTGCCCACGTCGCCGCGTCGCACAGCTCGAAGCGCGCCGCCGACGCGTGAGACAGAACCGCATTCATGTCTTATTCGTACGACAAGTTGCCTTGATTGTCAATCGATCGGTCGCAGGTGGACTCACCGCTGCCGGGGTCGGTAAGGCTACCCTCAGTACAGCGAACCTCAGTGCACAGCGGTCCGGTCATCCGCCGGAAGCCGGGGACGCGCGGGAGAGGAGAGGCGATGGCTCGCGGTTTCCAAGGCGCGGTGCTGCGCGGGCTGGGTGCCCGTGACCACGAGGCCACGGTGCTGGAGAAGCGCTACCTGGCGCCGCACTTCGTGCGAGTACGAATGGCCGCCCCCACCCTGTTCGAGGATGTGGTCGCCGAACCGACGACCTGGCTACGGTTCTGGTTCCCCGACCCCGACGGTTCGGACACCGAGTTCCAGCGCGCCTACACGATCACCGAGGCCGAACCCGACAGCGGGCGCTTCGCCGTCGACATGGTGCTGCACGATCCGGCCGGACCGGCCTCGACCTGGGCGCGCGACGTCGAACCGGGCACGACGATCTCGGTGGTCTCGCTGGGTTCCAAAGGCTTTTGCGTTCCCGAGGACGCGCTCGACCGCCCGGCCGGGTATCTGCTGATCGGGGATTCGGCGTCCACCCCGGCGATCAACGGCATCATCGGCGCGGTCCCCGACGACATCCCGATCGAGCTCTACCTCGAGCAACACCGGGACGACGACCGGCTGATCCCGATTACCGAGCATCCCCGACTGACGCTGCACCGGGTGCCGCGCCGCGGCACCGACTCGCTGAGCGCCGCTGTCGAGGCCAGGGACTGGTCGAACTGGTATGCCTGGGTCGGGCCCGAGGCCGGCTCGCTGAAGCCGCTGCGCGCACGGTTGCGCGACGAGTTCGGCTTCCCCAAGCAGGAGATCCACGCGCAGGCCTACTGGACGCAAGGCCGGGCGATGGGCTCGCACCGTGGCGGCGACAGCGCCGACGTCAAAGCCGAGGCGAGCTGGGAGGCGGCGTCCTCGCCGACTGCCACTGTGCCGCACCGCCAAGAGCCGACGGCCGACGCGGGGGCCCGCGGGCGCTGGCGGGCCGAGGGGGCCGGCCGGCTGCTTGCCCCGCTCCGCAGGCCGCTGATCGTGGCCGGGGCGTTGCAGGCGGTCATCACGGTGATCGAGCTCGCCCCGTTCGTGCTGCTGGTCGAGCTGGCCCGGCTGCTGCTCACCGGCGCCGGGCAGGACCGGTTGTGGGGGTTGGGCCTGACCGCGGTGTCGTTGCTGGGCATCGGAGCGTTCCTGGCGGCGGCGCTGACGCTGTGGTTGCATCGGCTCGACGCCCGGTTTGCCCATCAGCTGCGGAATCGATTGCTGACCAAGATGTCTCGGCTGCCGCTGGGATGGTTCACCCGGCGCGGCTCGGCATCGGTCAAACAGCTCGTCACCGACGACGCACTGGCACTGCACTATCTGGTCACCCATGCCATCCCTGATGCAGTGGCCGCGATCGTCGCTCCCGTCGCGGTGTTGGTGTACCTGTTCGTCGTCGACTGGCGCATCGCGCTGCTGCTGTTCGGCCCGGTGCTGGTCTATCTCGTCCTGATGTGGGTGATGATGGTGCAGTCGGGCTCCAAGATCACTCAGGCGCCGCGCTGGGCTGAACGGATGAGCGCCGAAGCCGGCGCCTATCTGGAAGGGCAACCGGTCATCCGGGTCTTCGGCGGTGTGGCCGGGTCCAGCTTCCGGCGCCGGCTCGACGACTACATCGATTTCCTCAACAGCTGGCAGCGCCCGTTCGTCGGCAAGAAGACGCTGATGGACATCGTCACCCGGCCCTCGACCTTCCTGTGGCTGATACTGGTTGCCGGTGTCCCGCTGGTGGTCTCGGGCAGCATCGATCCGGTGAACCTGCTGCCCTTCTTGTTGCTGGGCACCACATTCGGCTCCCGATTGTTGGGAATCGGATACGGCATGGGTGGCATCCAGAGCGGAATGCAGGCCGCCCGGCGGATTCAGACCGCGCTCGACGAAACCGAGCTCGACGTCGTTGCGGCACCAGCGGCCGACCAGAGCGCCGCAGGTGAGTTGGAGTTCGACCACGTCAGCTTCAGTTACCGCTCGGGGATACCGGTGATCGACGACGTGACGCTGACGTTGCGGCCGGGCACGGTGACCGCGCTGGTCGGACCGTCGGGCTCGGGCAAGTCCACGCTGGCTGCGCTGGCCGCGCGGTTCCACGACGTGGCCGCCGGCACCATCCGTATCGGCGGCCGTGACATCCGCACCCTGTCGGCCGACGAGTTGTACCGTCGTATCGGATTCGTCCTGCAGGACACCCAGCTGGTGCACGGCACCGTCGCGGAGAACATCGCGCTGGCTGCTCCAGACGCCGGCATCGACCGCATCCACGCGGCCGCCCGGGACGCTCAGATCCACGAGCGCATCCTGCGCATGCCCGACGGCTATGACACCGTGCTGGGAGCCGGTTCGTCGCTGTCCGGTGGGGAACGGCAACGGCTGACCATCGCCCGCGCGATCCTGGCCGACACCCCGGTGCTGGTCCTCGACGAGGCCACCGCGTTCGCCGACCCCGAGTCGGAATACCTTGTCCAGCAGGCCCTCAACCGGCTCACCCGGGAGCGCACCGTCCTGGTCATCGCGCACCGGCTGCACACCATCACCGACGCCGACCAGATCGTGGTGCTCGATCACGGCAGGATCGCCGAAGTCGGCACCCACGACGAGCTGCTTGCGCGCGGTGGGCGATACCGTGCGCTGTGGGACTCCGGGCTTGCCGGCCGTCACCGTGCGCAGACACCCCGCCACGACCGTGCGGAGGCACCCCGCTTCGACGGTGCGGGAGCACCCCGCCTCGACGGTGCGGGAGCACCCCGATGATCGGGACTCTGCTGCGGTTGCTGCCCGACGACCGTCGTGGCCAGGTCGGCGGATACGCTGCGCTGACCCTGCTTTCGGTGCTGCTGCGCGCCGGCGCGACGGTGCTGTTGATCCCGCTGCTGGCCGCGCTTTTCGGCGACGCGCCCGCGCAGGCCTGGCCATGGCTGGGCTGGTTGACCGCGGTGACGCTCATCGGATGGGTGGTCGACACCTCCACTGCGAGGAAGGGATTCGAACTCGGGTTCGCGGTGCTCGACCGGGCCCAGCACGACATGGCGGACGCGCTGCCCGACGTCACGCTTAGCTGGTTCGACCAGCAGAACACCGCGACCGCGCGGCAGGCGATCGCCGCGACCGGGCCGGAACTGGTCGGTTTGGTGGTCAACCTGTTGACCCCGTTGATCGGTGCCGTGCTGCTGCCGGCGGCGATCAGCCTGGCGCTGCTGTTCGTGTCGGTGCCGCTCGGGCTGGCTGCGCTGGCCGGGGTGGCGGTGCTGTTCGGTGCGCTGTGGCTGTCCGGCCGGTTCAGTCGCACCGCTGACGCGGTGGCCGACCAGACCAATGCGGCGTTGACCGAACGCATCATCGAGTTCGCGCGCACCCAGCAGGCCCTGCGCGCGGCCCGCCGGGTCGAACCGGCGCGCAGCCTGGTGGGCGGTGCCCTGCAAGCCCAGCACGGCGCCGGCCTGCGGCTGCTGACCATGCAGATTCCCGGTCAGCTGTTGTTCAGTGTGGCCAGTCAGCTGGCGTTGATCCTGTTCGCGGGGATGACCGCCTGGTTGACCGTGCGCGGCGAGCTCGGTGTCACCGAAGCGGTCGCGCTGATCGTGGTGTTGGCCCGCTACCTGGAACCGTTCGCGGTGGTCAGCGAACTCGCCCCGGCCATCGAGTCGATCCGCGCCACCCTCGACCGGATCCGCAGCGTGCTCGATGCCCCCAAGCTGAGCGTCGGTACCCGATCGCGCACCGACGAGAACGGCGCAGCAGCAATCACTTTCGAGGATGTCAGCTTCGGCTACGGCGACCAACGGGTGCTGGACCGGATGAGTTTCACTTTGTCGCCCGGCTCCACCACGGCGATCGTCGGGCCCTCGGGCTCAGGCAAGAGCACCATCCTGGCGCTGATCGCCGGTCTGCACGAGCCGCAGGCCGGCCGGGTGCTCATCGACGGCGTCGACCTGGCGGCGCTGGAGCCCGATGCCCGCCGCGGTGCGGTCAGCGTGGTGTTCCAGCACCCATATCTGTTCGACGGTGCGTTGCGCGACAACGTCGTCGCCGGCGATCCCACCGCTGATGCCGCCGCGGTCTCGACGGCCATGCGGTTGGCGAGGGTGGACGAACTGACCGCGCGGCTACCCGACGGGGAAGCCACCCTGGTCGGGGAAGCCGGAGCGGCCCTGTCGGGTGGCGAGCGGCAGCGGGTCAGCATCGCGCGAGCGCTGCTCAAGCCGGCCCCGGTACTACTCGTCGACGAGGCGACCAGCGCGCTGGACACCGAGAACGAGGCCGCCGTCGTCGACGCGCTGACCGCCGATCCGCGTCCCCGCACCCGCGTCATCGTCGCGCACCGGCTGGCCAGCATCCGCCACGCCGACCGGGTGCTGTTCGTCGAGGACGGGCGGGTGGTCGAGGACGGGACGATCGACGAACTGCTCTCTGCGGGAGGGCGATTCGAGCAGTTCTGGGGTCAGCAGCAGGCCGCCTCGAACTGGCAGATCGGCACCGGCAGCTGACCGTCGGCGCTTGCGCTAGAAGCCGGCGCCTGGGTTGAGAATGCCGTCGGGGTCCAGCGCGGCCTTGATCCGACGGTTGAGCTCCATGACCTCGGGGCCGAGCTGACCGGCCAGCCAGGGTCGCTTCAGGCGTCCGACACCGTGTTCGCCGGTGATGGTCCCGCCCAACCCGACAGCCAGATCCATGATCTCGCCGAACGCCAGCTGGGCCCGCTGGTGCATCGCCGAATCAGCCGGATCGAAGACGATCAGCGGGTGGGTGTTGCCGTCCCCGGCATGGGCGATGACCGAGATCACCACATCGCGGTCGGCGGCGATCTTGTCCACACCGCTGACCAGCTCCGCCAGAGCGGGCAGCGGAACCCCGACGTCTTCGAGGAGCAGTGAGCCCTTGGCCTCCACTGCCGGGATCGCGAACCGGCGGGCAGCGACGAAGGCTTCGCCCTCGTCCGGGTCGGATGTCGAAAACACCTCTGTGGCACCGTGTTCGGTGAACACCGCCGCCATGAACTCGACGTCTTCGGTGCCGGCGGCGCCGCGGTCGTCGGAGGACGCGACCAGCATGGCCGCCGCGGTGCGGTCCAGGCCCATCTTCAGCTTGTCCTCGACGGCGTTGATCGCCACCGAGTCCATGAATTCCAGCATCGAGGGCCGGATCCTGCCGGTGATGCTGACCACCGCGTCACAGGCGGCGCTCACCGAATCGAACGTCGACACCACGGTGGCGCCCCGGTGCTGGGCCGGCAGCAACTTGACCGTCACCTCGGTCACCACTCCGAGGGTGCCCTCGCTGCCGACGAACAACTTCGTCAACGGCAGTCCTGCGGCGTCCTTCAGGCGTGGACCACCGAGGCGCACCGCGGTGCCGTCGGCAAGCACCACCTGCAACCCCAGTACGTAATCGGTGGTCACCCCGTATTTCACGCAGCACAGGCCACCGGCGTTGGTTGCGACGTTGCCGCCGATGCTGCATATCTCGAACGACGACGGGTCCGGCGGGTACCACAGCCCGTACTCGGCGACCGCCTTCTTCACCTCGGCGTTGAGCAGCCCCGGCTGCACCACCGCGGTTCGGGTGACCGGGTCGACGGTGATGTCGCGCATCTTCTCGGTAGACAACACGATTCCGCCGTCCAGAGCTGTGGCGCCACCAGAGAGCCCGGTGCCCATGCCGCGCGGGACCACCGCGATCCGGTGCGCGCAGGCCCAGCGCAGCACCTGCTGCACGTCCTCGGTGTGACGTGGCCGAACCACCGCCAGCGGTGTGCCGGCACCGGGGTCGGCGGCGCGATCCTGCCGATAGGACGCCACGATGTCGGGGTCGGTGATCACCATGCCCTCGGGGATTTCGGCGATCAGCCCGGCCAGCGCGTCCACTCCGCAATCCTATGCGGGCGGCGGCACCGGCTCGTCGAGATCGCGCAGCGCCGGCAGGAATGCCGCGACCAGTCCCAGCAGCAGCATCGGAACCGACAACGCCAGAAAGGTCGTGTGCAGCCCGGCCGAGTCCGCCAGCGGGCCGGCCACGATCAGGCCCAGCGGTCCGGCGGCGTAAGCCAGCGACCCCATCACCCCGACGACGCGTCCGCGCAGGTGTTGTGGGGCCCGCGTCTGCATCACGAAGTTGTAGATCGGCTGGATCGGGCCGTAGGCGAACCCACCGATCACGGCCATCACCAGGATGACCGGGAGCGGAGGCAGGAACGCGATGACCGTCATGGTGGCGCCCAGGGTCAGCACCGCGGCGATCATCGTGACGCGCCGGCTGATATAGCGAGAGGTCACCGCGTAACCCAGTGCCCCGATCAGTCCACCCAGCGACAACGCCATCAACACCCAGCCCAGCTGTGCGGGCTCGTCGCGGTCGGTGAAGTACTTCGGGAACAACACGCTCTCCATCGGCATGTACAACCCGACGACCACCAGGTCGATCAGCGCCAGCACCCGCAGCACCCGCAGGTTCCAGACGAAGCGCAGCCCTTCGACGATCCCGGCCCACACGTGCTCAGGCAGTTCGCTGCGGTCGGGTACTCCGGCACCTGCCAATCGCAGCGCCGCGATCAACCCGATCGACACCGCGAACGTCGCTGCGGTGACCCACATCGTGTTCACCCCACCGAGCGTGGCGATCAGCAGCCCACCGATACCCGGGCCCACGATGTAGGCCAGGTTGAAGACCGCTTCGTAGTAGCTGTTGGCTTTGTCCAGCGTCCAGCCGGCGTGCACCGCGGCTTCGGGCAGCATCGTCTCGCGCGCGGTCATGCCGGCCGGGTCGAAGACCGCTCCCAGCGCGGCCAGCACCGCGACGTTGACCGCCTCGACGCCGAAGGCCAGCGCGATCACCGGTACCGCGGCCACCGAGAGCCCGGAGAGCAGATCCGAGATCATCGAGACCCGGCGCCTGCCCAGGTAGTCCACCGCGGCGCCGGCGAACACGGTGGCGACCAGCAGCGGCAGCGTGCCGGCCATCGCCACCACAGAGGCTTCCAGCGCCGAACCGTTGCGCTGCAGTACCAGCCACGGGAACGCGATGATCGAGATGCCGTTGCCCGCACCGGCCATCAGCGCCGCGGACAGTATCAGCAGGATGGGCCCGCGTTCGCCGGTGATCATGATTCGCGGTGAATGTACCGCCACGCGATGGCGGCGGCGAACGAATTTCGTCGGCCGGGCACACTGGGCGGGTGATGCTGCCGCACCCGCGCATTGGAGGCGCGTTCTGCTCACCGGTGCGGCCCGGCTCGGGCTGGCCCGGGGACCCGGCCACGCCACGGACTGCGGTGGCGACGACGCCGGCTGACGTGGCGGCCATGGCCGCAGGTGTGCGCACACTCCGCCAGGTCGACGCCGCGGTGTCGGTATGCCGGGCCTGTCCGCGGCTGGTGGCGTGGCGCGAACAGGTCGCCGCCGACAAGCGCAAGTCCTACGCCGACCAGCCGTACTGGGGGCGGCCGGCACCCGGCTTCGGTGCGGCCCGGCCCCGGATCTGGGTGCTCGGTCTCGCCCCGGCCGCTCACGGCGCCAACCGCACCGGACGGGTGTTCACCGGGGACCGCTCCGGCGACTTCCTGTACGCGTCGCTGCACCGCAGCGGGCTGGCCAACCAGGAGCTCTGTGTCGACAGCGCCGATGGCCTGGTGCTCCATGATGTTCGGGTGGTCGCGTCGGTGCGCTGCGCGCCGCCGGCCAACGCGCCCACCCCCGCCGAGCGCAGCGCCTGTGCGCCCTGGCTGGACGCCGAATGGCGATTGACCGAGGCTGATGTCCGGGTGATCGTCGCGCTCGGCGGATTCGCGTGGCAGGTCGGGTTGGCGATGATCCGGCGCCATGGGGGCACCGTCGGCGTCCCGGCGCCGAAGTTCGGCCACGGTGTGACCGCAACGCTGAGCACACCCCGCGGCCCGGTGCAGCTGCTGGGTTGCTTTCACCCCAGCCAGCAGAACACCTTCACCGGTCGGCTGACCCCGTCGATGATGGACGACGTCTTCGCCACCGCCCGCCAGTTGGCGATTACGGCGCGCTAAACGACGCTGTCGGTGCTCGAGCGCGCCGAAACCGCGGCGGGTGGCGGGAACGCGCGAACCCGGGCGTGCGTTGACCTGGTAATGCGTCTTTCTGTACTCGACCTCGTCCCCGTCCGGTCCGACCAGACGACCGCCGACGCCCTGGCTGCCACGACGCGGCTCGCCCAGGTCGCCGATGGGCTCGGCTACACCCGGTACTGGGTGGCCGAGCACCACAACATGCCCTCGGTCGCCGCGACCAGCCCGCCGGTGTTGATCGCCCACCTGGCCGCGCACACGACGGCGCTGCGACTGGGTTCCGGTGGGGTGATGCTGCCCAACCATGCGCCGCTGGCGGTCGCCGAGCAGTTCGCGCTGCTGGAGGCTGCTCATCCCGGCCGCATCGATCTCGGCATCGGTCGTGCCCCGGGTTCGGATCCGGTCACCTCGATGGCGCTGCGCGGCGCTGCAGGGCGTGACGATCGCGACATCGAAGCCTTCCCCGACTACCTCGACGATGTCGTCGCGCTGATGAGCAGCAACGGAGTGCGGGTCCCGTTGCCGCGTGACCTGATGCGCGACAACTACGTCCTCAAGGCCACACCGGCCGCGGTCACCGAACCCAGGCTGTGGCTGCTCGGTTCGTCGATGTACTCAGCGCGGCTGGCCGCGGCCAAGGGGTTGCCGTACGTGTTCGCCCACCACTTTTCCGGGCAAGGCACCGAAGAGGCCCTACGGCTGTACCGCGACGACTTCCGGCCCAGCGAGTCAACCCCTGAACCGGTGACCTTCCTGACCGTCAACGCGGTGGTGGCCGCGACCGGCGACGAGGCGATGCGGCTGATCCTGCCGAACCTGCAGATGATGGCCAGGCTGCGGACCGGTCAGCCGCTGGGCCCGCTCGACCTCGTCGAAGACGCCGAAGCCCAGCAGCTCAGCGCTCGGGCGCAGGCGATCGTCCAGGCCGGGCTACACCAAGCGGTGGTGGGCTCGCCCGAGCAAGCGGCTGAGCAACTGCACGCACTGGCCGAAAGGTTCGCCGTCGATGAGGTGATGGTCCACCCGGTGGCCTCGGCCCACCGCGGTGTGGACCCGGCGACGGCCCCGGCCCGGGAAGTCACTCTCGAACTGTTGGCAAAGGCGGTGTTCTAGGGCCGCGGGGTGAGCCGCACAATCGGGATCGGGCGGCTGGTCCGCTTCTGGTACCCGTTGTAGCGGTTCGAGTTCTGTGCGTTGACCAGCGCCCACATCCGGGCATAGTCGGGGTCGTCGGCATGCACCGGGGTCGCGCTGACTTTCAGCCGCCGGGTCCCGAGGTTGATCTCGATGTTCGGGTCGGCCTTGAGGTTGTGGTACCAGCCGGGGGCCTTCGGGTCCCCGCCCTTGGACGCGACCACCAGGTAGTCGCCTCGGTCCGGAAAGTAGGACAGTGTGGTGGTGCGCGCCTTTCCGGTCTTGGCGCCCACTGTGTGCAACAACAGGCTCGGTGGTACGCCCGGCAGCGGAATCCGATGGCCGACAAGGCCGTTCGTGCGCTGGTAAAGCGCGTCATGCAGCATCAACAGCCGGTATCCGACGTTTTGTTCGACCCACTGCGCAACACTCATGGGTCAATCCTGGCCGGTGGTGTCCAGTCGCGCCAGTGCCGCGCGCAGAATCCGCCCGGTCTCCTCGCGGTCGGCGTCGCGGCGCAGCAGCATTCCCTTGGCGAAGGAGAACTTGTCGCCGTCGCGGCGTGGCACGACGTGCAGGTGAATGTGGAACACCGACTGGAACGCCGCCTTGCCGTCGTTGAGGACGAGGTTGTTGCCGTCGGCGTGCAGTCCCGAGACCCGGGCGGCCAGCGCGATGCGCTGGCCGATCTCGGTCATCCGGGTCAGTGTCGCCGGCGGCGTGTCGGTGAGATCGACGGTGTGGCGTTTCGGGATCACCAGCGTGTGGCCGCGGGTGAACGGCCTGATGTCGAGCAGAGCAAGGTAGTCGTCGTCTTCGTGGATCCGGATGGCCGGAGCATCGCCGCCGACGATGGCGCAGAACACACAGGACATCCCGTCACGCTAATCCCTGGCCGATACCGGCCCGCCAGGCTGCCAACTTGTCGTCGAAGTGCATGGTCTGGGCGGGGCTGGTGGACGGCAGCCGATGGAATCGCAGCGGATGGGACACCGCGACCAGCCGTCGGTAGTTCTTCTCGGCGGCCGCACCGTTGAAGTACACCTGGCTGATCGTCGGATACCTGGTGAACAGCGCTGCGAAGTCGTTGGCCACCATGCTGTCTGGTTGAACCGATGAGTCCAGGCTGCCCTGCCGTCGGCATGACCGCAGGACATCCCAGACTGCGACCCCGGCGCCGGTCAACGCGGCGACCCGATCATCGTAGGGGGCTTGGTGGTCGAAGCCGAAGAGTTCACCGGTGATCCGCCAGAACGCGTTGCGGCCGAAGGCGTAGTACTGCTGGGCCGCCAGCGACGCTACTCCCGGCATGTTCCCCAAGATCAGCATCTGCGCTCCGGGCGCGACGAGCGGCGCGAAGCTGTGCAGCGTCGGTGACGTCATGGTTCCTGTGTAGTCGATGGCCGTATACGTTTGACCGCGTGGCCGAAGACGTCGATCCCGAGGTGGCCGGACTGCTCGACGGGCTCGACGGCCCCGCGCGCCGGGAACGTGCCGAGCTGATCAGCTGGTTGCTCGAGCGCGGCGTCAGCATCGATCAGATCCGGACCAACCCGTCGCCGATGCTGCTGGCATCGCGCAAGCTGATCGGCGACGACGGTCGTTACATCTCGGCGCGCGAGGCCGCCGAGAACGCGCGGGTGGACCTCGATCTGTTCGAGCGGATCCAGCACGCCATGGGGCTGCCCCGGGTCGAGGAAGCCGACGCGAAGGTGTTTCTGCGCGCCGACGCCGAGGCCGCGAAGTTCACCCGCGATTTCCTCGACGCCGGAATCGACGCCGACGAGCTGGTGCAGATCACCAGGCTGCTCGGTGATGGGCTTGCGCGTGCTGCCGAGGCGATGCGCCACGCCGCGCTGGCGGCTGTGATCCAGCCCGGGGCAACCGAACTGGAGATCGCCAAGGCCTCTGAGTCGCTGGTCTCGTCGTTGGCGCCGCTGCTGGGCCCGATGATCCAGAACGTGTTGCTGCTGCAGTTGCGCCACGCCATCGAAACCGAGGCAGTCAGTGCCAGTGAACGGGCCGAAGGTCAGCATCTGCCCGGGGCCCGGGAGGTCAGCATCGCTTTCGCCGACCTGGTCGGGTTCACCCGGCTCGGTGAGGTCGTGCCCCCGGAGGATCTGGAGCGGTTGTCGCAACGGTTGGCCGATATGACTCGTGAGGTCGCCGCGCCGCCGGTGCGGTTCATCAAGACGATCGGTGACGAGGTCATGCTGGTCAGCACCGACCCGGTGCCACTACTGGAGGCCGTCCTGGCCCTGGTCGATGCCACCAACGAGGACGACGACTTCCCGCGGCTACGCGTCGGACTGGCCTGCGGGATGGCGGTGAGCCGGTCGGGGGATTGGTTCGGCAGTCCGGTCAACCTCGCCGCCCGGGTCACCGGCGCCGCACGGCCCGGTTCGGTGCTGGTGGCCGAATCGGCACGCGACGCGATCGGCGACGACACGCGCTTCTCGTGGTCGTTCGCCGGCGCGCGCCGGCTCAAGGGCATCAAGTCCGACGTCAAGCTGTTTCGGGCGCGGCGCGCGGACGCCTAACTGGCCGAGCGGTTCTCGTACTGCGTTGGGCGGCGCCCGGTAACGCTCTTCCATTATCAATGTCAGACCCCGGTGCGATCATGGGTTCATGTCTTCGGTCGCAACGGACAGCGGGGCCGACGTCGGGTCTCCGGCGGAGCGGTTGGCGGTGTTGTTCGATGAGGTCGCCGAGTTGTGTGGGCAGCGTAATGCCATCGATGGCCGTCTGGTGGACATCGTCGCCGAGATCGACCGTGATGGGTTGTGGGGCATCACCGGGTGTCGATCGCTGGCGGCGTTGGTGGCCTGGAAAACCGGGGCCTCCCCGAACAACGCCACGTCCATGGTGGCCATCGCCGACCGGCTCACCGAGTTCCCACGCTGCGTGGACGGGGTTGCGGGAGGGTCGGTTGTCGCTCGATCAGGTCGCGGTGATCGCCCAACGCGCCGGGCAGGGCTCGGACGAGCACTACGCCGAGCTGGCCCAGAGCGCCACGGTCACCCAGCTACGCACCGCCATCAAACTCGAACCCCGACCTGATCCCGATCCACGTCCACAGCCGAGGCCGTCGATCAGTACGCGGGCCAACGGGGACATGACCTGCTGGACCATCTGGCTGCCCACCATCGAATCAGCGAAATTCGAAGCCGGGCTGGCATCCCAGCACGACGGGCTGATCGCCGACTGGAAACGCGACCACACCACCGACACCGACGATCCTGCTGACGACGACGAGGAGGGGCCGGGGGCGCGGGCGCCGATGCCCACGAGGGTGGATGCGTTGATGGCGTTGGTCGAGGCCGGCTGGGATGCCGAGGTGGCGGCGCGCCCGCACGGGCAGCACACCACCGTGATCGTGCATGTCGATGTCACCGACAAGCTCAGCTCACTGCATCTGGGGCCGCTGCTCGCCGACGCCGAGCGCCAATACCTGGGCTGTGACGCCACCGCCCAGGTGTGGTTCGAGCGCGACGGCCAGCTGATCGGGTCCGGGCGGGCCACCCGCACCATCAGCCGCCGACTGCGCCGCGCCCTGGAGTATCGCCACCCCAGCTGCGCGGTACCCGGGTGTGGGGCCAGCCGCGGCCTGCATGCCCATCACCTCCGGCACTGGGAAGACGGCGGAGCCACCGACCTGGACAACCTGGTGCTGCTGTGTCCCTGGCATCACCGTGCCCATCACCGCGGGATCCTCACCATCACCGGGCCCGGACACGACATCACCGTCACCGACTCCACCGGCCAAACACTGCAGCCCGGATCACTGGCCCGCCCACCCACCACCACCGCACCCGACGTGGCGCCCTACCCCGGCCCGACCGGCGAACGCGCCCACTGGTGGTGGTATGACCCCTACCAACCACCACCACCCACCCACACCAACTAGGACCTCACCGGCGCCGATCACCGCGGTGTGGGCGTGGTGTCGCACAGATCGTAGACGTGCTCGGCAGTCGCCATGGACGTAACCACCGTCGCTAGCTGGTCGGCTGAATTCGTCTCAGGCACATCCTAATTGACGATGACTGTCAGTCCGATCAGCGCGACGGGGCGAAGGCCCGCAGTCGCAGACTGTTGCTGACCACGAAGACCGAGCTGAACGCCATCGCGGCACCGGCGATCATCGGATTGAGCAGGCCGGCCGCGGCCAGCGGAAGCGCGGCGACGTTGTAGCCGAACGCCCAGAACAGGTTGCCCTTGATGGTGCTCAATGTCTTGCGGGACAACCGAATCGCATCAGGTACGGCGCGCAGGTCGTCGGCGATCAAGGTCAGGTCGCTGGCCTCGATCGCCACGTCGGTTCCGCTGCCCATCGCCAGGCCGAGATCGGCCTGGGCCAGCGCGGCTGCGTCGTTGACACCGTCGCCGACCATCGCGACCACCCGGCCCTCGTCCTGCAGTCGCTTGACGGTATCCACCTTCTCGGCCGGCAGCACCCCGGCGATCACCTCGTCGATGCCGACCTGGCCGGCCACGGTGCGGGCCACCGCTTCGTTGTCCCCGGTGACCATGATCGGCCGGATGCCCAGGCGGCGCAACGCCGCAATGGCCTGCGCGGAGGTGGGTTTGACGGCGTCGGCGACAACCATCAACCCCCGTGCGTGACCATCCCAACCCACCGCGACCACGGTGCGACCGTCGCGTTCGGCGCGCTGCGTCGCCTCGAGCAGTCGGGGCTCGAGCTGATGGCCCTGATCGTCGAGAAACCGCACACGGCCCGCCAGCACGGTCCGGTTCTCGACGGTGCCGCGCACCCCCAGCCCACGCAGGTTGGCGAAATCGGACACTGCCGGGAGAGGACCCATTGTGTCGGCAGCCTCGGTGCTGATGGCCCGCGCGATGGGGTGCTCCGACGCATACTCCAGGGCCCCGGCGAGCTTGAGTACCTCGTCGGGGTCCTCGCCGTCGGCGGCGATCACCTCGACCAGTTCCATCGTCCCGGTGGTGACCGTTCCGGTCTTGTCCAGAAGTGCGGTGTCGACCTGACGGGTGGACTCCAGGATCTCCGGCCCCTTGATCAGGATCCCGAGTTGTGCGCCGCGTCCGGTGCCGACCATCAGGGCCATCGGGGTCGCCAGGCCGAGTGCGCACGGGCAGGCGATGATCAGCACGGATACCGCCGCGGTGAACGCGGCCACCAGGGGGAAGCCCGCCCCGATCCAGAACCCCAGCGTGGCCACCGCCAGTGCGATCACCACGGGCACGAAGACTCCCGAGATCCTGTCGGCGATGCGCTGGGCTTGCGCCTTGCCGTTCTGCGCGTCCTCCACCAGGCGGGCCATCTGCGCCAACTGGGTGTCGGCGCCGACCCGATCGGCGCGAACGATCAGTTGACCGTCGACGTTGACCGTGGCGCCCACCACCGGGTCGCCGGAGGTGACCTCCACCGGCACCGACTCCCCCGTGAGCATGGACGCATCGACGGCAGAGAATCCCTCGATGACCGTCCCGTCAGCGGCGATCTTCTCACCCGGCCGCACCACGAACTCGTCGCCGACGGCGAGTCTGTCCACTGGAATGCGTTGCTGGACACCGTTGCGGCGGACGGTCACTTCTTTGGCGCCCATTTCCAGCAGGACCCGTAGCGCGGCGCCGGCCCGACGCTTGGCCCGGGCCTCGAAGTAGCGGCCCGCCACGATGAAGGTGGTGACCCCGGCCGCGGCTTCGAGGTAGATATGCGCACTGCCGTCGGTGCGCGCGATGGTCAGCTCGAACGGGTGCTTCAGGCCGGGGACGCCGGCGTTGCCCCAGAACAGTGCATACACCGACCAGCCGAGCGCAGCCGATGTGCCCACCGAGATCAGCGTGTCCATCGTCGCGGTGCCGTGCCGCAGGTTCGTCCACGCAGCGCGGTGAAACGGCCACGCGCCCCACACCACGACCGGCGCGGCCAAAGTCAGCGACAGCCATTGCCAGTAGGTGAACTGCAGAACCGGGGCCATCGCCATCGCGATCACCGGCACCGACAGCACGACGCAGATGAGCAGGCGTTGCCGCAGAGCAGCGGTCGGGTCGGGGCCGGCCTCTTCGCCGGGATCGCGCTGGGCGGCATCCAGGGCGGCTTCGTAGCCCGCAGCCTGCACCGCCGCGACGAGTTGGTCGGGGGTGACGTCGGCGCCGAACTCGACGCGGGCCTTCTCGGTCGCGAAGTTGACCGTCGCGGTGACACCGTCGAGCTTGTTGAGTTTCTTTTCGACCCGGGCGGCGCACGATGCGCACGTCATCCCCCCGATGGTCAGTTCCATCGAGGTCACGGTGTGTCACCCCCGGGGGGATGATGGTGGCCGATCGACGGCTGCGGTCCTGGGGTTGCCGGTTGCGGACCGACCGTCTGACCCACCCAGAGCGCGATCACGAATACCGCGACCAGCGTGGCGGCGAACGCGGCGATCCTGGTGGCGACTGTCATCTCCGGTCAGCTCGCCAGTTGATAACCGGCCTCTTCGACGGCGGACTGCACCGCTGCGTCGTCGACCGGACCCGTGCTGTTGATCGTGACCGTACCGTGGGAGAGGTCGATGTCGACCTGGGTGACGCCTGGGATGGCCTGGAGTTCCGCGCGGACCGACGATGCACAGCCCCCGCAGGTCATGCCGGCGACGGTGATGGTGGTGGTGGTGCTCATGTCACTCCTCAGCGATGGGCGGCGGGCGCCGTGCGATGATGTGTACTATACCCCCCTAGGGTATACAGGAAAACAGGTAGGACGAAACGAAAGGGAGCCTCAATGATGATCTCCACCCGTCGAGCACCTGCCGCGGCAGGCGCGGCGATCGCCACGCTGGTGCTGCTGCTGTCAGGCTGCGGCGACAACGCTACCGAGCCCGCGGGGGACACCGGCGCCCACACCGAGCACACCAGCGCTCCCACCGACGGTGCCGCTGACACCCACGACGGCACCGACGCCGAGCGCGCCACCCACAACGATGCCGACGCGGCGTTTGCCCGCGACATGGTGCCCCATCATGAGCAGGCCATCGTGATGAGCGACATCGTGCTGGCCAAGGATGGCGTCGATGAGCGGGTGGTCGATCTGGCCGAGCGGATCAAGGCGGCCCAGGGTCCCGAGATCGAGACGATGAACCAGTGGCTGACCGACTGGGACGTTCCCCAGTCCGACCCGCACGCCCATCACGGGGCCGGTCACGAGGAGATGGGCATGCTGAGCGAGCCCGAGCTCGATCAGCTCCGTGATGCCGAAGGTGTCGACGCCGCCCGGCAGTTTTTGACCGGGATGATCAAACACCACGAGGGCGCGGTCCGGATGGCCCAGACCGAGGTGGACAACGGCCAGAACCCGGACGCAGTGCGGCTGGCCCGGGAGATCATCGACAGCCAGCAACGTGAGATCGACGAGATGAGGCAGGTCCTCGACTCGCTCTGAGGCGTGGCAGTATCGCGGCATGCGAATCCTGGTGCAGCGCGTCACGTCTGCCCGGGTGCGGGTCGACGGCGCCGTCGTCGGAGAGATCTCGCCCGCCGGCCAGGGGTTGCTCGCGCTGGTCGGGGTCACCCATACCGACGACGCGGCCGTCGCCCGCAAATTGGCTGAAAAGCTCTGGCAGCTGCGGGTTCTCGATGAAGAAAAGTCGGCCAGTGAGGTCGGCGCCCCGATCCTGGTGGTCAGCCAGTTCACGTTGTACGGCAACACCACCAAGGGGCGCCGGCCCACCTGGAATGCCGCCGCGCCGAGGGCGCTCGCCGAACCGTTGGTCGACGCGTTCGCCGGGGCGCTTGCCGAGCTCGGAGCCGAGGTGCAGACGGGAGTCTTCGGTGCCGACATGGCAGTCGAGCTCGTCAACGACGGACCCGTGACGGTGCTGCTGGAGTTGTGATCGCCGGCCCGGGTTCGCGCGGTCGGCGGCATCCGGATGCCGCGCGGCGCCGCCGCTGGCATCCTGGAGTGATGGCAAAGGACATCGACCGGCAACGTGCCGCCGGCGCGCTCGCCGTCATCCGGCAGCATCCCGCAATGACACTGTTCGCGCTGTCACCGATTCTGGTGGGTCTTGCTCTGGTGTGGTGGCTGGCGGGTGCGGGATGGGCGATCGCGCTCCTGCTCGTTGTCGCCGTCGGCGGCGGAGCCGTCGTGCTGCGTCAACGCTGATCCCGCAGCACCGGTTCGATCGCCACGTACGTCGAGTTCAAGGCCGCGGTCTGCGACAGCGGGTCCACCGCGTCGCCGTCGACGAGCAGATTGCGGTTGACTCCGTAGGCCAGCGGCTCTGACTGCCCGCGGGGATCGAAAACCCTTGACCCCCAACCATGGTCGATGACGACGACGCCGCACCGCGGCACGTCGCTGACCGCGACGCTCAGTTCCACCGCACCGACGGCGGAGTGCACCCTGACCCGGTCGCCGTCGGTGACCTCGAGTCGCGCCGCGTCCTCGGGATGGATGACCACGTTGGTGCCCTTCCCGGACGGGTGCAGACCGGGCAGCTCGTTGAGCCACGAGTTCATCGAGTGCCGGTGACGGCGATTACCCAGCTGGAATGGGTAGTCCGGCGGCGGCGTCGCTGCCGGCTCGGCGAGCAGCTCGCGGACTCGGGCGACGAACTCGGGCGGCGCAACCTGCACCTTCTTGTCGGGGGTGCGTAGCGCGTCACGAAAGTGGCCGTACTCGCGTGGTCCGAGCACCCAGCCGTGCGGGTGGGCCAGCACCTCGCGCCAGCGGATCCGGTGTCCATCGACCTTTCGGCTCGTGGCCACCAGCAGCCGGTTCACCCATTCCGGACCGAACTCGAGACCGGTCCGCCCGGTCAGCCGGGCCACCCACCGCGAACCCCGGACAAACGCATTGAGTCCGCGCACACCGAACAGCGGTCGATTCATCGCCAACGCGAGGTCGGTGAAGATGCGCCACTCCTCGCGCGCTCGCGGTGGGGGCGCGACTGCGCGTACCCCGTAGTGCAGGTAGGGCTCGTCGTGCAGGTTGCTGGTGAACGCCAGCAGGTCATCGCGCTCCAGCCAGTGCACCGCGGGTAGCAGCCAGTGCGCGTGCCGGTGGCTTTCGCGTTGCACGAAGTCGATGGCCACCAACAGATCCAGCTGCGCCAGCGCGTCATCGAGCTTGGTGCCGTCCGGGCCCGACACCACGGGATTACCGCTGTTGATCAGCAGGGCGCGGATCTGTCCGCGGCCGGCGGTGGTGATCTCGTCGGGAAGTTCGCTCAGCGCGTGGGCGCCGGCCACCAGATCTCGGCCGCGCAGTCGGCTCTTGTGCGCAGTGGTACCGGCCAACCCGGCCAATCGCACCGCGTCGACGTATCCGGGCTCGTAGCGCCGGCCTCCCGGCCGGTCCATCCGGCCGGTGATCACGTTGAGCACATGACCCAGCCATTCGGCTGCGGTGCCGCCCAGGTGCAATGACACGCCGGTCCGCGTCACCACCATGGCTCGCTCGGCAGTTGCGAAATCGCGTGCCACCGACACGATGTCACTGACCGGAACATCGCAGCGGGTCGCCAGGTCGTCCAGGTCTGCCACGCCGACCAGGGTGCGCAAGGCGGCCATCCCCACGGTTGTCCCGGCACAGTCGGCGCGGTGCTCCCGGCCTTCGTCGAGGATCACCTTGACCATGGCCAGCAGCAGCGCCCAGTCCTGCCCGGGCCGTACGGCCAGGTGCACGTCGGCGCGCTCGGCGGTTTCGGTGCGCAGCGGGTCGACCACCACGATTCGCGCACCCTGCTGTTGACGCGCCAGGGTGCGTCGCCACCCGCCGGGTACCGACTCCAGCCAATTCCAGGCGCTGACAGCGGGATTGGCGCCGACCAACAGAAAAAAATCGCAGTTGTCGACGTCGGAGACCGGTACCATCAGCGCTGAGCCGTACATCTTCTCGGCCACCACGTGCATCGCGTTCTGGTCCACCGAGCCCACCGCGTAGCGGTTGAAAGTGCCGATGGCGTCCATCCAGGCATTCATGAACATCAGGTTCGACGACGAATACCCGGCCGGATTGCCGTAGTACGCGCCGACAGCGTCGGGGCCACCGGTGTCGATGATCGTGTTCAGGCGTGCCGCGATGTCGGCGATCGCTTCGTCCCAGCCGGTTTCGACATAATGGTCACCGACCCGTTTCATCGGGGCGGTGATCCGCGCGGGGTGCTCGACGACCTGCGCCGCGGTCCGTCCTTTGGCGCAGAAGTCCCGCCAGCTGTGCGGGTTCTGCTTGTCCGGAGATATCTTGAGCACTCTGTTGTCGGCGACGGTGACCTCGACCCCGCAGGCCGCCAGGCAGTACCGGCAGAACGTGTGCACAGTCCGGGGCATGCGGCCATGCTGCCCGAGCGCGCGCGGCGTGTCCGCGGAACGCAATTGAGCAATGTGCTCAGCAGGCTTCAGGCCTGCGTCATCGCCCAGTACGCACCCCGGGCGGCCGCCAGCTCCTGGTGACTGCCCTGCTCCACGATCCGGCCCGCGTCGAGCACCAGGATCACGTCGGCGTCCCGGATCGTCGAAAGTCGATGGGCGATGATGAAACTGGTGCGGTCGCGGCGCAGTCGGGTCATCGCCCGCTGGATCAGTACCTCGGTGCGGGTGTCCACGGAGCTGGTCGCCTCGTCGAGCACCAGCAGCTGGGGTCGTGCCAGAACGGCTCTGGCGATCGTGATGAGTTGCTTCTCCCCGGCGCTGATGTTGGTGCCGCCATCGTTGACCCGGGTGTCATAACCGTCGGGCAGCGTGTGCACGAACCGGTCCACATAGGCCGCGCGGGCCGCGTCGAGTACCTCGTCGCGGGTTGCATCGGGCCGGCCGTAGGCGATGTTGTCATAGATCGTGCCGGCGAAGAGCCAGGTGTCCTGCAGCACCATGCCGATCCGCGAACGCAGCGAGTCGCGGCTGACCGACGCGATGTCGACGCCGTCGAGCAGGATCCGGCCCGAATCCAGTTCGTAGAACCGCATCAACAGGTTCACCAGCGTCGTCTTGCCGGCACCGGTCGGTCCGACGATGGCCACGGTGGTGCCCGGCTCGACCACCAGGGACAGGTCCTCGATGACCGGGGTAGCGGGCTGATAGCCGAACCGCACGTGCTCGAACTCCACCCGTCCGCCGCCGCCGATGGGGGCGGGCAGTGGCCGCACCGCGTCCGGTGTCTCCTCCTCGGCGTCGAGCAGGTCGAATACCCGCTCGGCGCTGGCCACTCCGGACTGCATGGTGTTGTACATCCCGGCGATCTGGGTCAGCGGCTGGTTGAACTGCCGGACGTATTGGATGAAGGCCTGGATGCTGCCCAGCGTGATCTGCCCGGTGGCGACTTGCAGGCCGCCGACGACCGCGACCGCCACGTAGCTGAGGTTGCCGATGAAGATGGTGGCCGGGGAGACCAGGCCGGACAGGAACTGTGCCCCGAAGCTGGCCTGGTAGACGTCGTCGTTGAGCTCGCGGAACCGTTCCTCGGCTTGCGCGCGGTGACCGAAGGTCTTCACCACGGTGAAGCCGCTGTAGGTCTCCTCGATGTGTGCGTTGAGTTTTCCGGTATTGGTCCACTGAGCGACGAACAGGGTGCGTGACCGCCGCGCGATCGAGCGGGTCACCCACAGCGACAACGGCACGGTGACGACGGTCAGCAGGGTCAGCAGCGGTGAGATCGTCAGCATCATCACCAGTACCGCCACAACGGTCAGCACCGAAGTCAGCAGCTGGGTGATCGACATGGCCAGCGACTGCTGCAGGTTGTCGACGTCGTTGGTGGTCCGGCTGAGCACCTCGCCGCGTTGTCGGGTGTCGAAGTAGCGCAGCGGCAGCCGGTGCACTTTGTCCTCGACCGAGCTCCGCAGCCCGGCGATGGTGCGCTGCACCACGACGTTGAGCAGCCGGGCCTGCAGCCAGACCATCAGTGCGGCAATCAGGTACAACGCCAACGCCAGTGCCAGCGTGCGGGCTACCGCAGCGAAGTCGACGCCTTGTCCGGGGACCGCGCCGGAGCCCGACAACAAATCGGCGAACCTGTCCTCACCGCGTGCGCGGGCCGCCTCGATGGCCTGCTCGCGGGTCAGGCCGGCGGGCAGCTGGCGGCCGATCACGCCGTCGAACAGCAGGTCGGTCGCATGTCCGAGGATCCGCGGTCCGATCACGCCGATCGCAATGCCGCCAACGCCGAGCACCATCACCGCGGCCGTCATCGCCCGGTTGGGCGCGAGCAGCTTCAGCAGCCGGATCGCCGAGCCCTTGAAATCGCGCGACCGGGCCTGAGGCGGTTCGCCCATCCGCATCGGGCGGGCCAACGGCGCGTTCACCGGCGGCCCGTCCGGACCCCTTGGGACTCGGCGAACTCCCGGTAGGTCTGACACGTCCGCAGCAGGTCGTCGTGGCTGCCGGTGCCCACCACCCGGCCGTCGTCGAGCACCACGATCTGGTCGGCGCCGGCCACTGTCGAGATGCGTTGGGAGACCATGACGACCGTGGCCTCTGCCGACACCTCGCGCAGAGCCTGTCGGACCCGTGCGTCGGTGTGCACGTCGAGGGCCGAGAACGCGTCGTCGAACAGGTAGATCGCGGGCCGGCGGATCACCGCGCGGGCAATGGCCAGCCGCTGACGTTGTCCGCCCGAGAAGTTCATCCCGCCTTGGGCCACCGGCATCTGGAGTCTGTCGGGGTGCGCGGCGACGAAGTCGTCGATACCTGCGACCCGCAGCGCCGCCCACATCTGTTCCTCGGTGACCTCACGTCCCGGTGTCGCGCCGAGCGCCAGGTTGTCGGCCACGGTTCCGGAGAACAGATAGCCGCGCTGCGGCACCAGGCCGATGAGGCTCCACAACCGCTCGATGTCGTAGTCGCGCACATCGGTCCCGTCCAACAGCACCGCCCCCCCGGTGACGTCGTAGAGCCGGCAGATCAGTGAGATCAGCGTCGACTTCCCCGAGCCGGTGGACCCGACAACCGCGGTGGTGGTCCCAGGCCGAACCGTCAGCGAAACGTCCTGCAGCACCGGGCGGTCTGCGCCGGGGTAGCTGAAAGTCGCCGACGCGAACCGGATTTCGCCGGTGACGGTGGCCGGTGCGTCGGGTGCGGGATGGTTCTCGACGGCGGGTTGGGTGTCGAGCACCTCGGTGATCCGCTCGGCGCACACCGAGGCGCGCGGGATGATGACCAGGATGAACGTCGCCATCAGCACGGCCAGCAGGATCTGCATGAAGTAGGACAGGAATGCGATCAACGATCCGACCTGCATCTGGCCGGCGTCGATGCGCAGACCGCCGAACCAGATCAGCGCCACGCTGGAGACGTTGATGACCAGGGTGGTGACCGGCAGCATCAGCGCCTGCCACCGTCCCGCCTCCAGCGCGGTGCCGGCCAGCGCGTGGTTGGCCTCGGCGAAGCGGGCACGCTCGTGCGGCTCCCGGGCGAAGGCCCGGACCACCCGCAGTCCGGTCAGCTGCTCGCGCATCACCCGGTTGATGCCGTCGATCTGTCCTTGTAGGCGCCGAAAGATCGGCAGCAGATGCGACACGATCCAGTAGTTGGCCGCGGCCAGCACCGGAACGCTGACCAGCAGCAGCCAGGACAAGCCGGCGTCCTGGTGGATCGCCATGAAGATGCCGCCCACCGACATGATCGGGGCGGTGATCAGCATGGTGCAGGTCAGCTGGAGCAGCAGCTGGATCTGCTGGACGTCGTTGGTGGTCCGGGTCAGCAGAGACGGCGCCCCGAAGCGCGCGGTCTCCTCGGCGGAGAACCCGGTGACATGGTGGAACAACACCGAGCGCAGGTCGCGTCCGAAGCCCATCGCCGCGCGCGAGCCGAAGTACACCGCGCCGACGGCGCAGACCACCTGGACGGCGGTGACCGCCAGCATCACCAGTCCGAGCTCGACAATGCGGCGCAGGTTCCCCAGCGCGACGCCGTCGTCGATGATCGCCGCGTTGACCGTCGGCAGGTACAGCGTCGCCAGCGTGCTGACCACCTGGAGTGCGGCGACCACGGCCAGCAACCGGCGATACGGCCGCACATGCCGGCGGAGCAGCCCCCAGAGCATCCCGCTACTCTCGCACACCAGCGCCGCGCCGACGTGTTCGGCTGACCCACCTGAGAATTCGTTAAATCCCCTGCTCACCCGGCCTGTCGGTGGTTGGGCGCGCGCGCTGCCGCTACAGTGCATGGCGTGAACCACAGCCAGCGCAGCATCAGCCGGCCTGCCGCGGTATCCCGGGTGCGTTCCGCGCTGGCCGTCGCGCTGGCAGCCGTGTTCCCGGTGCTGGCCGGGTGCTCCGACGGTCAGTCGCCCGCTCCGCAGGTGCCGCCCACCGAGGCGCAGAACGAAGACATCGCACACGGGCCGTTCTTCCCGCAGTGCGGCGGTATCAGCGATGAGGAGATCACCCGACAGACCCGTGTGCAGGGACTGGTGAACACCGCCAAGACGTCGGTGGGCTGCCAGTGGTTGGCCGGTGGCAGCATCCTGGGTCCGCATTTTTCGTTCACCTGGTTCCGCGGCAGCCCCATCGGGCGTGAACGCAAGACCATGGAACTGTCGCGCACCAGCGTCGAGGACCTCAACATCGAGGGTCATGACGGGTTCATCGGCATCAACGAAGACCCGGTCTACGGCGTCAACCTGTGCGAGGTCGGCATCCAGTTCGAGGACGACTTCATCGAGTGGTCGATCAGCTACGGCATGCCTCCGTTTCCCGACGCCTGTGAGGTGGCCAAGGAATTGACCCGGCAATCGATCGTGAACGCGAAATGAGGGGGCGGCGCGCGCTGGTGGCCGCGGCAGCTGCGTTGCTGACCCTGACCGGCTGCACTCAAACGGTGGACGGCACCGCGGCCAAGGCCGGGTCCGGCAGCACCCCTCGCAACTACGATTCCGAACGGCAGTACCCCAACCTGCTCAAGGAGTGCGAGGTGCTCACCGAGGACATTCTGGCCGAGACCGTCGGGGCAGATCCGCTGGATATCCAGAGCACCTTCGTCGGAGCGGTGTGTCGGTGGCAGGCCGCCAACCCGGCCGGACTGGTCGACATCACCCGCTTCTGGTTCGAACTGGGCAGTCTCGACAACGAGCGTGAGGTTGCCGAAGAGTTGGGTTACCAGATCGAGAACCGCTCGATCGCGGGTATCACGTCGTTCGTGATGCGGCCCGACGATCCCAACGGCGCGTGCGGAGTGGCCAGCGACGCGGCCGGCGTGGTCGGCTGGTGGGTCAACCCGCAGGCACCCGGCATCGACGCATGCGCCAAGGCGATCAAACTCATGGAGCTGACACTGGCGACCCGCGCCTGACCAGATCGCCTTCGTGCCGAACGTTATTCGGTCCGAGCGCCCAGCGTGCGCTCAGTGTGTAGGATTCGCGCCCAGCGTGCGTCCAGGGCGGATCCGAGGCGGCCGGATTCAAGCGGTGGCTGCAACAAATGTGGACGGGTCTGAGAGTAGACGGTCGAGTTCTTCTGCGGGCGTGCGCCAGCCGTGGCGTTTGCGGGGACGGGAGTTGAGCTCGGCGGCGACTTGGTCGAGCCAGCCTGGACCGTAGAACGACAGGTCAGTGCTTTTGGGGAAGTATTGGCGTAGGAGGCCGTTGGTGTTTTCGTTGGTGCCGCGCTGCCAGGGGCTGTGGGGGTCGCAGAAGTAGATGGGCAGGCCGGTGGCCTGGGTGATCTGGGTGTGTAGGGCCATTTCCTTGCCCTGGTCCCAGGTCAACGAGCGGCGCAGGATCTCCGGGATCTCGGGGATTTTGGCACTCATCGCCTCGGCCAGGGTGGCTGCGGTGCGATCACCGGGCAGGTGCAGCAGCATGACAAACCCGGTGGTCCGTTCGACCATGGTGCCGATCGCTGAGGCTGAGGCGGTGCTACCCAGGATGAGGTCCCCTTCCCAGTGCCCGGGGATTGCGCGGTCATCAGCCTCGGCGGGACGCTCGCTGATATTGATCATGTCTTTGATTTGGCCGCGGCTCTCGTTGGTTTTGCGGCCCTGAGGTTTTCGGTGAGTTCGACCGGACCGAAGTGCCTGCTTGATCAGGCGTGCCAGTTCCCCACGGGGTTGAACATAGAGGGCTTGATAGATCGTCTCGTGGGACACCCACATCTCCGGATCGTCGGGGAAATCAAGGCGCAACCGGCCCGCAATCTGTTCTGGGCTGTCGCGCCGCTTCAAGCGTGTCACGACCTCGTCCAACAGCACAGAAGCAGTCTCGAGCTTGCGCTTCTTGGGCCGCTTAGTGTTAATGGCAGCGACGTCATGGCCCACGCCAGCCCGGTACCCGCTGGGGGTGGCTCCACGGGCACATTCGCGGTAGATCGTCGACCGGTCCCGGCCCAACGCGTCAGCGGCTTGAGCTACCGTCGCCCCGGCGGCCAGCAGCCGCTCCAGGCGCCACCGCTGGTCAAACGTCAGCCGGCCGCGCCGACGTAGGCTATCGAGGTCTCGGGCGGCATCGGCGTCGTCGTTGGCAGCGACAGGGGTCAGGGGCACATAACCAGCCTGAGCGACCCAGCGTCGTGCCTGATTCTCCGACACGCCCGCAGCCACCGCCGCGGCCACGACGGTGGCCCCGTCATGCATCGCCGCCCAAAACGCCGCTCGCACCGCGGGCGAGTACCGAGTGCCACAGTGCCGCGGATCGGGCTTGTAACCAGCCTCCCTCGCCCACCTACGGCCGGTCGCACCACAAACGCCAGCCACTGTTGCCGCTGCCGTCGGCGCCAATCCCGACCTCAACGCCACATCGAAGCTCTCACGCACCGAGTCCGGAACGCCTTTGCCACCGAGATGACTCCACCCCATCGAACAACACCCCTCAACAATCAGGTGTTGCAACGACCGATTGAGTCTGAGGCGCGATTAGCGCCCTGGACGCACGCTCGGCGGCACCGACCGCCCTACGCGCACGCTCGGCAGGTCAGCGGGCGGTGTGGAACGCCACCAGCTCCGCGCCCCCGAGTTCCAGCCCGGCCCAGGGCGTCTCGGTGCGCAGCACCGCCACCGACGACGTGGGGAACTTCGCCGCGATCTGCCGCGCCGCCTCCGAATCGCTGTCGCCGGCCAGGCCCAGCGCCAGCGAGGACATCACCGGTTCGTGTCCCACCACCAGCAGTGTGGCCGGGTCTGCGCCGAAATGCGCTTCGGCGCTGTTGATCTCGTCGAGCACGATGCCCGGTGTGGCGTCGTACACCCGCGCCGCATAGCGGACCGGGGCGTCGATGCCGGTGCGTTCCAACGTCTGACGGGTGCGCTGCGCCGTCGAGCACAACACCGCGTCGACCGGTGGAACGTGCGCCCTGATCCAGTCGCCGGCCAGGGCACCCTCGCGCACCCCGCGGGGCGCCAACGGTCGGTCGTGGTCGGTCACCCCGTCCGGGTAGTCGGACTTGGCATGGCGCAGCAGCAGCAACGTGCGGACAGTACCGGTCATGGCCACCAAGGCTAGGCCATGCCGGTGCGCGTCCCCGGACTTGTCGGCAGGCGGCCATACACTCGCCTTGCCCGACGAAGAGCTCGTCGGGAGCTGGGACAGAACGGGGGCCGACGTGCGATTTCTGCATACTGCCGACTGGCAACTCGGCATGACCCGGTACTTCCTCAACGGCGATGCGCAGCCGCGGTATTCGTCGGCCCGCCGGGAAGCTGTCGCCGCGCTGGGGGCCCTGGCGGCCGAGACCGGCGCGGAATTCGTCGTGGTGGCCGGCGATGTGTTCGAGCACAACCAGCTCGCGCTGCGCGAGGTCAGTCAGGCGCTGGAGGCGATGCGCACCATCGGGGTGCCGGTCTACCTGCTGCCGGGCAACCACGACCCACTCGATGCCGCGTCGGTGTACACCAGCCCGCTGTTCACCTCCGAACGCCCCGACAACGTGGTCGTGCTCGATCGTCCCGGGGTCCACGAGATCGGCCCGGGGGTGGAGCTGGTGGCCGCACCGTGGTCGTCCAAGGCGCCCACCGCTGACCTCGTCGCCGAGGTACTCGCCGGATTACCCGCCGACGACGTCACCCGCATCCTCGTCGGCCACGGCGCGGTCGACATCCTGGTTCCCGACAAGGACCGTCCGTCGCTGATCGGGCTCGCAGGCGTCGAGGCCGCCATCGAACGGGGCGCCGTGCACTATGTGGCGCTGGGCGACAAGCACTCCTGCCTGCAGGTCGGAGGTACCGGACGGATCTGGTACTCGGGGTCACCGGAGGTGACCAACTACGACGACATCGAACCCGATCCGGGACAGGTGCTCGTCGTCGACATCGACGAGACCGACCCGCGCCGGCCGGTCCAAGTCGACCCACGCCGGGTCGGTCACTGGCGCTTCCTGTCGCTGCGGCACGCCGTGGACAACAGCCGCGACGTCGCCGATCTCGACATCAACCTCGACCTGCTGCCCGACAAGGACCGCACCGTGGTCCGGCTCGGGTTGACCGGGACGTTGACCGTCACCGACAAGGCCGCGCTCGACGCGTGCCTGGACCGCTACGCCCGGCTGTTCGCGGCTCTGGTGCCCTGGGACAAGGCGACCGAGATCGCGGTGCTGCCGGCCGACGGGGAGTTCGACGACCTCGACATCGGTGGTTTCGCCGCGGCCGCGGTGGCGGAACTGGTGGCCACCGCCCGCTCCAGCGGTGAGGACGCCGAGGACGCGCGCGCGGCGCTGGCCCTGCTGCTGCGTCTGACCGACGGGGGCGCGGCATGAGGTTGCACAGGTTGACGCTGACGAACTACCGCGGAATCACCCACCGCGACATCGAGTTTCCCGACCACGGCATCGTGGTGGTCAGCGGACCCAACGAGACGGGCAAGTCGTCGATGCTCGAAGCACTCGACCTGCTGCTCGAGGCCAAGGACCGGTCGACGAAAAAAGAAGTCAAGCAGGTCAAGCCCACCCATGCCGACGTCGGTGCGGAGGTCACCGCCGACATTTCCACCGGCCCGTACCGGTTCGTGTACCGCAAGCGTTTTCACAAGCGCCCCGAGACCGAACTGACGGTGCTGACTCCGCGCCGTGAGCAGCACACCGGCGACGAAGCCCATGAGCGGGTCCGCGCCATCCTCGCTGAGACGATGGACGTCGAGCTGTGGCAGGCCCAGCGGGTGCTGCAGTCGGCGTCGACGTCGGCTGTCGACCTGTCGGGATGTGATGCGCTGTCGCGGGCTCTCGACGTGGTCGCCGGTGAGGTCGACGAGGAACCGACGGTGACCGGAAGCGCGGAGACGCTGCTGGTCGACCGGATCGACGCGGAGTATCGGCGCTACTTCACCGCGACCGGACGGCCCACCGGCGAGTGGGCGGCGGCCAGCAGCCGGCTGCGCGCCTGCGACGAAGAGGCCGCCCGGTGCGCAGCCGCAGTCGCCGAGGTCGACGAGGCAGTGCGTCGGCACGCTGCCCTGACCGCGCAGCTGGCCGCGGTGAACACCGAAAAAGGCCGGGCAGCTGAGGAATTGGCACAGGCACAGAGCGCGGCGCAGCAAATCGCGGCGTTGCGGCAGGAGGTCGAGCGGGCCGGGGTCTTGGCCACATCGGCCGCCGACACCGCCGCGCACTCGGGCAGCGCGTTGCAGCAACGACGCCGCTGCCGGGCCGACGTCGAGGAGCGGGTCGCCGCCATCGCCGATCTGCAGGTCGCCGCCGAAAGCGCGGCCGAGGAGCACGACACCGCGATCGAGATGAACGTCACCGCCGAGGCCACCGCCGAGCAGGCCCGAGTGGCGCTGGAGAACGCACAACAGCGCTTGGACGCCGCGCACGCCGCTGTGCAGCTGGTCACCGACCGTGAGACGCTCTCGCGGCTCCTCGGCCGGCTCAGCGCACTGGAGGACCACCAGCGCGCCCTGGACGCCGCTGTCCGCGAACTCGGGACGATCCAGCTCACCGATGCGCTGATGACGGTGATCGACGATGCCGCGGCCGCGGTCGAGCAAGCTGCTGCCGCCGCCGAACGGGCTTCGGCGCACCTCGAGGTGTTGGCCGCGGCCGACGTCGAACTGCGTATCGCCGGGCAACCGGTGACGCTGCGCGCCGGCGACAGCTGGGAGTCCGCGATCACCGCAGCAACCGGCGTCGACGTCGCCGGACTGCTGTCGGTACGCGTCGTGCCCGGTGCCCCGGCAGCCAGCTCGCAAGCTGAACTCGGCGCCGCCACCGCGGTGCTGCAGGAAGCGCTCGAGCGTGCCGGCGCCGCCGATGTCGACCAAGCACGAGCCCTGCAGCAGCGCCGCGCCGAACTACTGGCCACGGTCAAGGAGCACACCGCGATCCTGCAGGCGCTCACCGCCGAAGGCGACGCCGAACTGGTGCGCGGTCAGGTTGCCGAGCTGCGCACCCGGCTGGCCGCCGGCGACTCCGCGATGCCAGCTGAAGCGGTGCCGCCGGCCCAACTGCGGGCGCAACTGGCCGCCGAGGTTGCGGCCCACCAGCAGGCGCGCGCGAAGTGCGAGACGCAACGCAAGGTCGCTGCCGAGACCGCCAAGCTGGTCTCCGAGCGGGCGCTGCGGGCCGCGCGTGCGAAGGAGAAGCTGCAATCGGCGCGCGACGAACTGGCCGTCGCCGAGCAACGGCTGGCTGCCCAGCGGGCCGAGACCAACGACGAGGATCTCGCGATCAAGGCCGACGCCGACGCTCTGGCCGCCCAGGCCGCCAGTCAGGCAGCGGCCCGGTTGCGCGACGAGTTGGCCGGTCACCAGCCCGACGCGGTGGCCACCGAACTGGAACGGGCGCAGCGTGCCCACACCGCCGCGTCGGGCCGGCACAGTGAAACCGCCGAAGCGCTGCGGGAGGTGGCGGCGGCGCTGAAGGTGTACGGGTCCGAGGGACGCCGTAGTGCCCTCGACGCTGCAGAAGGTGAGCGTCAGCACGCCGAAAGCGAGTACCAGCGGGTGCACCGCCGCGCCCGCGCGGCGCAGCTGCTCAAGACGGTGATGAGCCGCCACCGCGACGCGACGCGGATGCGCTACGTCGACCCGTACCGCGGCGAGGTGGAACGTTTGGGCCGGCTGGTCTTCGGGGAGAGCTTCGAGGTCGATGTCGACAGTGATCTGAGGATCGGGGCACGCACCCTGTCTGGGCGCACGGTGCCCTACGAGTCGCTCTCGGGCGGAGCCAAGGAGCAACTGGGCATCGTGGCCCGGCTTGCCGGGGCATCGATGGTCGCCACCCAGGACAGCGTTCCCGTCGTCATCGACGACGCGCTGGGGTTCACCGACCCGGACCGGTTGGCCAAGATGGCCGAGGTGTTCGACGCGGTGGCCCACGACGGTCAGGTCATCATCTTGACCTGCAGCCCGCAACGGTATGCCGACATTCGCAGTGCCTGTCACATCGAGCTCGCCGGCTCGCTCTAGACTCCGCCCGTGGACGCCGATTACGTCATCGTCGGAACCGGAGCGGCCGGAGCTGTTCTGGCCCATCGACTCAGTGCCGATCCGTCGGTGCGAGTCGTCGTGCTGGAGGCCGGACCGCGTGACAAGGATGCGTTCGTTCACATCCCGGCCGGATTCTCCCGGCTGATGCGGGGGCCGCTGGATTGGGACTACCTGACCGAGCCGCAGCAAGGTCTGGCCGGCCGGCGCATCTACTGGCCGCGCGGCAAGATGCTCGGCGGCTCGACGTCGATGAACGCGATGATGTGGGTCCGTGGCTTCGACGCCGACTACGACGAGTGGGGCGAGCACGCCGGTGCCGAATGGGACCATGCCCACCTGCAGCCGTATCTGCACCGCATCGAGTCCGGTCCGCTGGTCATCTCGCCCCAGCGCAGCCCGCGCGCAGCGACGGCGGCCTGGCTGACGGCGGCCGAGCAATGCGGCCACCGCGTCGAGGAACCCAACCAGGGGCAACCGCAGGGTTTCTGCCAGACCCGGGTGACGCAGCGCCGCGGTTCCCGCTTCAGCTGCGCCGATGCCTACCTCAAGCCGATCCGCAAGCGCAAGAACCTCACTGTGCTGACCGAGGCGACAGCGACCCGGGTGGTTATCGCCGGCAACCGTGCCATCGGCGTCGAGTTCGACGGCAAGTCCGGTCGGACGGTGGTCACCGCACGCCGCGAGGTGGTGCTGTGTGCCGGAGCGATCAACACCCCACAGCTGCTGATGCTCTCCGGCATCGGCGATCACGACCGGTTGGCCCGGCTGGGCATCGTCACCGTTGCCCATTCACCGGAGGTCGGCACCAATCTGCTCGACCACCTGGTGGTGCCGCTGGGCTTCGACATTCCCTATGGCTCACTGACCGACGCTCAGAAACCTCTGGAGCTCGTCAACTACTTGGTGCGCCGGCGCGGAATGCTGACCTCGAACGTGGGGGAGGCCTACGGCTTCGTCAAGAGCAGACCGGACCTGGACCTGCCTGACCTGGAGCTGATCTTCGCTCCTGCACCGTATTTCGACGAGGGCATCGGTGACCCGTACGTGGGCCACGCAGTGGTGATGGGCCCGATCCTGCTCAAGCCGCGCAGCCATGGAACGATCGCGCTGCGCTCCTCCGATCCGCATGACAAGCCGGCCATCGATCCGCGCTACCTCACCGACGATGCCGGCGCCGACCGGGCAGCCCTGATGGCCGGACTGCGGATGTGCGCCGACATCGCCCGGGCACCCGCGCTCAAGGACATCGTGGGCCGGATCGCCCGCCCGCTCGACGCGTCGATCCTCGACGACGACACCCTCGGTAGAGCGCTGGAATCGCTGTCGCACACGCTGTATCACCCCGTCGGCACCTGTCGGATGGGCCGTGACGACGCCAGCGTCGTCGACCCGCAGTTGCGGGTGCGCGGTGTGACGGCGCTGCGGGTGGCCGATGCGTCGGTGATGCCGACGATCATTCGCGGCCATACCCAGGCGCCCTCGATGCTGATCGGCGAGAAGGCTGCCGATCTGATCACCTCCTGATTGCCTCAGAAGTACGCGTTGGCCGGAATCTCCGTGCCGTGCAACAGATTCTGGCCGATAACCCGCGCCTTGTACCCGACCGGGTTGTGCAGCGTGATGGTGCGGATGTTGCGCCAATGGCGATCGAGGTTGAGGGTGCGGCTGGCCGCGCTGGCTCCGCCCAGCTCCAGCAGTCGGCTCGCGGCCGTCGGTGCGATGTCGTCGAGGTGGACCTTGACCTTGGCAACTTTCAGCTGTGCCGCAGCGGCCAGCTCGGCATCGGGCACGCCGGCCCGCTGTGAGGCGTTGGCCGCCTCGATCGCGGCTGCCGCATCGAGCACTGCGGCGCGGGCGACATAGGCGACGCTGGCCAGCTCGCCGAGCTGGCGCTGCAGCAACGGATCGTCGGTCGGTCGTTCCGCGGCTGCGTGACTGAAATTGCGTTCCCGGGAACGCAATAGCGCGACGCCGTCGTCGACCACGGACTCCAGAATCCCGGCGACCACCGCGTGGATGAACAACTGCAGCGACGCGTACTGCACGGTGGGCACCGGATCAGCGTCGTAGGGGATGTCACTGAGCACCTCCTCGGACGTGACGACCACGTCGGTGAAGGTCGTCGTCCCGGTGCCGGTGCGGCGTTGTCCGAAGCCGTCCCAGTCGTCGATGATCCATACCCCGTCGCGATCCGCCGGAACGATGACGGTGGCGACCGAGTCGTGATCGGTGGTGGCCGTGACGGTCAGATAGTCCGAGAACAGCGTTCCGGTGCTGTAGAACTTCTCGCCGGTGAGCCGGTAGCCACCCCCCTCGGCGGGCAGCAACCGGGTGTTGAACACCAGGCTGCCGACGGCATGGGCACCTTTCTCGCTGAACGCGTTGCCGAACAGGCTGCCGCCTGCGACCTTGCTCAGCCATCCCCGCGACACCGGATCGTCGGCGGTGCGCAGCCGCTCCTCGACGAACCAGAAGTGGGTGCGGAAGATGTGCGCCACAATCGGATCGGCACGGGCGACGTCGATGATCGTGGCGAACAGCTGCCGGACCGACAATCCCGCTCCGCCCAGGTCCGCGGGCAGCCGCAGCGTGCCGAAGCCGGCTCGCTTGAGCGCGGCGACCTGCTCAAAAGGGTTCTCGTCGTTGAGGTCTCGGTCTCTTGCGCCGGCCTTGATCTGCGCCAGCAGGGCGGTGAAGGCCGCCGATCCGGGCAGCTCCGACGAAATGGTCTCGTGCACTGAGGTCATGAGCCGGTTCTACCGAGGCCTGCCATCGCAGCGCACCCGTTTCGCTCAGCACGAACCGAACCGCGAGGAGGCGCTCACCCTGACCCGGCACAATGGGACGTGATGACGATGACCGCGCGCCGCCGTCGGCTCCACCGCAGGCTTGCGGCGCTACCGGGGGTGCGTGCAGTGCGCCGCCCGGTGCGCGACGGCGGGGACGAGCACTTCGACGTCTACTACGTGCGGGTCGGAGGCCGGTCCGCGCACCCGTTGGTCGTCATCCCCGGAGGCCCCGGAGCGGCCTCGGTTGCGCTGTACCGGGCGTTTCGCCGGCGCGCCGCAGCGGCCGGTCTGGACGTGATCATGGTCGAGCATCGCGGCGTCGGACTGTCCCGGCACGACGACGCCGGGGCCGACCTTGTGCCGGAGGCGCTGACCGTCGACGCGGTGCTCGGTGACATCGCCGCGGTTCTCGATGACGCCGGGGTGGGCCGGGCCATCGTGTACGGGGCGTCCTACGGTTCCTACCTGGCCGCCGGCCTGGGTGTACGGCACCCGAACCGCATCCATGCGATGGTGCTCGACTCCCCGCTGCTGTGCGCCGGCGACATCGACGACGTGCGCGCCCAGATCCGGCGCGTGCTGTGGGACGGCGCCTCGCCGGGCACCGCCGAACTGGCGGCAACCATCCGCGCTCTGGTCGCCGACGCGAGGCTGGTGCCGCGCGACGTCGGACTGGTCACCGAACTGTTCGGTGCCGCCGGGCCCGACGTACTGCAGCGTCAACTGGACCTGCTCGCGGCCGGTCATCGTCGGCTGTGGTCCACCGTCGAGCGGGGCACCCGCCTGCTGCTGGAGCGCAAGACGCTCTATCACCATGAGCCCGATCTGGTCGAGCGCATCGCCTACCGTGAGCTCAACTACGGAGCCCAACCCGACGGCTTACCGCTCGATCCTGCGGTCGTCCTTCGCGAGACAGCCTCCGGTGACATCGAATTCGAAGCCGAACCGGTCGATCTGCGCGCCGCCATGCCGGCGTTCGGCTGGCCGACTGCGGTCCTGTCCGGCGGGCTCGACCTCACCACACCTCCGCAGGTGGCCCACCGCGTCGCCGGCCTGATCCCCGACTCGGTGCTCGTCGAGCTGCCCACCGCCGGGCACAGCATTCTCGACACGCGTGAGCCCGCCGCGCTGCAGGTCTGCCTGGCCGCTGCCGCGGACTCGCTGCACCAGTTGGCGGTTCGGGGCCACGAACTCGACGCGTTACCGGCCAATACCACCGTTCGGCTGCTGGTCGGCGCGGTCACCGTCGCGGTGCGGGTCGAGTCGATGCTGCCCTAGTTCATGAAGCCGATGGCGGTGTAGTTCAGGTCGCCGATGCCGGCGGGTCCGTAGTTGGCCAGCGTGCTGCGTACCGCAACGTTGCCCGGGGCCTGAAACAGCGGCAGGCTGTGTCCTTCTGCCCAGATCATCGTGTCGAGTTCGTTGGCCAGCGTCCGCGCGGTTTCTGGATCCAGCTCAGAGAGGGTCTGTTCGATTTTCGCGTCGATTTCCGGGCTGCCGATGTTGGCGTAGTTGCTCTCGCCGTTGGACGCATAGATCTGGGTCAGGCTCGACAACGGAAATGCATCTCCGCCCCAGGCGAATTGGGCGATGTCGAAGTTGCCGGGTAGGACGAAGTCGGTGAAGAGTTTGCCGCCGGCGGCCGGGACGAGTTCCAGGTTGACACCGATTTGTGCCAGGTTGCTCTGTGCGATCTGCGCGATGGCCCGGGTGCTGCGGGCGTCGTAGAAGACGTCGCGGATGGTCAGGGTTCGTCCGTCCTTCTCGCGGAACTGTCCGTTGAGCCGCCAGCCGAGCTCGTCGAGCTCCCGTTGGGCGGCCTCGGGGTCGAAGCTGATGCTGTTGTCCTGGTAGCCCTCCTGGCCGGCGACGTAGATGTGGTTGTTCAGCGGGACCGGGTTGTCGACCAGGCCGCGTTGCGACACCGTGGCGATGGCCTGGCGGTCGATGCCCTTGGTGATCGCGATGCGCAGGGCCCGGTCGGCCAGGATCGATCCCGGTGCCCCGTTGAATGTCAGGTGATACCAGTTGGGCGCCGGGGCCCGGCGCACCGAAACGCCTTCGGTGCGCCGGGCGATGGTCAGGTCGTCGAGGGTCTGCAGCGAGGCGGCGTCGATTGCGTTGTTCTGCAGTGCCGGCATCCGCGCCGCGTCGTCGAGCACGGAGTAGGTGATGGACTCCAGCACCGGAGGTGCACCCCACCATTGCGGATTGCGGGTCAACACGATTCGCTGGGCTCCACGGTCGATGGTGCTGATCATGAACGGCCCCGCCGACGGCGGTGCGGCGTTGAGGAAGCCCCGGTTGAACGTTTCGGGATCACCGGTGACCGACTTGGGCATCAGCATGGCGTTGCCGGCGAACATGCCTTTCCAGTCGGCGTAGTGGCGGTCGAAGGTCACCACGGCCTGCCGGTCGTCGATGCCTCTGGCCACCGACTGCACCCGGTCGCTGCCGTTGGGCGCGGCGAACAGGTATCGGTCGTCGTCGCCGCTGGTGGCGTTGATCTGCGCGGCGATGTCTTCCCAGGTGATGGGGTTGCCGTCGGACCAGACCGCCTTCGGGTTGATCGTGTACGTGACGATCTGGGGTTCGGTGCTGGTCATCTCGACGCTGGTGAAGAAGTCGGAGTTGACCGTCATCTCGCCGTCGGGCTTGATGAAGAACGCCCGCGGCAGCGTGGCGCGCAGCATCGCACCGAGTTCGCCGAGGTTGCCGTCGATGTGCAGATAGTTGAAGTTGGGCGGGAATCCGGTCCAGGCCAGCCGCAGGTTACCGCCCGGGCGCAGCGTGGCTGGGTCCTGCGGGTTGATGTCGGCGGTTGCGCCGATCTCGGCGTCACCACCCGCCGACGGGACGTCGCGCTCCCCGCTGGAGCAGCCTGCTGCCACCAGCACCGCCGCCAGTGCTATGCCGAGCAGACGCGCAAACCCCCTCCTGGGCCCCGAAGTGGGGGACTGAGTGTCTGCTCGCGTGCTCAGGGGGGTCATGCGGACCGACTCTAGCCATGTTCGGGCTGGGGGCGCGGGACTGCAGCCAGCAACCGGCGTGTGTACTCGTGCGCCGGATCGGCGAACACCTGTGCGTTGTCGCCCTGCTCGACGATGACGCCGCGGTGCATCACCGCCACCCGATGGGCCAGGTGTTTGACCACCGAGAGGTCGTGCGAGACGAACAGATAGGCCAGACCGAAGCGATCCTGCAGGTCGAGCAGCAGGTTGATGATGCCGGCCTGGATCGAGACGTCCAGTGCCGAGACCGGTTCGTCGAGGGCAAGGATTCGTGGTTGCAGCGCCAGCGCCCGGGCGATCCCGATGCGCTGCTTCTGGCCGCCGGAGAACTCGGCCGGGTAGCGTGTCGCGTCCTCGCGCCGCAAGCCCACCAGGGTGAGCAACTCGGCGATCCGAGCGCGTGTGTCCTCACCGCTGAAACCGTTGGCCTGCAGCGGTTCTGCCAGCACATCGAAGACCGGGAGCCGCGGGTCCACCGACGCGACCGGGTCCTGGAACACCACCTGCAGATCTTTGCGCAACCCTCTCCGGGCCCGACGGTCCAGGGTCGCGACATCGGTGCCCGACACCTCGATCGCACCGGCCTGCGGCGGCGTCAGCGCCAGAATCTGGTGCAGCGTGGTGGACTTGCCCGAACCGGATTCGCCGACGATGGCCAGGGTGCGGCCCTCGTGCAGGTCGAAGCTGACCCCGTCGACCGCGCGCACCTCGCCGATCCGCCGGCGCAACACCGCCCCTTTGGTCAGTGGGTAGGTCTTGACCAGGTCTCGGGCCCGCAGCACCACCGACGCCGACGAGGACACTGCTGCGGCCGGCGCGGGCTCGGTGGACAGGTGGTAGAGCTCGGCGGCGCTGCGGCCGCGCACCTGCTCGTGCCGGATGCACGCGACACGATGCTCGGGTGCGACGGGTTCCAACTCCGGTTCGGCGGCGCTGCACTCGTCGATGGCCAACGGGCAGCGCGGCATGAACGGGCATCCCGGCGGCAGCGCGGCCAGTGCCGGGGGAGCGCCGGGAATCGGCACCAGACGGGTCCCCTGCGGTGCGTCCAGGCGTGGAACCGAACCCAGCAGACCCACCGTGTAGGGCATTCGACGGTTGTCGTAGAGCTCGGCGACGCGTGCGGTCTCCACCGCACGCCCGGCGTACATCACCAGCGCCCGGTCGGCGAACTCGGCCACCACGCCCAGGTCGTGGGTGATGATCAGCACGCCCGCGCCGGTGACGTCGCGGGCGGTGCGCAGCACGTCGAGAATCTGGGCCTGCACCGTGACGTCCAGGGCGGTCGTCGGTTCGTCGCAGATCAGCAGGTCGGGGTCGTTGGCGATGGCGATGGCGATCACCACGCGCTGACGTTCCCCGCCGGAAAGCTCGTGCGGGAACGCCCGTGCGCGCTTGTCCGGTGCTGCGATGCCGACCAGTTCCAGCAGCTCGACAGCCCGGGTCCGTGCCGCACGCCGGCCGATGGCGCGGTGGTGTACCCGGATCGTCTCGGCGATCTGGTCGCCGACGGTGTACACCGGCGTCAGAGCCGACATCGGGTCCTGGAACACCGTGCCGATCGTGTTGCCCCGGATGCGTGACATCTGCCGGTCGGCCATGCCGAGCAGTTCCTCGCCGTGCAGCCGGACCGACCCCGAGACCTCGGCGTACTCGGGCAGCAGGCCGATCACCGCCATCGCGCCGGCGGACTTGCCGGCCCCGGATTCGCCGACCAGTGCGACCACCTCGCCGGCGGCGAGGTCATAGTCCAGACCGCGGACCGCGGCGACGCGTTCGGTGCCGGTGGCTGTGTCGACGGGGAAGGTGACGTTGAGCCCCCGGACCTCGAGCAGGCTCATCGGCGGCCCCGCCGCAGGATGCCTCGGCGAGGTCTGGCGTCAGGGTCCAGCGCATCGCGCAGGCCGTCGCCGATCAGGTTCGCACACAGCACGATCAGCACCAGCATCCCGGCCGGGAACAGGAACACCCAGGGGAACGTGGTGACCGATCGGGTGCCGTCGGCAATCAGCGTGCCCAGCGACACGTCGGGCGGCTGGACGCCGAAACCCAGGAAACTGAGGCCGGTTTCGGCCAGTACCGCCACGCCGACGTTCAGCGCGGTGTCGATGATCAGGATCGATGCCACGTTGGGCAAGATGTGGCGGGTGATGATGCGCCAGTTGCTGACCCCCATATAGCGTGCGGCGACGACGAACTCGCGGTCGCGCAGGCTCATCGTCAGCCCGCGCACGATGCGGGAGCTGATCATCCAGCTGAACGCGGCGAGCAGCAGGATCAGCCAGAACACAGTGTTGGACCTCTGGGTCAACGGGGTGACGATGGCGATGAGGATGAAGGCCGGCACCACCAGCAGCAGGTCGACCACCCACATCAGTGCGCGATCGCGCCACCCGCCGAAGTATCCCGCGACCGCGCCGACGGTGGCCGCCAGCAGCGTGGACAGAAACGCCACGAAGATGCCGATCAGCAGCGACTTCTGCATGCCGCGCAGTGTCTGGGCCAACAGGTCCTGGCCCAGGGCGTTGGTGCCGAACCAGTGCTCGGTGCTGGGGGGCTGCTGCAGGGCGTAATAGTCGAGGTCGGTGTAGGAGTAGGGAAGCAGCGGGGGCAGGGCGTAGCAGCCGATGAACAGCACGGCCAGCACGACCAGCGACACCACCGCGGGGGTGTTGCGCAGGAACCGGCGCCACACCAGCGTGCGCCGCGAAGCGAACCCGGTATCGGCGGTCATCGGGTACGCACCCGCGGGTCGAGGGCGGCGTAGATGAGGTCCGACAGCAGCCCCGCCAGCAGCACGGTCGCCCCGGAGAACACGGTGATCGCGGCGATGATGTTGGTGTCCTGAGCCGCGATTCCCTCCACCACCCATTGGCCCATACCGTGCCAGCCGAAGATCTTCTCGACGAACACCGCGCCGGTGACCAATGCGCTGACGCCGTAGGCGAACAGGGTTGCCATCGGAATCAATGCGGTCCGCAGGCCGTGTTTGAACAGCGCCTGCCGGCGCGTCAGGCCTTTGGCGCGCGCGGTGCGGATGAAATCCTGGCCGAGGACGTCGAGCATCGCGTTGCGCTGGTAGCGCGAAAAGCCGGCAATCGAGGCCAGCGCCAGTGTGAACGTCGGCAGCACCAGATGCTGCAAGCGGTTGACGAAGTGGTTCCACGCACCACCGGTGGCATCGGAGGAACTTTCGCCGGTGTACTCGAAGATCTGCATGCCCAAGACCGAGTTGACCTTGAGGGCACCGAGGATCAGCAGGTTGGCGATCACGAACGTGGGAGCGCTGATGATCAGCAGCGACAGCACTGTGATCACCCGGTCGGAGAGCCGATACTGGCGCACCGCGCTCCAGGCGCCGGCGACCACGCCGATGACGGTGCCCACCAGCGACCCGATGACCACCAGCCGCAGACTCACTCCGACGCGGCGCCACAGCTCCTCGCCGACGGGTTGGCCGGCCACCGTGGTGCCGAAGTCCCCGCGCACCGCCCCGGACACCCAGCTCAGGTACCGCAAGGGGATCGGCTTGTCCAGGTCCAGCTCGGCGGCCTTGGCGGCGATGACCGCATCCGGGGGCCGTGGGTTGCGTTCCAGCAGGCTCTCCAGCGGGTTGAACGCCAGCGAGGTAAGAGTGAACGTCAGGAACGACGCCAGCGCGAGCAGCAGCACGTAGTTCAGCAGGCGGCGCGCCAGGAAACGGGTCATCGGGCCATGGGTCCGCGCCGGCGCTGCATGGGCCCAGGTTAGGAGACGTCCGCCGTCCACGCGTCGCGGCGGGGCCGATGGGGCGCACAGCGCGCACACAGAAACACCACAGCGGCCGCTCATCGTGCCAGCGCATAATGGTGCGGTGGTCACCGCCACGTACGGCGCCGTCGAGGATGGCGGCGGCGACAGTGAGCCCGCTCGGGCGGTGATGCGTCGCGCCGATGGCAGCGCGGTGCGGGTGCTGGTCGTCGACGACGAGCCGGTGCTGGCCGAACTGGTGTCGATGGCGCTGCGCTACGAGGGCTGGGAGATCAGCACCGCTGGTGACGGGGCGAGTGCGCTGGCGATTGCCCAGCAGACGCCGCCGGACGTGGTGGTGCTCGACGTGATGCTGCCGGACATGAGTGGGCTCGATGTGCTGCGCGCGCTGCGGCAGCGCAACCCCGGCCTCCCACTGTTGCTGCTGACCGCCAAGGATTCGGTGGAGGACCGCATCGCCGGACTGACCGCCGGCGGCGACGATTACGTCACCAAACCGTTCAGTATCGAAGAGGTGGTGCTGCGGCTGCGCGCGCTGCTGCGGCGCACCGGGATCAGCACGGAGAACGGGGGTCGCAAACTGATCGTCGGCGACCTCGTGCTCGACGAGGACAGTCACGAGGTGAGCCGCGGCGGCGAGGTGATCGTGCTGACGGCCAAGGAGTTCGAGCTGCTGCGGTTCATGATGCGCAATGCCCGGCGGGTGCTGAGCAAGGCGCAGATCCTCGACCGGGTGTGGAACTACGACTTCGGTGGCCGCTCCAACATCGTCGAACTGTATGTGTCCTACCTGCGCAAGAAGATCGACAGCGGGCGCGAACCGATGATCCACACGCTGCGCGGAGCGGGGTATGTCCTCAAACCAGCCCGGTGATCGCCGCGGCCTGCGGTCACCGCGCTCGTGGTCGCTGCGCACCCGACTGCTGGTCACCCAGTTGTTGCTGCTGGCCGGGGCGTGCGCGGGCATCGGCGTCGCCACCGAGTTCGGTTTGCAGCGATTCTTGACTGGTCAGCTCGACGAGCAGGTCATCGAGGCAGGTCGGCGCTCGACGGTGATGTTCGATCACGGACCGCCTCCCGGAGGTCCGGTGATGATGCGGCCGCCGGGCATGCCCGGCGGTCCTGCTCCCGGTCCTCGGATCGGCATCCGGATGGGCATGCGCGAGGACGGCGGCCCGGGACCGGTGTTCCTCAACGCTCCGGGGCAGGCGATCGGTGCGGTAGGCGCAGTCGTGGCCGACGGCCGCACCGTGAGTGCGGGTGTGATCACCGAGAACGGGGCACGCGCGCAGGTTTCGGCCGTCGCGGCGACTCAGTTGACCGAGGTGGCCGTGGGTCGGGGACCCCGCACCGTGGATCTGGACGGGCTCGGCCGCTACCGTGTTGTGGCTTTTCCGAGCCTGGCCACGTCCCAGACGGTGGTGACCGGCTTGCCCACCGCCGACGTCGACGACACGATGCTGCAGGCGCTGGTGATCTTCGGTGCGGTCGCCGGTGTGGCACTGGCCGTCGTCGCCGGTCTGGGTGCGGTACTGGTGCGTCGCGAGATGGCGCCGCTGGCAAGGGTTTCCGAAGCGGCCCAGCAGGTGGCCGATCTCGAGCTCGACCGAGGCGAGGTGCGCCTGCCCAGTCCGATCGTCGACGTCGACCCGGTGGCCGCCGGCACCGAGGTCGGCAGGCTCGGTACCGCGCTGAACCGGATGCTCGACCGCATCGCCGACGCGTTGAAGGCCCGCCACGCCAGTGAAACCCGGGTCCGGCAGTTCGTCGCCGACGCCAGTCACGAGCTGCGTACCCCGCTGGCCGCCATCCGCGGCTACACCGAACTGGCGCAACGCAGACACGCCGACCTGCCCGAGGATGTGGCGCACGCGATGAGCCGGGTGGAATCGGAGACCGCACGGCTGACCCACCTGGTCGAGGACATGCTGTTGCTGGCCCGACTGGATTCCGGCCGACCGTTGCAGCGCCGGCCCGTCGACCTGTCCCGGCTGCTCGTCGACGCGGTCAGCGACGCCCAGGTCGCCGGTCCGGGCCACCGGTGGCTGCTCGACCTCCCCGAGGAGCCGGTCCACGTCGCCGGCGACGAGGCACGGTTGCATCAGGTGCTGGCCAATCTGCTGGCCAACGCGCGCACCCACACCCCAGACGGCACGTCGGTCACGACGTCGCTGTCCGAACGGGCCGACGGCACGGTGGTGCTCACGGTGGCCGATGACGGGCCGGGGGTGCCTGCCGAACTGCTGCCCGACGTGTTCGAGCGGTTCGCCCGCGGTGACTCGTCGCGCTCGCGTCGAGAGGGCAGCACCGGTCTGGGGCTGGCTATCGTCGAGGCGGTGGTGCGGGCCCACGGTGGCTCGATCGTCGTCGACAGTGCGCCCGGCGCAACACGATTCGTCGTCAGCCTGCCCGGCTGGTCTCCGGTGTCGGACAGCAGTGCCGAATCCGGCGATTCTGACCCGTGACTTTCTGCCACCACCGGGCTAGCTTCCCGTCATGACAGTCACCGACGAGTATCTGAAGAACAACGAGGAGTACGCCAAGACGTTCTCCGGTCCGCTGCCGTTGCCGCCCAGCAGGCACGTCGCCGTGGTCGCCTGCATGGACGCCCGGATGGACGTCTACCGGATCCTGGGTCTCAAAGACGGCGAGGCACACGTGATCCGCAACGCCGGCGGCGTGGTCACCGACGACGAGATCCGGTCGCTGGCGATCAGTCAGCGGTTGCTCGGCACCAGGGAGATCATCCTGATCCACCACACCGACTGCGGCATGCTGACCTTCACCGACGACGGCTTCAAGCAGCAGATCCAGGATGAGACCGGCATCAAGCCCGAGTGGGCCGCCGAGGCATTCATCGATGTCGAGGAGGATGTGCGGCAGTCACTGCGGCGCATCGAAGCCAGCCCGTTCGTCACCAGGCACGAGTCCTTGCGCGGTTTCGTGTTCGATGTCAGGACCGGCCGTCTCACCGAGGTCGGCGCGTAGCGGCAGCCTGATCACGCGGTCGGCCAGACGGCCCATAGCGGTGTCGTCGTGGCTGATGAAGAGCACGGCGACGCCCGTGGCGGCCAACTGGGCGAGCACCTGGAGAACTCCGTCGCGTGACTCGGGGTCCAGTGAGGAGGTCACCTCGTCGCACACCAGAATCTCTGGCCGGCTGGCGATCGCGCGGGCCAGCGCGACGCGCTGAGCCTGACCTCCGGACAGCTGGGGCGTTTTTCGTTGGAGTACCTCGGGGCCCAGGCCGACGAGCCGGAGCAGACCGGCAGCTTCGGCAGACGCCTCGGTAGCGGATCTGTCCGAGCCCAGGCGCAGCGGACGGCACAGCTCCTGTTCGACGGTGCACCGGGGGTTCAACGACCGGCGCGGATTCTGGAAGACCAGCTGTATCGCGCGGCGTTGCCCGGGGGTGCGCCGTCGTGCTGTGGAGGCCAGTTCGACGTCGCGCCAACGGATTCGCCCGCGGTGAGGTGGGTGCAGGCCGACCAGGCAGCGTGCCAGTGTGGTCTTGCCGCTGCCGGATCGGCCGACGAGCGCGACACATTCCCCCGATCCGAGGGTGAGATCCGGCAGTTCGAGTTCGGTGCCGTCGCGATACCGGGCGACGAGGTTCTCGACCCGCAGGACCGGTTCTGGTGGCCGCACCGCCGTCGCGGGCGCCACCCTGACGGCAGGCCGGTCGGGATGGTCGTCGACGATCGTGCCGTTGCGCAGCGTGATCACATCGTCGACGAGCTCATCGACCGTGTCGAGGTCGTGGGTGACGAGGACGAAGGTGGTGGCAGTCGTGGTGCGCAGCGTGCGCAGTGTCGCAACGAGAGTGGCGGCTGTCTCGGCGTCCAGGCCGGTGGTCGGTTCGTCGAGCACCACGACCTCGGGCCGGCTCAGCAGGGCAAGCGCAATGAGGACTCGCTGCTGTTGACCGCCGGAGAGCTGATGCGGGTATCTGCGCAGGAATTGCCGGTCGGTCGGCAACTCGACACTGCGCAGTGCATCCGCAACCTCGCCGGGGCCGCCGGTGCGGTGCGCTCGTTGAATCTCGCGGAAGTGGGTCTGCACGCGCAAGGCGGGATTCAGCCCGGTCGCCGGGTCCTGCGGGACGTAGCCCATCCTGAGAGCAGGGTCTTTGCCCGGCCACGGGTTTCCGCGGCGGGTCAGGCCGGCGGGCAGTGCGTCCAGCAGGGCCAGGGCGAGGGTGGTTTTGCCGGCCCCGGAGGGACCGACGAGGGCGATACTTCGACCTGCGGGCAGGGCCAGCTCTACCCCGTCGAGGATCGTGGTGCCGTCGGCGTCGGTCACCGTCAGGCCGGGTGCCCCGCCGCCGCGGTCATGCGACGGCCGCGGTGCGGCCATACGGTCGGGCCGCGGTGCGGCCATACGGTCGGGCCGCGGTGTGGTCAGGCGGTCGGCGACCAGGTTCAGGGACACCACCAGCGCGGTGATCAGACCGGCAGGTACCAGCACAGACAATGGGGCCGCACCGATACCCGCACGATTCTCGGTGACCATCAGGGCCCAGTCCGGTGCGGGCTGGTGGGTTCCGAGACCCAGGAAGCTACTCGCGGTGATGATGCCCACCGTTGCCGAGACGCGGATACCCGCGTCGGCGATCAGAACCGGTTGCAGGTTGGGCAGGATCTGCCGCAGCGCGATCTGCCGGTCGCTCTCGCCGCGGGCCCGGGCCGATTCGACGAAGCCGGTCGACAACAGCTCGATCGTGGTGGTCCTGACGATCCTGGCCACCCACGGAGCGATCACCAGGGCGGTGGCCAGCACGATTGCCGCAGGCCCCTTCCCGACGGCGGTGGCGATGACCGCGACGACCAGAAACCACGGCAGCACGATCATGGCGTCGACCGGCCGCATCAGCCAGCCATCGGCGCGCCGACGCATACCGGCGGCAAGGCCGACGGCAACTCCCAGTGCGTAGGACAGCACCAGGGCTATCGAGGTGAAAGCGACCAGCCGGTATCCGCCGTGCAGCACCCGCGCCAGGACATCGCGACCGACGAAATCGGTGCCGAGCAGATGGCCCAGCGACGGCGCCTGGAACGGGACGCCGTGCGCCTCGGTGGGGGAGTATGGGGCGACAAAAGGGCCCAAAGCGATCAGAACACCCAGCATGAGCAGGGCCGCAGTGGCCGGTGTTCTCCCGATCCACGTCGTGCGCGTCATCGGTCGAGCACATTTCGGCCGGCGGGAGTCAGTGTCATCGCCACCAGGTCAGCCGCCAGGTACGTCAGCAGGCCGAAGGCGGCCAGCAGCACCGAGGTCGACTGCACGAACGGGAGGTCCCGCGCCGAGATTGCGCGCAGGAGTTCATGCGCGAGTCCGGGATAGGCGAAAAGTGTTTCCACGATGGCAATTCCACCGAGAAGCCCGACCACCGCCCCGGCCAGCGGGTGCACTGCCGCCGATAGGGCGTTGGGTGCCGCATGCCGAAGAATGAGCCGACGCTGCGGGATCGCGTTGATCCGCGCTGTGCGGATGTAGTCGCTGTTCATCACCTCGGCCATCTGTGCCCGCGCCACCCGAATGGGATGTGGGGCCAGCCCGCACAGCAGACACAGCACCGGTAGAACCAGTATCTCGGGGCGCTCCAACGGGTTGGTGCCGGCCGGTACCAGCGATACCGCGGGCAGCCAGCCGAGACCCAGCGCAAGCCACGAGATCGACAGGACCCCGATGACGAACGGTGGAACCGATTCCGAGGCCAGCGCGACGGAGCTGATCCATCGGTCGAAGCGCGATCCCGGGTAGGCGCCCGCGGACAGACCGACCAAGACCGACAAGGGGATCAGTATCGCCACCGTGACCGCGGCCAGGACCAGGGAGTTGCCCAACCGAAACTGCATCACCTCCGCGACGGGACGCTGGGACAGCAGCGATGTTCCGAGATCGCCGCGGGTCAGTCCGACGATCCACTCCACGAAACGCTCGACAGCGGGGCGGTCCAGGCCGAGTTCGGATCGCAGCGCCGCCAGCTGCTGCGGGTCGGGCTGACCGGCTCCCTGGCGTGAGAGCAACACCGTCGCTGCGTCTCCGGGGAGAAGCTCGAACAACCAGAATGTCAGACCCGCGACCACGAAGAGGACGATCGCTGCGCCGGCCAGCCGCCTGGTGACGTAGCGCGTCACCTCATGGCTCGGGGCGCGGGCTCGGTCATCGGGCGATCCAGCTGGTCGAGAAGTTCGCCCAATCGCCGGTGCCCGGGACGCCGTCGCGGATTCCCTGCACGTGGGTGCGTACCGCAGTGGGTTGCAGAGCGAAGCTGTGCAGGATGTGACCGCCCTCGTTCCAGAGCTGCTCCTGCAGTTCGTCGTAAAGCGCCGCGCGGCGATCTGCATCCATCGTTGCGCGCGCTTCGTAGAATTTCCGGTCCCAGTCCGGCCTTCGCCAGCCGGTGCCGTTGTCGGGTGCGTCGGAGGTCAGGGCCTGGCCGTAGAAGTAGTCCAGACTGTAGTTCCACCAGCCTGACTGGGTCAGTGGCCGATTGCCGGAGATCTGTGAGAAGTAGATGTCGCCCGGCTCGGTCTGCAATTCGACGGTGATACCCGACTGCTTGGCCTGCTCGGCGAACAGGGTGGCCGACTCCAGTTGGCCCGGACTCACATCGGCGGTGTGCAGGGTGACGGTCAGATTCTGGTGGCCGGCTTCGCGCAGCAGCTCGCGAGCCCGCTGCGGATCACAGGAGCGTTGTGGCAACCCGGAATTGTAGAAGGGAGCGCCCTTGCCGTAGAGGTCGTTGCCTTGCTCGGCGAAACCGTAGAACACCGAGTCGACGATCGCTTGACGATCCACCGAGAGCCGCATCGCCTCGCGCACCCTCGGATCGTCGAACGGCGCCATGTCCACTCTCATCTGGAAGGCGGACATCACACCCGACGGCGGGGTGACCAGATAGACATCGGGCTGTTCGCGCAGGGCGTTGCTCTGCGCGGGCGCCAGCTCGTAGACGACGTCGGCTTCCCGCGACAGGAAGGTGTTGAGTCGGGGCTCGGTCGCTGCGATCTGTAGGATCTCGACGGCGTCAAGGTATCCTGGTCCGTCCCAATAGGTCTCGTTGCGGACCAACCGCGTCCGGTCACCCGGCGACCACGATTCGAGCACGAACGGGCCGGTGCCGACGGGCAGCGTCGTCGAGTCGAAATCGGTGCTGCCGTCCTTGACCACGTAGACGTACCAGCCGGCCAGCACGGAGCCGAAGTCGGCCAGCGGCTCTTTCATCGTGACGACCACCGCGTGCTCACCGTCAACCTTGGTGGCCGCGAGGTCGATCATGGACAGGTCGCCCGACGACGGCTTGTCGGCATCGAGCATCCGCTCCAGACTCCACATGACGTCGGCCGCAGTCAACGGGCTGCCATCGCTGAACCGCACTCCCCGGCGCACGTTGAGCCGCCATTGGGTGCCGTCGGCGTTGGGTTGGAGCGACTCGGCCAGCCGATAACGCAGCGTGAGGTCGTTGTTGTATTCGACGAGCCGTTCCCAGACGTTCTTGGACACCGCGCCGCCGGCCGAGTGCGGCACCACGTGAGGGTCGAGCACGTCGGCGCTGGCCGAGGTGCCCGCGAAGACGGTGCGCAGTGTGCCGCCGCGGATCGGCTCGCCCGAGCCCGGTTCGCCGGTCGGTCCGCCAGTGCTGCATCCGGTCAGTACCAGGGGAGCGCCCAGGGTCAGCAGGCCGGCGCCTCCCGCGCCGACGAGGAACCGTCGACGGCCGAAGGTACGACGAATCGCGTCGTCGGCAATATTCATCTGTTGTCGTCCATCCTCGTGGTGTCGAACGTCGCGCAGGCGATCTGGCTCCCCGTCGCGGTCCGCGATCGGGTCACAGTTGCGGGACAGCCCCGGATTCACACCGGCGTTCCCCTGCGTCGAACGAGGGCAATGTAACACCGAAATGTTGACAGTTCAGAAGTTCATCGGGCACCATTTCTGACTATGGCTGTAAATATGGTCAGTTCTACCAACTTTATGAGGAAATGATGACCGCCACTGACGAGCTGACCCGAAACGCCGGGCGCTACGAACTCAGCCACCTGCGCGCGCTGGAGGCCGAGGCGATCCACATCATCCGCGAGGTCGCCGCCGAGTTCGAACGGCCGGTGCTGCTGTTCTCCGGCGGCAAGGACTCGATCGTGATGCTGCATCTGGCGCTCAAGGCCTTCCGGCCCGGACGTCTGCCGTTCCCGGTCATGCATGTCGACACCGGCCACAACTTCGACGAGGTGCTGGCGGCGCGCGATGAGCTCGTGGCCGAGTCGGGTGTGCGCCTGGTCGTGGCCAAGGTGCAGGACGACATCGACGCCGGCCGGGTGGTCGAGACCATCCCCTCGCGCAATCCGATGCAGACCTTCACGCTGCTGCGCGCGATTCGGGAGAACAAGTTCGACGCCGCATTCGGCGGGGCGCGTCGCGACGAGGAGAAGGCGCGCGCCAAGGAGCGGGTGTTCAGCTTCCGTGACGAGTTCGGGCAGTGGGATCCGAAGAGTCAGCGTCCGGAATTGTGGAACCTGTACAACGGCCGGCATCGCAAAGGCGAGCACATCCGGGCCTTCCCGTTGTCGAACTGGACTGAATTCGACATCTGGTCCTACATCGGTGCCGAGAAGATCGCGCTGCCATCGATCTACTACGCGCATCGGCGTCCGGTGTTCGAGCGCGACGGCATGTTGCTGGCGGTGCACAAGTTCATGCAGCCCCGTAAGGACGAGCCGATCGTCGAGAAGACCGTCCGGTTCCGCACCGTCGGCGACGTCACCTGCACCGGCTGCGTGGAGTCCACCGCCGCCACCGTCTCCGAGGTGATCGCCGAGACCGCGGTGTCGCGGCTGACCGAACGCGGCGCCACCCGCGCCGATGACCGGATCTCCGAAGCAGGAATGGAAGACCGCAAACGTGAAGGGTATTTCTGACATGGCCGTGCGCAGCGACGGGAGGAATTGAGATGGCGACGTTGCTACGCATCGCGACCGCAGGTTCGGTCGACGACGGCAAATCGACGTTGATCGGGCGGCTGCTGTTCGACTCCAAGGCCGTGATGGAGGATCAGCTCGCTGCGGTGGAGCGCACCTCCAAGGAACGCGGACACGACTACACCGATCTGGCGCTGGTGACCGACGGTCTGCGGGCCGAACGCGAGCAGGGCATCACCATCGATGTGGCTTACCGTTACTTCGCGACCGCAAAGCGCAAGTTCATCATCGCCGACACCCCGGGCCACATCCAGTACACCCGCAACATGGTCACCGGGACCTCGACGGCGCAGCTGGCCATTGTGCTCGTCGATGCCCGCCACGGACTGCTGGAGCAGTCTCGCAGGCACGCATTCCTGGCATCGCTGTTGGGTATTCGCCACATCGTGCTGGCCGTCAACAAGATGGACCTGATCGGCTGGGACCGGGATCAGTTCGAGAAGATCCGGGACGACTTCCACGATTTCGCCGCCCGGCTGGACATCCACGATGTCACCGCGATTCCGCTGTCGGCACTCAACGGCGACAACGTGGTCACCAAGTCCGACGTGACTCCCTGGTACGAGGGCCCGGCACTGCTGAGTCATCTCGAGGAGGTCTACATCGCCGGCGACCGCAATCTGGTCGACGTGCGGTTCCCGGTGCAGTACGTGATCCGTCCGCAGACCCGTGAGCACCACGATCACCGCAGTTACGCCGGAACTGTGGCCAGTGGCGTGATGCGCGTCGGCGACGACGTGGTGGTGCTGCCCACCGGCAAGACCAGCCGGATCGCGAAGATCGAGGGCCCGGGCGGGCCGGTCGACGAGGCGTTTCCACCGATGGCGGTCTCGGTCAGCCTGACCGACGACCTCGACGTGTCCCGCGGCGACATGCTGGCCCGGCCGAACAATCAGCCGCGCGTCACCCAGGAGTTCGACGCCACGGTGTGCTGGATGGCCGATGGCGACTCGCTCGAACCGGGCCGCGATTACCTGATCAAGCAGACCACTCGCACGACCCGGGTCCGGGTGGCCGGGCTGGACTACCGGCTCGATGTCAACACCCTGCATCGGGACAAGTCGGCAACCGCGCTCAAACTCAATGAGCTGGGCCGTATCTCGCTGCGGTCGCAGGTCCCGCTGCTACTCGACGAATACTCCCGCAATCCGGCGACGGGTTCGTTCATCCTGATCGACCCCAACACCAACGGCACTGTCGCCGCGGGCATGATCCTGCCGCAGGTCTCGGCCCGCACCGCAAGCCCCAATGCGGTGCGCCACCAGTCGCTGTGCACCGCCGAGGACCGGCTGACCAAGGGTCGCACCGTGTGGTTCACCGGACTGTCCGGTTCGGGCAAGTCCTCGGTGGCGATGCTCGTCGAACAGAAGCTGCTCGAAAAAGGGATTCCCGCTTACGTGCTGGACGGAGACAACCTGCGCCACGGACTCAACGGCGACCTGGGATTCTCCATGGCCGACCGGTCGGAAAACCTGCGCCGGCTGGCCCACGTCGCGGCGATCCTGGCCGACGCGGGACAGGTCGTGCTGGTACCGGCGATCAGCCCGTTGGCTGAGCACCGCGAGCTGGCTCGAAAGGTCACCAGTGAAGCCGGGCTCGATTTCTTCGAGGTGTTCTGCGACACGCCGTTGGAAGATTGTGAGCGCCGGGATCCCAAGGGGCTCTACGCCAAAGCTCGCGCTGGGGAGATCACTCATTTCACCGGTATCGACAGCCCTTATCAGCGGCCCAAGAATCCAGACCTGCGACTGACTCCCGAGCAGAGCCCGGATGCCCATGCCGAGGCGGTTATCGCGTTGTTGGAGGGCGAGGCGAGCGACGCGTGAGCGATCACGAGTTGGCGGCACGGCTGGCCACCCAGGCCGGCGACGTGCTGCTCGCTGTGCGCGGAGAACTTGCACAAGCCAGTGCTCAGCAGCGAAAAGACGAGGGCGACAGACGTTCTCACGAGTTCCTGATGACAGCTCTGTCGGAGCACCGGCCTCACGACGCGGTGCTGTCCGAGGAGGGAGTGGACAACCCGGTCCGGCTGGGCGCGCAGCGGGTCTGGATCGTCGACCCCCTCGACGGCACGCGCGAGTTCTCCGAGCTCGGCCGCACCGACTGGGCGGTCCATGTGGCGTTGTGGCAGGCCGGTGAATTGGTTGCCGGTGCGGTGGCGCTGCCCGCTCAGGGCGTCACACTGGCCACCCCGACGGTCCCCGCACCACCCGTCGCCCCCGAGTCGCCACGGGTGGTGGTTTCGCGGACCCGGCCCCCCGCGGTCGCGCTGCAGGTGCGCGACGCGCTGGGCGGCACCCTTGTCGAAATGGGTTCGGCAGGAGCCAAAGTCGCGTCTGTGGTGCAGGGCGTTTCCGATGTCTACGTGCATGCCGGCGGGCAGTACGAATGGGACTCCGCGGCACCGGTCGCGGTCGCTCGCGCTGCCGGGCTGTACACGTCTCGCATCGATGGTTCCCCGCTGGTGTACAACCAGCGCGACTCCAAACTCCCGGACCTGATCGTGTGCCGGCCAGAGCTCGCTGAGGCGGTGCTGGCCGTGACGGCCCCCTGACACGTTGCCGTCGACGGTGGTTGGCCGTCAGTGCCGAGGTGCTCCACTCTCGGCGAATTCTCGGACGAACGCGCAGTGCAGATCGCAAGCAAGGCGCAGGGCGGCCTCGTCGATCTCGAAGCGCGGCGAGTGATGTGATTCGGTGAGCCCTCGGGCAGCGTTCTGGCTTCCGACGAGAGCGAAACAACCAGGCACTTCTGCGAGTATCTCACCGAAGTCCTCACCGGCCATGGTGCGGTAGTCGGCGAGAACGTGCTCGAATCCGCGCATGCGCGTGGTGGCGGCGATCGCCGCGAGGTCGGCCATCACGCCATCGTTGACGGTCGGTCGCGGCGTCACGCGCCAGTCGATCTCGATCTGGGTGCCCGTTGCCGCCGCGATTCCGGCCGAGATGGTTCTGACCTGGTGCTCGGTGTCTTCGATGACCTGGGTGGAGAAGCCGCGGCACGTGCCACGCATCTCGACCACACCAGGAATGACGTTGAAGGCGTCGCCGCCGTGGATGCTTCCGATAGTGACCACGACCGGGTCGACCGGCGCGGTGGCACGGCTTGCGATGGTCTGTAGCGCGGTGATCAGGTGTGCCGCCGCGACCACGGGATCGGTGGTGCGATGCGGCATGGCGCCGTGGCCCCCATGACCGATGACGCGGATTCCGAGCTCGACGACTCCGGCCATGATGCCGCCGGGGGTGAGCGCCACCGTGCCCAGCGGCAGCTCGTTCCAGACGTGAATCCCGAACGCGGCGTCGACACCGTCCAGTGCGCCGTCGTCGATGCACGCTTGCGCACCGTCGCCGCCCTCTTCTGCCGGCTGGAACAGCAACCGCACCCGCACGTCCTCCGGGGGTGTCTCGGCCAGCAAGCGACCGGCGACCGCGAGCGAGGCCATGTGCGCATCGTGTCCGCAGGCGTGCATGTGCCCGCCGTTCGTCGACGCGTAGGGCAGGCCGGTGTCTTCGTGGATCGGCAGCGCGTCCATGTCAGCCCGCAAGAGCACTGTCCTGGACGCGGTCGGTGGTCCGATGTCGGCGATGAAGCCGGTCTTGGCGATCGTTTGACATGTCGCATAGCGACCCACGTAGTCAGCGACGGTTTTGCGTGTCTGGTGTTCTTGATAGCCCAACTCTGGAATGCGGTGCAGTGTGCGGCGCAGCGGGACCAGGTCGGTGGTGGGATCGCTCATGGCGACGTCACCTTGCCCAGACGTCGGCCGGAGTTGGGCCGAGAATTCGCACACCCTTCATGACTCCCGAGCATAGGCGCGGCAACGGCGTTCACACGGTAGGACCACCACCCTAATGGGAACGATTTTCATCAAGCCGCATTTCGGGTACCGTGAATCGCAACCGCTGATACTGCTCTACCAGGACAGGAGGTCTTTCATGCAACCCGTCGCCGGTTACACATCCCGGCATACGCCCCCCGTGCGATCAGCGCGACGGGGCGACAATCGGACCTCCTGCACGGCGCAGCACACGTCGCGGCGCGAGATCGACATGGCCATCGGCGCATACATGGCGCTTCGGCGATGCTCGGAAGATCAGGCACGGGCCGCGCTGATCTGCGCGACTCAGAGCGCGCGACTCGGCCTGGGCGCGGCCTCCCAAGCGTTGCTGGCTTGGGTGAACGACACCGATCTGGATGCGGAAGCCGATCGTGGGTTGACATACTGGAGAACGCACTTCGCCTCGCCGCGTTCGCCCGCTTCCGGTTCGTGAGGGGCTTGGCGCAGCAGATGGGTCAGCGCGGCGCATGCAGGGCCGGTGTGATGATCTCCTCGATGGATCCCGACAGGTACCGGGCGTACTCCTCGGTGAGGTGGTACCTGCCCGAATACACGAGTTGATCGGCAATGACGGCTGGGCAGACCTCGGTGCAGAACCACGGGTCGACGTCGACAAAGGTCTGCCCCGTGACTTCGGCGGCACCCGACCAGCCCGCCTGTTCGGGCAACGCGTCGGCTGCCGGCGTCGCACACCGAGTGAGATCGGTGGGATTGTTCGCCGCACACTCAGAGGGGTTCTGCGACGGACGCGCAATGTTGCCCAGCAACACGGCCTTCGATCCTTCGGGTAGTGCTCTGATGGTCTCGACCAAGGCGTCGCGCCAGATCTGCGGGGTCGTTTCACGGCCGGGTCCCTGGTTGCCGCCGTCGTACCATCCGGCCATGACGACAATCTCGGCCTTCTCCTGGCCGATGATCTCCATCCGCCAGTCCTGCCAGTCATCGCACTCGGTGTAGGCGCGCTCCAGTTGCCACTGGTAGTAGGTCAGCGACGCTGGACCGCAGTTGCTCTTGGTCAACGCAATCACCCGCCAGTTGTTGCGCTTGCCGATCAGATCGAGAGCTCCGTGCCACATCGATGCGGCGGAGTCGCCGATCAGCACCATGGTTCGCTCGCTGGTGCTGTCACCGAATGTGCACGGGCCGATGTCGGCGAGCCGAGTCTCGGCCAGTGACGGTTCGCACCCTTCGATCGACCACTGGTCAGAGTAGTCGCCGCTGGCGGCCAGTAGCTCGGCATTGGTGATGTTGGCCGGAAGCTCACGCAATTCGGCCGCGGCCTGCACCGCCTGCAAAACCTCGGTGTGGGGCACCGGTGCCGGCGCGGACGCGACGCCCGAGTCCGAGGCCGGGGTGGTGGTCGGGCCCGGCTCGCCGCCCACCGCCTGGCATCCGGACGACACCAGCGCGGCGCACATCGCGGCGCCCGCAACGGTCTTGGCGGTGTAACGCATCGTCATTCAATAATCCTTTCGCAGAGCACTCAAAACAATTGCTGGACAAGGGGAACGGGTAAGGCCCATCGATATCGCTCGAACGCTGCGACTGCGAAAACCGCGGCGACACTCACCGGAATGATGACCAGGCTCCACCAGGGGCGCGCCGCCAGTCTTCGTGATCGACGGATGGGATTCTCGAATGCGTGGTACATCACCGTAGCTGCGGCGAAGGTCGCTGCAATGAGTACCAGTCCTGTCGGCCAGCTGAATTCATCGCCGATGCGGGCGGCAGTGAGGGCAAAGACGGGCCAGTGCACCAGGTAGAGCGAGTACGAGATATCGCCGAGGTAGACGAAGGCACGCCCGCCCAGCACCTCAGCCGCAACCGTGCGACGTGCGCACATCCCGGCGATCAGAAGCGCCGCGGCACCGAGCACAGGGACCGCCGCGACCCAACCCGGGAAACGGCTGGTGTGATCGAGACAGACGACCGACCAGGTGATCGCCGCAAGACCCGAGCAGCCCAGGGCGGTGGCGGTGACCGGTCTGTCCCACATCCTGGTGGCCAACCGTGGTTGGGCCACGGCGATCAGACAGCCGATCGCCAACTCCCAGGCACGCGCCAATGGCGAGAAGAATGCCTCGACGGCGTTGGCCGGGGTCACCACGATCGAATAGGCGTAGCTGGCCGCCACAATCGCCACCAGAAGCCCGAACAGGACCTGTCGCAGTGTGGCCCGGCGGGTGCGGGCCGCGGCGGTGATCGCCAGGATCGTCAGCAGAGGCCACGCCAGGTAGAACTGCTCCTCCACTGCCAGTGACCAAAAGTGTTGCAGGGGAGAGGGATCACCACCGAGCTGGGCATAGTCGGTGCCGGTCGCGATGAAGTGGAAATTGGCGAGGAACATCGATGCGGCCGTCGCGTCCGGCAGTACCCGTGCCCCCCGCAGGAAATTGGTGAGCTCGAACGTTGCGAGAACGGTGAGAATGATGACCAAGGTCGCAGCGGGGACGATCCGTCGCGCGCGGTGGGCATAGAACTCGAGGAACCAGCCACGGCCCGACTCGGTGGATTTCTGCAGCAGCATCTGGGTGATCACGTAGCCGGAGATCACGAAGAAGACGTCGACGCCGACGAAACCACCTGGGAAGCCCGGCAGGCCAACGTGATCGAAGATCACCACCAGCACCGCGACGGCGCGCAGGCCCTGAATGTCGGCGCGTCGGTATCCCCGTGCCGAGCCGCGTTGCTCTTCGTGGGCGGCACCGACTGCAACCGCCACTCATTCCTGCTTTCGCTCTCCCTGTGAGCTACCTGTGCAGCTCCGCCGAGGAAAGTAGCATGAGGTTAGGCTAACCTCAATTAGCCCGCCTTCCCTGTGCGACCTCAAGCGGCGGCGCGAGATGGGTCTAGAGTCGCTGGGGTAGCCGCGCACAGGGAGGCACCAATGGTCCGCATGGCGATCGCCGCTGCGGTGGCGGCGCTGGCTCTTTCCGGGTGTGGGTCCGAGGGTGGGATCGCCCCTAGGGACGCTTCACTTGCCCCGGTGAGTGGCGACGAACAGCAGATCCGGGATCTCATCCATTCCCAGACGCAAGCCTTCGCCGACGGCGACTGGGCCGCGCTGGCCGATCTGACCTGCGCCGCGCATCGTGAGCAGGCCAGCGACCCCGGTGGGTACCTGGTACCGCCGATGGAGGCCTTCGGCACCCGTGAGCAACTCACCGCACTGACCCTTCCGCAGGTGACTGAAGGCCTGACCACGCAGTTCGGCCCCGGAGCGCCCCAAGAGACGTTGGACCGGGTCGCCCAGGCGCTGGTGGACTACGACGAGCCGGCCTACAAAGCGGGCATGCTCGATCTGATCCGGCAGTCGGCCGATCTGACCGTCGACCGGATCGAGAACATCACGATCACCGGCGACACCGCCACGGCCGACGTCACGACCACCCGCAAGCTGGGTCAGGCGCCGCCCGACACCCGGACCGACACCACACCGTTCGCCCGCGAGGACGGGCGCTGGCTGGACTGCACCGACCTGTCCGGGGCGTCCTGAGGCCGTAGCGGCATCTGCCGGGCGCTGTTGGCTAGCCTGATGCGATGCGGATGTCGGCCAAGGCGGAGTATGCCGTGCGGGCGATGGTCCAGCTCGCGACGGTCGAGCACGGCACTCTGGTGAAGACCGACGATCTGGCAAAAGCTCAAGGCATCCCGGCGCAGTTCCTCGTCGACATCCTGTCGGACCTGCGCACCGACCGGTTGGTGCGCAGTCATCGCGGCCGCGACGGCGGCTACGAGCTGGCCCGGCCCGCCGCCGACATCAGTCTGGCCGATGTGCTGCGCTGCATCGACGGTCCGCTGGCCAGCGTGCGTGACATCGGGCTGGGTGATCTGCCCTATTCCGGTCCTACCGCGGCGTTGACCGACGTCTGGCGGGCACTGCGGGCCAGCATGCGCTCGGTGCTGGAAGAAACCAGCCTGGCTGACGTGGCCACCGGGGAGCTGCCCGGGCACGTGGGCGCGCTGGCCGACGACTATCGCCACCAGCAGCAGGCCCGCGGACACTGAGGGCCGGCTCTGCGCGCCGGGCCGGGCACGGTCGTGGTACCAAGGGCAGGTGGCGTTCGACTTCCGCGATCTGGCCGCCCCGATCGTCATTGCCCCGATGGCCGGGGGGCCGTCGACCCCGGAGCTGGCTGCCGCCGGCACCGATGCCGGCGGGCTCGGGTTCGTCCCGGCCGGGTACCTGACGGCGCCGGCGTTCGCGCAGCAACTTCAGAGCACCCTGGGGCTGACCTCCGGTCCGGTCGGTGCCAATCTCTTCGTGCCCGGCCCCAGCACCGCCAACCCCGCGGACCTCGATGCCTACGCGGCCAGATTGGGCGGCGAGGCGCAACGCTACGGCGTCGACCTCGGAGTGCCCCGCCACTTCGACGAGGACTGGTCGGCCAAGCTCGAAGCTCTGCTCGAGATCCGGCCCGCGGTGGTGTCGTTCACGTTCGGTCTGCCCAGGCTCGAGGAGCGTCGCCGGCTGACCGAGGCCGGGATCGCCACCGTGGCGACCGTAACGACGGTGGCAGAAGCGCGTCGCGCCGCGGACTGCGGTGTGGATGCGCTTGCCGCGCAAGGGCCCGGCGCCGGCGGGCATCGCGGGACATTCGATGCCATCGCCGAGCCGTCGAATCAGCCACTCGTCGAACTGGTTCGGGCGCTGAGCGCCCAGACCGGCTTACCTGTCGTGGCTGCCGGCGGGTTGATGACGGGCTCGGATATCGACCAGGTCCGGCACGCCGGCGCGTGCGCCGCCCAACTGGGGACGGCATTTCTGTGCAGCGACGAGGCGGGTAGCAGCCCGGTGCACCGGGCTGCGCTTCAGGGCGGTCACTTCACCGAAACCGCTGTCACCAAGGCGTTCTCGGGACGATATGCCCGAGGGCTGCGCAACCGGTTCGTCGACATCTACGATCGGCATGCGCCGCTGGCCTATCCCGAGGTGCACTACCTGACCGGCCCCCTGCGGGCGGCTGCGGTACGCGCCGACGACCCGGAGGCGATCAACATCTGGGCCGGAACAGGATTCGCCCAGGTTCAGGCCGGACCGGTTCGCGAGATCATGGCAGCGTTGCTCTAACCCGCGTCGTTGACGGCGACGTCGCCGGTGTCCGACCGGGCGGTGATCACCGCAAGCGCCTGGTCGCGGTCGCGGGTCTGCGGCACCCCGACAACCGTGTTGCCATGGGCGCTGCCGGTGGTGGCATCGACGACATACGGGCCGGGCGAGGGGAGCGAAACAACCACGTCGCCTGTCCGCGAGCCGACCTCGACCGTCTCCGCGGTCGCCGCGAACTCGACGCTGACGTCGCCGGTGCCGGTGACGGCGCGGAAGGTCTCCGACACCGAGATGGGTCGGCGGCTGACGATCTCGCCGTTCTCGCTGTCGATGTCGATGCTGCGCGCCGACCCACTGAGCACCACTGCCCCGTCCCGGGTCCGGGCGGTCAACTGGTCGAGGTCGGCGTCGGCGAACACCACGCCCATCTGCTGACGGATGGTGACGTTGAGCCGACGGGCGATCGCTTCAGGCAGGACGACGGTGATCTCACCCGCCCTGGCTCGCCGCAGCAGGTGCGAGGACTCAGGATCGACACTCACCCGGGCGCTGGTGCCGTCGGCGCTGACGCTGAGCGGCCGCGCGTCCGCGCCGGTCGAGTTGATCATTCGCATGTCGACCCGCGGCTCGTCGATCGACCGCTCCGATCGGATGCGTACCGCGGCCGGCGCGGACTCGATGTCGATCTCCAGTGTTCGCAATGTGTTCGGCAACGGGGAAGACTCGGCGACCACCCGGAATCTGCTGACGCCGAACGCGAGGCCGGCCAGCGTGACCAGCACCGCGACCAGCAGCACCGAGGCGGTGACGATCAGTCCGACACGCAGCGTGGTGCGCGCGCCCGACGACAGCTGTGGGGCCGGGGCCTCCGGCGGCGGGGTGGGGGCGATCACGTTCGTCATGGAAAGTCCTTTCGACGGTTCACGATTCGAGGTATCGCAGCACGGCCAACACGCGTCTGTTCTCGCTGTCGTCGGGGGCCAGGTTGAGCTTGGCGAAGATCGACGCGATGTGCTTCTCCGCCGACCCGATCGACATGTGCAGTTCGGCGGCGATCGCGGAGTTGGTTCTGCCCTCGGCCATCAGCTGGAGCACGTCGTGCTCGCGGGGGGTCAGCGCGTCCAGCGCGGCGCGGCTGCGGGAGCGCACGAGGATCTGTGACACCACTTCCGGGTCCAGCACCGTGCCGCCGGAACCGACGGTGTGTACCGCGTCGAGGAACGCCGGAACATCGGCCACGCGATCCTTGAGCAGATAGCCGAATCCCTTGGTGTCCGCGGCGATCAGATCGGCGGCGTAGCGCTCTTCGACGTAGTGGGACAGCACCAGAACCGGTGATTCGGGGTTCTGGTTGCGCAGCAGAGCCGCCGCGCGGATTCCCTCGTCGGTGAACGTCGGAGGCATCCGGACGTCGACGATGACCAAGTCGGGTTGCAGCTCGTTGACCAGCCGCAGCAGGTCGGTGGCGTCGGAGACGCCGGCGAGCATCTGGTGGCCGGCGTCGGTGAGGATGCGCTCGATGCCGGTGCGCAGCAGCGCCGAGTCCTCGGCGATCACGATGCGCATGGCAGCACCGCGGTGATGATCGTGGGTCCGGTGACAGGGCTGGACACCGAGAAGGTGCCCTGGGCGGCGCGTACCCGTTCGTCGAGTCCGCGCAGGCCCGTGGCGTCTTCGCCATCGGTGATCTGGGCGCCACCATGTCCGTCGTCGAACACCGTGACGTGCAGCCGGTCGGAGGCTTCGTCGAGTCGTACCGTGACCGCCGCCTGGGATGCCCCGGAATGGCGGATGGTGTTCGTCAGGGCCTCGGCGACCACGAAGTAGGCGCAGGCCTCGACCTCCTCGGGAAGGCGGCGCGGCAGGTGCACGCTCAGCGTCGTCGGTATGCCGGCGTTGGTGGCGCGTTGCGCCACCGCGGACAGCGCCGCATCCAAGCCGCGGTCGGACAAGATGGTGGGCGCGATTCCGCGGACCACGTTGCGCAACTCCACCAGGGCACTCTTGGCGTCCTCGTGGGCTTCGGCGATGAGCTCCTTGGCCGCGGGGAGGTCGGTGTCGAGTTTGGTCCGCGCCAGGCCGATGGTCATGGCCAGTGACACCAGCCGGGGCTGGACGCCGTCGTGCAGGTCGCGCTCGATGCGATGGCGCTCGGTCTGTGCCGAGGTGACAGCTCCGGCGCGGGCATCGGCCAGCGCGTTGACCTGATACTGCAATGCCGCAGTCGGCGACGGGGTCAACAACCAGCGGTCGATCTTGGCGTCCAGCGCTGGGCCGAACACCAGCAACGCGACCGCCGCAGCGAACGCAACGACAGCTAGCTGTACTGCCCAGGCAGGTTGATCAATCGGGTGATGGGTGGGACCTTGCCGATCGCCGAGTGTTGCCGATGGTGATTGTAGGTGTGTAGCCAGCCTGGCAGTGCTGAGCGACGGGTGCGTTCGTCGCGGTAGTGGCGGGCAAACGCCCATTCGTTGGCCATCGTGCGGTGAAATCTCTCGATCTTGCCGTTGGTCTGCGGCCGGTAGGGCCGAGTGCGGACGTGTTTGATCTGCAGCTCGGCGCAGGTATCGCGCCAGACGAAGGAGCGGTAGCAGCCACCATTGTCGGAGAGCACTCGACTGACCGTGACTCCGCGAGCGGCGAACCACCCCACGGCGCGTCGTAATACCGCGGCGGCTGTAGTGGCCGTTTCATCGTCGTGAATCTCGGCGTAAGCAACCCGTGAGTGATCGTCGATCACGGTGTGCACGAATGCATGTCCGATCAGCTCGTGGTGGTACTTGCTGCGAGCCTTGCCCGGGGTTAGGCGTCGATTCTTCCCGCCTTGCGCGCGACCGACGAAGCGCCATCCGCCGCCGAAGGGGATGTTGCCGAGCTTCTTGACATCAACGTGAATCATTGCGCCGGGCTGGCCATGTTCGTACCGACGGATCATCTCGCCGGTGCGAATATCGACGTGTGACAGATGGTTCAGGCGGCACCGCACCAGTACGGCATGCACGGTAGACGCGGCCATCGACAGTCGCGACGCGATCGCCAGCGGTGAGAGCCGATGTCTCCATCGCAGCTCAACGATCTTGCGCACAATTGCCGAAGGTGTGCGATGGGGGCAGTGATGGGGCCGGCTGGATCGATCTGCCATGCCCGCCGGACCCATTTCCAGATAACGGACCGCCCAGCGTTTGGCCGTCGGCCAGGACACGTGGAAGTGCTCGGCGGCCCGAACGATCGGCCAGCCCTCGTCGACGATCAGACGAGCGAGCATCAAGCGCCCGCGCGGAGTCAGAACAGCGTTAGCGTGGACCACGAAGGTCTCCTGTTCGTTGAAGTGAAGTGGTAGCAGCTCCACTCCACGACAGGAGACCTTCGCCGATCAACGATCGCTATAGCGCGTCGTCACACTTTCTCAACCAACCTGCCTGGGCAGTACAGCTAGCAGCAGGGCCAGTGGGGTGGGCAGGAACGACAGCCCGGCCTCGGCGTCACTGTTGCCGATCGCGACGGCCCCGGCAGGGGCCAGGAACGCGAACGTCAGCAGCAGCAGCGCCAGCGCGGTCACCGCGATGTCATAGGCCATGCGCAGGTAGTGGTGTGCGGCGGCTTTCCAGAACCGGGAACTGCTGACGTCGAGCCACAACTGGTGCGCCCAACCCTGGAATCCGGTGTGCGGTGACCGACGACGAGGCGGGACTCCCAGCCCCATCCCGAATACCGCCTCGCTGCGGACTCGTTCGACATGCTCGATGCCCCGGATGAGATACACGAAAACGACTGCGGACAGCACGAATCCGATGACACTGGGAATCGAGGAGATGCCGATGATGAAGATGGTCAGCGGTATCCAGAACCACACCGAACCCAGCACCCCACCGACGAGCAGCGAGGCGCTGGGCACCACTCCGAGCGGGTGGGTGCGCAGCGGGGGAGCAAGGCTGGAACGCGGTGTGCTGCTCTCGGCGGTGTCGGTGTCGGTGCCGATGTGGGTGTCGGTGTCGACGTCGATGTTGGATGGGGCGGACATGTCTTAAACCTATGGATCTCGGCACTTTCCCGACACAGCGTTTTCCGGACAGTTCCCTGGGGGTTATCCCCCGGGTGCGTCTGGCGGGGCATTGTCCTCCCGGGGTGTCCCGCGGCGGCGATACTGGCCGGATGACCGGAGAAAGGCCGAAGGTCCTCGGCTACCTCGGACCCAACTGGTTCGCCTCGGTGATGGGGACCGGCATCGTGGCCACGGCCGGAGCGTCACTGCCGGTGCACGTGCCGGGACTGCGCGGGTTCGCATCGGCGGTGTGGGCCGTCTCGGCTCTGTGGCTGGTGGTTCTCGTCGTCGCGATGATCGCGCACTGGGTGCGCAACCCGACCGTGGCGCGCAGCCACGTGCGAAACCCGCAGATGGCGCACTTCTACGGTGCCGCCCCGATGGCGCTGCTGACGGTCGCCGCCGGAGCGCTGCTGGTGGGACGCGATCTCATCGGCACCCGGATCGCAGTGGACCTGGCCTGGGGGTTGTGGGTGGCCGGCACCGCCGGCGGTCTGTTCACCGCGATGAGCATCCCGCATCTGATGTTCACCCAGTACCGGGTAGAACCTGACGCCGCGTTCGGGGGTTGGTTGATGCCCGTGGTGCCACCCATGGTGTCGGCCGCCACCGGGGCCATGCTGATACCGCACATGGGCGAAGGGGCCGGCCGCGAGACCATGTTCTACGGCTGCCTGGCCATGTTCGGGCTGTCGCTGGTGGCGTCGTTGATCATCATCACCATGGTGTGGAGCCGGTTGGCCCACTACGGAACCTCCGGCAGCGCCCGGGTGCCGACCCTGTGGATCGTGCTGGGCCCGCTCGGTCAGTCCATCACCGTCACCGGGCTGTTGGCTGCCGATGCGCCGTTGGCGGTGGACCGGCAGATCGCCGACGGCATGGCGGTGTTCGCCGTGCTCTACGGGGTTCCGGTGTGGGGTTTCGCGGTGCTGTGGATCGCGTTGGCAACGTCGCTGACGGTGCGCACCCTGCGACGCGGCATGCCGTTCGCGTTGACCTGGTGGAGCCTGACCTTCCCGGTCGGCACGTTCGTCACCGGGACCACTCAGCTGGCGTTGCACACCGGGCTGCCGGTGTTCCGGGTGGCGGCCGCGATCGCCTACGTCGGGCTGCTGATCACCTGGCTGCTGGTCGCGGTGCGCACGTTCGGCGGCGGGCTGCGCGGGGCGTTGTTCGCGCCGCCGCCCGCCGATCCCATCCGCGCCTACAAGGACCCGCCGCGCGAGCCCTGACCGCGGCGGCGCTCGTGTCAGAATCGCCGACGTGCGAATCGGAATGACGATGCCGGTGATGGAGCCCGACTTGGACCGTGCCACGCTCAAGGCGTGGACCCGGGTCATCGACGAGGGTCCGTTCTCGTCGCTGTGCTGGGGTGAGCGCATCGCGTTCGACAACCCCGAGGCGTTGACGCTGCTCGGGGCGCTGGCGGCGTGGACCGACCGGGTGCGCCTGGTGACCACGGTGGTCATCCCGCAGCTGCACGATCCGGTGTTGCTGGCAAAGCAGTTGGCCACCGGGGACGTGCTCAGTGGGGGGCGACTGACGGTGGGCCTGGGTGTCGGCGGCCGACATGAGGACTATCGGTCGGTCGGTGCCGATCCGGCCACCCAGACCATGCGCCAGATGGCCGAGCGGGTCGCGGTGATGAGGCGGGTGTGGGCGGGGGAGAAGATCACCGACTCGACGTTGCCGGTCGGGCCGCCGCCCGTGCAGACCGGCGGCCCCCAGCTGCTGGTCGGCACGATGGGGCCCAAAACGGTGCGCAGTGCGGCCGGTTGGGCCGACGGCTTGGCCGGAACCACCCTCGACCTCGACACCGCCAAGCAGCTCGAGCTCTTCGATGTCGCGCGGGACGCGTGGCGCGCCCAGGGCCGCGGCGAACCACATCTGGCGACGTCGTTCTGGTTCGCGATCGGCGAGGGCGATGCGCCTCGTGAGCAGGTGCGCCGGCATCTGCTGCGCTACATGAACTGGATTCCCGCCGAGATCGTCGACGCGATGGCCCCTGGAACCGGATGGTCCGGCACCCCCGACGAATTGCGGTCGGTGCTGGAGAGGTTCGCCGCAATCGGTACCGACGAAGTCCACCTCATCCCCACCAGTTCGGACCTCGACCAGGTGCGTCGCGTCGCGGAGATCGTTTCCGATCTCAGCTGACCGGGTGCGATGGCAAGCTCGACGGTATGGGAACCGTTGATGATGCCTTGCCGCCGATCGTGTCCCGCGCGCAATGGGAAACCGCCCGCGCCGAGTTGTTGGTCCGGGAGAAAGAGCTGACCCGGCTGAAGGATTCGGTCAGCGCGGCGCGCCGGCGTCTGCCGATGGTGCAGATCGACACGCCGTATGCTTTCGATACCGAATCCGGGCCGATGTCGCTACTGGAGCTGTTCGAGGGACGTCGGCAACTGATCGTGCAGCACTTCATGTTCGGGCCCGACTGGGATGAGGGTTGCTCGGGTTGCTCGATGATGGCCGATCACATCGGACCGCTGTCCCATCTGTACGCCAAAGACACGTCCTTCGTGCTGGTTTCGCGCGCACCTGTGGGCAAGCTCGTCGCTTTCAAGGACCGGATGGGGTGGGAGCTGCCCTGGGTGTCGTCGGGCCGCAGCCGCTTCAACGAGGATTTCGGTGCCACCGTCGACGGCGAAGAGCACCACGCCATCAGCGTCTTCCTGCGTGACGGCGACCGGGTGTTCCACACGTGGCAGACGTTCGGCCGTGGCGAGGAGCCCTTCATGCTGGTGTTCGACCTGCTCGACCTGACACCGTACGGGCGTCAGGAGAGCTGGGAGGACTCACCGCCAGGCTGGCCGCAACAGCCGCCCTACGAGTGGATGCGACTGCACGACAGCTACTAAATCGATACGCTTGCGTAGCTACGTATCCGTAGCTATGGTGGCCGTGTGCGCAGAACGGCAAGTGATCTTCGGGCGACGTGCCACGCCGCGGTGTTGGCCGAGGCCGTGGACTCCGGGGTCGCCGGACTGACTGTCGAAGGCGTCGCGCGACGTGCTGCTGTGGCGAAAACGTCGATCTATCGGCATTGGCGGACCGTCGACGATCTGCTGCTGGAGGCATTGATCGAGGCCTACCCGGTCGAGGTGCCCACGCCGGACGGTGGCGATCTGCGCGCCGATCTTCTGCGGTCTCTCGACCTGCTTGCGGATTGGCTTGCGGGACCCAACGCCGTGGTCGTCGCCGGGATTCTCACCGAGCGGGCTCGCCGCCCCGACCTGGTTGACGCGTTGTATCGGCAGGTTTTCGAGGTCCACGGAGGACGATTCACCCGCACGGTCATGGATCACTATGCAGCCCTGGGGCAGATCGACGCCCGCCTAGTCACCGCGGTCGTCGCCGACATCGGGGAAGCGCTGGTGATCAAGCACCAGATCGACACCGGCAAGATCCCCGGCGCCGATGTCCGTGCCGCCATCGTCGATCAAGCAATCCTGCCCGCATTGGGCAGGCCGATATCCCTGGATTCCACGAAAGGCACTGGTGATGATCCCGATACACGTTGACTGGCAAGAGAACACCGGCGAATCGAAGACGACGTTGACGACCCACCTTTGGACCTCTCCGCTACTGTCGCGCGGGTCGAAGATCCACGATCGGGTGTTCGACGCGCTGCGTGACCTCGATGCCGATCTGGTCCGATTCCTGCCCTGGTTTTCGCACCCGAGAATCTCGGTACCGGCGCTGAAACCGCCCACCGATACCGAAACATTTTGGGATTTCCAGCTTCTCGACCCGTTCGTGGCCGACTTCATCGACGCCACCAACGGGCGGCCGGTGGTGGCGAATTTCGCCACCATTCCGGCGTGGATGTTCACGACTGAGGTGACCGTTCCCGATGACCCCGACCAGATCGTCTGGGACTACGAGCAGGGCGCCGAGTTGCGCGACCCTACCGGCGGCGAGGTGGCCGATTACTTTTACCGGATCGCCAGTTGGTACATCGCCGGCGGATTCACCGACGAGGTGGGTCGTCGGCACGAATCAGGTCACCGGTATCGGTTCGCCTACTGGGAAGTTCTCTGTGAACCCGACATACGGGGGCTGTCGCCGCAGGCGTATACCCGTCTGTTCGACGCCATCGTGGAACGGCTTCGCCCGCTGGACCCGCAGATGAAGTTCGTCGGCTTATCGCTGACCCACCAACACCGCGATCCGGAGTACTTCTGGCAGTTCCTGGACTCTCCGCGACACCGTGACGCCATTTCCTATCATTTCTATGCCCACCCTGACATGGTCAATCCCTATTCACCGGAGGGAAACCCGCCCTTCGAGCACTGGCCGGCGACATTCTTCGCCCAAGCCGACGGATTCGTCGACCAGGTGCGCTACATCGAGTCGATCCGGCGCAGACTGGCGCCGGACACCAAAACCTTTGTCAACGAGGTGGGGACCTTCACCCCCGATGTCTTGAACGAGTCGCCCGACATACCGGACCAATATTGGCAACTCAGCGCAGCAGTGCAGTCTTATGTGTGGGCGCACCTGGTAACCCTCGGTGTGGATCTGGTGGGTATCGCTGAATTCATGGACTACCCGGGAATGATTCCCGGGGTCACGCTCGTCGACTGGGAGACCGGGGAGCCCAATGCTCGCTACCGTGCCTTGCAGACCCTTCTTCGCCATTTCGGTCCCGGCGACACGCTGGTGGCGACCAGTGCGGGAAACCCGCACGCGCCGCATCCACACGTTTATGCGCAAGCATTCGTGACCGCCGCTGGAGTGCGAAAACTCCTGCTGATCAACAAGACCGGAAACTCGGTTGATATCGAGCTGTCGGCATCTACCGAACACATCACGCTTGATGCTTACGCAGTTGCGGTTTACCCGGGCAATTAGCGCAGGCCCTGATTCGTGCGGAGGTCGACGTCGGGACCGCGGTGTGGGCTACCTGACCCACTTCCAGGGCTTGTCCCAGTGGCCGGGCGGCACGCCCACCCACTGACCGATGTGGCCAGGAGGGATGCCTACGGCCTGGCCGATGTGGCCAGGCGGCGGGACGACGTGGCCGGGCGGCGGAACGGGCTCCCACCACTTGGGGTCAGCGCCAGCGGTACCGGCGCCCAGAGCCATCGCGGCTGAGCTGAGACCACCGGCGATCGCCACACTGGCAAACAGTTTCCTCACCTGCATCGTGCGCTCCTTGCCTGGTCGGATGCTCTTTGCTGGATACCCACTGAGTGTCGCGATTATCACTCTGAGCATCCACGGGTCAGACGGTGACCACTTCGTAGTCGCCGACCTGGGCGCTCAGCGTGCGCAGCTGGTCCTGCGAGGACCCCAGGGTGTGCTCGATCGCGGTCAGCCGTGCTGCGTAATGGCTGACCGGATACTCCGCAGTGACGCCGATTCCGCCGTGCAGCTGAATGGCCTCCTGGCTGATGTGCCGTCCGGACCGGCCGGCCTGCAGCTTGGCCCGCGCCGCGATGACCGGGTCGAGGTTGCCATCGGCAATCGACATCGCCGCGTACAGCGTCAAGCTGCGGGCCAGCTCAAGCGAAACGTACATGTCGGCGGCACGCTGGGTCAGCGTCTGGAACTTGCTCAACGTGACACCGAATTGCTTGCGCTGAGTGAGGTATTCAGTGGTCAGGCGCAGCGCCTCTTCCATTGCGCCCAGCGCCTCGGCGCACAGGGCCGACGAGATGCGCACCAGGGCCCGCTCGATGGCCCCTGACGCGTCCTCGGCGCTGCCCAGCGGTTCGGCGGACGCCGCGTCGAAGTCGATCTGGGCGCCGCGCAGACCGTCGAAGGTGCGATAGGGCTGACGGCGGGTCGTTGACGCGTCGACCAGGAACAGCCCCGTGCCGCCGGCGGGCAGCGTGGCGCTGACGACGAGCAAGTCGGCGCTGTCACCGGCCAGAACCGGGTTCTTGGTTCCGGTGATCGTCCACGAATCACCGTCCTGCGCAGCGGTTGTGGAGACAGAGGCGGAGGGGCCGCGGGTACCAGGCTCGAAGTGGGCGAATGCCAGCAGACGTTCTCCGGAGGCGACATCATCCAGGATCGCGCGCTGCTCGTCGCTGCCGGCCTCGGCGATCAGCGAACCCGGTCCGAGTGCGGCATGCACCACGGGTTCGGGCGCCAGCCGGCGACCGATCTCGGTCAGCGCGACCATGATCTCGATCTGGCCGCCCGCGTCTTCGTCGAAGCCCAGCCCCAGGATGCCGATCTCGGCCAACTGGTTCCACACGTCGCGGCTCCAGCCGGCCTCGGAGTCGATGACCTCCAGGCGGCGCTCGATGGTGTAAGTGCGTGCCAGCACGTCGCGGGCGGTGTCGCGGAGCAGGACCTGCTCCTCACTGAGTTGAAAGTCCATGTCACAACCTCACAGTCCGAGAATCGTCGACGCGATGATGGTGCGCTGCACCTCGTTACTGCCGCCGTAGATGGAAGTCTTGCGATAGTTCAGGTAATGCGGGGCGCTGGTCTGAGCCCACAGCGGGGAAGAGATACCGTCGCCGGCGTCGAACGGCAGCGCATCCAGACCGGCGACTTCCACCGAGAGTTCGGTGGTCAACTGCTGCAATTGGCTCGCGCGCAGCTTGAGCACCGACGATGCCGGGTTGGGTTTACCCGCCGACGACCCCGACACCACCCGCATCTGGGTCAGTTCCAGGGCGAGCACGTCGTTCTCCAGTTCGGCCAGGCGGGCGGCGAACAACGGGTCGTCGAGTAGTCCGCTCTTCTTGGCGCGGGCCTTGATGTCGGCGAGCTTGACCTTGGTGCGGCCCACCTGCGTGATGCCGGTGCGCTCGTTACCGAGCAGGAACTTCGCATAGGTCCAGCCCTGGTTCTCCTCGCCGACGAGCTGATCGGCGGGCACCCTCGCGTCCTCGAAGAACACCTCGTTGACCTCGTAGCTACCGTCGATCAACTTGATCGGCCGCAGCGTGACCCCGGGGGTCTTCATGTCGATGAGCAGGAACGAGATGCCGGCTTGGCGCTTGGGTGCGTTCGGGTCGGTGCGGACCAGGCAGAAGATCCAGTCGGCGTACTGGCCGAGCGTGGTCCAGGTCTTCTGACCGTTGACGACGTAGCTGTCGCCGTCGCGGATGGCGGTGGTGCGCAGCGACGCCAAATCTGAGCCGGCTTCGGGTTCGGAGAAGCCCTGGGCCCACCAGATGTCCAGCGCCGCGGTGGGGGGCAGGAAGCGCTCCTTGAGCTCTTGGGACCCGAACTCGGCGATCACCGGACCGACCATCTTGGCGTTGAACGTCAGCGGTTCGGGCACGCTGGCCAGCTGCATCTCGTCGAGCCAGATCTGGTGCTGGGTCTGCGTCCAGTCCTTGCCGCCCCATTCGACCGGCCAGTTCGGCACCGCGAGGCCGTGGTCGTTGAGGATCTTGTGAGAGGTGATGATGTCCTCGTGGTGGAACTCCGTCGCGTGCCGGGCCCGCTCCCGGATGTCCTGGGGAATCTTCGTCGTATAGAACGTGCGAAGTTCGTCGCGGAAGGCGGCTTCCTCGGGTGTCAGCGCCAGCTGCATGGCGATCTCTCCTGCTCCGTCGTTGGACCTCTCTGCAGACTAACCACTTGGTTGGTCGACAAACCGAGGGCCCGAGGAAATCACCGCACCGGACGCAACACCACCACTCCGGGCACGGTCGCCAGGTAGTCGGCGAGCGGGGTGTCGACCACGGCCATCTCCGACGGCAGCGAGGACGCGTGGCGGAACACCGGGCCGGTCGGGGAGTCGACGAAGAGGCCGACGTGGGTGACGTCAAGGCCCCCGTCGAGCGCGTAGGCGCCCAGGTAGTCGCCGGTGCGCAACCGGCTGATGACCCCGCCGTCGACCTGATCGCTGGGAATGAAGGAGACCTCCCGGGCGACCACCGGTAGGCCGGGCAGATACACCCCGCCGGTGTCCTTCCGGTTGAGCTGTTTGGAGGTCCGCACCGCATCGTCGCTGACGCTGCCGGTGACGTCGGTGGCCACGGCAGGGTCGGCGGCGGCCCAGTCGGTGAAGAAGTGTCTCCGGTTGTCGAACGCGACGACGCCGTTCGTGTAGCGGACATCGGTGAGGCCGGCCAGGAAGGTCTCACGGTCGTCGGCGCGTTTGAGGGCTTCGACGTAGTCGGCGTAGGTGAAGCAATCCACCCGCTCCAATTCGACGACGAGTTGTTCGTCCTGGTCGGCCGAACCGACCAGGGTGTCCGCGCCGTACCGGGTGCCGAGGAACTGGGCTGAGACGGTGCCGGAATCACGGGCCTCAACGGCCAGCATCGCGTCGAGAATCTGCCCACTGGGCGCCGACATGCGCACCGCGGGAGACGCATCGGCGAGCACGGGAGTCGGCGCGAGCACGAGCAGTGCCACCACCGCGGCGACCCACATGCCCAGGCCCCGACCTCGGGTCCGGCAGAAAATCATCACGGGCTCCTTTGCCGTGGTCGACGGCTGCATCGAGTCTGTCGGCCACTGTACGGAGGTGGGCAGGCGCGCGGTGTCGGGTCACACTGGTAGGCGATGCGATACGCGAGCCATGTCCTGCCGGGCCGCCGTCGGTGCGTGGCGTCAATCGTGGCAACCGCTGTGGCGGTCCTGCTGGTCGCGGGATGCACGTCCGCGTCGAATCGCGAGCCGGCGGCCACCTCGACTCCGCCGCCCCCGGAGTCGACCCACCACCAGGTCGCCCCGGAACGTGCGCAGCCGCCGCTGGCGGCCGACCCGGCACTGCTGGTCGACGATCTCGTCACCGATGAACGCACGCTGCGTGACCCGGCGGCATCCGACGATGTCACGACCGCTGCGGCCCGGCGCCAACAGGCGGCTTACCGGGTGCTGGCCCGGCACCCGGAATGGGACGCAATCGCCCATCCCCGCGTGCCGGCCTCGCTGCGCGAGGTCTACGACCGAAACGTCGATGCCCGTCGGCAGCTTGAGGCAATGAGCCGGGGGCCGGGCAAGCCCACTGTGCCGGCTTGGCGCGTCAGCCCGCCGACTCCGATAGCCGAGCTGAGAAGGCTCTACGGCGAGGCCGAAGAAGCCTCCGGAGTGGACTGGAACTACCTCGCGGCGATCAACTTCGTCGAAACGGCCTTCGGCCGGATCCACGGGGTCAGCACGGCCGGCGCCGAGGGCCCCATGCAGTTCCTGCCGTCGACGTTCGCGGTGTACGGCCGCGGCGACATCTGGTCGCCCCGCGACAGCATCCTGGCCGCCGGTCGCTTCCTGGCTGCCCGGGGCTTCGCCCACGACCGTGACGCAGCGCTGTTCCGGTACAACAACTCGCGGCAGTACGTGCGGGCGGTCAACCACTACGCGGCACTGATCGCCGCGCACCCGGCTGCGTTCGAGGGCTTTCACCGGTGGGACGTCTATTACCGGACCGCCGCCGGTGATGTGGTGCTGCCTGTCGGCTACCAAGCTGACGAGCCGATTCCGGCGCAGGAGTATCTGGCCGCAAACCCGCAGTGAGACCACGTATTCGCGATCGGCTGGGGCCGCACAGTTCTACGATGGTGCATACGCTCGGATCGGAATGTTTCGAGGGAGGCCCCGATGCGCGACATCGTCCGACATTCGGTGTTCGGGGTGATGGCGGTGGCGCCGCTGGCCTCGATGCTGCTCGTGGCGCCGGGACCGGCCCGGGCCGCCGAGTGCGGCGCGGGCACGGTCTATGACCCGCCGACCGATACCTGTGTCGTCGCGCCGGCACCACCGCCACCACCGCCGCCACCACCACCCCCGGCGTGGAACGGCGATCTGACGCCGGGTTTCTCGATCGGCATCTGTGCGCCGATTCCGTTCGTGGCGTTGTGTACCGGGATCTGATCGGATCGTCCACCCGTTGGGACAGGTGACTTTCGGTCGGTTGCACACCGCTCGGGGAACCGTAAGCATCGGGGCATGAGTCGCGGACCTGACGCAACAGCCCAACGGGAGGTCGAGGACGCCGAGTTCGCCGGTCTGGCGCATGCCCGCAGCCGCGCCGACATCCTGGCCGCGCTGCGCACCACCGCTGCCGGTCTGGAGTCGGCCGACGCCGAGACTCGACTCGCCGAGACCGGCCCGAACCGACTGCCCGCACCACCGCACCGCTCGCCGCTGGTGCGCTTTCTCGCGCAGTTCAACAACGTGCTGATCTACATCCTGATCGCGGGCGCGGTGCTCAAGGCGATTCTGGGCGACTGGATCGATGCCGCGGTCATCGGCGCCGCGGCGATCATCAACAGCGTCGTCGGCTATCTGCAGGAGGGCAAGGCCGAGAAGGCGCTCGACAGCATCCGCGAGATGTTGTCGGTATCGGCTCGGGTGCTGCGTGACGGACAGTGGACCGACGTCGATGCCGAGACGGTGGTGCCCGGCGACGTGGTGCGCATCGGCTCCGGTGATCGCATCCCCGCTGATCTGCGCCTGTTGGAGGTCAACAATCTGCGGGTCGAAGAGTCGGCATTGACCGGCGAATCGGTGCCGGCCGCCAAGAGCGTCACCCATGTCGAGTCCGATGCCGGTCTCGGCGACCGGACCTCGATGGTGTACTCCGGCACCATCGTGGCCGCGGGTACCGGAGTCGGAGTGGCGACCGCGACGGGTACGGCCACCGAAATCGGACGGATCCAGACGTTGATCACCGAGGTCGAGGGCATCGACACGCCCTTGACTCGCAAGTTGGCGCAGTTCGGCCGCCAGCTGTCGGTGCTGATCTTGGCGATGGCGGCGGTGATGCTGGTCATCGGTAGTGTTTTTCACCAGTTTTCCGTCGACGAACTCATTTCCGCGGCAATCGCATTCGCGGTGGCCGCCATCCCCGAAGGTCTGCCGGCGGTGGTGACGGTGACGTTGGCGCTCGGGGTTCAGCAGATGGCCCGTCGTAAGGCCATCACCCGCAAGCTACCGGCGGTCGAGGCGCTGGGATCGGTCAACGTGATCTGCTCGGACAAGACCGGCACCCTGACCCAGAACGAGATGACGGTGCGCACCGTCGTCACCGCCCGCCACCGGTTCGACGTGACCGGTGCCGGTTACGCCCCGCACGGCGAGATCGAACTCGACGGCGCCGCCGCCGGTTTGGACCTGCATCCGGACCTGCGGGCACTGGTGGTCGCGATGTCACAGTGCAACGACTCCAGACTGGTCGAGACCGACGGCCGCTGGCGGGTGGTCGGAGAACCGACCGAAGGGTCGCTGCGCGCGCTGGCACACAAGGCCGGCGTCGAGCAGCCGATGATCCGGCGCGCCGAGATCCCGTTCGAATCCGAGCACAAGTTCATGGTCACTCTCGACGAGGCCCCCGACGGCCTGCGGTGGATGCACGTCAAGGGAGCCCCGGACCGCCTGCTCGACCGATCGAGCACCCAATCGCGCGCCGGAACGGCCGAGCCGCTGGACCGCGACTTCTGGCATGCGCGCATCGACGAACTCAGCCACCAGGGTTTGCGGGTGCTCGCCGCGGCGCGGCGGCCCGCCGAAGACGCGCAGACCATCGACATCGCCGATGTCGATGCCGGGTTGGAATTCCTCGGCATCGTCGGCATCGTCGACCCGCCCCGCCCGGAAGCCATCGCCGCGATCCAGACCTGCCACAGCGCCGGCATCCGGGTCAAGATGATCACCGGCGACCACGTCGGCACCGCCAAGGCCATCGCGCGTGAGATGGGCATCGGTGACGCGGGTGAACCGTCGGCGTTGACCGGAGCCGACTTGCAGGCGATGAGCCAGCCGCGGCTACGTGAGGCGGTGGGGCAGGTCGACGTCTTCGCCCGGACCAGTCCAGAGCACAAACTGCGCATCGTCAGCGCGTTGCAGGCCGAGGGTGACGTGGTCGCGATGACCGGGGACGGCGTCAACGACGCACCTGCCTTGACCCGGGCCGACATCGGCGTCGCGATGGGGGTCAAGGGCACCGAAGCGACCAAGGAAGCGGCCGGCATCGTGCTGGCCGACGACAATTTCGCCACCATCGAGCGCGCTGTCGAAGAGGGTCGCCGAATCTACGACAACATCCGTAAATCGGTGTTGTTCCTGTTGCCCACCAACGGATCTCAGTCGCTGGTGATCCTGGTGGCCGTATTGTTCGGGTTTGCGCTGCCACTGCAGCCGGTGCAGATCCTGTGGATCAACCTGGTGACCGGGGTGACGCTGGCCCTGGCGCTGGTGTTCGAGAAGGCCGAAGAGGGGCTGATGACCCGGCCGCCCCGGCCGGCCACCCAGCCGGTGGTGCGATTGGCCGATGTGTCGATGATCGCGTTGGTGTCGGTGTTGGTCGCGGGTGCGGCACTGGCCATCTTCTTCATCGGACGGGCCAATGGTTACCCGCTGGCGGTGGCGCAGACTGCCGCGGTGAACATGCTGGCGATGGGGCAGATGGCCTACCTGTTCAACTGCCGGTTCGTGTCTCGCTCCAGCCTGCGTGCGGCCGCGCTGCGGGGTAATCCGTGGGTGTGGCGGATGGTGGGGGTGCTGTTGGCACTGCAGCTGGTGTTCATCTACGCGCCGTTCATGAACACCTGGTTCCAAACCGCCCCGATCACGTTGCTGGGGTGGAGCGTGGCGCTGGGGTTCTCGGTGGTGATCTTTCTCATCGTCGAGGCCGCCAAGGCCGTCGGCTTTCGGCTCGGGTACTGAGCGGGCCGGCACGGGCGTCGTTCTCGGGTGTCACCGCTGGTTTGTCGGCCCGGCAGGGCAAGATTCTGGACATGGTGACGGAGGGCGGTGATACCGCGGCGCAACGCAAGGCGCGCGGCGCGTTCTTCACTCCCGAGTCCGTCGCCCGGTATGTCACCGAGTGGGCGGTCCGAGGTACCACCGATCGCATCCTCGAACCGTCATGTGGTGAGGCGGCGTTTCTGTTGGCGGCGGTGGACCGGTTGGCGGCGCTGCGTGCATCCGAGGGCCGCGGCCAATTCGCCGCCCTCGATGGCATCGAGCTGCACGCCGCCTCGGCCCGCGCCGCGCGTACGTTGTTGCGCAGCGCCGGAATCCGTGCCCGCGTGCGGGTGGGCGACTTCTTCACCGTCGACCCGACCGGCAGCTACGACGTGGTGATCGGTAACCCGCCCTACATCCGCTACCAGGACTTCTCCGGCACTGCGCGGGCCCGGTCCCGCGCGGCGGCACTGCGGGCCGGTGTCGGGTTGACCAACCTGGCCTCGAGCTGGGCAGCGTTCGCGGTGCATTCGGCGTTGTTCCTCAAACCGGGCGGCCGCATGGGCCTGGTCCTGCCGGCGGAGTTGCTCAGCGTCAACTACGCGGCCGAGGTACGTCGGTTCCTGTTGGCGTCGTTCGCCCGAGTCGACCTGGTGTTGTTCACCGAGCGGTTGTTCCCCGACGCGCAGGAGGAGGTGCTGCTGCTGCTGGCCGACGGCTACCGGCAGGGGCCGACCGACCACGCCTCGATCTACCAGGCGCGAAACGCCGCCGAATTGGCCACCATCGCCGCCGGGAGGACCTGGACCCCGGTGCGGCCCGAGGAGAAGTGGACACCCTCGCTGATGTCGGCCGACGCGTTGTCGGCGTACACCGATCTGCTCTCCGAGGGCGGCTTCACCGTGCTGGAGAGCTGGGGGGACACCACGCTGGGCATGGTCACCGGCAACAACAAGTACTTCGCGTTGTCACCCGCACGGGTGGCCGACCTCGGGCTGGAATCCACCGACGTGCTGCGACTCTCGCCACCGGGCAGTCGGCATCTGCGGGGGCTGGCGTTCGGTGCGGCCGCGCTCAACGCGCTGGGCCGTAGCGGGTCGGCCACCTGGCTGTTCCGCCCGGCGGGTGAGCCGTCGCCGGCAGCGTGGGCCTACATCGCAGCCGGGGAGGCGGCCGGCGTCCACACCGCTTACAAGTGCCGTGTGCGTACGCCGTGGTGGCGGGTGCCGAATCTGGCTCCGGCTGATCTGTTGCTGACCTACATGAATGCCGACACCCCACGCCTGTCGACCAACACGGCCAGGGCCGCACACCTCAACTCAGTGCACGGTGTCTACCTCGATGCCAAGCTCGGCAAGCTTGGCAAGGCGCTGCTGCCGTTGGCGTCGCTGACCTCGATGACCTTGCTGGGCGCCGAGACCGTCGGCCGCGCCTACGGGGGCGGGATGCTCAAGCTGGAGCCGCGCGAGGCCGACCGGTTGCCGGTACCGCCGGCGGCGCTGGTGCAGGCGGCAGCCGAGCGGCTGACCGCGATCCGCCCGCACGTGGCCGCCCTGCTGCGCCGGGGCGAGCTGCTGGAAGCCTCCACCTTGGTCGACGACGTTCTGCTGATCGGTGAGCTGGGCATGGCGCGATCCGCGGTCGGCGTGCTGCGCGAGGCTCACGCCGAACTGAGGGCCCGTCGGGTCGCCAGGGGTCGCCGTGGCTCGGATTGACGATCTGATCCTCGAGGCGATCACGGCCGCGGGGCCCAAGCCCCCCGACGACGCCGCGCAAAGCCAGAAGAATCCGTGGGGCCTCAAGATCAGCACCACGCTGGCGCTGGCGATCGCCCACGAACTGCGCCTGCGCGGAATGGAGGGTGCTCGGCCGGGCGAACCCGGAGACCCCGGGCACTCGGGCGCGGAGCGCAGACTGGCCGGCGGGTTGGGCGCCAAGAAGGTCGACGTCTCCTGGGCCACCGAGGAATCCGGCCTGCTGCTGGCCTGTTCGGTCAAGACCATCATGTTCCGCGACAAGCAGAGCGGCGGCTTCCAGAAGAACCTGACCAACCGGCGCGGTGACCTGTTGTTCGAGTCGACCACGCTGCATCGCCGGTTCCCCTTCGCGGTCGTGGCCGGCTTCCTCTTCCTCGACATCGGCGCGGCCGGCGACGACACCGATCGGCGCAACAGCACCTTTCAGAACGTGTTTCCCCGGTTCCGCTTGTTCACCGGGCGAGCCGACCCCGCCGACCGCGACGAGCAGTTCGAGCGACTCTATGTGCTGTTGGTCGACACCGACCCCGCAGCGCCGTCGGTCGTCTGCCACGAGGTGGACAATCCGGACGCGCCGGTCGCGTTGGGGGCGGTGTTCGACGACCTGATCGAGCTGACCGTGGAGCGCAACTTCGACATGTACGAGGCGACCGGCGAGGGCAGCATCAAGAAAGCCCGAAGCAAATAGCGGCGCAGAGCTGAGGATTTAGGTGCCCTATTGGCTGTCCCTGGTGCTGGGCGTGGTGGGTGGCGTCGTGCTGCTGTGGCTGCTGCTGATCGTGGCGCTGTGGCTGGCCAAGCCCGACGATGCCCGTCTGAAGGACGCCGTGCGCCTGCTGCCCGACGTCATCCGGCTGCTCAAGCGGCTGGCCACGGACCCGGCCACGCCGAAGGCCGTGCGGATCTGGCTGGTCCTGCTGTTCGGCTACCTGGCGCTACCGATCGACGTGGTGCCGGACTTCGTCCCCGTGCTGGGCTTCGTCGACGACGCCGTCATCGTCGCGCTGGTATTGCGCTACGTCACACGCACGGCCGGCGCCGAGGCCATCGAGAAACACTGGGCCGGGACCCCCGAGGGTCTTGCCGCTGTCCGGAAACTGTGTCGCATCACCGAATGACGTCACGCCGCTGTCGGAATACTCTTGGTCTACATTTCTAACGTGGCGCCTTAGCAGCAGTTGTGGGTCCGGTGCAAGGTACGCGAAACGGGGGACTAGGTGAGTAAGGCGTGGACCTTCTTGAGAGCCAACTCGTTTAGGGCTCTTCGCTGGACGATCGGAGTGGGAGTTCTCATCTGGTGTGTCTGGGGACTGCTGGCGGGCGACTTCGAAATCTGCTCGCTCGAAACGGTGACCGGGGAAGACGGTTCGACCGAAACCAGGACTTGCGACGGCCCGAGTGTCACGGACGCGGGTGTGGTCGCAGTGGCTTTGCTGATTCTCTTGATGCTTGCGCCCGACATGAGTGAAGTCGGCGTCTTTGGCTTGTCGTTTAAGGCTCGGTTGCAAGCAGCCGAAGGCAAGGCGGCAGCGTCGGAAGCGAAAGCCGACAAACTCGAAACCCAATTGCACATGCAGAGCTTGAGGGTCGATAATCTGGCCGCCGCCAACGCCCAGGCGACCGGGAACAACGTGTTCATCGGCGAAGAATTTCTCAAGCGCCTGTCGTCGGACCTACCAGACAAGGGCAGAGTCTTCCTTGAAGGTCTAGTGCCTCCTTTGACTAAAGGTCTTGCGCCTAGCCCATTGGCGTCTGACACGCAAGAGGGTTCGCCCGATCGAGTTGACGCCAGACTAGCCTTGCAGCTAATTGATAATTGGGAAATGCTCGCTGCCACACTTGATTTGCCTCCATATCGACCAGGGCGAGATGCGGTTCCTAGAGTTCCCGTGACAGCCGAAGATTCCCATCGTTTCCGGAATGTTTTCGCCGACGAGCTTCAGATCGTCAGGGCCGCGCGGAATACGGTTGCCCATTCGGCACCGATTTCGAACGACGACCTTCAGAAAGCCGTGGCCATGTCGGAGCAGTTGCTTGACATCTTGAGACGCACGCCACGCGGCTGGGACGCGAAGCTCTCCTGAGCTTGGACATTCGCTAGCTGAACCTGTTCCCAGTTTCCCGGACGGCTTCTATTGGCCCGTTCGTCGGCTTTGTCGGCTGGGCCGCCCGGGCTTACGTTCCCACTCTTGCGCGAACTTGCGCACCGCCGCGGCGTCCCATACCGCGCCGCCGCGCAGCTCGGCAAGTGGTGCCGGGAAAGCTTTGGTGGCGCGCAGTTGATGCACACGCTGGCGCGCCACGCCGAGATCCTCGGCGATCTCTGCCGCGGACATCAGCTCGGGCAGGGTCGGCTCGTCGGCGCGGCGCTGCTGCTCGTCCTCGGTGATCGTCTCCACCCCGATCGGCGGCCGGCCAATGATCTCGGCGGCGAGGTCGTAGCCCTCGCAGGTGGCCTTGATCATGTCGCTGATGGGTAGGTAGATCGTCATGGTGACCTGGTGCAGCTTCGGAATCCGGGATAGCGATCCGTCGACGCCTCGCTCATCGAGTGCGGTCTCCCACCCGTCCATCGTCGCCTCGTCGGGATCGACGTCGAAGGTGGTGCGCACAACCCAGTCGCTCACTGGCCCTTCCCCTTTCTGCGTTGGGCTTTCTGTTCTTTCTTGCTCGGTGGCGGGACCTGGAGGCCCGCTTTGCGGAGCGCGACGTGCAGATCGGCCATTCGGCGGCGCGGGTTGCTCGGCGTCGCCGGGTATCGGCCGACGTAGTTGCCTTGCGGGTCGTAGAACCGGGTGTAGCCCTTGGCGTCATCGTTGACGGTCCAGCCCTGCGACCGCGCCCACTTGGCGATGTCGGCGATGTCGCTGTTCACCTATGATCCCCTTAACTATTGCGGTATGTCAATATTTACAAGCAATGCGATACAACGTCAATAGTTTATTTGGAGGCTGGCCCGGCGCCGGGGAAGAACAGCGCTTGCCCTGCGCATATGGGGGCGCCTTTCTCGCGAGAACCGTTTCCGGCTCCGACCCCTCGCGTACTAGTGAATCTATACAGGGACGCTTTGGTGTCCCGGGACATGTCCCAGTTTCGCTGCAGCAAAAGGCTTGTGGCGGCAGCCAATATGGACTGATTTGCAGTATCTGGTGATGTCCGAACCGCGATAGCAATTGGTTCAAGGGACACGTCCTCGGGGAGGCCGTGGCTGATGATTCGTCGGTGTCCGATGGTATCTATGTGGCATGCTTGCCGGCATGCCGGTGCTCAACCTGCTCGACCGCGATGTCTACCTGTACTCCGAGGTAGACCGCATTGTTGGGCTGCGCCCGGGTACAGCTCGGCGGTGGATCAACGGCTACTCCCGGGCTGGGAAGCACCACGATCCGATCCTCCGAATCGAGCCTCGCGACACGGAGTGGGCAACGTGGGGGGAGTTTGTTGAGGCTCGGATCCTGAAGGAGTATCGCGAAGAGATCCACACACGACGTCTGCGTGAGGCCGTCAGTGCACTCCGCCAGGAGTACCGCCGCGACTACCCGTTGGCGTATTTGCAGCCTTACCTGTCCGTCGTCGACAAGGATCTGACCATCCGAGCGAACGACGCCGAAGCTCAAGTCGTCGTCCGCACTGGACAGAGTCTTCTCGGCGAGGGGTGGCCGGTCATCCAGCAATCGCAACTGGCGGAGGATGACAAGGGCATGAAGTTCGTCGCCGAACTCCCTCCGGACATCGATTTTCCCGACATCGTAGTCAACCCCAACCGCTACAGCGGCTTACCCACCTTCCGTGGCCGTCGCGTCTCGGTCGCGACGATCGCCGGAATGGTCGCCGCGGGTGAGGCCCCATCCGATCTCGCGGCGGACTACGGGCTCAGCCTGGCCCAGGTGGAAAACGCTGTCGCTTTCGTGGCGAAGCATGGAGCCGCGGCCTAGCGGCGGCCAGACGACACATACATGGTCGACCTCGAAGGCATCGTCTACGTCGTCGACGAGAATCTGCTGCGGATGGGCAAGGGCGTCATGGCCATTCGCAGGGACACTGCGCGATTCACCGAACCGCCGATCGATGAGCTACTACCAGAAGGCATGAACGACCCGGATTGGATTCCCACGGTGGGCGATCGCGGATGGGTGGTCATCACAAACGATCGCCGTATCCGGACGCGCCCGATAGAAGCGCAACTCGCGATCAACCACAAGTTGAAGGTCGTCCACCTGCACGGCAAGGTCGGTAACTCAACCGCCTGGGACCAGCTCACACGCCTGATTACGAGGTGGAACGCCGTCGAGACTCAGCTGGCGAAAGACCCAGACGGGCCGTGGTGGCTATCCCTGCGACGAACGAGCTCAGTCGTGATGCGATTTGAGCCCGGCAAAGTTGAACGGTGACGAGAGGTGCTTGAGCTTCGTGGGCGTTACTGGGCTGAATTCCCCGCGTGGCGGGTGGCCATGTCACTGCCGGATGGCAAATTTGCACCGTAAGCAGCGGATAGGCTGATCCGGGCTGAAGTGGGAAGGGCATAAGCCACGGCAAGCGTTCACGACGTCGCCGGAAACATCCCGCAGTAGCGCGGCCCAATGACAGCCAGGAAGCTTCAGAAGCTGTCTGACGACCGAACCGAGTTCTTTGTGCTGTGGTGGGACCATTCGCGGGCCGAGCGTGCAAGATCTACCCGAGCACGAGGTGGAAGTGAGAAAGATCGCCCCCTGGCTGGGAGCGGTTTGCGTAACCCGCCCCCGGTGGCAACACGTGGTCCAACACGGTGACTTATTCAGGCGAAGTCGATGGAAAATGGCGGTACCTTCCTCTGAGCAAGAATGACGTGAAGGAGCCACCGGAAGTGGGAGCAGATGAAGGTTCTCTGCAGCGGATAGATGATGTCTAACAACGACTTCCATAGACTCGCCGACCGTCTCGGCAGGGTGCACAACGCCGAGAGCGGTGACCAGATAGGTGTGGGTCGGCTCACCGCCGACCCGGAACATATTGTTCTGGAGTACCTGCCCGACGACGAACCGCGACAGTCGGGGTTGATGTCCCTGCCCCCACGGGAGGTGCCCGAGCGGCTGGTGTTCGTAGACTCATACGGCGTTGTCGGGTTAGACGGTTGCCGTATTCGACGTGCAACCCGCAGGGGCAACCAGCCGAGCCGTGTCGAGGTGCACGCGGACCACTCGATACAGCTCAAGCGTCCCGGTCCTGACTTCGCAGCGGTCAATAGTGTCCGCACCGAGATTGCAGGGCTTGCAACATGGGTGACGCATCAGTCGGCTGTTCACAAGGAGCTGTACAGCAACGATGCGGACCTGATCACCAGCGTCGTGTTCAAGGCAAGAGCTGGTAATCCCAAAGAGGTTGGCACCGAACACGGGTTGCAGTTCGTTCCGTACTTTGATGCGACATCCGAACGAAGCTTGTCGGGTGGGCGTCACGAGATCATCGAGAAGATGTTTGTGGAGACTCGCGTCGATGGCGACCCGTTGCCTTTGGACGTTCACCTGACAACACACCGCAACATTCAAGAACTGCTGGTGATTGCCTACGGGGTGCCGTGCGGTCAGCGGTTGTCGTGGGTGGCGTCGTCAGCGCGCCCCGGTGAGCGGGTCATTCCGTGCACGGGCGCAGGTGACCGGTGGCGCGGCGTCATCTCCACCTGGTGCGGTCGTGGTGACGCGGATGATCCGATGGAAGTGCCGCGCAAGCACACTCTGTTCGACTACCCCGACATCGGCGCGGCTGGCGTGAAGCGATGGGTGGAAGACGCCGATGACTGGTCGCGGGTGGTCGGTCCACTGGTGTTGTGGCATTTCGACAATGGCAGCTCCATCGAAGTGGAGCTGTTGCAGATCGGGGTTGCCATTGAAGCGCTGGGATACAAGATCGCGGTGCGCCAGGGGCTGATCCTGCCTGGTGAAAGTCAGTCTTTCCCGCAGTACCTGAGACGGATCGGTGAAACGCTGCGTTGCGATGTCGGACCCGTCATCACGGGAAGTCCTGATAATGGTGTGTCCGCCCACACTGACTACGATGCATGGTCGAACGATTTCAACACGCTCTACAAGCAGGCGAAGCACGCCGATCACCCGCTACCGGATGGTTTGCGGGGTGTCATCGCGGCGAGGTCGGGTGCGCTGCTCTTACGGATGTGGCTGTCCGTGGAGTTCGGTGTGGACCCCGAGACCGTGAACGACTACGCGAGGTACGCATAGGCTCAGCAGATGATCCACGAGCACCATCAGTGGCTGTCGGACGTAAACAAGTCCATCGTGGAATCGTTCGAGCGCGAACAGCCCGCGGCGCGTGAGCGGGGACGTGCCCAGGAGACGGGGCACGGCGTCGAATCCAATTGGGACGAGGCGCTCACCGATTGGCTGCCGCCTCAGTACGAGATCGGCAAACGCAAGTACCTGATGCTGGAAACCGAAGACGGTCCGTCTCTCACAAAGGAAACCGACCTCGTTGTGTTCCGCCCGCACTACCCGACGAAGCTCCGCAAGAAACACCATGTGCTGGCATCGGGTATCTCCGCCGCGTTTAGTGTCAAACGAACCGTTGGGCGCGAGGACATCACCGAAGCGTACGAAGACGCGATAACCCTCCGTCGTGGGATGCGGATACGTGAAGGCACTGAGAAGGCGTACCTGGTGCCACCCGTGTTCTACGGTCTGCTGGGACAGTCACATAACTGGAAAGCAGACAACAGCACCCCGCCTGAGAACGTCCAGGCGATAGCCAACGAGCTGGAGCGAGAGCTCGTTGCGGCGCCGCGTGAGGGGTTGGACTTAATCTGCATTGCCGACCTCGGTGCGTGGACACGAAAGACCTTCGTGTCACCGCAGCGGTTCCTGGACAGGCAGGTGAGGACCACTTCTGTCGGTGTCCAGCTCATGGGAGCAGTTGGTGAGGATTCCCGCGTGATGTCGGGGCTTGGGCGCGACTACGAACAGAAGAATCTGTCGCCGGTGATGAACTTGATCGGTGCGCTGTGGGACAAACTGGCGATCAACGACCCAACGCTGAGACCTCTCGCGGACGGGCTCAGGATCACCAAGACGATGGACACCAAGTTCCGCGTCGAAACCGGAGACAAGATGTACACGCTTTCTGAGGTGACCACACCAGAGATCGCCCAGAGGCATCGAAACTCGTCTCCGTGGGGTTATTGATCCGCTGGTGCCATTGCTCTCGGTGACGAGCGCCGTCCTCCCGCATTCAGCCGCAGGCTCCGCCCCTCTAGGAATACGATTCACGGCGGGGGTGCGGCAATGGGATCGAAGTTCGAGCGTGACCTAGAGCGGCAGCTCAAGAAGCTCACCAAAGACATGAATCAGACCATTTCGGTTCCGACTGAAGGATCTGAGAGCGCCGCGGTCGCGGCTGTGATCAAGGAGTACAAGAAAAAGTCCGGGGTGACCCTCGACCGCAGAGAGGCGCTCCAGCTAGTACGGGAAGCGCGCAAGAATGCCGAAAAGAACCTCTGACCCACTCACCGGCGCGATATAAACCCCTGTTCAAAGCACTGAGGTTGGTGCGAACAGGGTTTTTGTGGTGTGGGGTTGGCGGGGTGTCGGTGTGGGTGGCTGATGAGCTGTGCATCTGCGTGGCGTGCCGCTGGCGGTGATCGCAAAGTGGCTCGGGCATGCCGACGCCGAGACCACAGCCCGCATCTACGCGCATTCGCAGGACGATGCCCTGACGGCTGCGGGTCAGACGTTGAGGGAGATTGTCACGAGCAGTTCGATGCGAGTGTGACAACCTCGTGACACGCAGGACGGGAAGAGGCCTAGCGCGGGCGGTCGGGCTCCGCGTCACCGCAGGTCAAGCCAAACTTTGAGGGTGCCCCCGGCAGGATTCGAACCTGCGGCCTTCTGCTCCGGAGGCAGACGCTCTATCCCCTGAGCTACGGGGGCGCATGAGAGAACACTGCGCCGTTGGGCGTGGCCTAGCGTAGCGCATGACGGCGAGGCGAAACGGATTCGGGGCAGCAAGGCCCCAGACCATAGGATGAACCCTCGTGACCCCCGCCGATCTGGCCGAGCTGCTCAAGGCCACCGCTGCCGCGGTGCTGGCCGAGCACGGCCTCGACACCGCCGCTCTGCCCGCCACCGTGACCGTGGAGCGGCCGCGCAACCCCGAGCACGGCGACTATGCCACCAACCTGGCGCTGCAACTCGGCAAAAAGGTCGGCACCAACCCGCGGGAGCTGGCCGGTTGGCTGGCTGCTGCGCTGGTCGATCAGGACGGCATCGCCGCGGCCGACGTCGCCGGACCCGGGTTCGTCAACCTGCGCCTACAGGCCTCTGCGCAGAACGTCATCGTGGCCAACGTGCTGGCCGCCGCCGCCGACTACGGGCACTCGAGCGACCTGGGCGGGTGCAAGGTCAACCTGGAGTTCGTCTCGGCCAACCCGACCGGGCCGATCCACATCGGCGGCACCCGCTGGGCCGCGGTCGGTGACGCGCTGGGCCGGCTGCTGTCCACCCAGGGGGCCGAGGTGGTACGCGAGTACTACTTCAACGATCACGGCGCGCAGATCGACCGGTTCACCAACTCGCTGATCGCCGCAGCGAAAGGGGAACCCACCCCCGAGGACGGGTATGCGGGCAGCTACATCGGCGAGATCGCCACGCAGGTGTTGGCCAAAGAACCGGACGCGCTGAACCTGCCCGAGGCCGAGATGCGCGAGACCTTCCGTGCCATCGGCGTCAACCTGATGTTCGACCACATCAAGGAATCGCTGCACGACTTCGGCACCGACTTCGACGTCTACACCCACGAAGACTCGATGCACACCTCGGGCCGCGTCGACCAGGCCATCGCCCGGCTGCGCGACAACGGCGCCATCTACGAGTCCGACGGCGCCACCTGGTTGCGCACCACCGACTACGGCGACGACAAGGACCGGGTCGTCATCAAGAGCGACGGTCAGCCCGCCTACATTGCCGGTGACCTCGCCTACTTCCTGGACAAGCGCCAACGCGGCTTCGACCTGTGCATCTACATGCTCGGAGCCGACCATCACGGCTACATCGCCCGGCTCAAGGCCGCCGCGGCCGCCCTCGGTGACGACCCCGACACCGTCGAGGTGCTGATCGGTCAGATGGTCAACCTGGTCCGCGACGGTCAGCCGGTGCGGATGAGCAAGCGGGCGGGCACGGTGATCACCCTCGATGACCTCGTCGAAGCCATCGGCGTCGATGCTGCCCGCTACGCGCTGATCCGCAGCTCGGTCGACAGTCCCATCGACATCGACCTGGCGCTGTGGTCCTCGGCGTCCAACGAGAACCCGGTTTACTACGTGCAGTACGCGCACGCCCGGCTTTCGGCCTTGGCGCGCAACGCCGCCGACCTGGGCATCGCGGCCGATACCGCGCACCTCGACCTGTTGACGCACGACAAAGAGGGCACGCTGATCCGCAACATCGGAGAGTTTCCGCGTGTACTGAAAACGGCTGCCGCACTGCGGGAACCGCACCGGGTGTCGAGGTACCTCGAAGACCTCGCCGGCGACTATCACCGGTTCTACGACTCCTGCCGGGTGCTGCCCCAGGGCGACGAGCCGGCCGCCGAGCTGCACTCGGCGCGCCTTGCGCTGTGTTCGGCCACCCGCCAGGTCATCGCCAACGGATTGGGCATCCTGGGCGTCACCGCACCGGAGCGCATGTGATCGCCCACCCCGCCGGGCCCCGCCATGCCGAAGAAGTGCACCACGGCGGCACCCCCGACCGACCGCATGACCTCGCCGAGGTACTGATGCTCGCCCCGAATGTCTGGCCGCGCAATGCAGTCCGGGCAGATGACGGCGTCGTCCGGATCGCCGGTGTCGCCGTCACCGACATCGCCGCCGAGTTCGGCACCCCGGTCTTCGTCATCGACGAGGATGACTTCCGGTCGCGCTGCCGCGAGATCTCGGCGGCGTTCGGCGGTGGAGAGTTCGTCCGCTACGCCGCCAAGGCTTTCCTGTGCACCGAGGTGGCCCGGTGGATCGACGAGGAAGGACTCTCGCTGGATGTGGCCAGCGGGGGAGAGCTCGCGGTGGCCTTGCAGGCCGGCTTCCCGCCTGAGCGAATCGCGTTGCACGGCAACAACAAATCCGTCGCCGAGCTGACAGCTGCGGTGTCGGCGGGTATCGAGCACGTAGTGGTCGACTCGGAGATCGAGATCGAGCGGCTGGAGCGCATCGCCGGTGCGGCCGGCGTGGTGCAGGACGTGCTGATCCGCGTCACCGTGGGTGTCGAGGCGCACACCCATGAGTTCATCTCCACCGCCCACGAGGATCAGAAGTTCGGCCTGTCGCTGGCCAGCGGCGCCGCGATGGCCGCCGTGCGCCGGGTGTTCGAGGCCGACCACTTGCGGCTGGTCGGCCTGCACAGCCACATCGGATCGCAGATCTTCGACGTCGCCGGATTCGAGCTCGCCGCCCACCGGGTGATCGGCCTGCTGCGCGACGTGGTCGCCGAGTTCGGTTTCGCCAAGACCGCCCAGATGTCGATCGTGGACCTCGGCGGTGGCTTGGGCATCTCCTACCTGCCCCAGGACGACCCGCCGCCGATGACCGAACTGGCCGACAAGCTGCTGGCCATCGTCAGTAGCGAGTCAGCTGCGGTCGGACTACCCGCCCCCAAGCTGGTCGTCGAACCCGGACGGGCCATCGCCGGACCGGGCACCATCACCCTTTACGAGGTCGGCACCGTCAAAGACGTCGCAGTCTCGGCCGACCGTTACCGCCGCTACATCAGTGTCGACGGCGGCATGAGCGACAACATCCGCACCTCGCTCTACGACGCGGAATACGACGTTCGCCTGCTGTCGCGCACCAGCCAGGCCGCCCCGACCCTGTCCCGGGTCGTGGGCAAACACTGCGAAAGCGGCGACATCGTGGTCCGTGATGCATGGATGCCCGGCGATGTCGCCCCGGGTGACTTGGCCGGTGTCGCGGCGACGGGAGCATACTGCTACTCGATGTCGAGCCGGTACAACTTGATCGGCCGACCGGCCGTGGTGGCTGTGCGCGACGGGCGGGCCCGCCTGGTCCTGCGCCGCGAGACGGTCGAGGATCTTTTGAGTCTGGAAGTGAGGTGAACCGGTGACTGAGGCCGTCAGCAGTGAGATCGGCGTGGCCGTCCTGGGCCTGGGAAACGTGGGCAGCCAGGTGGTGCGCATCATCGAGCAGAGCGCGGCCGACCTGGCCGCCCGGATCGGGGCGCCGCTGCGGGTGCGCGGCATCGGCGTGCGCCGGGTCGATGCCGACCGCGGTGTCCCGGCAGCGCTGCTGACCGACAACATCGAGGAACTGGTCTCCCGCGAGGACGTCGACATCGTCGTCGAGCTGATGGGGCCGGTGGAACCCGCCCGCAAGGCCATCCTGGCCGCGCTGGAGCAGGGCAAGTCGGTCATCACCGCCAACAAGGCATTGATGGCGGTGTCAGCCGGTGAGCTCGCTCAGGCCGCCGAAAACGCGCATGTCGACCTGTATTTCGAGGCGGCGGTGGCTGGCGCCATTCCGGTCATCCGGCCGCTGACCCAGTCGCTGGCCGGGGACACCGTGCTGCGGGTGGCAGGGATCGTCAACGGCACCACCAACTACATCCTCTCCGAGATGGACAGCACCGGAGCCGACTACGCCAGCGCACTGGCCGACGCCAGCGCGCTGGGCTATGCCGAAGCCGATCCGACCGCCGATGTCGAGGGCCACGACGCCGCCGCCAAGGCCGCGATCTTGGCGTCGATCGCCTTCCACACCCGCGTCACCGCCGACGACGTCTACTGCGAGGGCATCACCAAGGTCAGCGCAACCGACTTCGTCTCCGCCCGCGCCCTGGGTTGCACCATCAAACTGTTGGCGATTTGTGAGCGGCTCACCGGAGACGCTGGGCAGCAGCGGGTTTCGGCGCGTGTCTATCCGGCTTTGGTGCCGCTGGATCACCCGTTGGCTGCGGTCAATGGTGCCTTCAACGCCGTCGTCGTGGAGGCCGAGGCCGCCGGCCGGCTGATGTTCTACGGCCAGGGTGCCGGCGGCGCGCCCACCGCGTCGGCGGTACTGGGTGACCTGGTGATGGCGGCGCGTAACCGCGTGCAGGGCGGCCGAGGTCCCCGTGAATCGAAGTACGCCAAACTGCCGGTGGCGCCGATCGGTGACATCGCTACGCGCTACTACGTCAACATGAACGTCGCCGACCGGCCCGGCGTGCTCTCGGCCGTCGCTGCCGAGTTCTCCAAACGTGAGGTCAGCATCGCCGAGGTCCGGCAGGAGGGCATGGTCGACGAGGGCGGAGCGCGTTGTGGCGCCCGCATTGTGGTCGTGACACACCAGGCCACCGATGCCGCACTGTCGGAAACTGTTGCCGCGCTTGCAGATCTGGAGGTCGTGCAGAGCATCAACAGCGTTCTTCGGATGGAAGGAACCACCGAGTGAGTACCGCTTCTGCCGTGCACAAGCCGTGGCCGGGTTTGATTGCCGCCTACCGGGACCGGCTGCCCGTCGAGGACAGCTGGACCCCGATCACGTTGCGCGAAGGTGGCACCCCGTTGTTGCCGGCTCCCCGGCTGTCCGAGTACACCGGCTGCACGGTGCACCTGAAGGTCGAGGGTCTCAACCCGACCGGGTCGTTCAAGGATCGCGGGATGACCATGGCCGTGACCGAAGCGGTGGCCCGCGGTCAGCAGGCTGTGCTGTGCGCCTCGACGGGTAACACCTCAGCGTCGGCGGCAGCTTACGCGGCACGGGCCGGAATCACCTGCGCAGTGCTGGTGCCGCAGGGCAAGATCGCGATGGGCAAGCTGGCGCAGGCCGTCATGCACGGAGCCAAGATCATTCAGATCGACGGCAACTTCGACGACTGCCTGGAACTGGCCCGCAAGCTGACCGCCGACTTCCCGACCGTCTCGCTGGTCAACTCGGTCAACCCGTTTCGCATCGACGGACAGAAGACCGCTGCGTTCGAGATCGTCGATGCGCTCGGCGATGCTCCTGATTTCCATGCGCTGCCGGTCGGCAACGCCGGCAACATCACCGCGTACTGGAAGGGTTACACCGAATACCACCGCGACGGCGTCTCCCAGCGGTTGCCGCGCATGCTCGGTACCCAGGCCGCCGGTGCGGCTCCGCTCGTGCTCGGTGAGCCGGTCAGCGATCCCGAGACCATCGCCACCGCCATCCGTATTGGCTCGCCGGCGTCCTGGAGTTCGGCAGTGGAAGCCCAGCAGCAGTCCGACGGTCGTTTCCTGGCCGCCACCGACGAGGAGATCCTGGCCGCGTACCACCTGGTGGCCCGCGCTGAGGGAGTGTTCGTCGAACCCGCGTCGGCGGCCAGCATCGCCGGCCTGCTCAAGTCGATCGAAGACGGTTGGGTCGCCAAAGGATCCACCGTCGTCTGCACCGTCACCGGGAACGGACTCAAAGACCCCGACACTGCGCTGAAGGGTATGCCCGCGGTCATTCCCGTCCCCGTCGATCCGGTCGCCGTGGTGGCGAAGCTGGGTCTGGTCTAGGCGCTGTTCATGACGCTCACACTGCCGCCCGGGCTGACGGCCAATGCTGTGGTTGCGGCATCGAGTGCCAACCTCGGGCCGGGTTTCGACAGTCTGGGTCTGGCGGTCAGCATCTATGACGAGATCATCGTCGAGACAACACAATCCGGTCTTGTTGTCCAGGTCGAGGGTGAGGGGGAGGGGCAGGTCCCCCTGGATTCCTCGCATCTGGTGGTGCAAGCGATCGAGCGCGGTCTGCGTGAGCTCGGAGTGGCGGCGCCGGGGATGATCGTTCGGTGTCGCAACGACATTCCGCATTCGCGGGGTCTCGGTTCGTCGGCAGCCGCCGTTGTCGGAGGACTCGCCGCAGCCAATGGCCTTGCGGCTCAGGTAGATGGCACGCCGATGAGCGAGTCCCAGTTGATTCAGCTGTCTTCGGAGTTTGAAGGACACCCGGACAATGCGGCCGCAGCGGTCTGCGGCGGTGCGATCGTGTCGTGGACCGAGACTGCCGGCCACCACGGCGATGCCCCCCGCTATGCGGCGGCGCCCATCACATTGCACCCCGATATTCACCTGTTCGTCGGGATTCCGCAGGTGCGTTCGTCGACGGCCGAGACCCGGGTCCTGCTGCCCGAACAGGTCAGCCACCACGACGCACGGTTCAATCTGAGCCGGGCGGCACTGCTGGTGGTGGCACTGACCGAGCGACCCGACCTGCTGATGGCTGCGACCGAAGATGTCCTGCACCAACCTCAGCGGGTGCCGGCCATGCCGGCCTCCGGGGAATTTCTGGCCGGTTTGCGCCGTTGTGGGGTTGCGGCGGTGCTCTCAGGTGCTGGACCGGCGGTGCTGGCGTTGAGCACTCAACGTGAACTGCCGGCCGAAGCCGTCAGGTTCGGTGCCGACAACGGGTTCGCGATTGTGCGGACCTCGGTCGGCAGCGGCGTGAAGTGGGCTTCTGGAGTGGTGGTCGGTAGCTAGGTGAGTGGCTAGCACAGGTGCACCGGGCGCCAACATGCCGACCATGGCTTTCTTGCTTCCGTCCCGGATGCGAGTTATCCTCGCAATCGTCCAGCAATCGCAGCGTCTGTGCCTGCGCCGACACTAGGACGACCACTCTTCTTTCAGGTGTTCAATTTGTGGACTGACGGTTCGTCGTTTTTCGACGATGCCCGGCGATCACCGTTGCAGTGGCAATGGTGTGACCTTCGCGATCAGCGGATCGGCTGACCGCACCGAACCCCCGCGTGACTCGGTCAGCGAGGGAAGAAAGGAAATCCGTGACCGATACGGACCTCATCACGGCTGGTGACAGCGCCAATTCCGGTGAGCTGCCCACCTCCGTGAGCCCAGAAGTTCCCCCCTCCACGGGCGACAGCGCGGCCCCGGCCGCGGCGCGCCGCGGTGGTGCGTTGACCAGCATGGTGCTGCCCGAGCTGCGCGCGCTGGCGAAGGAACTCGGCATCGATGGTGCCTCGGGGATGCGCAAGGGCGACCTGGTCGCCGCCATCCGCGAGCGCCGTGGATCGACAAGCAATGGCGCCCCGGCCCCGAGTGCCCCCGCCGGCGACGCGTCGGCCGCGGAATCCGGCGACACGGCTCAGGCTGCCGAGGCCCCCGCCGCGCAGGCGCCCCGCCGCGAGCGTCGCGGCGCCTCGCGTGACCAGGGTAAACCCGGCGGTGAGCAGGGCGCTGGCCAGTCCGACGGTGGCCAGTCCGACGGGGCCACGAGCGCCGACTCGGACAAGAGCAACCGCGTCGAACGGGGCGGCCGCGGCAACCGCGACGTTCAGGATGCGAAGGCCGACCGGTCCGGCGACACTTCGGATTCTTCGGAGAAGGCCGATAGGGCGCAGAAGTCCGAGAAATCGGGCAACGATTCCGACAATCGCTCCGATGGCGACCAGCAGGGCGGACAGAACCGCGGCCGCGCAGACAACAACCGCTCCGACACCGGCGACGACGACGGCGAGGGCCGTCAGGGCCGGCGCGGACGACGGTTCCGGGACCGCCGGCGGCGGGAACGCGGCGGCGAGGGTGGCGGCAATGCCGAGGCCGAGCTGCGTGACGACGATGTCGTCCAGCCCGTCGCGGGCATCCTCGACGTGTTGGACAACTACGCCTTCGTGCGGACCTCCGGCTACCTGGCCGGCCCCAACGATGTCTACGTGTCGATGAATATGGTGCGCAAGAACGGTCTGCGTCGCGGGGACGCCGTCACCGGTGCTGTCCGCGTGCCCAAGGAGGGTGACAGCGGCGGGGGGCAGAATCCGCGGCAGAAGTTCAATCCGCTCGTGCGCCTCGACAGTGTCAATGGCAAGCCGGTCGAGGAGGCCAAGAAGCGGCCGGAGTTCAACAAGCTCACGCCGCTCTACCCCAACCAGCGTCTGCGTCTGGAGACCTCCGGGGACAAGCTGACCACCCGCGTGATCGATCTGATCATGCCGATCGGCAAGGGGCAGCGCGCCCTGATCGTGTCGCCGCCCAAGGCCGGTAAGACCACGATCATGCAGGACATCGCCAACGCGATCACCCGCAACAACCCGGAGTGCCATCTGATGGTCGTGCTCGTCGACGAGCGCCCCGAAGAGGTCACCGACATGCAGCGCTCGGTCAAGGGTGAGGTCATCGCCTCCACCTTCGACCGCCCGCCCTCGGATCACACCCAGGCTGCCGAGCTCGCGATCGAGCGCGCCAAGCGTCTGGTCGAGCAGGGCAAGGACGTTGTCGTGCTGCTCGACTCGATCACCCGGCTGGGCCGCGCGTACAACAACGCCTCCCCGGCTTCCGGGCGCATCCTCTCCGGTGGCGTGGACTCGACCGCGCTGTATCCGCCGAAACGCTTTCTGGGCGCAGCCCGCAACATCGAAGAGGGCGGATCGCTGACGATCATCGCCACCGCCATGGTGGAAACCGGCTCCACCGGTGACACGGTGATCTTCGAGGAGTTCAAGGGCACCGGTAACGCCGAGCTCAAACTCGACCGCAAGATTGCCGAGCGGCGCGTCTTCCCGGCAGTCGACGTCAACCCGTCGGGTACCCGCAAGGACGAGCTGCTGCTCTCGCCCGACGAGTTCGCGATTGTGCACAAGCTGCGTCGGGTGCTGTCCGGGCTGGACCCGCACCAGGCCATCGATCTGCTGATGAGCCAACTGCGCAAGACCAAGAACAACTACGAGTTCCTGGTTCAGGTTTCCAAGAACACCCCCGGTGGTGCCGACGTCGACTGAATCGGGTCCGCCGTGAGCGCCACAATGGTCACCAGTACGGATCGGTGATCTCACGCAGCGCGATCAGCGCTGTACGTAGCGCGTCGAAGGCGTTGTCGCCAAGGTGATTTCGCCATTGCGCTTCGACACGGCCGATTTCGGCTGCGGCGATCCGGCACGTGCGGACACCTTTGTCGCTGAGCGTGACGAGCCTGGCGCGGGCGTCGGAGGGGTCGGGCAGGCGGCGCACGTAGCCGGCCCGTTCCAGCTGGTCGACGAGCGCCCCGGCTGTCTGCTTGGTGACGCGTGCCTGTTCGGCGAGGTCGGTCAGCCTCATGCCGGCGGGGTCCAGTCGCTGCATCAGCCGGGACTGCGCTTGCGTGATGTCCGAGATCCCCGCGTCTGCGAGCGCGTCCATCACCCGCGTCTCGACGTCACGGTGGGCGATGAACATCAGGGTCGCGGTGGACGGGTGCTCGGTCACATCTTGACTTTAGTTCGAATCCCTGACTAATTTAGTCAGGTCTTCTGACTAATGACAGGGGTGGCCATGGATACCGAAGCCGCGTGGCGCCACATCGACGTGCAACGCAGTGAGCTTGCCGGTCTGCTCGAGGACCTCGATACCGACGCCTGGCGCACGCCCTCGCTGTGCCGGGGATGGACCGTCGGGCACGTGGCGGCACACCTGACCCATTCGACGCTGGGTGCGCCGAGAATGTTGTGGGAGATCGCTCGCGGTGGATTCCGGATGAACGCGGTCATCGACAGGATGGCCCGCGCCGACGGCGGAACTCCGGCCGAAGTCGCTGCTCGGTTGCGTAGCACGGTCGGCTGCCGACGCCACCCGCCAGGGACCACGGTGTTCGATCCGCTCACCGACGTGCTGGTGCACACTCAGGACATCTGCGTCCCGCTCGGGATCGCGCGGGTGATGCCGACCGAGGCCGCCGTCGCTGCGGCCCACCACGTGTGGAGTCGCGGTTTTCCATTCCACGCGCGACGGCGCCTCGCCGCCAAGCATCTGATGGCCACCGACGCCGACTTCGCCGTCGGTCAGGGCGACCCGGTTCAGGCGCCGATCAGAGATCTGCTGATGATGATGACCGGGCGTGGCTGACCTCGTCGGCCTCCCGGGGATCGCACCGCAGCGCCGCAACGATGTAGCGCCGGGCGTGGCGCAGCACCGAGTCGGGGTCGTCGACATCGCATTGCTCTCCGGGCACCGTCGCCAGACTCATCATCTGCCGCGCGATCCACTCCGCAGCCTCGGGGCAGTCGGTGTTCTGGTGGATCTCGCCGCACTCGACGGCCGCGCGCAGATACGGCTCCCAGAACGCGGCGATCTCCGGGATGAGTCCGCGCACGCCGAGCCCGACACACGCCGTGAACGCCTCAGGCTCTTCCTGGCGGAGCTTGAGTACCAGGGCGCCGGGAGTTTCGGACTCTTTCCGGGCCAGTGCCACTCCCACCGCGATGCGCTGGTCGAGTCCGTTCAGCGCATCCAGACGTGCCCGCGACTCGGTCCAGAACGCGTCGTTGAGGCGGACGATCGCTGCACCCAACAGTTCGGCTTTGTCGGGAAAGTGGCGGTAGAGCCAACCCCTGCTGACCCCGGCGACCTCAGCCACCTCTGACACGGTGGTCGCGCGGATCCCCTTGACTGTCAAACACCGTTCGGCGGCGTCGATCAGTCGGTCGCGCACCGAGGGTTTGATCTCCGGCGCTGACGCCGAATCGACCGCAGTGTCCACGCTCATCGCCCTATCTTCGCAAATGGCCGGTTCGGGGTGGGGCGATGTGGCCCAGCTGTGACCAGTCGAGTAGACAAGTATTGAGATTTGTATACGGATGCGAAAGGCGGGCGGGTGGCCGAGACAGTCCAGCAGCTGCTGCGGCAACTGAGCGGCGACGACGGTATCGCCGTCGCCTACGAGGGACAGACTTGGACGTGGCGCGAACATCTGCGCACCGCGAATGCCCAAGCGGCGGCGCTGATCGGCATTGCCGATGCGGACCGGCCCCTGCATGTCGGCACACTGCTGGGCAATACGCCGGAGATGCTGACTGCGATGGCGGCCGCCGGTCTCGGAGGTTACGTGCTGTGCGGGATCAACAACACCCGGCGGGGAGCTGCGCTCACGCGTGACATGCTGCGCGCCGACTGCCAGCTCGTACTCACCGACGACGAGCACGCTCCGCTCCTCGACGATGTGGACCTACCCGGGGTGCGCGTCATCAATGTCGGCAGCCCCGACTACCGGGACCTGCTGGCCGGCGCTGGGGAGCTCACGTCGCATCGGGAGCCGAGCCCCACCGACACGTTCATGCTGATTTTCACCTCGGGTACCAGCGGTGACCCCAAGGCCGTGCAGGTCATGCACGCGATGGTGTTGCTGGCCGGGGCGGCGCTGGCCGATCGCTACCGACTGACCGCTGAGGATGTCTGCTATCTGTCGATGCCGCTGTTTCACAGCAACGCAGTATTGGCCGGTTGGTCGGTCGCGCTCAACGCGGGCGCTGCCATGGTGCCGGCGCGTTTCTCGGCATCTGGTTTCCTCGACGACATCCGCCGCCACGGCGTGACGTACATGAACTACGTCGGCAAGCCGCTGGCCTACATCCTCGCCACCCCCGAGCGCCCCGACGATGCGGTCAACCCGCTGCGGGTGGCTTTCGGCAACGAGGCCACCGACCGTGACATCGCCGAGTTCGCGCGCCGCTTCGATTGCCAGGTCTGGGACGGCTTCGGGTCGACCGAGAATGCTGTCACCGTGACCCGCGACGACGGTTGTCCGCCGGGCTCGATCGGCAAGGGCTTCCCGGGTGTGGCGATCTATGACGGCGAGACGTTGACCGAATGCGCCGTCGCGCGGTTCGACGAAAACGGCGCGCTGAGCAATCCCGACGAAGCGATCGGCGAACTGGTCAACACGCAGGGGGCGGGCATGTTCGCCGGCTACTACAACGACCCCGGCGCGACCGACGAGCGCATGCGCCACGGAATGTTCTGGAGCGGCGACCTCGCCTACCGCGACGCCGAGGGCTGGATCTATCTCGCCGGCCGGACCGCCGACTGGATGCGCGTGGACGGCGAGAACATGACCGCCGCGCCCATCGAACGCATCCTGATCAGGTTGCCGGTCCTGAGCACCGTCGCGGTCTACCCGGTGCCCGACGAACACGTCGGTGACCAGGTGATGGCCGCGTTGGTACTGCAGGACGGCGCAACGCTGACACCGAATGAGTTCGCAGACTTCCTGGCTGCGCAGCCAGACCTGTCGCCCAAGGCGTGGCCACGTCACGTCTGGCTGACCGACCGACTGCCGGCCACCGCCACCAACAAAATCCTCAAACGGGCACTGGTCGAGATGGGGTCCGCGCCGACAGGCGGGGTGCTGTGGCGGCGGGTGGGCCATTCCTTTCAGGGGGCCGGCGAGCAACCGGCGAGTCCCTCCCACGGCTGAGCTTCGGTAGCCACGGCGAACGCCCCGCCGCGGGCGCAATGCCAACGACGGGGCGCTCTGGAATCCCCGGGCCGGTGCCTAATCGATGACGAGTGTCGGGGCCTCGGCAGGCCTCGGCGTCTCCACGAAGATCGGCGCGCCAGGCGGCGGGGGTGGCGGCGGGGGTAGCGGTGCGCCCGGCGGCGGCGGAGGCGGCGGTGGCGGCGGCGCAGTGTGGAACAGCGGCGGCGGTGGTGGCGGCGGCGGCGGGGGCGGCAGTGGTGCGCCAGGCGGCGGCGGAGGCGGCAGTGGTGCGCCCGGCGGCGGTGGCGGTGGGGGCGGTGGAGGTGGCGGCGCGAGGGTCACGTCGATGTTGGGCGGTGGGGGCGGTGGAGGAACCTGCGCACCGGAGATGCCTGCGCTCACTCCGATTGCCGTAATGCCGGTTCCAGCTAACAGGGCGCTCGCCTTGACAAGGCTCTTCATATTCATGGTGCTCTCCGAAACTGTTGGTTGCTTCTGTCCGACACGGCGACGAGCCGGTGTTTGATCGACCATGTCGCCGTCCGCTCGGTCTACCCGGGGCGATTGCCCGCACACGTGCCCATAGGGAATTCACAAGAAGGTGCTACCGGCACGACCAGGGGGCCCACCGGAATAGCGCTGGTCGTCTGCGCGTTTAGGCTGCTGGCGGTCGTCCTGGCATAATGGATCGCCGACACCTCGGTTCCGGTTCACGCCGCAATCTCTCGAGCTCTCCAGAGGCGACCCGGGGCCCACGATCGAAGAGGGAAACCAATGAAATCAGGGATTCATCCTGACTACGTCGAGACCAACGTGCTGTGTGGGTGCGGGGCGAGCTTCACCACCCGCAGCACGAAGAAGAGCGGCAACATCACTGTCGAGGTCTGCTCGCAGTGCCACCCGTTCTACACCGGCAAGCAGAAGATCCTCGACAGCGGCGGCCGCGTCGCGCGATTCGAGAAGCGCTACGGCAAGCGCTCGGCGGGCCAGAGCGCGTCCGCAGCCGACAAGTAAACATCCGATCGGCGCCCGACCTGTCGCTTTCTGCGCAGGGCGGGCGCCGTTTCGTCGGTACGACAAGGAGGCGGGGTGACCGACACCACAACGGCGATCGATGCCGTCCTCGCCGAGCATGCCGACCTGGAACAGCGGATGGCCGATCCGGAGCTGCATGCCGACCCCGGTGCTGCCCGCAAGGTCGGTCGCCGATTCGCTCAGATCTCCCCGATCGTTGCGGCGCACCGCAAACTGGAGATCGCCCGCGGAGACCTCGAGGCTGCCCGCGAACTGGCCGCCGATGACGCGTCGTTCGCCACGGAGGTCGACGAACTCAGCGCCACCGTCGCCGAACTCGAGACGCAACTGGCCGATCTGCTGGCTCCGCGCGACCCGCATGACGCCGACGACATAGTGCTCGAGGTGAAGTCCGGGGAAGGTGGTGAGGAGTCGGCGTTGTTCGCCGCCGACCTGGCCCGGATGTACATCCGCTATGCCGAGCGCCGCGGATGGAACGTCACGATCCTCGACGAGACCAGTTCCGATCTCGGTGGTTACAAGGACGCGACGCTGTCCATCCGTAGCAAGGGGGATTCGGCTGACGGGGTGTGGTCTCGGCTGAAGTTCGAAGGCGGGGTGCACCGCGTCCAGCGGGTGCCGGTCACCGAATCCCAAGGTCGGGTGCACACCTCGGCAGCAGGCGTCCTCGTCTACCCCGAGCCAGAGGAAGTCGAGCAGGTGCAACTCGACGAATCCGATCTGCGCATCGACGTCTACCGCAGCTCCGGCAAGGGGGGACAGGGGGTCAACACCACCGACTCTGCGGTGCGCATCACCCATCTGCCCACCGGCATTGTGGTGACCTGCCAGAACGAGCGCTCCCAGCTGCAGAACAAGGCGCGCGCCATGCAGGTTTTGGCCGCCCGACTGCAGGCGCTGGCCGAGGAACAGGCGCAAGCCGACGCCTCCGCCGACCGCGCCAGCCAGATCCGCACCGTGGACCGTAGCGAACGAATCCGGACCTACAACTTCCCGGAGAATCGGATCGCCGACCACCGCATCAACTTCAAGGCCCACAATCTCGACCAGGTGCTCGACGGCGAACTCGACGCCCTGTTCGACGCCCTGGCCGCGGCCGACAGGCAGACGCGGCTGCAGAGCACGTGAGTCTGGCGCAGCGGCCGATGACCATGCGTCAGGCGATCAAGGCCGCGACCGACGAGTTGACGGCCGCCGGGGTGGGGTCGGCGCGCGTCGACGCCGAGCTGTTGGCTGAACACATCGCCGCTGTCCCGCGCGGATTGCTCGCGCTGAGCACCCCCGGCGCCGCATTCCTGAATCGCTACCGACAGTTGATTGCCTTGCGCGCCCAGCGCGTGCCCCTGCAACATCTCACCGGCACCGCGAGCTTCGGTCCGGTCACCGTGCAGGTCGGCCCCGGGGTCTTCATCCCGCGGCCGGAAACCGAAGCGCTCCTGGAGTGGGCTTCGATCCAGCCGTTGCCGGCCCAAGCGGTGATCGTCGACCTGTGCACCGGTTCGGGTGCTCTCGCACTGGCGTTGGCCGCACGCCATCCCGGGGCCAGGGTGATCGCCGTCGACGACTCCGAGCAGGCGTTGGACTACGCCCGCCGCAATGTGGGGGACACCGGCATCGAACTCGTGCGCGCCGACGTCACTGCGCCCGACCTGCTCGCTGACCTCGATGCGCCGGTGGATCTGCTGGTGGCCAACCCGCCCTACATTCCCGCCGGCGCCCAGCTGGAACCCGAAGTGGCCCAACACGACCCCGAGCACGCCTTGTTCGGCGGTGTCGACGGCATGGCGGTGATCGGCCCGATCGTGGACGCCGCCACGCGGTTGCTGCGGCCCGGCGGCTATTGCGCGGTCGAGCATGACGACACCACCTCCGGTCAGACCGTCGAACTGTTCCACCGCGCCCGGTGTTTCGACAACGTCACCGCGCGACACGACTGGACCGGTCGCGCCCGATTCGTGACCGCTCGGCGGGGCGGGTGAGAGATTGGTGATCGATGGCTGAGATGTTCGACTGCTCGGATCCGGCGCAGCGCACGACGGGAATCGCCTCGGCGATCAGTGCCCTCAAAGGCGGCCGGCTCGTGGTCATGCCGACCGACACCGTCTACGGCATCGGTGCCGATGCGTTCGACAGTGAGGCCGTCGCGGCTCTATTGGCGGCGAAGGGACGCGGGCGCAACATGCCGGTGCCGGTGCTGGTCGGCTCCTGGCACACGATTCAGGGCCTGGTGTACACGGTGCCGCCGACGGCGAAAGAACTGATCCGCGCGTTCTGGCCCGGCGCGCTGAGCCTGGTGGTGCACCAGGCCCCGTCGCTGCAGTGGGACCTCGGTGACGCGCACGGGTCGGTGATGCTGCGCATGCCGCTGCATCCGGTGGCCATCGAGTTGCTGCGTGAGGTCGGGCCGATGGCGGTCTCCAGCGCCAACCTGTCCGGGCATCCGGCAGCTGTCACCGCCGCCGCGGCCCGTGAGCAACTCGGCGACCTCGTCGAGGTCTATCTGGACGGCGGACCTGCGCAGGCGCAGGCGGCATCGACGATCGTCGACCTGACCGGAGCCCACCCGCGCATCCTCCGGGAGGGGCCGGTCACCGTTGACGCGATCGCCGACGTGTTGCGCGTCGAGGCCGCCACGCTGCTGCCGCAACCCGACTGAGCGCCCGACGCGGTGGATTACGGTGGCGCGGTGATGTTCTCCAGCTCCCTGTCGGAGAGCGCGCTGGCGCTGTCCGATCGTGGTGCCGGTGTCCCGCTGCGGGAGCTGGCCCTGGTGGGGCTGACCGCGGCCATCATCACCTACCTGGCCACCGGCTTGGTTCGCGTGGTGGCGATGCGCTGGGGCGCGGTGGCCTACCCGCGGGAGCGCGACGTCCATCTGCAGCCGACGCCTCGTATGGGTGGGCTGGCGATGTATCTCGGGGTGGTGGCGGCGGTGCTGCTGGCCTCCCAGCTGCCGGCGCTGACCCGAGGCTTCGTGTACTCGTCGGGCCTGCCTGCGGTCGTGGTGGCCGGCGGCCTGATCATGCTCGTCGGTTTGATCGACGACCGCTGGGGGCTCGACGCGTTGACCAAGTTCGCCGGGCAGATCACCGCGGCCAGCGTGCTGGTGACAATGGGCGTGGCCTGGAGCGTGCTCTATATCCCGTTCGGCGGGGTCGGCACGATTGTGCTCGACCAGGTCGCGTCGATCCTGCTGACGCTGGCGCTGACGGTGGCCGTGGTCAACGCGATGAATTTCGTCGACGGGCTCGACGGATTGGCTGCCGGGCTGGGCCTGATCACCGCCTCGGCAATCTGCATCTTCTCGGTCGGTCTGCTGCGTGATCACGGCGGTGACGTGCTGTTCTATCCGCCTGCAGTGATCTCGGTGGTGTTGGCAGGTGCCTGCCTGGGGTTTCTGCCGCACAACTTCCACAAAGCCAAGATCTTCATGGGTGACTCGGGGTCGATGCTGATCGGTCTGATGCTCGCGGCGGCCTCGACGACGGCCGCTGGGCCGATCTCGCAGACCGCCTACGGGGTGCGCGATGTGTTCGCCCTGCTCTCGCCATTCCTTCTGGTGGTCGCCGTGATGTTCGTGCCGGCCTTGGACATGCTGCTGGCGATCATCCGGCGCACCCGGGCAGGCCGCAGCCCCTTCAGCCCGGACAAGATGCATCTGCATCACCGGTTGCTCGAGATCGGGCACTCGCACCGGCGGGTGGTACTGCTCGTCTACCTCTGGGTCGGCATCGTCGCCCTCGGTGCGGCAAGCTCGATTTTCTTCGATCCGCGGCGCACCGCGGTGGCCATGGTCGCGGCCATCCTCATCGCTCTGGTGGTGACGTTGATCCCGTTGCTCGGTCGACGCGATGATGCAGGCCGGGGGCTATACGACGAGAAGTAGTAGGCCCTCTTTTCCGGCCCGTGCGGTGTGTTAGGGTTCTCTGAGAACCCGACCGAAACCGCGCGGGTTGCCGGCCTCCGGCCATCGGTTCCGCCGAACCGTGACGCAGACATTGACCGACTGTTCGACCGATCACAGGGAGCTACCCCTTGGGTGATTCCAGTGCGCTCGCCGCCCTCCGATACGCTACGGGCGCCACGCACCGGATCATCGGGACGGCTCTGACAACATCACACGACGACCGCGAGATCGAGGTGAAGCAGTGACGACGCCAGCGCACGACGCGCCGTTGGTGTTTCCGTCCGTTGCTTTCCGGCCCGCCATGCTGTCCGGGGTGTGTGTCGCCGTCGCCGGAGTCGCGTCTGTCGCGGCAGCGCTGCTCGGACACCCGATGTTCGGGCTGTTCTTCGGTATCGGCCTGGCTCTGGGTTTGACCAACGCTCTGCTGGTGAGGCGGAGCGTTCAGTCCATCACGGCCAGTGATCATCCACTCAAGAGCAAAATGGCGCTCAATTCGGCCACCCGCCTCGTGGTGATCACCGTGGTCGGACTCAGCATCGCCTTCTACTTCCGACCGCAGGGGTTGGGCGTGCTGTTCGGTTTGGCACTATTTCAGGTGATTCTGGTGCTGAGCACGTCGCTGCCGGTCCTCAAGAAGCTGCGGACCGGTGACGACGACGGCGCCGAGGCATCTCCGAGTTCCGCTGCAACGACTTCCACCGACGGATAAGCACCAAAGGATCAATGCACAGATGAGCGAACAAATCCTGGCGCTCCAGGTCGGCCACCACATCGAGCAAGAGTGGTTCGGCATGACGGTCAATGTCGACACTGTGCTGTCGACGGCGATCGCGGCTGCCGTGGTGCTGGCCTTGGCGTTCTACCTTCGTGCGAAGGTGACCTCGACCGGAGTGCCCGGCGGTGTCCAGTTGTTCTTCGAGACGGTCACCATCCAGTTCCGCAATCAGGTCGAGAGCGCGATCGGGATGAAGATCGCGCCGTTCATCCTGCCGTTGGCGGTCACTCTCTTCACGTTCATCCTGGTCGCCAACTGGATGGCGGTGCTGCCGGTGCAGTACACCGGCAGCGACGGACTTGAACACGAAGTGCTGAAGCCGCCCGCAGCGGATGTGAATTTCGTGTTCGCTCTCGCAGCGTTCGTCTTCATCGCCTACCACGCCGCAGGGATCTGGCGGCGCGGCGTGCTGGGCCACCCCAAGCGTCTGCTCAAGGGTCACGTCGCCTTCCTGGCGCCGATCAACCTCGTCGAGGAGGTCGCCAAGCCGATCTCGCTGTCTCTGCGTCTCTTCGGCAACATCTTCGCCGGAACCATCATGATCGGCCTGATCGCGATGTTCCCCGCTTGGATCCTCTGGGCGCCCAACGCGATCTGGAAGGCGTTCGATGTGTTCATCGGACTCATCCAGGCCTTCATCTTCTCGCTGCTGACGATTCTCTACTTCGGGCAGTCCATGGAACTCGAGCACGAAGGTGAGCATCACTAGCGAGACCGCGGTTCGACTGGACCGCTGCACGACGACACTGATCTGAAAGAAGCACCAAGACCCTGGTAGGCATCACTGCCAGATATCAAGGAGGACAAGGAATGGATCCCACAATCGCTGCCGGCGCGCTCATTGGCGGCGGTCTCATCATGGCCGGCGGTGCCATCGGTGCCGGTATCGGTAACGGTGTCGCCGGTAATGCGCTGATCTCGGGCATCGCTCGCCAGCCGGAGGCGCAGGGTCGACTGTTCACCCCGTTCTTCATCACCGTCGGTCTGGTCGAGGCGGCCTACTTCATCAACCTGGCGTTCATGGCGCTGTTCGTCTTCGCCACCCCGGTCGGCTAATTCAGCGACATGGGTGATCTGACCGCAGCCGTCCTGGCAGCCCCGGCTGCCGACGAAAGCGAGGCGACCAGCAACTTCTTGCTGCCCAACGGCACCTTTTTCGTGGTGCTGTTGATCTTCCTGGTCGTTCTCGCCGTGATCGCCAAGTGGGTTGTGCCGCCGATCAGCAAGGTTTTGGCCGAACGCGAGGCCATGCTCGCCAAGACGGCTGCTGACAACCGGGAGGCGGCCAAGCAGCTCGAGGCTGCTCAGGACGACTACAACAAGGCGATGACGGGTGCGCGCGGCGAGGCTGCCGCGATCCGCGACCAGGCCCGCGCCGAGGGCCGTCAGGTCATCGACCAGGCGAGAGCCGAAGCCGGAGGCGAAGTGTCCGAACAACTGCAGTCCGCCAGCGCGACTCTCGAACAGACCGCGGCCACCACCACGACTCAGCTGGAGTCCTCGGTGGACGATCTGTCCAAGACGCTGGCAAGCCGCATCCTGGGTGTCGACGTCAACGACATCACGAGCGAGAGGCGCTGATGTCGACGTTCATCGGAAACCTCATCGGGTTCTCCATCGTCGCCTACGTGGTATGGCGGTTCGTGGTTCCGCTCGTGCGGCGGATGATGCACAACCAGCAGGAAGCGGTGCGGGCGGCGCTGGAGGAGAGCAAGTCTGCTGCCGACAAGCTTGCCAACGCCGATCAGATGCACCAGAAAGCTCTGCAGGACGCCGAATCTGAGGCGAACCAGGTCAAAGATGAGGCGCAGTCGGACTCGGAACGCATCACCGAGCAACTTCGTGCGCAAGCTGCCGTCGAGGCCGAGCGCATCAAGTCGCAAGGGCAGCAGCAGGTGGAGTTGTTGCGTCAGCAGACCGTCCGAGGTCTACGGCAACACCTCGGCCTGGAGTCGGTGCAGAAGGCCGAGGAGATCGTCCGCAATTACGTCTCGGACCCGGCCGCACAGTCCTCGACGGTGGATCGCTTCCTCGACGGCCTCAGCGAGATGGCGCCGTCGCCGGCGGTTCTTGAATCCGGCGCTGCTCTGAATCTGCGTGCCGCCAGTAGGGAGTCGCTGGCCGAGGTCGTCAAGCGGTTCGAGGCCGAAGCAGAGGGCGCCGACGCCGACTCGCTCGTGGCGTCGGCCGACAGCCTCGCTGCGATCAGCAAGCTGCTGCTCTCGGAGCCGGCGCTCAACAAGCACCTCGCCGAACCCGCCGCCGACTCGTCTGCCAAGGTGCGGATGGTCGAGCAGCTCTTCAGCGGCAAGGTCGACTCGGCCGCCCTCGAACTGCTCAAAAATGCAGTGGCGCAACGGTGGTCGACCGAGGGCAACCTCGTCGATGCGCTGGAGCACGCGGCGCGGTTGGCGCTGCTGGTCGGCGCCGAACGGGACGGACACGGCGAAGAGGTCGAAGAACAGCTGTTCCGGTTCGGTCGGGTTCTCGACAATGAACCCCAGCTGAACCGGTTACTGTCGGATCCGACGGCGGATGCCGACAAGCGGGTCGGGTTGCTCAACAAGGTCCTCGAGTCCGGTGGGGGAGTGAACGCCACCACCATGGCGTTGTTGACCCAGACGATCGAGCTGCTGCGCGGCGGGTCCGCCGATGCCGCCGTCAACGACCTGGCCGAGCTGGCGGTGGCGCGGCGGGGCGAAGCCGTCGCTCAGGTCACTGCGGCAGCCGAACTGTCCGACGATCAGCGCACGCGTCTGACCGAGGTGCTCAGCCGCATCTACGGCACCGAGGTCTCGGTCCAACTGGACATCGATCCCGAGCTGCTCGGTGGACTCCTCATCACCGTCGGCGACGAGGTCATCGACGGTTCCATCTCCTCCCGGCTGGCGGCAGCCCGCTCGGGACTGCCGGACTGACCGGCCCGAGCACCCAAAGCACTCAAGTAACAACAGGCAGGAAGACGAAAAGCCATGGCAGAGTTGACAATCTCGGCTTCTGACATCGAAGGGGCGATCGAGGACTACGTCTCCTCCTTCTCCGCGGAGTCCGACCGGGAAGAAGTCGGTGTCGTCATCGACGCCGGTGACGGCATCGCCCACGTCGAGGGTTTGCCCTCGGTGATGACCCAGGAACTGCTCGAGTTCCCCGGCGGCGTGCTCGGTGTCGCGCTGAACCTCGACGAGCACGAAGTCGGCGCGGTGATCCTCGGCGACTTCGAGAAGATCGAAGAGGGCCAGCAGGTCAAGCGCACCGGTGAGGTGCTCTCGGTACCGGTCGGTGACGCGTTCCTCGGCCGCGTGATCAACCCGCTCGGTCAGCCGATCGACGGCCAGGGCGACATCGAGTCCGACACCCGCCGCGCGCTGGAATTGCAGGCGCCTTCGGTGGTTCAGCGCCAGGGCGTGTCCGAGCCGCTGCAGACCGGTATCAAGGCCATCGACAGCCAGACGCCGATCGGTCGTGGACAGCGTCAGCTGATCATCGGTGACCGCAAGACCGGCAAGACCGCGGTCGCTGTCGACACCATCCTCAACCAGCGTGAAGCGTGGGAGACCGGTGACCCGAAGCAGCAGGTGCGCTGCGTCTACGTCGCGATCGGCCAGAAGGGCACCACGATCGCGTCGGTGAAGCGCGCTCTCGAAGAGGGTGGCGCGATGGAGTACACCACCATCGTCGCGGCGCCGGCGTCGGACGCAGCCGGGTTCAAGTGGCTGGCGCCCTACACCGGATCGGCAATCGGTCAGCACTGGATGTACGACGGCAAGCACGTGCTGATCGTGTTCGACGACCTGACCAAGCAGGCCGACGCCTACCGCGCCATCTCGCTGCTGCTGCGCCGCCCGCCGGGCCGCGAGGCTTTTCCCGGTGACGTCTTCTACCTGCATTCGCGTCTGCTCGAGCGTTGCGCGAAGCTCTCCGATGAGCTCGGCGGTGGTTCGATGACCGGCTTGCCGATCATCGAGACGAAGGCCAACGACATCTCGGCGTTCATCCCGACCAACGTCATCTCGATCACCGACGGTCAGTGCTTCCTGGAGTCCGACCTGTTCAACCAGGGTGTGCGACCGGCCATCAACGTCGGTGTGTCGGTGTCCCGCGTCGGCGGCGCCGCCCAGATCAAGGCCATGAAAGAGGTTGCGGGAAGTCTGCGCCTGGAGCTCTCGCAGTATCGCGAGCTCGAGTCGTTCGCTGCCTTCGCCTCCGACCTGGACGCGGCCTCCAAGGCGCAGCTGGATCGCGGTGCCCGTCTGGTCGAGCTGCTCAAGCAGCCGCAGTACACCCCGTTCCCGGTGGAGGAGCAGGTCGTGTCGATCTTCCTGGGTACCGGCGGTCACCTCGATTCGGTTCCGGTGGAAGACGTCTCGCGTTTCGAGACCGATCTGCTCGAGCACGTGCGGGGCTCGCACGGCGAGATCCTCAAGGACATCCGGGAGAGCAAGAAGTTCTCCGAGGAGAACGAGGAGAAGTTGGTCAAGGTCATCAACGACTTCAAGAAGGGCTTCTCTGCGTCTGACGGCAGCTCGGTGGCAGTCGACCCCAAGGCCGAGGCCATGGACGAGGAGGACGTCGAGAAGGAGTCCGTCAAGGTCCGCAAGCCGGCCCCCAAGAAGTAGACACCTGAAGGGTCTGGAGAGCTAGATGGCTGCAACACTGCGCGAGCTTCGTGGGCGCATCCGTTCCGCCGGGTCGATCAAGAAGATCACCAAGGCGCAGGAACTGATCGCCACGTCGCGGATCTCCAAGGCGCAGGCCCGAGTCGAGGCGGCTCGGCCTTACAGCACCGAGATCACCAGCATGCTCACCGAGCTGGCCAGCGCGAGCGCACTTGATCACCCGCTGCTGGTGCAGCGGGAGAATGCGCGGCGGGCCGGTGTGCTGGTGGTGTCGTCCGACCGCGGGCTCTGCGGCGCCTACAACGCCAACGTGTTGCGGCAGTCCGAGGAGCTCTTCTCGCTGCTGCGGGAGGAGGGCAAGGAGCCGGTCCTCTACGTCGTCGGCCGTAAAGCGCTGGGTTACTTCAGCTTCCGTCAGCGCGAGGTCGTCGAGTCGTGGACCGGGTTTTCCGAGCGGCCCACCTACGAGGACGCCCGAGAGATCGCCGAGACCCTGGTGACGACGTTCATGTCGGGTGCCGACGACGACGGTGACGAAGCGGGTGCCGACGGTGTTCTCGGTGTCGACGAACTGCACATTGTCTTCACCGAGTTCCGGTCGATGCTCTCGCAGACGGTGGCGGCGCGGCGGATCGCACCGATGGAAGTCGAGTACGTCGAGGACGACGCGCCCAGCGAGGGCCCGCAGACCCTGTTCTCGTTCGAGCCGGATGCCGAAACGCTGTTCGACAAGTTGCTGCCGCGCTACGTCGCAACCCGCGTGTACGCGGCGCTGCTGGAGGCCGCGGCGTCGGAGTCCGCCTCGCGGCGGCGGGCGATGAAGTCGGCCACCGACAACGCCGACGATCTGATCAAGTCCTTGACCTTGGCGGCAAACCGCGAACGTCAGGCGCAGATCACCCAGGAAATCAGCGAAATCGTCGGCGGCGCCAACGCGCTGGCCGACGCCAAGTGACCTTCAGCAGTACGCCCCGTTAGGAAGCGAAGAAACAACATGAGTGCACCAGCAGAAGCCAAGGAGACCACCGGTCGCGTGGTCCGCATCACCGGCCCGGTCGTCGACGTGGAGTTCCCCCGGGGCTCCGTGCCGGAGCTGTTCAACGCGCTGCACGCCGACATCTCTTACAAGGAGCTGTCCAAGACCCTGACCCTGGAGGTCGCGCAGCACCTCGGCGACAACCTGGTCCGGACCATCTCGATGCAGCCCACCGACGGTCTGGTGCGTGGTGTCGAGGTCACCGACACCGGCCGTTCCATCTCGGTGCCGGTCGGTGACGGCGTCAAGGGCCACGTGTTCAACGCTCTCGGCGACTGCCTCGACGAGCCCGGCTACGGCAAGGATTTCGATCACTGGTCGATCCACCGTAAGCCGCCGGCGTTCTCCGATCTGGAGCCCCGCACCGAGATGCTGGAAACCGGTCTGAAGGTCGTCGACCTGCTGACCCCCTATGTCCGCGGCGGCAAGATCGCCCTGTTCGGTGGTGCCGGGGTGGGCAAGACGGTGCTGATCCAGGAGATGATCAACCGCATCGCGCGCAACTTCGGCGGTACCTCGGTGTTCGCCGGCGTCGGTGAACGCACCCGCGAGGGCAACGACTTGTGGGTCGAGCTTGAGGACGCCAACGTGCTCAAGGACACCGCGCTGGTGTTCGGTCAGATGGACGAGCCGCCGGGCACCCGCATGCGCGTGGCGTTGTCGGCGCTGACGATGGCGGAGTACTTCCGCGACGAGCAGGGCCAGGACGTGCTGCTGTTCATCGACAACATCTTCCGGTTCACCCAGGCCGGTTCCGAGGTGTCCACGCTGCTAGGTCGTATGCCGTCGGCGGTGGGTTACCAGCCGACGCTGGCCGACGAAATGGGTGAGCTGCAGGAGCGCATCACCTCGACGCGCGGAAAGTCGATCACCTCGATGCAGGCCGTGTACGTGCCCGCCGACGACTACACCGACCCGGCCCCGGCAACCACGTTCGCCCACCTGGACGCCACCACTGAGCTGTCGCGTTCGGTGTTCTCGAAGGGCATCTTCCCGGCGGTGGATCCGCTGGCCTCGAGCTCGACCATCCTCGACCCCGCGGTGGTGGGCGACGAGCATTACCGGGTCGCCCAGGAAGTGATTCGTATCCTGCAGCGGTACAAGGACCTGCAGGACATCATCGCGATCCTCGGTATCGACGAACTCGCCGAAGAGGACAAGCAGCTGGTGAACCGGGCACGCCGGATCGAGCGCTTCCTGAGCCAGAACATGATGGCCGCCGAGCAGTTCACCGGCCAGCCGGGCTCGACGGTGCCGCTGAAGGAGACCATCGAGGCGTTCGACAAGCTGACCAAGGGCGACTTCGACCACTTGCCGGAGCAGGCGTTCTTCCTGATCGGCGGACTCGACGATCTGGCCAAGAAGGCCGAAAGCCTCGGCGCGAAGCTGTGATCGTCGAGTTGGGCATCGGGTTCAGGGAGGTGGTGTGACATGGCGGACATGAACGTGGAGATCGTCGCCGTGGAGCGCGAACTGTGGAAGGGCGAAGCCACATTCGTGTTCACCCGCACCACTTCCGGCGAGATCGGAATCCTGCCGCGGCATATCCCGCTGGTCGCCCAGCTCGTCGACGACGCGATGGTGCGGGTCGAGCGTGAGGGAGAGGACGACCTGCGTATCGCGGTCGACGGCGGATTCCTGTCGGTGACCGACGAGGCCGTGCGGATCCTCGTCGAGAACGCGCAGTTCGAATCGGAGATCAACGCCGACGAGGCCAAGCAGGACTCGGAGTCTGACGACGAGCGGACTGCTGCGTGGGGTCGCGCACGTCTGCGTGCCCTCGGTCAACTGGACTGACCGCCGATGAGCGCGTCCATGCTGTTCATGGTCGCGCTCGTCGGTGTCCTGGCTGTCCTGGTCGCGGTCTTGGGCTACCGGTTGTGGAAGCTGCGCCAGTTCGGCGGAACCGCCGCGATCTTGCGAGACATCCCCGCGGTCGGCGGACAAGGTTGGCGGCACGGCGTGATGCGATACCGCGGTGGGGAAGCCGGTTTCTACCGGTTGTCGAGTCTGCGCTGGTGGCCTGACCGGACCTTGAGTCGGCGTGGCCTGGAGATCGTGTCGCGGCGCTCACCGCGCGGTGACGAGTTCGACATCATGACCGACGAGATCGTCATCCTGGAACTTCGTGACATCAGCCCGGAGCGTGGCCGCGGCTATGAGATCGCGCTCGACCGGGGGGCATTGACCGCGTTCACGTCCTGGCTGGAGTCCCGACCCTCACCGCGAACGCGGCGTCGGTCCTACTGAGTTCCGCCACCCGGCCGCCACAGCACATCTCCATCGGGGTTGGCCACGCGGGACAGGATGAACAGCAGGTCTGAGAGCCGGTTCAGGTATTTCGCGGGCAGCACGCTGATCGTGTCGCCATGGGTGTCCACGGCGTGCCAGGCCGAACGCTCGGCACGACGGGCCACTGTCCTGGCCACGTGCAACAGCGCCGACAGTGGCGTACCGCCCGGCAGCACGAACGAGTTGAGCGCCGGCAGCGGCTCGTTGAACTCGTCGCACCATTTCTCGAGACGGTCGATATAGCTCTGCTGGATGCGCAGCGGTGGGTATTCCGGGTTTTGCACGACCGGTGTGGACAGGTCGGCGCCGGCGTCGAACAAGTCGTTCTGGATCTGGCGCAGCACGGCGTCCAGACGCTCATCGGGCTGTCCCAGGGCTACGGCGACCCCGATCGCCGCGTTGGTTTCATCACAGTCGGCGTAGGCCGCCAACCGCGCGTCGTTCTTCGACACGCGGCTGAAATCGCTGAGCCCGGTCGTGCCATCGTCGCCGGTACGGGTATAGATCCGTGTCAGATGAACAGCCATGTCCAAACCGTACGGGACGGCCTCGGACCCTCGCGGCTCGGGAGACTGACATGCGATGACGGGCTGTTTACACTAGCCGTCGTGAGCGACCATTTCGTGGTGACCGGCGGTTGCCGGTTATCGGGCGAAGTTGCTGTCGGCGGCGCGAAGAACAGTGTGCTGAAACTGATGGCGGCTGCGCTGCTGGCCGAAGGCACCAGCACGATCACCAATTGCCCGGACATCCTTGATGTGCCGCTGATGGCCGAGGTGCTGCGCGGTCTCGGCGCAACCGTCGAGCTCGACGGCGACGTCGTGCGGATCACGTCACCTGACGAGCTCAAGTACGACGCTGACTTCGCCGCGGTTCGGCAGTTTCGCGCGTCGGTGTGCGTGCTGGGCCCGTTGGTCGGTCGGTGCAAGAAGGCCAAGGTGGCCCTTCCGGGCGGCGATGCGATCGGATCCCGGCCGTTGGACATGCATCAGTCCGGGCTGCGTCAGCTCGGTGCGCGGTGCAACATCGAGCACGGCTGCGTGGTCGCCGAGGCTGACCATCTTCATGGCGCCGAGATCCAGTTGGAGTTCCCGTCGGTCGGCGCGACCGAGAACATCCTGATGGCGGCCGTACTTGCCGACGGGGTGACGACCATCCACAACGCGGCCCGAGAACCTGACGTGGTCGACCTGTGCACGATGCTCAACCAGATGGGGGCGCAAGTTTCCGGTGCCGGCTCGTCGACGCTGACGATCACCGGTGTTGATCGGCTGTATCCGACCGAGCACCGGGTCATCGGGGACCGGATCGTGGCTGCCACCTGGGGGATCGCGGCAGCGATGACCCGCGGAGACATTTCGGTCACCGGGATCGATCCCGCGCATTTGCAGCTGGTCCTGCACAAACTGCACGATGCGGGCGCAACGGTCACCCAGAGTGACGACGGATTCCGGGTGGTGCAGTACGAGCGCCCCAAAGCGGTCAATGTGGCCACCCTCCCGTTTCCCGGATTCCCGACGGACCTGCAACCGATGGCGATCGGCTTGGCCGCAGTGGCCGACGGGACGTCGATGATCACCGAAAACGTTTTCGAGGCCCGGTTTCGATTTGTCGAAGAGATGATTCGTCTCGGTGCCGACGCGCGAACCGATGGGCATCACGCGGTGGTGCGCGGCATTCCGCAGTTGTCGAGCGCACCGGTGTGGTCATCGGACATCAGGGCCGGCGCCGGGCTGGTGCTCGCTGGGCTCGTCGCCGACGGCGAGACCGAGGTGCACGATGTGTTCCATATCGATCGCGGGTATCCGAAGTTCGTCGAGAATCTCGTCGGATTGGGTGCGGAAATCGAGCGCGTCACGTAGACTCGAGGGTCCGAAACCCGCTCTACGCTGGTCATTTGGGCGTCTGGCCGACAGGGCGTAGTATTTCCTTTCAGATGCCCACGGCCCCGGTCGAAAGATGCGGCGGACGGGGTTTGACTTCCCTGATCACATGCAGTACAGTGGCAGGGTTGCCTGAAACCGGGTGTGTTGTTTGAGAACTCAATAGTGTGTTTGGTGGTTTTTGTTTGTTGTTTTTTTTGCCGCACTTCTTTTTCCCGTTTAGGGGTGTGGTTTTTTTGATGCCAGTTTTGGTGTCTTTTGTTTGGTCAGGCTTGTTCTGAATGTTTTTTGTTTGGAGAGTTTGATCCTGGCTCAGGACGAACGCTGGCGGCGTGCTTAACACATGCAAGTCGAACGGAAAGGCCCTTCGGGGTACTCGAGTGGCGAACGGGTGAGTAACACGTGGGTGATCTGCCCTGCACTTTGGGATAAGCCTGGGAAACTGGGTCTAATACCGGATATACCCTGCTGGTCGCATGGCCTGGTGGGGGAAAGCTTTTGCGGTGTGGGATGGGCCCGCGGCCTATCAGCTTGTTGGTGGGGTGATGGCCTACCAAGGCGACGACGGGTAGCCGGCCTGAGAGGGTGACCGGCCACACTGGGACTGAGATACGGCCCAGACTCCTACGGGAGGCAGCAGTGGGGAATATTGCACAATGGGCGCAAGCCTGATGCAGCGACGCCGCGTGGGGGATGACGGCCTTCGGGTTGTAAACCCCTTTCGCTCACGACGAAGCGCAAGTGACGGTAGTGAGAGAAGAAGGACCGGCCAACTACGTGCCAGCAGCCGCGGTAATACGTAGGGTCCGAGCGTTGTCCGGAATTACTGGGCGTAAAGAGCTCGTAGGTGGTTTGTCGCGTTGTTCGTGAAAACTCACAGCTTAACTGTGGGCGTGCGGGCGATACGGGCAGACTGGAGTACTGCAGGGGAGACTGGAATTCCTGGTGTAGCGGTGGAATGCGCAGATATCAGGAGGAACACCGGTGGCGAAGGCGGGTCTCTGGGCAGTAACTGACGCTGAGGAGCGAAAGCGTGGGGAGCGAACAGGATTAGATACCCTGGTAGTCCACGCCGTAAACGGTGGGTACTAGGTGTGGGTTTCCTTCCTTGGGATCCGTGCCGTAGCTAACGCATTAAGTACCCCGCCTGGGGAGTACGGCCGCAAGGCTAAAACTCAAAGGAATTGACGGGGGCCCGCACAAGCGGCGGAGCATGTGGATTAATTCGATGCAACGCGAAGAACCTTACCTGGGTTTGACATGCACAGGACGCCGGCAGAGATGTCGGTTCCCTTGTGGCCTGTGTGCAGGTGGTGCATGGCTGTCGTCAGCTCGTGTCGTGAGATGTTGGGTTAAGTCCCGCAACGAGCGCAACCCTTGTCTCATGTTGCCAGCACGTTATGGTGGGGACTCGTGAGAGACTGCCGGGGTCAACTCGGAGGAAGGTGGGGATGACGTCAAGTCATCATGCCCCTTATGTCCAGGGCTTCACACATGCTACAATGGCCGGTACAAAGGGCTGCGATGCCGTGAGGTGGAGCGAATCCTTTCAAAGCCGGTCTCAGTTCGGATCGGGGTCTGCAACTCGACCCCGTGAAGTCGGAGTCGCTAGTAATCGCAGATCAGCAACGCTGCGGTGAATACGTTCCCGGGCCTTGTACACACCGCCCGTCACGTCATGAAAGTCGGTAACACCCGAAGCCGGTGGCCTAACCCCTTGTGGGAGGGAGCCGTCGAAGGTGGGATCGGCGATTGGGACGAAGTCGTAACAAGGTAGCCGTACCGGAAGGTGCGGCTGGATCACCTCCTTTCTAAGGAGCACCACGAGACCTGGCCGGCCCCGTAGATCGCGGGATCAGCCGATTGTCAGGCGATTCGAGTGGATAGCCCCGCGCCTGTAGTGGGTGGGGGTTTGGTGCACGACAGACGTTGAGATGCGGTGTGGGAAACATCGTGTCGATGGAATCACCGGACACACTATTGGGCTTTGAGACAACAAGCCCGTTGTTCCCTGGCCACTGCGTGTGGTGGGAGGCGTGTTGTTGCCCTGCTTTGGTGGTGGGGTGTGGTGTTTGATTTGTGGATAGTGGTTGCGAGCATCGAGATGGTGACTTGTATGAGGGCCTGCCTTCCTTGTGGGGGTGGGTGTTCTTGTGTGGGTTGTCATTTCATGTAATGCAAATTTTCTGATGAGCCTGGGGCTTTCGTTTCGGCGGGAGTGTTCAGGTGACTCATTTTTTGGTTTTGTGTTGTAAGTGTTTAAGGGCGCATGGTGGATGCCTTGGCACTAGGAGCCGATGAAGGACGTGGGAGGCTGCGATATGCCTCGGGGAGCTGCCAACCGAGCGTGGATCCGAGGATGTCCGAATGGGGAAACCCGGCACGAGTGATGTCGTGTCACCTGCATCTGAATATATAGGGTGCAGGGGGGAACGCGGGGAAGTGAAACATCTCAGTACCCGTAGGAAGAGAAAACAACCGTGATTCCGTGAGTAGTGGCGAGCGAAAGCGGAGGATGGCTAAACCGTGTGCATGTGATACCCGGCGGGGGTTGTGTGTGCGGTGTTGTGGGGCGTTTCTTCTCTCATCCGCCGATGAGGGCGAAAGTGATAAACCGTTGGGTTAGTTGAAGTGGTCTGGGATGGCCTGCCGGAGAGGGTGAGAGCCCCGTGGACGAAAACTCAACGGCTTTCGTGGAATGTTCCCGAGTAGCAGCGGGCCCGTGGAATCTGCTGTGAATCTGCCGGGACCACCCGGTAAGCCTGAATACTTCCTAGTGACCGATAGCGGATTAGTACCGTGAGGGAATGGTGAAAAGTACCCCGGGAGGGGAGTGAAAGAGTACCTGAAACCGTGCGCTTACAATCCGTCAGAGCTCTCGCCTTTTGGTGTGGGGTGATGGCGTGCCTTTTGAAGAATGAGCCTGCGAGTCAGGGACATGTCGCGAGGTTAACCCGGGTGGGGTAGCCGTAGCGAAAGCGAGTCTGAATAGGGCGTATCCAGTCCGGAGGGGCTGGTGTAGTGGTGTGTTCTGGACCCGAAGCGGAGTGATCTACCCATGGCCAGGGTGAAGCGCGGGTAAGACCGCGTGGAGGCCCGAACCCACTTAGGTTGAAGACTGAGGGGATGAGTTGTGGGTAGGGGTGAAAGGCCAATCAAACTCCGTGATAGCTGGTTCTCCCCGAAATGCATTTAGGTGCAGCGTCGCAGTGTTCGTGTCGGAGGTAGAGCTACTGGATGGCCGATGGGCCCTACTAGGTTACTGACGTCAGCCAAACTCCGAATGCCGACACGGTGTAATGCGGCAGTGAGACGGCGGGGGATAAGCTCCGTGCGTCGAGAGGGAAACAGCCCAGATCGCCGGCTAAGGCCCCTAAGCGTGTGCTAAGTGGAAAAGGATGTGCAGTCGCGAAGACAACCAGGAGGTTGGCTTAGAAGCAGCCACCCTTGAAAGAGTGCGTAATAGCTCACTGGTCAAGTGATTGTGCGCCGATAATGTAGCGGGGCTCAAGCACACCGCCGAAGCCGCGGCAGCACACCTTGTGTGTGCTGGGTAGGGGAGCGTCCTGCATCCGGTGAAGCCACCGAGTGATCGAGTGGTGGAGGGTGTGGGAGTGAGAATGCAGGCATGAGTAGCGATTAGGCAAGTGAGAACCTTGCCCGCCGAAAGACCAAGGGTTCCTGGGCCAGGCCAGTCCGCCCAGGGTGAGTCGGGACCTAAGGCGAGGCCGACAGGCGTAGTCGATGGACAACGGGTTGATATTCCCGTACCCGTGTGTGAGCGTCCCTGACGAATCTGTTCTGCTAACCGCCCAAAAGGCGGATCACTGATCCCTTCGGGGTGACGGGTCTGCCGGCTGCGCGGGACCCGGATGGGTAGTAGTCAAGCGATGGGGTGACGCAGGAAGGTAGCCGTACCAGTCAGTGGTAATACTGGGGTAAGCCTGTAGGGAGAGATCTAGGCAAATCCGGATCTCACATATCCTGAGAGGTGATGCATAGCCGATTGAGGCGAATTCGGTGATCCTAAGCTGTCGAGAAAAGCCTCTAGCGAGCACACACACGGCCCGTACCCCAAACCAACACAGGTGGTCAGGTAGAGAATACCAAGGCGTACGAGTGAACTATGGTTAAGGAACTCGGCAAAATGCCCCCGTAACTTCGGGAGAAGGGGGACCTCCACACCGTGTAAGCCCTTGCGGCCCAAGCGGGAGGGGGTGGCACAAACCAGTGAGAAGCGACTGTTTACTAAAAACACAGGTCCGTGCGAAGTCGCAAGACGATGTATACGGACTGACGCCTGCCCGGTGCTGGAAGGTTAAGAGGACCCGTTAACCCCTTCGGGGGTGAAGCGGAGAATTTAAGCCCCAGTAAACGGCGGTGGTAACTATAACCATCCTAAGGTAGCGAAATTCCTTGTCGGGTAAGTTCCGACCTGCACGAATGGCGTAACGACTTCTCAGCTGTCTCAACCATAGACTCGGCGAAATTGCATTACGAGTAAAGATGCTCGTTACGCGCGGCAGGACGAAAAGACCCCGGGACCTTCACTACAACTTGGTATTGGTGCTCGATACGGTTTGTGTAGGATAGGTGGGAGACTATGAAGCAGTCACGCCAGTGATTGTGGAGTCGTTGTTGAAATACCACTCTGATCGTATTGGGCCTCTAACCTCGAACCGTCTATCCGGTTCAGGGACAGTGCCTGGTGGGTAGTTTAACTGGGGCGGTTGCCTCCTAAAAAGTAACGGAGGCGCCCAAAGGTTCCCTCAACCTGGACGGCAATCAGGTGTTGAGTGTAAGTGCACAAGGGAGCTTGACTGCGAGACGGACATGTCAAGCAGGGACGAAAGTCGGGACTAGTGATCCGGCACCTCTGAGTGGAAGGGGTGTCGCTCAACGGATAAAAGGTACCCCGGGGATAACAGGCTGATCTTCCCCAAGAGTCCATATCGACGGGATGGTTTGGCACCTCGATGTCGGCTCGTCGCATCCTGGGGCTGGAGCAGGTCCCAAGGGTTGGGCTGTTCGCCCATTAAAGCGGCACGCGAGCTGGGTTTAGAACGTCGTGAGACAGTTCGGTCTCTATCCGCCGCGCGCGTCAGAAGCTTGAGGAAAGCTGTCCCTAGTACGAGAGGACCGGGACGGACGAACCTCTGGTACACCAGTTGTCCCACCAGGGGCACCGCTGGATAGCCACGTTCGGACAGGATAACCGCTGAAAGCATCTAAGCGGGAAACCTTCTCCAAGACCAGGCTTCTCACCCTCTAGGAGGGATAAGGCCCCCCGCAGACCACGGGATCGATAGACCAGACCTACACACGCAGCAATGCGCTCAGGGAACTGGCACTAACCGGCCGAAAACTTACAACAAACCCAAAACCTCGCAACCACACCACGGTCAAACACAACGACCACACCCCACCACCAAAACACACAAAGACTTCACCCAAAAAGTGAATAAAGTTACGGCGGTAATAGCGGCAGGGAAACGCCCGGACCCATCCCGAACCCGGAAGCTAAGCCTGCCAGCGCCGATGATACTGCCCACACGGGCGGAAAAGTAGGACACCGCCGAACACACATTGAAGCCCTGTGCCCCCCAATTCAATTGGGGGGCACAGGCATTTCTGGGGGTGTGTCTGATTAATTGAAGAGCGTCGGAACAGCAGAAGTGGCATGGCTCTTCTCGAGTCCGAGCAGCAGCCGCTTGCGGTCGATACCGCCACCGTATCCGGTCATTTTCCCGTTGGCGCCGATGACGCGATGACACGGCACGATGATGCCGATCGGATTGTGTCCGTTGGCCAGGCCCACGGCACGGGATGCACCGGGCGCGCCGATCTGCTGCGCAATCTCGCCGTAGGAGCGGGTCTGCCCGTACGGGATGGTCAACAGCGCTTCCCAGACGCGGCGTTGAAAAGCGGTGCCGGCCAGGTTCAACTCCAGGTCGAACTGCTGCAGTTCGCCGCAGAAGTACATCTCCAGCTGGTGGATCGCCTCCGGGAATGCGCTGTCGTCACGCTCCCATCCGGCCCGATCCGGTTCGTAGGTCTGGTCGACCATTCGCAGATGCGCCAACCGGGTGCCGACGCCGGCCAGCGTCAACACGCCGACCGGGCTGTCCATCGTCCGATATCGCACGCTTTCCATCATGCCCCTCCTTCGGTGGCCAGTAGTTGACGGCGTGATCGAGTGCCGTCCAAAGGTGTTGCGTCGCATAGGATCGCCATGGTCGCCAGCGGCTGCTGTAGGCCGCCAGTGGACCCGGTGCGGACGCCAGGCCCAGCCGATCGGCCGCCGAGACGACGCCCAAATCCGTCGCCGGAAACGCATCCGGGTCGCCGAGGCCGCGCATGGCGATCATCTCCGCCGACCACACCCCGATGCCCGGCAACGCCAACAGCTGCCTTCGCGCGTCGTCCCAATCGCAGCCACTGTCGAGCACGAGGTCGCCGTCGGTCAGTGCGTGAATCAGCGCCCGTACTGTGCGCTTGCGGGTGCCGGGCAGCGCAAGGTGCCGAACGTCGATGTCGGAGAGTTGATCGACCGACGGGAAGAGGTGCGTCAAACCGCCCTCCGGGTCGTCGACCGGATTTCCGTAGGCGGCGACGAGTCGCGCGGCGTGTGTGCGTGCCGCGGCGGTGGAGACCTGTTGTCCCAGCACCACCCGCATTGCCAACTCATGCTCGTCGACGGTGCGTGGGATGCGTTGGCCCGGCGCCTGCGTCACAAGTCGGGCAAGGGCGGGATCCGTACTGAGGTCCTCGATGACTGCCGTGGGATCGGCATCGAGGTCGAGGAGCCTTCGGCAGCGCGCAATCGCAGCCGACAGATCGCGGAAATCATCGACGACGAGGCGGCAACCCACGTGGTCGACGTGTGGTGTCAGGCTGACGACCCCGGCACCGTGCGGTAATCGCAGCGTACGACGGTAGGCGCCACCTCGGACCTCCTCGACCCCGGGTACTGCGGTGGCTCCAAGATGGCCGAACAGACCCTGGTGCGCGAACGGTCGCCGGGCCGCCAGCCGTAAGGTCATAACCCCGGTGCCGTGACTGTCGGCCCGCCGGAATCGCGCCCGGGCCCGTTCACGTAGGCAGGTCGGTGTCAGATCGCTGACGCTGCGAACCGTGTCGTTGAACTGCCGGATGCTGGCGAATCCCGCAGCGAAAGCGACATCGCTGAACGGCATCTCGGTGGTCTCGATGAGAACCCGGGCCATCTGTGTTCGCTGCGCCCGGGCAAGCGCCAACGGTGCGGCACCCAACTCGGCTTGCATCAGCCGCTCGAGCTGACGCACGGTGTAACCGACCCGCGCCGCCAAACCGGTCACGCCCTCGCGATCGACGGTGCCGTCGGCGATCAAGCGCATTGCTCGGGCGACCGCGTCGCCACGCACGTTCCATTCCGGCGACCCAGGTGATGCGTCCGGCCGGCACCGCTTGCACGCCCGAAAGCCGGCTCGCTGAGCGGCCGCTGCGGTGGGGTAGAAGCTGACGTTGTGCGCCAACGGTGTACGCGCCGGACAACTGGGGCGGCAGTAGATCTTGGTGGTCAAGACCGCGGTGACGAACCAGCCGTCAAAACGGCTATCCCGGGCCGCAACGGCGCGGTAGCAGCGGTCGAAGTCGATATCCATCCCCACGACCATCGCACGGCCGGACCGGTCGGCACTAGCGGAAAAACGACATGACCGTCGGCGCCTACTGCGGGGGCCGGACGCTGGACATCACCAATTGCAGATAGGGGCGGTAGAGATCCTCGCCGTCGAGGTGGCTGTCCAGGGTTAAGATCACCTACATCGCGGTGTATCTGCAGATGCAGCTGCCCGACTCGGTCCCGGTGCCCAGCTTCGAAAATGCTGCAGAAGGGTAGACACCGAACACTGCCACCGTGGCTCCCGGGTTCGGTGGCCTAGACTCGCGCCATGTCCGAGTTGGTGCAGCGGTACCTGGACCACATCCGCGACGAACACGCCGACGTCGATGACGGTGCACTGGCTGACTACATTCCCGAGCTCGCCGGCGTCGACCCGGATGGATTCGCGCTCTCACTGGCGATGGCGGACGGCTACATCTACGAATCCGGCGATGCGGGCCGTGAATTCACCATCCAGTCCATTTCCAAGCCGTTCACCTATGCCCTTGCCCTGGACCAGATCGGTGTCGACGCCGTCGACGCGAAGATCGGTGTCGAGCCTTCCGGCGATGCATTCAACGAGATCAGCGTCGACAGCGCCACCAAGATCCCGAAGAACCCGATGATCAACGCCGGCGCGATCGCGGCGGTGTCATTGATTCCCGCCTCGTCCCCCGACGCCCGGTTCGGGTTGATTCAGGAGTTCTATTCGGCCTTCGTCGGTCGTCATCTCGAGGTCGACGACGACGTCTACCAATCAGAGAAGGCCACCGGCAGTCGCAACCGGGCGATCGGCTACATGCTGGAGAGCTTCGGGGTACTCGACGACGACCCTGACGAGGTCCTCGACGTCTACTATCGCCAGTGCGCGCTACGAGTCACATCGACCGACCTGGCGAGCATGGGCGCCACTCTGGCCCGGGGCGGGGTACATCCCGAGTTCGGCAGGGTCACCACCGCAGCGGTGGTCAAACGCACTTTGTCGGTGATGGTCACGTGCGGTATGTACGACGCCGCCGGCGACTGGGTCAGTGCGGTGGGGATGCCGGCCAAGAGCGGCGTAGGCGGCGGCATCGTGGCGGTGCTGCCCGGCCAACTCGGAATCGGCGTGTATTCGCCGAAACTGGACGACAAGGGCAATAGCGTGCGCGGAGTTCGGGTATGCCGCAGCCTTTCCGAGGAGCTCGGCCTGCACTTCCTGACGGTGCGCCGCGACTCGTTGGCGACTCTGCGCAACATCTACGAACCTCACGCCGGGGTGCGGATCTACGAGACACACGGCGATCTGCTGTTCAGCGGCGCCGAGCAGGTCGTGCGTGTCGTCGATGAGGAACGCGACCTGTTCGAGGTGGCGATCCTCGACGTCTCGCGTGTCGACGACATCGACGATGCGGCCCGCTCACTGTTGGCAGGAATGGCCGCGGAACTCCAAGACGAAGGCAAGCAGGGTCTGCTCGTCGACCCCGACGGCGCGGTGATCGCCTCCGGCACCGATCTGGCATCCGTTCGTTTCTCCAGCGCCGACGATGCGTTGGCCGCGGCGCAGCAATGGTTGGGTCGCCGCGATCGGTGAGACCGCTGCAGGCGCCTCAGGCCCTCAGGCGCCGCGGTGCACGGGTGCCAACCGCTCGGCGATGTGTTCGGCCAGCAACTCGATTTCGGCCAACCGGGTCTGCAGCCGTTCGGGTGCCCAGGCCAGCGCGATATCGGCCGGCGCCCAAGTGTTTTCGTCGATCGGGATGAGTTTGAACTCCGGTGGCGAGAAGATCCTGCCGATGAACGACTCGGGTGCGTAGCTGACCACCGCCACCAGATGGCGGTTGAACACCTGAGTCGCCATCTCGACCTCTCCGCCGCGCTGATTGGTGGTGCGGACGATGCGGTGAATCCCTTTTCGGTTCAGCCGACGTGTCAGTCCGGCCAACACGACCGGGTTGGGTCGGGCCACGTCGATGACCACCTCACGGTCACGCAACTCGTCGATCGCCACCGAGTCCCTGGCAGCCAGCGGATCGTCGTGACGTACCGCAATCGCCCCCTGGTAGCTGGCTACGACCCGGTGACGCAGCCGCTTATCGGAAGCCGGGAGGTGGATCACCCCGAGCTCGGCCTGTCCGGCGATCAACGTGGCGGTGACCTCGGCGGCCGACCCCGGAACGCTGAACTCGGTCGGCAGCGGCAACTCGGCCAGCACCGTCTCCAGCTGGCTCAGTAGATCCGATGGAGCATAGGCGGTGGCGCCGAGTCTGACCGGCGCCTGCTCTCGCGCCCCACGGTGCGCTGTTGCCTTGAAGTCCTCCACCTGGCGCAGGATTTCGCGCGCGGGTCCGATCAGTCGTTCGCCGAGCGGACTGAGCCGCACGTCGTGATACCCACGCTCGAACAGCGGTCCGCCAACCTCCTTTTCGAGCAATTTGATCTGCTTGCTCAGTGGCGGTGGGGTGATCATCAACTTGTCGGCGGCACGTTTGAAGTGCAGTTCGTCGGCCACCGCGACGAAGTACCGAAGCCTGGTGAAGTCGATGTCCATTCCTGCCGCATTCGGATGTGGTGGAGCTACCACCTCCGAATGCTACGAGATCGACTCATGCACCGGTCACGGCTGCGGCACGGCTTGCACCTCAGATGTCTCCAATACACCGCGCTGATGCAGCCGCGCGATCTCGTCGGCATCGAGGCCCAACAGCTCGTGCGCGATCTCGGCCGTCTGCTCACCGAGTAACGGCGCCTGGCCGAGCGGTGGGTCGGCGACGTGGCCGCAGTGAATCTGGACGTTCTCCATCACGAACGGCGCGGATCCGTGCGGGTGCAGCTCCTCGCGGAATGCGCGCCGCTGCTGGTAGTAACCCCAGGCCGGGACCTCGTCGGCATGCAGCACGGCGCCGGCGGGCACACCCGCGGCCTGCAGTATCGCCGTGGCCTCCGTGGCTGAATGCCGGCCCACCCACGACCGCACGGCGCCTTCGAGGTCGCACTGATCACCATCGGGTGGAGGTGCGCATCCCACGACATTGCCCAGTGCACGACGGTCGGCGTCATCGCGCGCGGTGATGGCGATCCAGCTGTCGGTTCCGGCGGTCGGAAACAACCCCCACGGCCCGCGGTCGGAGGCGTCGGTCCGGGCGTGCCCCGAGCGCTGCAGGGCACCGGCGGCGATGTCGGCGGCGAGGTGACTGAGCATCACCTCGGCCTGTGAGACGCTGGCCGATCCGCCCGCCCCGGTGCGCTCGCGGCGCAACAGTAACGCCAGCGCTGACAGGGTTCCGATACGCGCCGCGACGTGGTCGGGGTAGACGGTAACGGTGTCGCAGAACGTCTCGGTCTCTCCGGGGTAGACCCACAGATTGGTAAAGCCCACCGCCGCGCGCACCAGCGGGCCATAGCCCAGCCGTTTGGCCCACGGGCCGGTCGGCCCGAACGCCGAGCTGTCGACCACCACGATCTCAGGATTGATGTTGCGCAGCGTGGCGTAGTCCATCCCCAGGGACTCGGCCACTCCGGGCTTGTAGTTACTGAGCACGACATCGGACACCGCGACCAGGCGGTGGGCCAGCGCTCTGCCCTCGTCGCCGGCCAGATCCAGCCCGATCGAGCGCTTGTTGCGGTGACCGGCCGCGAAGGGCTGGGTCATCGAGGTCAGCTTTCCGACCCGCAGTCCGTCCGGGTGTGCCGAATGTTCGATCTTGACCACGTCGGCTCCCAGATCGCCGAACAGCCGAGCGGTGTCGGCTCCGACGACGATGACGCCGAGGTCCAGGACACGGATTCCCTCCAACGGCAGACCCGCACCGCGGCGCTGCCGCCGCGCCAGCAGCGGCGCCGCTACCGGCCGGGAGTGGGCCACGTCGCCGGCCGTCAGGGCGCTGGCGCGGTGGCCGTCGATTTCGGTCACACCCAACGGAATCGGTGCGACCACCCCCGGTGCGAGTTCCACGTCGTGGAAGAAGCCCCGTTCGGCGAAGTGGTCGGCGTTCAGCGCTTCCGGCAGTGTCAGCACCGCAGCCGTCGGTACGCCGTGCGCCTGGCCTTGGGCTTCGAGCTCGGAACGGGTCTTGTCGGCGCAGAATGCCTCGATGGCGTCCAGCAGATGTGGTGAGTGGAAACGCTTTCCGAGCTTGTCGTAGCTCGGATCGGCGAATTCTTCCGGGCTGCCCATCCATTCGAACATGCCTCGCCACTGCCGTTTGGCCAATATGCACATCCGGACATGACCGTCCTTGCAGGCGATGATCGGATAGCGTTGCCGCTCGGCGTTCCAGTCGCGGCGCTGCGCGCTCACGGCGACGCCGGCTGACGCGCTGCCGGCGGTGCCGAATGGCGGATCGAGCGTTTGCATCGCACCGTCGAGGACCGAGAAATCGATCAGATCGCCCTCGCCACTGCGCAACCGGTCCAGATACACCGCGAGCGTCATCACCGCCGCTTGGGCCGCGGCCACCTGGTAGGGCAACTCGGCCGGCGGGACCAGCGGTTCGCGCCCCGGGATCCCGGACCTGGACAGCTCACTACTCAGTGCATGCAACACCGGAGTGGTGGCCTGCCAGTTCCGATAGTCGTTGTCCCGGCCGAAGTCGCTGATAGACAGCACCACCAGCTCGGGGTGCTGGGCGCGGATACCACGCACCGACAGCGCCGCCTCGGCCGGCGAGCCGGGTCTGCTGTTCTCGATGAGAATGTCGGTGCCCGAAAGCAACTCGGTGAAGCGGTCCCGGTCAGACTCCGAGGCCAGCTCGATGTCCACGGTAGCGATGCCGTGGCGGTCGATCGCCGTCTGGACCGGCACCCCGTCGACGAACGGGCCGACGACGGCCTCCTCGGTGATCCCGCACAATCGCACCGCGGTGACGTGCGCGCCAAGGTCGGCAAACAGCCGGCCCACGGCTGTCATCGGACCCGTGCTCGCATCGAGGATCTCGACGCCGGCCAAGGGCGGATCATACGTCGTGGTGTCGGGCATGATTCAGCTCCGCCGTGCCTGGCGGAACGGGATGTCGCGGTCGGCTTCGGGTTCCTTCGGAAGTCCGAGCACCCGTTCACCGATGATGTTGCGCTGAATCTGGTCGGTACCGCCACCGATCGAGGTGAAGAAGGCGTTGAGGGTCAAGAAGTTCGCGTCGTCGGCCTCGGGATTGTCGGGACCGGTCAACAGGGCCTTGGCGCCGATGATCTGGGTCTTCATCGCGGCTTCGGTGTGCAGGATCTTCGACATTGCCAGTTTGCCCAGCGACATGATAGAGCTCGAAGTACCTTGCGACGTCGATGCTTTGGCACGAGCGTTGTTGAGTCGGTTGAGCTCGCGCAATGCCAGTACCGAAGCCAGTGGATGGCGCACCGCCGGGTCGTCGAGGACGCCGTGCTCGCGGGCGAGTTCGATAAGGCTGTCGGCTTTGCGATGACGCGACCCACGACCAGTGTCGCCCATGATCGATCGTTCGTAGGCCAGGGCGATCTGCAGCGCGCGCCACCCGTTGCCCTCACCGCCGAGGATGTAGTCGTCCGATGCGGTCGCCTCGGAGATGAACACCTCGTTGAAATGCGCCTCACCAGTGATCTGAACCAGGGGGCGAACCTCGATTCCGGGCTGCTTCATCGGCATGATGAACAGGCTCAGCCCTTTGTGCTTGGGGACGTCCCAATCGGTGCGGGCCAGCAGCAGCGCGAAGTCGGCGGTCTGGGCTCCGGAGGTCCACACCTTCTGTCCGTTGACCACCCACCGCCGGCCGTCGCGGACCGCGGTGGTGCGCACACTGGCCAGGTCCGATCCGGCTTCCGGCTCGCTGTAGAGCAGGCAGGTGCGGGACCGTTCGACCAGGAAATCGCGCAGCAGGTCGCTCTTGACCTTCTCGGTGCCCAGGGCGAGCACGGTATTGGCCGGGATGTTGTACTTGTCTTGCCGCGATCCCGGCGCTTTGAGTGCGGCGAATTCCTCGCCGATGACGTTGGCCAGTTTGTTCGGATAACCGCGGCCGAACCACTGGTGGGGATAGGTCGGAACCGCGTATCCGGCGTCGAGCACCTTCTCCAGCCACGCGATCCGCTCGGGTGAGGATACCCACGGATCGCTGGTCTTCGGCAACGGTTGGTAGTTGTCCCGCAACCAGTTTCGCACCTCCTCGCGTAGGTCGTCGAGGCTGGGCAGATCAGCGGTGGTCATGTCAGGCGCCTTTCGAGACGAGGTAGCGCTCGCGATGAAGCCGTGAGCCGCCGAACAGCTGAGTCCCGGTGCGGGCTCGGCGCAGGAACAGATGCGCGGGGTGCTCCCAGGTGAACCCGATACCTCCGTGCATCTGGATGGCGTTCAATGCGATGTGTTCGTAGGCCTCGGCGCACGCGAACCCGGCCAACGCAGTCGCGCCGGGGGAGTGCTGGCTTCGTGCCGCCTTCTCCGCGGCCGCGAACTGGGCCGCAGACGTCGCGGACTCCATCTCCAGCAGCAGGTCGGCGGCCAGGTGCTTGAGGGCCTGGAAACTGCCGATCTGGCGGCCGAATTGCACCCGCGTCTTGAGGTACTCGATGGTCATGTCGAAGATCCGGCGGGCGCCGCCGACCTGCTCACCGGCTGTGGCGATGACGGCGTGGTCAAGCGCTTCCTGCACGGCTTCCCAGCCGGCACTGCCGAGTCGGCGCGCCGGCGTGCCGGTGAAGGTGAATGTGGACAGGCGCACCGTGGGGTCGAAAACGGTTGCCGCCGTGCGGGTGAAGTTCGCCGCATCCGTGGCGACCTGGTAGACGCCGAGTCCGTCGCCGGTGCGGGCCACCACCAGGATGATGTCGGCGACCTGTCCCCAGGTGACGTAGTGAGCTGTGCCGCTGAGCGAGTGATCTGAATCAGCGCTGACTGCAACGCCTTCCGGTGTCCAGGTACCGGAACTGCCGGTGACGGCGACGGTGCCGATGGCGGTGCCATCAGCCAGTGCAGGCAGCAGGTGCCGCTTGTCGTCGTCGGTGCCGGCCCGCTCGATGAGGGTGACGGCCAGCACCGCGCTGGAGATGAACGGTGCCGGCAGCAGTGCCGCGCCGGTTTCTTCGGCAACGGCCTCCATCTCTTGCGCGCCGAATCCCAGACCACCATGTGCGGAGTCGACCAGCATGCCGAGCACGCCCTGCTCCCCAAGGCGCTGCCACAGTCGGCGATCGAAACCGTCAACGGAGGCCATCGCCTCGCGCACGTCATCTTGGGTGCACTTGTCGCTCAGCAACTCACCAACCGCCGTGCGCAGCTCGGCTCGTTCGGCCACACTGATGGTCATCTCGACCGCCTTCCTGGTTGCTGCCCCCATGTTCGACGCTGACCACCGCGGTGTACATCACCGATTGCGACACCGGTGCGTTTCCGGTCGGGACATCGTGCAGGTGAACTAGCAAAACCAGATCTTGTGATCCATCTCCCTCGACATCGACCTACGGTACCGTAAGTTACGGTACCGTAGGTTTTGTTGTACGGAGGGACGGAGTCAGCATGATGGATCAGACCAGCGTCTTGTACGAGTTGGAACCGATCGTCGAGCAGAACCTCGAGCGCCACCTGAGCACGGTCAAGCCGTGGAACCCACACGACTACGTCCCGTGGAGCCGGGGACGCGACTTCGCCGTCCTCGGCGGCGAGGACTGGGCTCCCGAGGACTCCCCGCTGGACCCGGTGGCCAAGGCTGCGCTGACAGTCAACCTGCTGACCGAGGACAACCTGCCTTCATATCACCGGGAGATCGCCACTCGGTTCGGGCGCGACGGCGCCTGGGGGGCCTGGGTTGGTCAGTGGACCGCAGAGGAGGGACGCCACAGCATCGCGCTGCGCGACTATCTGGTGGTGACCCGCGGTGTGGACCCCGCCAAACTCGAGGCACTGCGCATGGAGCACACCATTGCCGGTTACGACTCGGGCGACAAGACACCGCTGGCGGCGCTGGCCTACGTGTCATTCCAGGAACTCGCCACCCGCGTGTCGCACCGCAACACGGGACGGGCCTCCGGCTGCCCGATTGCCGATCAGCTGCTCGCCCGGATCGCGGCCGACGAGAACCTACACATGGTCTTCTACCGGAACCTGATGGCGGCCGCACTCGATATCGCGCCGGACGCCGCCATGGCCGCCATCCGCGATGAGGTCCTCGGGTTCACGATGCCCGGTGCAGGTATGACCGACTTCCGCGAGAACTCCATCCTCATCGCCAAGGCCGGCATCTACGACCTACGCATCCACCACGACGACGTGCTGCAGCCGGTGTTGCGCTTCTGGCGAGTCTTCGAGCGCAGCGATTTCGGCCCGGCCGGCCAACAGGCCCGCACCGAACTCGCCCAGTTCCTGGACGCGGTCGATGAACGGGCCCGGTATTACGAGGAGAGGGCCGCCCGCCGGACAGTCGGCACGCCGGCCTAGTTGTTGTGACCTGACACGTTGTTGTCAGGCGGCGAGTCGGCTGATGGGTGGGTGTCCGCCGAGGGCGGAGTGGCCTCGTTGAGTGTTGTAGCGGTGTAGGAATCGGTCAAGTCCTCGTTTTCGTAGGCTGTTGGATGTCCAGGGGCGGGCGTAGGCCCATTCGTTGAGCAGGGTGCGGTTGAAGCGTTCGGCTTTGCCGTTGGTCCAGGGGCAGCCGGGTTTGATGAACCGGCGTTTGAGTCCCCAGGCCGTGCACACCCAGCCCCAGTTGGTGCCGTGTCGGTAGACCATGGCGTTGTCGGTCAGCAGCCGACGCACCCGCACACCGTGGCTGGCGAACCATTCCAACGCTCGGTGCAAGAATCCCGCGCAGGTCAGGTCTTTCTCGTCGGTGAGTACCTCGCTGTAGGCCAGCCGGGTGTGGTCGTCGATGGCGGTGTGCACGTAGTCGTAGCCGATGCGGGTCTTCTTGTGCCGGTTGGCCACTGACACCGCGGCGTCGCGGCCGTGCAGGCGCCACCCGCCGCCTTTGGGGATGCGGCCCAGCTTCTTGACGTCGACGTGGACCATTGATCCTGGGGTGCGGTGCTCGTAGCGGTTGGGGCTGCGCCGCGACGAGCGCACCGGCTCACCGGTGATCGGGTCGATTGCACTCAAATGCGGTACCTGGTGACGCGCCAGGATCCGTCCCACCGTCGAGGCGTGCATCCCAAGTTCAGCAGCCAGCATGACTGCGCCACGCTTGCGGCGTCGCCGCGCGGCGAGCACCTTCTTCTCGACTCGGTCGCTGGTGCGCCGGGGCATCCGGTGCGGACGCGAGGACCGGTCAGCGAGGGCTTCGTCACCACCTTCGGCGTATCGGCGCAGCCACTTGTAGACCGTGGCCCGCGAAATTCCCAGTTGTTCAGCAACCTGCGCGGGCGGCCAGCCGGCCGCGACACGCTCCACGATCAAGCGACGTGCGAACAGGTTGGTACGGGCGTTAGCGTGAGACACGAGGACCTCCTACGGGTGAATGCCAGACACATCCACTCCGTCAGGAGGTCCTCCCCATTTCAAGCAGGCGCGCCGTCAACAACCTCTCAGGTCACGACACCTAGTCCTCAGCGGCCAGTGTTGCCAATTGCGTCGGCTGATCGTGCCCGCGCAGCGTCACCGCTTCGCCCAGCACCCAGTGCGCCCGCTCGGCCTCGCTGGCACCATTGACCGCGTCGGCCGAGGCAACCAGCAGATGGGCCTCGTTCTTCGCGCGTTCGCACAGTCTCGCCGCCTCGTTGACCGGTTCGCCGATGACCGTGTATTCGAAGCGTTCCTTGGCGCCGACGTTTCCTGCCACCACCTGGCCGGCGGCCACGCCGATGCCTGCCGGGCACTCTGGAACCTCTGCGGCCAGTCTGCGCGTCATCGCGCGGGCCGCGGCGAGCGCCTCGGTTTCGGCGTTTTCCAGGTCGACGGGTGCGCCGAACACCGCCAGGACCGCGTCTCCCTCGAACTTGTTCACCAGGCCGTGATGGTTGTCGACCTCGTCCACGACGACGTCGAAGAACCGGTTGAGCAGCTCGACGACCTCGACCGCCGGCCTGCTCGTGACCAGCTGGGTGGAACCGATGATGTCGACGAAGATGACCGCGGCGTGGCGTTCCTCGCCACCCAGCTCGATCTGTTGTCGTTCGGCGGCCAACGCAACCTCGCGACCGACGTGGCGGCCGAACAGATCGCGCACCCGTTCGCGCTCGCGCAGACCGTGCACCATCGAGTTGAACCCGCGCTGCAACTCACCGAGCTCGGTGCCGTCGAAGACCACCAGATTGCAGTCCAGGTCGCCGTCCTCGACGTGCTTGAGCGCGGTGCGCACGACCCGGACGGGGGTGGCGATCAGCCATGACAACAGCCACATCAGGATCAGACCGAAGATCAAGGAGACGGTGGCGATGATCATCACGGCCAGGCCGAACTGTGTTGCGGTCAGGTTCTTCATCGATACCGCGAACACTGCGAGCAGCAGGATCCCCAGCACCGGAACACCGGAGCTGAGTAACCACACAGTCATGGTTCGGCCCATCACACCGTGGGCCAGCCGGCGGGGCGGACGCCCCGCCTCGAGTGCCTGGGCGGCAACCGGGCGCAGCGCGAACTCGGTGATCATGTAGCACGCCGTGGCCACCACGATGCCCGGAAATCCCACGGCGAACAGGAACCGGGGGATGAAAGCAGCATCGTGCAGGCCATACAACAGCGCCAGTAGCGCCGTTCCGACTCCCCACAGCAGCAGCAACATCTGCGCCACCCGGGCTGGAGCCCGGAACACGTTGTTCTGATCGGCTCGGGTGGGGCTGCGTTCCTCGATCGCCCAGCGCAGCGTGCCGACCGTACGTGAGGTGATCCACGCCGTGCCCAGCACCAGCGCAACTGCCATGTAGGCGGGTACGACGCCGAAGGTCAGCCATGCCGGCGCGTCGGAGAACACGCTCGGAACCGGAATGGCCACCGTGTTGAGCAACAGCGACACCCCGATGCCCAGGATGTTGGTGATGAGGATGAAAACCGTCAGGATGATCTGGATGCGGATGCGCCGGCGGGCTTGACTCTCCTCAGGCCTGCCCAGCAGCCAAGAACCGTAATCCGGGGTTCCAAGCCGCCCGCTCTGCCGGGTCAGTCTTTCCAGCACCCGGCCCAGCCGGTGCGGCACGCTCTTGGTGGCGGTCATCGTCACGTCAGCCTAGTGACACAACATGCGGCATCTATGGTGGTTCGGTGCGTCTTGTCATCGCCCAGTGCACCGTGGACTACGTCGGCCGACTCACCGCGCACCTGCCCTCGGCGCGCCGGCTGCTGCTCTTCAAGGCCGACGGGTCGGTCAGCGTGCACGCCGACGACCGGGCCTACAAGCCGCTGAACTGGATGAGCCCGCCGTGCTGGCTGTCTGAGGACCTGACCGGCGAGGCGAAACTGTGGGTGGTGGAGAACAAGGCCGGGGAGCAACTACGCATCACCGTCGAGGACATCGAGCACGACTCCAGCCACGAGCTCGGAGTGGACCCCGGACTGGTCAAGGACGGTGTCGAGGCTCATCTGCAGGCGTTGCTGGCCGAACACGTCGAACTCCTCGGCGCCGGATACACTTTGGTGCGCCGGGAGTACATGACTCCGATCGGTCCGGTCGATCTGCTCTGCCGCGACGAGCAGGGTCACTCGGTCGCAGTGGAGATCAAGCGCCGCGGGGAGATTGACGGCGTCGAGCAACTCACGCGCTACCTCGAACTGCTCAACCGTGACTCGCTGCTGGCGCCGGTGGCCGGCGTGTTCGCCGCGCAGCAGATCAAGCCACAGGCTAGAACGCTCGCTAATGATCGTGGAATCCGTTGTGTGACATTGGATTACGACAAGATGCGGGGCATGGACAGCGACGAGTTCCGGCTGTTCTGATGGTCAAGCGGCGGGCCCCGCGCAAACGTGCGGCAGCTCGGGCGCCGTTACCGGCGCCGCGCCGTATCGAAGCCGGGCCCGACGGCTGCGACTACGAGGTACACCCGGTCTCGGCCACCCGCGCCACCAAGGTCTACCGGTGCCCGGGGTGTGACCACGAGATCCGGCCCGCGACAGCGCATGTCGTGGTGTGGCCGGCGGGTGGCCCGGTGGGTGTCGAGGATCGCCGGCACTGGCACACCCCGTGCTGGCGCAACCGAGCTACTCGGGGCCCGACCCGACGGTGGTCCTGATCCGGCGCGTCAGTGCGCGGTGTCGGCGGCCGGCTCGACCAGCTCGATCAGCACGCCGCCACCGTCCTTGGGGTGGATGAAGTTGATCCGCGAGTTCGCGGTGCCTCGGCGCGGCTGGTCATAGATCAACCGGATGCCCTGCGCGCGCAGACGCTCGCTCAGGGCGTCGATGTCGCTGACCCGATAGGCGAACTGCTGCAGGCCCGGTCCCCGCTTGTCCAGGAATTTCGCGATGGTGGAGCTGTCGTCGATCGGGGCCATCAGCTGGACCTGCGTGCTGCCGACCGGAGCCCCGCGCACCGAGAGCATCGCCTCACGGATGCCTTGCTCTTCATTGACCTCTTCGTGCAGCACGATCATGCCGAGGTGGTCGTGGTACCACTTGATCGCCTCGTCCAGATCGCGAACGGCGATGCCGACATGGTCGATGGCGGTCACCAGCGCGGTAGCCAGTACCGGGCGGGCGTCAGTCTGCTCGGCGGTCATATCGTAAAGGTAACCTAACAAGATCAGTTTCGAAACGGCCGGTATGCCCGTATAGCCTTTTTCACACTGCTTGAAACAGCTTGGAGGTAGTGATGACGACGTCGGTGATCGTTGCTGGAGCCCGGACTCCGGTGGGAAAGCTCTCGGGATCTCTGAAGGACTTGTCCGGCAGTGACCTGGGCGCCGTGGCGATTGCCGGCGCGCTGGCCAAGGCGTTTCCGAATGTCGACAACGCCGCCGGACTGGTCGAGTACGTGATCATGGGGCAGGTGCTGTCCGCCGGCGCCGGGCAGATGCCAGCGCGCCAGGCCGCCGTCGCCGCGGGCATCCCGTGGGATGTGCCGGCTCTGACCATCAACAAGATGTGCCTGTCGGGCATCGATGCGATCGCATTGGCCGATCAGTTGATCAGGGCCGGTGAATTCGACGTCGTGGTGGCCGGCGGGCAGGAGTCCATGACCCAGGCCCCGCATCTGTTGATGAACAGCCGGTCGGGTTACAAGTACGGCGATGTCACGGTGCTCGATCATCTCGCCTACGACGGTTTGCACGATGTCTTCACCGACCAGCCGATGGGTGCGCTCACCGAGCAGCGCAACGACACCGACGAGTTCACCCGTGCCCAGCAGGATGAATACGCGGCCGGGTCGCACCAGAAGGCCGCCCGGGCGTGGAAAGACGGTGTCTACGCCGATGAGGTGGTACCGGTGAAGATCCCGCAGCGTAAAGGTGATCCGGTCGAGTTCACCGAAGACGAGGGCATCCGCGCCGACACCTCTGCCGAGTCGCTGGCAAGCCTGCGCCCGGCGTTCCGCAAGGACGGCACCATCACCGCCGGCTCAGCCTCGCAGATCTCCGACGGCGCATGCGCGGTCGTGGTGATGAACAAGGCCAAGGCCGAAGAGTTGGGTCTGACCTGGCTGTGCGAGATCGGCGCGCACGGCGTGGTTGCCGGCCCGGACTCCACGCTGCAGAGCCAGCCGGCCAATGCCATCAAGAAGGCTGTCGCCAAAGAAGGCATCTCGGTCGACCAGCTGGATGTCATCGAGATCAACGAGGCGTTCGCTGCGGTAGCCCTGGCCTCGACCAACGAACTCGGGGTCGATGCGAACAAGGTCAACACCAATGGCGGCGCCATCGCGATCGGCCACCCGATCGGGATGTCGGGTGCCCGGATCACGCTGCATGCCGCCCTCGAGCTGGCGCGCAAGGGCACGGGTTACGCGGTTGCGGCGCTCTGCGGCGCCGGCGGTCAGGGTGATGCCCTCATCCTGCGCCGGCCCTGAGACATCAACGACACTTTGTAGTAGCTGGTCTCCGGATCGGGCACAATGGCGCCCATGACACGCGCTTTCGATGTCCGCAGTGCCGCGGCATGGTTCCGACTGGTCGCCTTCGCCGAGGCGGTCAGTTGGGTCGGGTTGCTGGTTGGGATGTATTTCAAGTACCTGGGTTCGCCGCGCACCGAACTCGGTGTGAAGATCTTCGGCCCCGTCCACGGCGCAATCTTTGTGGCTTTCCTGGTTGCCGCGGCATTCGCCGGGCTCGCGCTGCGTTGGCAGGCCGGTACGTGGTTGCTGGTGTTGCTGGCTGGTATCGCGCCACTGGGCAGTGTGATCTTCCTCATATGGGCTGATCGAACGGGTCGGATGGATCTGCGTCCCGGTGCACCCGATGCCGTGGGAAACCGGTCGGACGCCGTGGGTCAGGCACGGCGAACGGTTGCGGAAACGACGTGACAAACTTGGAGTCGTGACTCGTCCTCGACCCCAGATCGGCCCCGCCTTGGCCGGCGCCGTAGACCTGTCGGCACTCAAACAACGCCCCGCCTCCTCTGGTGACGGGGCCGCAGAGGTCACCCCCGGCGGAGTGCAGATCACCGAGGCCAACCTTGAAGCCGAGGTGCTGGCCCGCTCCAACGAGGTCCCCGTGGTGGTCTTGCTGTGGTCACCGCGCAGCGACCCCAGTGTCCAACTCGGCGAGGTGCTGTCGGGCCTGGCGGCCAACGACGGCGGCACGTGGGTGTTGGCGACCGTCAATGTCGACGCCACACCGCGCATCGCGCAGATGTTCGGGGTGCAGGCCGTGCCGACGGTCGTGGCCTTGGCTGCCGGTCAGCCACTGTCGAGCTTCCAGGGCATGCAACCCCCGGATCAGCTTCGCCGCTGGATCGACTCGTTGCTCGGTGCCACCGCCGGAAAGCTCAGCGGTTCCGCCGAACCCGACACCGAGCAGGTCGACCCCGCGGTGACGCAGGCGCGTGAGTACCTCGACCAAGGTGACTTCGACTCGGCACGGTCGGCCTACCAGGCAATCCTCGAGGCCGATCCCAACCATGCCGAGGCCAAGGGCGCGGTCCGCCAAATCAGCTTCCTGCAGCGCGCGACCGCGCACCCGCAGAATGCCGTGGAGCTCGCCGACGCAGCACCCCAGGACATCGAGGCAGCTTTCGCGGCCGCCGACGTCGAGGTGCTGCAACAGAATGTCGCTGCCGCATTCGCCCGGCTCACCGCTTTGGTGAAGAGCACAGCCGGCGATGACCGGGCTACAGTGCGCTCGCGGCTGGTCGAATTGTTCGACCTGTTCGATCCTGCCGACCCCGAGGTCATTGCCGGTCGGCGCAACCTGGCCAACGCCCTGTACTGACGACCTCGGCCAGCCGAATCAGGGGCGCTCGGGCTCGAACCACACCGCCGAGAGCGGGGGAAGCACCATCACCGCCGATGCCGGCCGCCCATGCCACGGCTCGTCGGTCGCCTCGACCGCACCGTAGTTGCCTATGCCTGCACCGTGATAGACGTCGGAGTCGGTGTTGAGTACTTCGCGCCACATCCCTGCATGCGGCAGCCCCAACCGGTACCGCGTGTGCTCGGTTCCGGAAAAGTTGAACACGCACGCCATCATCGAGCCGTCGTCGCCGAAGCGCAGGAAGCTCAGCACGTTGTTGGCCGAGTCGTTGGCATCGATCCACGAGTAACCTTCGGGCTGGGTATCGCGGGACCATAGCGCGCGCCGACTCCGGTAGATGTCGTTGGCGTCGGTGAGCATACGCAGGATGCCGTCAGAGAATCCCCGCTCGTCGAGCTGGAACCAGTCGACACCACGCTCTTCGGACCACTCCGCGCGTTGACCGAATTCCTGGCCCATGAACAACAACTGCTTGCCCGGGTGGGCCCACTGGTAGGCCAGCAGACTCCTGATCCCGGCGGCCTTCATGTGGTCGTTGCCCGGCATGCGGCCCCACAGGGTGCCCTTGCCGTGCACGACCTCGTCGTGGCTGATCGGTAGCACGTAGTTCTCGCTGAACGCGTAGAGCATCGAGAAGGTGATCTCGTGGTGGTGGTAGCTGCGGTGGATCGGGTCACGTTTGATGAACTCAAGCGTGTCGTTCATCCATCCCATGTTCCACTTCATCGAAAAGCCAAGGCCGCCAAGGTTGGTCGGCCGTGTCACGCCCGGCCACGATGTCGACTCCTCGGCGATCGTGACGATGCCCGGGTTGATCTTGTGCACCGTGGCGTTCATCTCCTGCAGGAATTGCACCGCCTCGAGGTTCTCCCGCCCGCCGTGGATGTTCGGTGTCCAGCCGCCCTCTGGCCGCGAGTAGTCCAGGTAGAGCATGGACGCCACGGCATCGACGCGCAGACCGTCGATGTGGTACTCCTGCAACCAGTACAGCGCGTTGGCGACCAGGAAATTGCGAACTTCGGCCCGTCCGAAGTCGAAGACGTATGTTCCCCAGTCCAGTTGCTCACCGCGACGGGGGTCGCCGTGCTCGTAGAGCGCCGTGCCGTCGAATCGGCCCAGCGCCCAGGCATCTTTCGGGAAATGCGCCGGCACCCAGTCGACGAGGACGCCGATCCCGGCTTGGTGCAGTCTGTCGACGAGATACCGGAACTCGTCGGGGTTGCCGAATCTCGACGAGGGGGCGTAGTACGACGTGACCTGATAACCCCATGATCCGCCGAACGGATGCTCGGCGACGGGGAGCATCTCGACATGTGTGAAGCCGTGCTCCACAACGTATTCGGTGAGCTGCTCGGCCAACTCCAGATAACTCAGTCCGGGCCGCCATGAACCCAGGTGCACCTCGTAGGTGCTCATCGGCTCGAACACCGGGTTACGCAGCGTCCGCCCCGACATCCACTCCTCGTCGGTCCAGGTGTAGTCGCTGGTGAACACCCGGGATGCGGTCTGCGGGGGCACCTCGGTTGCGAAGGCCATCGGGTCGGCGCGATCGGTGACCGCACCGTCGGCCCCGTGGACGCGAAATTTGTACAGTCCGCCGTCGGGGAAGCCGGGCCAGAACAGTTCCCACACACCGGTGGAACCCAGCACCCGCATCTGGGCCTCGTCACCCCAGTGGTTGAAGTCACCGGTCACGCTCACGCCCTTGGCGTTGGGCGCCCACACCGCGAACGACACGCCCTGCACGACGCCGTCGGCCGTGGTGAAGCTGCGCGGATGGGCTCCGAGTACCTCCCATAGCCGCTCATGTCGCCCCTCGGCGAACAGATGCAGATCCATCTCGCCGAGCGTCGGCAGAAAGCGGTAGGCATCGGCGACGGTGTGTACGAAGGCCGACTCGTCCTCGGAGTAACTGATTTCGAGCCGGTAATCGATGAGGTCGGTGAAGGAAACCGCCACGGCGAACAATCCGGCTTCGATATGGCTGAGGGGGTAGCGCGCATCGCCGATGACGACATTGACCTTGACCGCGTGTGGCCGGTAGACGCGGATGACGGTGTGGTCGTCATACTCATGGGCACCGAGGACCGAATGCGGGTCATGGTGTTCGCCGGCGAGCAGGCGATTGAGGTCGGAGGTGTGCGGCCGCAGGTGCGGGCTGTCGATGGTCTTGGTCAGGCCGGACGCGTTGGTCATTGGTCACTCCCTACGCAGCAGGTTGAGTCGTTGGTCGGCGGGGATCTGGGGCATGTTGAGCACGTGGGCCACCGCGCGGGCGGGTTCGAGCCGCACGTAATTGCCCTGTCCCCACTGGTATTCCTCTCCGGTGATCTCATCGCGTACCCAGAACCGGTCTTGTTGCTCCATACCCAGCGCGCCCATGTCAAGCCACAGGGTGCCCTCCTCGGGCCCGAACGGATTGAGGGTGATCACCACCAGCACTTGGTCCCCGGAGATGGGGTCGAACTTGCTGTAGGCCAGCAATGCGTCGTTGTCGATGTGGTGGAAGGTGATGGGGCGCATCTGCTGCAGGGCCGGGTGGATGCGTCGGATCTCGTTGAGCCGGGTGATGAACGGTTCCAGAGATTCGCCGTCGGCCAGTGCGGCGTCGAAGTCACGTGGTCGTAGTTCGTATTTTTCGGAGTTGAGGTACTCCTCACTGCCTTCGCGGACAGCACGGTGCTCGAAAAGTTCGTAGCCGGAATACATTCCCCATGTCGGGCTCATCGTCGATGCCAGCGCCGCGCGGATGGCGAACATTCCCGGCCCGCCGTGCTGCAGGCTCTCATGCAGGATGTCGGGGGTGTTGACCCACAGGCTCTGGCGCGAGTAGTCGGCGTGTTCGGCGAGCTGCTCACCGAATTCGGTGATCTCCCATTTCGCGGTTCGCCAGGTGAAATAGGTGTAGGACTGCGTGAAACCCAGCTTGGCCAGGCCGAACAGGCGGGCCGGACGAGTGAACGCCTCGGACAGGAACAGGACGTCGGGGTCGATGTTCTTTACTTCACCGATCAGCCAAGCCCAGAAGTTCGGCGGCTTGGTGTGCGGGTTGTCCACCCGAAAAATCTTGACGCCGTGCGTAATCCAGAACTTGACGACCCGCAACACCTCCTCGTACAACCCGGCGGGGTCGTTGTCGAAGTTCAGTGGATAGATATCCTGGTACTTCTTCGGCGGGTTCTCGGCGTAGGCGATCGTCCCGTCGGGCAGCACGGTGAACCATTCGGGGTGCTCTCGGGCCCACGGGTGGTCGGGTGCGCACTGCAACGCGAGATCCAACGCGACTTCCAGCCCATCGTCACCGGCCGCGGAGACGAATTCGTCAAAATCGTCGATCGTGCCCAGATCGGGGTGCACGGCGTCGTGGCCGCCTTCGTCGCTGCCGATCGCCCACGGAGAGCCGACGTCGTGCGGGCCGGCGGTGACGCTGTTGTTGCGTCCCTTGCGGTGCACCTTCCCGATCGGGTGGATCGGGGGCAGGTAGGCGATGTCGAATCCCATTCTGGCGATCCGGGGCAGTGCTTTGGTCGCGGTGGCAAAGGTGCCGTGGACGGGATGGCCGGCGCTGTCCCAGCCGCCGGTCGAGCGTGGAAAGAACTCGTACCACGAGCTGAAGCGGGCCAGCGGGCGATCCACCCAGATGCCGTACTGCTGACCGCGGGTCACAAGTTCACGCAGCGGATACTGCTCCACCAGCTCGGTCACCTCGTCGGCCAGCGCTGCACCGGCGCGGTAGAACGGGTCACCGGGTTCGCGCAGCCGGGCGGCGGCCTCGGCAAGCGGATAGCGATCCTGGCGGGGAACGCCGGTGGACGCGCGCTCCAACAGCTTGGCGCCGACCAGCAGATCGTTGTTGAGCTCACCCTCGCTCTGGCCGGCCTCCAGTTTGGCGGTGACGTTCTTGCGCCACGTCGCGATCGGATCACCCCAGCCGTCGATCCGGAAGGTCCACAGGCCCACCGCGTCGGGACAGAACTGGCCGTGGAAAACGTCGGGTGTACGGCCTGTCGTCATCGGCAGCGCACTCGGGCGCACCCGCGCCGGTGCGTTGACCACGTCCTGAATCGGTACCGCCTCCGGCGAGCGGACCCGGCCCGGCGGTTCGTCGGCCAACGGGGGATAACCGGCACCGTGATAGCGCACCACCAGGGTGGCTGCCACCGCGTCGTGGCCCTCACGCCAGACCGTGGCACTCACCGGGACGATCTCGCCGACGACGGCTTTGGCGGGAAACCGTCCGCCCGATACCACCGGAGCGACATCGTCGATTTCGATCCGACCGGCGGTCACTGGCACCACTCCCTACCACTCGTTCGCCTCGTGCGGCACCCGCCGCTTATGTCTGTGCTGTGTCGCTGACGGTTCGTGTTCGGCGCGACAACTCCTTCGCGGCCTATACCCACCGTAGTGTCGCGCTCAACCCTTCGAAGTGCACTGCGAAGGTTTGCAGACGGCGGTGAAATCCCCGCGACCGCCCATCGCGGTGGCTGACGACAGTAAGGTGAACTCGCGTGAAAGCCCTCCGCAGGTTCACTGTCCGCGCCCACCTTCCCGACCAGCTCACCGCACTCGAGCGGCTCTCCGTCAACTTGCGGTGGTCGTGGGACAAGCCCACGCAGGATCTCTTCGAGACCATCGACCCGCAGCTCTGGGATGCCGTCGGAGCCGACCCCGTCGGCCTGCTCGGCCAAGTCAGTCCGGCGCGGCTGGCCGAACTGGCCACCGACGAGTCGTTCGTCAGCCGGCTCAACACCCTGGCCGCCGACCTGGACGACTATCTGACCAGGCCGCTCTGGTATCAGCAGCTGGCGGCCTCCACCAGTGACCAGGAAGGCGACCACGACGTCGTTCTCCCCAACGGCATTGCGTACTTTTCCATGGAATTCGGCGTCGTCGAGGTACTGCCGAACTACTCCGGCGGCCTGGGCATCCTCGCCGGCGACCATCTCAAGTCGGCCTCGGATCTCGGCCTGCCGCTGATTGCGGTGGGGTTGCACTACGGATCGGGGTACTTTCGGCAGTCCCTGACCGCCGACGGCTGGCAACACGAGAACTATCCGATGCTCGACCCGCAGGGGCTGCCACTGCGACTGCTCACCCACTCCGACGGTGCTGCGGTCCTGATCGATCTCGCCCTGCCTGGTGACGCCACACTGCACGCGCGGATCTGGGTCGCCCAGGTCGGCCGGATCCCGCTGCTGCTGCTCGACTCGAACATCCCGGAGAATGACCACGACCTGCGCGGGGTGACCGACCGGCTCTACGGTGGCGACCAGGAGCACCGAATGCGACAGGAGATCCTGGCCGGGATCGGCGGGGTGCGTGCGATCCGGGCATTCACCGAGGTCGAGGGTCTTCCGGCGCCGGAGGTCTTCCACATGAACGAGGGCCACGCCGGTTTCCTCGGTGCCGAGCGGATCCGGGAGTTGATCGAGGTGGGCCTCGATTTCGACACCGCACTCGCGGTGGTCCGTGCGTCGACGGTGTTCACCACCCACACCCCGGTACCCGCCGGGATCGACCGCTTCCCGCTCGACCTCGTCGAGCACTACTTCGGGCACGACGCCGGGGCGGTGGGCTCACGCCTGCTGCCCGGAGTTCCGCTGGATCGCATCCTGGCCTTCGGCGCCGAGGACGATCCGACAAAGTTCAACATGGCGCATATGGGATTGCGCCTGGCGCAACGCGCCAACGGGGTGTCCCTGCTGCATGGCCAGGTCAGCCGGAAGATGTTCAGCGATCTGTGGCCGGGCTTCGACGCCGCCGAGGTCCCCATCGGTTCGATCACCAACGGTGTGCACGCACCGACATGGGCGGCCCCCCAGTGGCTGGATCTGGGGCGTGAGCTGCTCGGAACCGACGATCTCACGATGCTGCGCGAACCGGAGCGATGGCAGGGGCTAAATCGTGTCGATCCTGGACACCTGTGGTGGATCAGATCGCAACTGCGCGCGGAACTGATCGACGACGTCCGCGCCCGACTTCGCCGGTCCTGGCTGGAGCGGGGCGCGCCGGCCGCCGAATTGGGTTGGACAGCAACCGCATTCGATCCCGACGTGCTGACGATCGGTTTCGCTCGACGGGTGCCGACCTATAAGCGGCTGACGCTGATGTTGCGTGACCCCCAGCGCCTGGCAAAAATCCTGCTCGACCCCGAGCGCCCCGTTCAGCTCATCGTCGCGGGCAAGTCCCACCCGGCCGACGAGGGTGGTAAGGCGTTGATCCAGCAGGTCGTGCGCTTCGCCGACCGTGAGGACCTGCGTCACCGGATCGTCTTTCTGCCCGATTACGACATGTCGATGGCGCGCACGCTCTACCACGGCTGCGATGTCTGGCTGAACAACCCGCTGCGGCCCCTGGAGGCCTGCGGTACCTCGGGAATGAAGAGTGCGCTCAACGGTGGGCTGAACCTGTCGATCCGCGACGGCTGGTGGGACGAGTGGTTCGACGGCGACAACGGATGGGAGATTCCGACCGCGGACGGGCTGATCGACGAGAGTCGGCGCGACGACCTGGAGGCCGCGGCACTCTACGACATCCTCGAGCGGGCCGTGGTGCCCCGGTTCTACGACCGTGACGAGCACGGTATCCCCATCCGGTGGGTGGAGATGGTCCGTCACACCCTCGAGGTGCTCGGTCCGAAGGTGCTGGCGTCGCGGATGGTGCGTGACTACACCGAGAAGTACTACCTGCCCGCGGCACGCGCGTTGCGGATGTCGATCGAGCCGGGGCAGTCCGCACCGGAGTTCAACGTGCCCTTCGGCGCTGCGCGTGAGCTCGCCGACTACCGCCGCCGCGTCGCACGAGCCTGGCCACATGTGCGGGTCTCAGACGTCGACAGCTCGGGACTACCGGACACGCCGTTGCTCGGTTCGGAGCTGACGCTGACCGCGATGGTGCACCTGGACGGTCTGCAGCCCGATGAGGTCGCGGTTCAGGCGCTGCTCGGGCGCGTCGATACCAGCGACACGTTGGTGGAGCCCGTGATGGTGCCGATGACCCACGCCGGTACCGCAGGCGATGGCCGGCACAGCTTCACCGCGACTGCGCCGTTGCCGGTGACCGGCTCGGTCGGGTACACGGTCCGGGTACTGCCGCACCATCGGCTGTTGGCCGGCGACAACGAGTTGGGGCTCGTGGCATTCGCGTGACGGAAGCGCTGCAGGTTGCCGTCGACGGCGGTCCGTACGGACTCGCGACCGGTGCCGACGGTGCGCTGTGGGTGACGTTGGTGGACGCAGGTGCCATCGCGCGGGTCACCGGCAGTGCCGAGGTGACGGTGTATCCGGTCGCGCCCGACAGCCGCCCCGCGATCATCACCGCCGGCCCGGACGGTGCGATGTGGTTCACCCGCTCCGGCGACGACCACATCGGGCGCATCACCACCGAGGGTGAACTGAGCGCATTCGAACTCGCCGCGGACAGCCGGCCCTACGGCATCACGGCCGGTCCCGACGGTGCGCTCTGGTTCACCATGACCACCGCCGGCGCCATCGGCCGGATGTCGGTCGACGGTGACCTACGCGACCGATATCCGGTCGGCGGCGGCCCGTCGATGATCGTCACCGGCCCCGACAACGCGCTCTGGTTCACGTTGAACGGAGCCGGTGCCATCGGTCGGCTGACTGTCTCGGGCGCGTTGAGCACCCGCGAAACCCCCACTCCCGCATCGGGCCCGGTCGGGATCGCCGCCACCCACGACGATGCCGTGTGGTTCACCGAGATCCTCGCCGACCGACTGGGCAGGATCCCGATGCATGACGCGATCCAGGAAATCGAGTTGCCGGGCAAACCGCAGGCGGTGCTCGCCGATCCGCACGACGGGGTGTGGGTGAGCTTGTGGGGTTCCAGTCAGCTTGCCCGGGTCAGTGGCGACGGCGACATCGCCATCGTCGACCTGCCGCCGGGCTGCGAGCCCCACGGGCTCGCAGCCGATGCCGACGGTGCGATCTGGGCGGCGTTAGAGGCGGGCTTCGTGGTGCGGCTGCCCGGCTGAGCGATCCTGCCGGTACCCGATTGGGGGTGGGAGCGGCGCGGTAGGTTCCGAAGCGTTGCTAACGATCGGAAGGCAGTGCAGTGACATTTGGGATTGTGCTGCGACGCGGCATCACGGCGTTCGCGCTCGGTGGTCTGCTGTTCGCGTCGGCTGCTGCGCCCGCGGTTGCCCAACCCGGCGCCGACGCGCCCGCCCCTGTCGACGCAGCCACTCCTGCCGAAGGTGTGCCCGAGGTTCCACCGCCGCCCGACGGTGCCGTCGAGTCCACCCCGCCGGCGGTGACCGAAAGCCCCGACGGGTGGCGCCTGGAACTGGGCGCAGAGAACGAAACCCAGTCGCCGGTGGCGCCGCTGACCACGGCCTTGTCGACCCGTGAATACGTGGTGGGCGGAACCTACACCGGGTCGGTGACCGGGCCGGGTACCGGCGACGCTCCGAGCGGGACCCTGGAGGTCGGCTACGAGATCGGTTGCGGAATCGACATGAGCACGTCGAACGGGGTGTCGCTGACCGGGACCGCGGGTGTCAATTCGTCTCTGGGTCTGTTTGGCACCGACTTCATCTCGCCCCTGCCTGACGGTCTCGTGCCCGGAGTGGGGGCCAACATCGGTGGCGGCGTCACCGTGGGTCTCAAGCCGGGCTTCGTGAACGTGGTCACGGTGACCCGCAAGGAGTTCACCGGGGCCGACCCGTGGGTGATGGTGAGCAACTTCCGCGTCAGGATCGACGGCTGTGTCGGTGAATCGTTCATCCGGTCATATGCGTTCCTGAGTCGATCCACTGACATGTCGGAGGCGATCGTCGCCTGGTACGGCGTCACCACAACGATCTGATCAGTCGAACCGCGCGAAGCAGCGGTCGGTATCACCGAGCACGCCGACCCGGAAAGCGTCGATGCGGGAGAACCCCGAGGGCACCGAGTCGCCGTTGACGTCGCTGGCCGCCAGGCCATTGGTCAGGATGCCGGACACCGCTTCATCCACATCACCGGCAGTCAGCACCACGGTTTGGCCGTTGGCTGTGGGCACTGGTCTACTCATCTTGGCTGTCGCGACTCCGGTCAGGCATGCGGTGCGTAGTGCCGCGGTGGCCCGGGAAAGAGTGACCCCACCGATTTCGTGCTGCAAAGCCAACATGAAGCGCGACACCAGCGCTGAGTAGGCGACGTTGTCGCCGGCGGCCAGAGTGTCGCCGTCGGGCAGGTGAGCCTGTCCGCCGAGTTCCTTGAGGCCGTCGAGGTCGACAACGACGCTGTTGGTTGCCGGGCAGAACGAGACCGGCGGACTGGGCCGGGCGTCGCCGCAGACCGGCCGCCCGGTCTCGAAGCGCAGTTCGGGCGGATTGCGCAGACCGAACAACGTGGTGACGGTGTCGGCGACAGCGTGCACCGTCTGCTCTGACACCGGCATCTCGCCGGTCTGGTCGTCACTGAGCAGGATGGGTAGATGCCCGCGCCGCTGGGCGATTTCGTCCAGGTCGATCCCGGCGCACGCCGACGGACCGTCGGTGAAGCCGAACTGAAACGCCGACAACCTCTCGAAGGCCGAGCCGTGTTCGTTCACACCGACGTCGAGGTCGTCTTCGTGCAGCACGGGATCTCGAAACGCGATGACGCCGGCGAGCACCGCGTTCAGACCGTCGCCGGTGCTCAGGGTGAAGCGTGGGGAGCTGCCCTCGGCGACCCACCGCAGATAAGTGCCGGAAAAACAGTCGGCCTGCTGCTCGGCGACGAGGGTCTCGGTCGCATCGGTCGTCAGGCCGGACTGGCTGGCGACCGCGTGGCCGTACTCGTGGGCGAGCACCATGACCACCCCCATATCGCCGTACACGCGCTGCAGATCGGGCATCATGGCGCCGCGGTCCCAGCCCAGCGTGCGGTCGGGGTAGCAGTAAGCCGCGTTGATCAGCGCGAAGGTGTTCTCGCCACAGAATTCGCCGTCGAAACCGATAGCGTCCCAGGAAATTACCGATGTCACCGGGACCAGGGCCGCCGCGAAGGTGTCGGGATAGGCGGTCTGCCAGAACTGCTCGACGTCACTGACGGCCAACGCGGCCAGCTTGTCGATGTCGCTGCCGTCGGTGGCCTCGACGCTGCGGGTCGCCGGTTCGGGATCTGCGCGCAGTCCACTCGGCCCGTCGGTGGCCGGCATCCCCGCCACAGAGAACGGGTCATCGAACACCGAAACGGCGCGCCCCTGCAGACTCATCGAGCAACCGACCGCCGCGAGAGCCACGAGGGTCATCGCGCACACACGTGCTCGCAGCCTCATCCGACGGCTGTTTCCGGTGTCGTCGCGGTCCCAGCACGGAGCCGTTGAAGTGCCGCACGCACCGCGGTGCCGTCGGTGGTCGCCCAGAAGGGCGGCAGCGACGCACGCAGGAAACCGCCGTAGCGGGCGGTGGCCATGCGCGAATCGAGTATGGCGACCACACCGCGGTCATCGATGCGGCGCAGCAACCGGCCCGCGCCTTGGGCCAGAAGCAGCGCGGCGTGGCTGGCGGCCACCGCCATGAAGCCGTTGCCGCCGCGCGCGGCCACGGCCCGCTGCCGCGCGGTCAGCAGCGGATCATCGGGGCGGGGGAACGGAATCCGGTCGATGAGAACAAGTGACAGCGAGGGGCCCGGGACGTCGACGCCCTGCCACAGCGACAGTGTCCCGAACAGCGATGTGCATTCGTCGGCGGCGAAACTGGCCACCAATGCCGCGGTGGTGTCGTCGCCCTGGCACAGCACCGGGACCTCGAGTCGCTCGCGCATCACCTCGGCGGCGTTCTTGGCGGCGCGCATCGATGAGAACAACCCGAGACATCGACCCCCTGCGGCGGCGATCAGCTCGGCGATCTCGTCGAATTGCTCTGCCGAGCCGGTGCCGTCCCGGCCGGGCGGCGGCAGATGGGCGGCCACGTAGAGGATTCCGGCGCGGGCATGGTCGAACGGTGACCCGACGTCGAGACCTCGCCAGCGCACCGCCGGGTCAGCCTCCCCGGCCAGTCCCCAGGCCGAGGCCATCGAGTCGAAGTTACCCCCGATGGTCAGCGTGGCCGAGGTCAACACGGCGGTTGTGCGCCCGAACAACCGGCTTCGCAACACGCCCGCCACGGACAACGGCGCGACGCGCATGACGGCCCGCGAACCCGAGGCGGCGTCTTCGTTGTGCTGAACCCACACCACGTCGGTGCGGTCGGGGATCGCGGGGACGAACGAGTCGAGAATGCGCGCTGCCGTATCACCGATCTCGGACAGCGCAGTCGAGGCTTCCGCACGCGCCGTAGTGGTTTTGGGGTCGTTGGGTGCGGTGTCGACGGCGGTCCGGGCTGCGTGTGCCGCGTCACGCACCAGCATCAGGTAGGTGGCCAGCTCCTCGCCCAGCACATCGATTCGCCCAGCGCGTGCGTCGAAGATCGCCGAGGTGAACGTGGCGGCCGCGGCATCGAGCCGCTCAGCCAGTTCGGGACCGACGATGCGTGCGGCCCGGCGCTGGGCGACGCCCAGCGCGGTGGCGGACAGTTCGGCTGTGGCGGCGGCGGTGACCCTGTCGACGAGGTCGTGAGCTTCGTCGACGATGAGCAGATCATGTTCGGGCAGGACGTGGGCCTCGCCGATGGCGTCGATGGCCAGCAGCGCGTGGTTGGTGACGACGACGTCGGCGCCGGCGGCGCGGTCCCGGGCGCGTTCGGAGAAGCAGTCTGTGCCGAACGGGCAACGCGAGACCCCGATGCACTCCCGCGCTGACACGCTGACCTGTGCCCACGAGCGCTCGGGCACCCCCGGAGTCAATTCGTCGCGATCACCGGTCTCGGTGCTCGACGACCAGGTGGTCAGCCGCGCCACATCGCGGCCCAGGGCGCTGGCCGCCATCGGCGAGAAGAGCTCCTCCTGCGGCCGGTCGCCGGTGTCTTGATGGCCGGGGCTACCATTGTGAATCTTATTCAGACACAAGTAATTTCGGCGGCCTTTCAGCAGCGCGAAGATCGGGCGGCGGGGCAGCGAAGCGCTCAGCGCGTCAGCCAGCCGCGGCAGGTCACGGTCGACGAGCTGGCGCTGCAACGCGATCGTGGCGGTCGACACCACCACAGGTTGCTCGGCCGACACGGCGTGCGCGACGGCCGGCACCAGATAGGCCAACGACTTCCCGGTGCCGGTGCCGGCCTGCACCGCGAGATGCTCACCGCTGTCGAAGGCGTGGGCGACGGCTCGGGCCATCGCGATTTGACCCGCGCGTTCGGTCCCGCCAAGCGACGCCACCGCGGTGGCCAGCAGACTCACGACGTCTTCGGTCATCGGACTCAGCGCAGCCTGGAGGCAGCCGGGATCATCCGGGTGGGGATCGCCGGATCGCCTTTCGACAGGCTCAAGCCGTCCCAGGGCAGTTGGGTCAGACCCCGCGCGAACCGCGCCCGGGCGGCGTCGAGGCGCAAGTCGGCGACCGGCTCACCGTTGCGCACCAGCGGGACGGTCAGCGGGCGCTCGACCAGTCCGGCGGGCGTCGGTGGCGGTGCGCCCACCGGGTAGACGACCTCCTCGACGACCGTGCCCGACTCCTTGGCAAGCCTCGACGCTTCCTTGCGCCCGCCGTGGGACTCCTTGTGCGTGCTGCGCTTCTCGACCGGGATCCCGTCGACTTCGACCAGCTTGTAGACCATGCCGGCGGTCGGCGCGCCGGAGCCGGTGACCACCGACGTGCCCACCCCATAACTGTCGACGGGTTCGGCGCGCAGTGCCGCGATGCCGAACTCGTCGAGGTCGCCGGAGACCACGACGCGGGTGCGGGTGGCCCCGAGGGCATCGAGTTGCCGCCGCACCTGCCGGGCCAGCACGCCCAGGTCGCCGGAGTCGATTCGCACCGCCCCCAGCTGTGGGCCGGCGACCTCGATCGCGTGGGCAACTCCGGAGGTGATGTCGAAGGTATCCACCAACAACGTGGTGTCCACGCCCAACGCGTCGATCTGGGCACGAAACGCGGCCTTCTCCCATTGCGCCTGGTCCTGCCCCGCTGTGGTGTGCAGCAGCGTGAATGCGTGCGCGCTGGTGCCCAGCGCGGGCACCCCGTGGCTGCGCTGGGCCTGCAGGTTCGACGAGCCGGCAAATCCCGCGAGGTAGGCAGCGCGGGCGGCGGCCACCGCAGCCTGTTCGTGGGTGCGCCGAGAGCCCATCTCGATCAGCGGGCGCCCCTCGGCGGCGCTGACCATGCGGGCGGCCGCCGAGGCGACAGCGCTGTCGTGGTTGAGGACCGACAACGCCAGGGTCTCGAGCACCACGCATTCGGCGAATGTGCCGTGCACCGACAGCACCGGAGAACCCGGAAAGTACAGCTCGCCTTCGGGGTAACCATCGACGTCACCGGAGAACTGGTACGCAGCCAGATAGTCGAGGGTGGCGCGGTCGCAGAAGCTGGCCAGCTCATCGAGCATGCCGCTGTCGAATCGGAACTGCGGCAACGCATCCACGAAGCGGGCGGTTCCCGCGACGACCCCGTAGCGCCGGCCTGCAGGCAGCCGCCGAGCGAACACCTCGAATGTGGTGCGGCGCTGCGCGGTGCCGCCTCGCAGCGCCGCGGCGAGCATGGTCAGCTCGTATTTGTCGGTCAGCAGCGCCGGAGGCGACGAAGTCACCGGCCAACCGTATCGGTTCGGCCTCGGATTGCACCCCCGGTATTCTTGGCCCCATGGTTACACCGGCCAGGGCTCGACCGGGGACCCGCGAAGACAGCGAAGCGGCCACCGACGTCGACGAAGAGGCCACCACCGACTCCCCGTGGGTGACCATCGTCTGGGACGATCCCGTGAATCTGATGACCTACGTGACCTATGTCCTGCAGAAGCTCTTCGGTTACAGCAAGCCGCACGCGACGAAGCTGATGATGCAGGTTCACAACGAGGGCAAGGCGGTGGTGTCGGCGGGCAGCCGAGAAGCAATGGAAGTCGACGTGTCCAAGCTGCACGCCGCGGGGCTGTGGGCGACTCTGCAACAGGATCGCTAACCCGCTGTGCGTAAGTGGAAGCGAGTCGATGGCGCGCAGGGTCCGCGGTTCCGGTCGGCGCTGGAGTCCCACGAAGCCGAGTTGCTGAGCAGTCTGGTGACGTCGCTGCTCGGCATGCTCGATGATCGGGCTTCCTCGACGCCGGTCGACGAACTCTCCGACATCACCGGTATGCGCACCGGCAATTCCGTTCCGCCGCAGGATGACACGATGAGGCGGATCCTGCCCGATTTCTACCGGCCGGCCACCGAGCACCCGGCGGGCTCCGGTGCCGCCGACAGTCTCAACGGGGCCCTGCGCAGCCTGCATGAACCCGACATCATCGATGCGAAACGGCAAGCCGCGCAACGCCTTTTGCAGACCCTCCCGGCTGGCGGCGGTAAGGTCGAACTGTCCGAGGACGATGCGCAGGCTTGGGCTGCTGCCGTCAACGACGTGCGGCTGGCGCTGGGGACGATGCTCGATATCGGTTCCGACGGACCCGACCGGCTGCCGCCTGAGCACCCGATGGCTGCCCACCTCGACGTCTACCAGTGGTTGACGGTGCTCCAGGAATACCTGGTGATCTGCCTGATGGGGTCACGATGAGCAGAAGGTGGCGATGAGCGGCGCGCTCACCGACGTTGCCGGCATCAGCGTCGGCTACGATCACCGCCTCGACGACGATGCGCAGCTGGGTTCGGGGTGGGCGACCGGCACGACGGTGGTCCTGACCCCGCCGGGGACCGTCGGCGCGGTCGACGGTCGCGGCGGTGCGCCGGGTACCCGCGAGACCGACCTGTTGGAGCCCAGCAACTCGGTGCGACACGTCGACGCAGTGGTTCTCACCGGCGGCAGTGCCTACGGTCTGGCGGCCGCGGACGGCGTGATGACCTGGCTGGAGGAGCGACAGCGCGGCGTGGCGATGGATGGCGGTGTGGTCCCGATCGTGCCGTCGGCGGTGATCTTCGACCTGCCGGTCGGGGGCTGGCAGTGCCGTCCGAACGCGGAGTTCGGCTACCGGGCCGCCCAGAACGCCGGTGCTGACGTGGCGATCGGTACGGTCGGCGCCGGGGTCGGCGCGCGCGCCGGTGTGCTCAAAGGCGGTGTGGGGACGGCGTCGGTGACGCTGGAGTCCGGTGTGACCGTGGGCGCGTTGGTGGTGGTCAACTCCGCCGGCGACGTGGTCGACCCGGCTACCGGGTTGCCCTGGTCAGCAGACCAGATCGAGGAGTTCGGACTGCTGGCACCCCCGTCCGACCAGCTCGCCGCCTACGCCGATCGGCGCGGCGAGCTGAGCCCGTTGAACACCACGATCGCCGTGGTCGCCACCGACGCCGCACTGAGCAAGGCAGCGTGCCGTCGGGTCGCGGTCGCGGCCCACGACGGTCTGGCCCGGACCATCCGGCCGTGTCACACCCCGCTCGACGGTGACACCGTGTTCGCGCTGGCCACCGGGGCCGTCGAGGTGATTCCCGACCCGACGACTCCGGCTTCGATGTCGCCGGAACTGTCGCTGATGACCACCGTCGGCGCAGCAGCGGCAGACTGTCTGGCGCGCGCCGTACTGGTCGCAGTGCTGGCCGCCGACTCGGCGGCTGGAATACCCACCTACCGTGACATGTTGCCCGGAGCGTTCGGGTGAGCGGTGAGCAACGCCGCCGGACACCCGCGAGGACCACAAGAGGGGACGCAGCTGTGTTGGTGATTCGTGCCGATCTGGTCGACGCGATGGTCGCCCACGCCCGTACCGACCATCCCGACGAGGCGTGCGGGATCATCGCCGGCAAGGAAGGCTCGGATCGTCCGGAGCGGTTCGTCGCGATGATCAATGCCGAACGGTCACCGACCTTCTACCGATTCGATTCCGGTGAACAGCTCAAGGTGTGGCGGGCCATGGAAGACGCAGGCGAGGCGCCAGTGGTCATCTACCACTCCCACACCGCGACCGAGCCCTATCCGAGTCGCACCGACATCTCCTACGCCTCCGAACCCGACGCCCACTACGTCTTGATCTCCACCAGGGACCCGGAGACACACGAGCTGCGCAGTTACCGCATCGTGGACGGTGTCGTCACCGAAGAACCCGTCACCATCGTCGAGCAGTACTAGAGATTTCTAAGGAGACCGTTGCATGGCTGTTTCTGTGTCCATCCCCACGATCCTGCGTACCCACACCGGAGGCGAGAAGCGCGTCTCTGCCTCAGGACAGACGCTGCAGGCGGTGATCGCCGATCTGGAAGCCAACTACGCCGGCATCTCGGAGCGCCTGATCGATAACGGCAAGCTGCACCGCTTCGTCAACGTCTACGTCAACGACGAGGACGTGCGCTTCTCGGGTGGCTTGGACACCGCCGTCGCCGACGGGGACACCGTGACGATCCTGCCCGCCGTCGCCGGCGGCTGAGCGAGCCCGATGACGCGCTACAACTCTGTGCTCGAAGCGCTGGGAAACACCCCACTGGTGGGCCTGCAGCGCCTCTCGCCGGCTTGGGACGGCGCACCGCACGTCCGGCTCTGGGCCAAGCTGGAGGACCGCAATCCGACCGGTTCGATCAAGGACCGACCGGCTCTGCGCATGATCGAGGACGCCGAACGGGAAGGGCGGCTGCAGCCCGGTGCCACGATCCTGGAGCCCACCAGCGGCAACACCGGCATCTCGCTGGCGATGGCGGCCCTGCTGAAGGGTTATCAGATGGTCTGCGTGATGCCGGAAAACACCTCGATCGAGCGCCGGCAGCTGCTGGAGCTCTACGGCGCGCGCATCATCTACTCACCTGCCGAGGGCGGCTCCAACACCGCGGTGGCCCATGCCAAGGAACTCGCCGCCGAACACCCGTCGTGGGTGATGCTGTACCAGTACGGCAACCCGGCCAACGCGGCCGCGCATTACGACGGGACCGGGCCTGAGCTGTTGGCCGATCTGCCCGAGATCACCCATTTCGTCGCCGGCCTCGGTACCACTGGGACATTGATGGGCACCGGCCGCTTCCTGCGCGAACATGTCCAGGGCGTGCAGATCGTCGCGGCCGAACCCCGCTATGGAGAGGGTGTCTACGCGCTGCGCAACATCGACGAAGGGTTCATCCCCGAGCTTTATGACGCCGATGTACTCACGTCGCGCTTCGCGGTCGGGTCCTACGACGCGGTACGACGCACCCGTGAACTCGTCCAGACCGAGGGCATCTTCGCCGGCATCTCGACCGGTGCGATCTTGCATGCGGCGCTGGGTATGGCCGCCAAGGCGATCAAGGCAGGTGAGCGCGCCGACATCGCGTTCACCGTGTGTGACGCCGGATGGAAGTATCTGTCGACCGGTGCCTACGCCGGTAGCCTGGATGACGCAGAGGACGCGTTGGAAGGGCAGCTTTGGGCATGACAGGATCCGGTGGATATTCCGCACTACCCGCAAAGCCGAAGAAGCGGCCCGCGTGGTTGGTCGGTGGTCTCACCATCGTGTCCTTTGTGATCCTGCTCTGGCTGATCGAACTCTACGACTCGCTGACCGGACATCAGCTCGACAGCAACGGGATTCGACCGTTGGATACCGACGGCCTGACCGGCATTCTGTTCGCTCCACTGCTGCACTCGAACTGGGAGCACCTGATGGCCAACACCGGCCCGGCGCTGGTGCTCGGCTTCCTGGTGACATTGGCCGGCCTGTCCAGGTTTCTGTACGCCACCGCGATCGTCTGGGTCGTGGGCGGCCTCGGTACGTGGCTCATCGGAAACATCGGAGCGCCGACCTATCACGGGGTGGTCATCGAGACCAACCACATCGGCGCGTCCGGCCTGATTTTCGGCTGGCTGACTTTCCTGATCCTGTTCGGGTTCTTCACCCGCAAGATCTGGGAGATTGTCACCGGTGTGGTGGTGTTGTTCGTCTACGGCAGCATCCTGCTGGGCGTGCTTCCCGGCACCTTCGGTGTGTCGTGGCAAGGGCATCTGAGCGGCGCACTCGCCGGTGTGCTCGCGGCGTATCTGCTGTCCGGACCCGAGCGCAAGACCCGCGCGTTGCGGCGCCCGGTGCAGCCACCCTCGCTGAACACATGAGCGTGGAGGCGCTGCGCCCGATCGGGATCTTCGACTCCGGGGTGGGTGGACTGACGGTTGCCCGCGCGGTCATCGACCAGCTTCCCGACGAGGACATCGTCTACATCGGTGACACCGGCAACGGGCCTTATGGTCCGCTGACCATCCCCGAGATTCGCGCCCATGCACTGTCCATCGGTGACGACCTGGCCGGTCGGGACATCAAGGCGCTGGTGATCGCCTGCAACTCCGCGTCGTCGGCCTGCCTGCGCGATGCCCGGGAACGTTATGCGCCGATACCGGTGGTCGAGGTGATTTTGCCCGCCGTTCGCCGCGCCGTCGCGACCACTCGCAACGGGCGCATCGGGGTCATCGGTACCGAAGCGACCATCGCGTCGGGCGCATACCAGGACACCTTCGCGGCGGCGCGTGACATCGAGGTCTTCGGTGTGGCGTGTCCGCGCTTCGTCGACTTTGTCGAGCGCGGCGTGACCAGCGGCCGGCAGGTGCTCGGTCTGGCCGAGGGTTACCTGGAGCCGCTGCAGCGCGCCGGGGTGGACACCCTGGTCCTGGGCTGCACGCACTATCCGATGTTGTCGGGGCTGATCCAACTCGTGATGGGAGACGGCGTGACGCTGGTGTCCAGCGCCGAGGAGACGGCCAAGGATCTGCTGCGCGTCTTGACCGAGCGCGATTTGCTCCGACCCCATCCGGGCGACGGTTCACGGCCGCAACGGGTGTTCGAGGCCACCGGAGATCCCACCGCCTTCACCGCGTTGGCGGCGCGATTCCTCGGGCCGACCCTGGACGGGGTGCGCCCAGTCCAGCGTCACGTTCGCATGCAGTAGTGATCTCCGTTGTCCAAAGCGTCGGGGTTTTCGCCAGAGACGCAGCGGGCATGGCAAGCTAGTGGGCGTGCGAATCACCGTACTGGGTTGCTCCGGCAGTGTGGTCGGCCCAGATTCGCCTGCGTCGGGGTATCTCGTCACCGCGCCGGACACACCGCCGCTGGTCCTGGACTTCGGCGGGGGTGTACTCGGTGCGCTGCAACGCCACGCCGACCCGAATGCAGTGCACGTGCTGCTGTCGCATCTGCACGCCGACCACTGTCTGGATTTGCCGGGTTTGTTTGTGTGGCGGCGTTACCACCCGATTCCGGCGCCGCAGCGCGGAATGATCTACGGCCCGGCCAATACCTGGGCGCGGCTGGGTGCGGCGTCCTCCCCGGAGGGCGGTGAGGTCGACGACATCACCGACATCTTCGACATTCGGCACTGGGTGGACAACGAACCCGTCGACATCGGATCGTTGACCATCGTCCCACGCCTGGTGTGCCATCCCACCGAGTCCTACGGCATGCGGATCACCGACCCGTCCGGTGCGACGTTCGTCTACAGCGGTGACACGGGCTACTGCGACGCGCTCATCGACCTGGCTCGTGACGCGGACGTGTTCCTCTGTGAGGCGTCATGGACACACTCACCGGACCGGCCGCCGCGGTTGCACCTGTCGGGGACCGAAGCCGGTCGCGCGGCCGCCAACGCCGGAGTCTCCGAGCTGCTGCTGACGCATATCCCGCCGTGGACGTCGCGCGAGGACGTCATCAGCGAGGCCAAAGCTGAATTCGACGGACCGGTTCATGCGGTCGTCTGCAACGAGACTTTCGAGGTTGCGGCCGCGGGAGCGCGCGAGACAACCCGCTAGGGTTGGGCCGTGTCCAGACGAGAAGACGGCCGCCAGGACGACGAGCTGCGGCCGGTCACGATCACCCGTGGTTTCACCACTCATCCTGCCGGCTCGGTGCTGGTCGAGTTCGGTGAGACCCGGGTGATGTGCACCGCCAGCGTCACCGAGGGCGTGCCGCGCTGGCGTAAAGGTTCAGGTCAGGGCTGGTTGACCGCCGAATATGCGATGCTGCCCGCGGCCACCCACGACCGCTCGGATCGCGAATCGGTGAAGGGTCGGGTCGGTGGACGGACCCAGGAGATCAGCCGGCTGGTCGGCAGGTCGTTGCGGGCCTGCATCGATCTGGCCGCGCTGGGGGAGAACACCATCGCCATCGACTGCGATGTACTGCAGGCCGACGGTGGCACCCGTACCGCGGCGATCACCGGCGCCTATGTTGCGCTGGCCGATGCGGTGACCTACCTCGCTGCGGCGGGCCGGCTGTCCGACCCCCGTCCCCTGTCCTGCGCGATCGCCGCGGTCAGTGTCGGCGTGGTGGACGGACGCATTCGCGTCGACCTGCCCTACACCGAGGATTCGCGCGCCGAGGTCGACATGAATGTGGTCGCCACCGACACCGGAACCTTGGTCGAGATCCAGGGAACCGGCGAGGGAGCGACGTTCCCGCGATCCACGCTCGACAAGATGCTCGACGCGGCGATGGCAGCCTGCGACGAGTTGTTCGACGTGCAGCGCACCGCGCTGGAGTTGCCCTACCCGGGTGTTCTTCCGGAGTCCGGAGAGCCGCCGAAGAAGGCATTCGGAAGCTGACGGGGCCAAGCGCGTTGCCGCAATTGCTTGTCGCCTCACGTAACCGCAAGAAGCTGGCCGAACTTCAGCGGGTTCTCGACGGGGCCGGACTGGTCGGGGTGCGATTGCTGTCGCTCGAAGACGTGGCGCCGTTCGACGAGGCGCCCGAAACCGGTGCGACCTTCGAGGACAACGCGCTGGCCAAGGCTCGCGATGCGTTCGCCGCGACGGGCATCCCGGTTGTGGCCGATGATTCCGGCCTGGCGGTCGACGCCCTGAACGGGATGCCCGGCGTGCTCAGCGCCCGGTGGGCCGGACGGCACGGTGACGACGCCGCCAATACTGCGCTGTTGCTGGCCCAGCTGGGGGATGTGCCCGATGAGCGCCGGGGTGCGGCCTTCGTCTCAGCGTGCGCGTTGGTCTATGGGCCGGCCGAGGCGGACTGCGCGGTGGTCCGCGGGGAGTGGGCCGGCACGATCACGCGTTCACCGCGCGGCGAGGGCGGGTTCGGCTACGACCCGGTGTTCCTGCCGAGCGGCTCGGACCGGACCGCCGCCGAACTGACACCGGACGAGAAGGACGCGGCTTCCCATCGGGCACGGGCGCTGGCGGAGTTGCTGCCGTCGCTGCGGGCGCTGGGCTGAGGCATCGTCAGCCGGTGCAGCAGCCACGCCGCCGGGATCGTCCCGGCCAGCGTCGCGGCGATCAGTCCGGGCATCGAGCCGGTGAACAGCGGCCACTGCAGCACCAGTTCCATCACCAGCGCCATGATGACGACGTGCAGCAAGAAGATTTCGTAGGAGATCTCGCCCAGCCACACCGCAGGTCGGCTGCCCAGCAGCCGCCGCAAGATGTTGTCTCCGCCGAGTACCAGGGGTGCCAGGGCAAAGGTGGCAACGACGGCGAACAACATCGCTTTCACCGTCGGAACCCAGAACGGATCCGGTCCGAATATCGCGCCGCCCAGCGGTGTGGCAACCACGAGGAATGCCGCGAGCGCGAGCGGGACGGCGATTGCGGCCGGGCAGCGGGCGCCGAGGGGTTGCAGCACCGCCAGCATCATCCCGCCGGTGAAGCATGCGAAATGACCGGGCAACCACATCCCGGCCGAGTTGGGCAGCAGCTCGGTGGTGGCCCCCACCATCAGCCAGGCGGGAGTGATCAGGGTGAGCGACATCAGCAGGATCAGCGTGCGCCGCGGCCGCCAGCGGGCACCCACCACCAGGTAGGCCAACGCCGGTAACAGCGCATAAAAGCTGACCTCGACCGCGAGGCTCCACATCTGTGACAGGCCGGTGTGCAGCAGCGACGTGAGGTAGTTGTCGGTGTAGATGTGAGTGAAGGTGAGATAGCGCAGCAGACCGTGCCAGCTCTGGCCGGGGTTGGGGCCGGGGGTGAAGTACAGGTAGATGGTGAAGGTGATCAGGATCGTCGCCACATAGGCCGGCACGATTCTGCGCACCCGGCGCCGTGCATACCTGCGCGTCCGTGGCGGCGACGTCTCCTCGACGGCGGCACGGACCCACGGACGGAACAGCAGGAAGCCGGACAGCGCGAAGAAGATCGCGACGCCGACCTCCAGGCGGGCGTAGATCGCGCCCAGATAACCGTGGTTGAGGTAGCCGGTGGCAAACGCCGCGTGGGTGGCGACGACGAGCAGGGCGGCGACGGCCCGCAGGCCGGTCAGGGAAGGGTCGCGAGTATCAGGGGCCATCGTGTGGGTTCGGTGCAGCGGCGCCGTCGAGCCCGAACTGCTCTTTGATCTTCTGGGTCTGAATGTTCTCGACGACTATGCCGACCAGCGGGACGGTGCCGGCCAGCAGCACGCCCACGGTCTTGGCGATGGGCCAACGGACCTTGACCGCCAGGTTCGCGGTGAACAGCAGGTAGACGAAATACACCCATCCGTGTACGACGGCGATCCAGCCCAACGAGTCGTCACCGAACCCGTACTTCATCACCATCTCGTAGCAGAGCGCGATGAGCCAGACGCCGGTTGCCCAAGCCAGCACGCGGTAGCCGAGCAGTGCCTTGCGGATGGTTTCGACGGGGATCAGGGGAGCGGGCGAGTTGGGTGCGGTCACGTACCGGTTCCTGTCGTTTCCTGAATTCTCGGTGTCTGGGTCGTCTTCACGTCTCGGTCAGTTGCGAGAGTTGCGGTGGTCGGCTTCTGCGAGCGCGGCCAGGTACGCGTTGTACTCGCGCAGAGTGGCATCGTCATCGGCTACGCGGGCGGCGGTGGGTCGTTCGGGCAACAGACCGGTGGGGATCTCAGTGACAGCCTGCCGGTCCGACGGCTGCGGTGGTGCGTCTTCATACCGGACGAACTTGTAGTAGGCGTACACGCAGAATCCGGCGAACAGCGGCCACTGCAACGCGTAGCCCAGGTTCTGAAAACTGCCCGAGCTGGATTCGAAGCGCACCCACTGCCACCACGCCAACGCCAGGCAGCCAGCAGCTGCGGCGGTCACCAACAGGATGAGCGCCGGCCTCCTACGCCGCGTAGTGGACACCCTTCAACGGTACCGCGACATCGTTGGATGCGATGAACTCGTCCATCCTGGCGGTCGTGGCTGCGTGCTCGCCGACACTCACGCGCGACCTTCGGGACGCAGTGCGGCACGTCGAGGTTGGTACGATCGCCGTCACTGCGGGCGTGGCGAAATTGGTATACGCGCGGGCTTTAGGTGCCCGTGTTCGAAAGAACGTGTGGGTTCGAGTCCCACCGCCCGCACTCGATCACCGTGCCCCGTTCGGTTTCTCCACACCGAACGAGTGGCAGGGTGCGGTGGGGAGACCGGCCTGGTGATACCCATTGACCCGCAATGGGAGCAGTTCGTCGCCGTGCGACGCTGCCTCAGAACAGGTAGATCACGAACACTGCCGCGGTCAGCACGGCCAGCCACCCGTCGGTCGCCCGCCGCAGCCACCGGGGCGCGGTGCGGATCTCCTTGAAGTACTGCATGATCAGGCGGCTCTTCACCGCGGTCAACGCCAATACCAGCGCGGTGATCGCGGTGCTGGGTTCGACGGTTTCAGTGAAGTGCGCCGGGGCCAGCCACCACGTCCCGAGCGTGATCGCCACCAACAGTGCCCACGCCCAGGTGATCGCGCGCTGCGTGACGGGCCCGCGGCGGGATTCGGAAACTGTCGCCATTTTCACCTCAGTACATAGAGCAGGCCGAAGATGACGACCCAGAGCAGATCGACCATGTGCCAGTACACGGCACCGGATTCCACCATCGACACGCGGCGGCGACCGGGATTGCGCAGTTCGCGAATGACCACGCCCATCACAATCAACCCGAGCAGGACGTGAACCAGATGGACGCCAGTGATGACGTAGTAGAACGAATAGAACAGATCGGCGTTGGTGTGGCCTGCAGAGATCTTGGCGTACCACTCGGAGCACTTGAACACGATGAACAGGACGCCGCCCAGTCCGCCGGCGTAAACCATCTTGATGGCGTGTCGGTGATCCCCTGCTCGTGCGGACAGCACGCTGCGGGCCATGAACCAGGAGCTGGTCAACAGGATGACGGTGTTGACCACGCCGATATTGATGTCGAGGTGCTGCTGAGCGGCCATGAACTCCGCGGAGTTCATGGTCCGGTAGATCATGTAGACCACGAAGTAGCCGGCGAAGATCACCATGTCGCCGAGCACCATGACCCACATGTCCGTGTCGCCCGGGAGATGTCCGGCCAGTCTGCGCGGCGGCGGATTTGGTTTGTCGCGCGGGTCCGTAGACCGTGACGTCGGTTGTGTCATCAGAGTTTCCGCATCTCAGTCCACCGGTGGCGCATCGCTGGGTTCACGCTCGGCGGCCTTCTTCAGCAGCAGGATCAACGCACCGAGCCATATGGAGAACACCACCACCGACCACCAGAAGGCCAAGGAACCGTTCCAGGCGAAGGGGCCTGACTGGAAGACGAACATCTGAGTTGCGATCACTTCGGTGATGATCTGCCAGATGGTCACGTAGGCAAACCATTTCGGGAAGATCTCGTTCTTGTCGTACAAGATGGCGATGGCGAAAACCAGGTAGGCCGCCGAAAAGCAACCCAAAGATCCGTTGTACGAGAGCATCCCGAGGTCGTAGAGTAGGCTGACGATCTCCCGGTCGCGTTCGGGACGGAAGGTGGCGGTCAGAAAACACACCGCGACGAGCAAGAAGCCTGGCAATGCACCGACGCTCATCGCGCCAAGGTAACCGTAGGCGAACGCAGAGCCGACCGACATTCGCTTCATCTGGTAGGCGACCAGTCCGTTGGTCACCGCGGCTCCGCCGAGCAAGATCAGCAGCACAGTGAAGCCGATCTGGATGGTCAGTCCGTTGCTGACGAAGAACGACACCTTGTCCTGGGCGCTCACGTCGGGCCGCGGCGGCGGGGTGACGCGGGCCATGATGCAAATGATCACGCCGAAGGCGCCGTACCAGGCGGGGAAGAACCAGGTGACGAGACGAACGTCGGACCTGCCCGAGCCCGGCTGCTCATTCGTGGTCGAGGATCGTCCGGGCGTCAGGACGCTCATCCCGCCGCGATCCCGTCGTCACCGGCCTTGGCGATGACTCCGTCGGCTGCGGCCTCCTGTAGCACAGCCTTTCGGAGCACGAAAAACATCACCACCACAAATGCCGCGAACGCTACGTTGCGTAACCAGAAGGCCAGCAATCCATCCCAAGCCAGCGGTCCGGACTGCATGACTGCGGCACCTGCGGCGGGCACCATGGTCACAGCAGTGGCCAGCGAGTAATGCCCGACCCACCGCGGAAAGACCGCGCCGGGCCCGGTGTCCAGGTAGACGGCCAGCGCCAGCAGCAGGAACTGGGCAACCACCATGCCAACGGGTGCGATGAACACGATCCAGGCCAGGTCGTTGAGCAGCATCACAAGGTTCGGGTCGCGTTCGGGGCGGAAAGCTGCCACCAGAAAGAAGATGTTGGACAGGGCGAAGATGGTGGCGCCGCTGACCACAGCGGTCAGGTAGCAGTATGCCAGCACATGACTCTGACTCATCCGCTTCATTTGCGTCACGATCACCATGAAGAACGGCAGAATCAGAATCCCACACAGGTTGAACGTCACCTGGCTGAAGCGAATCCACGCGGTGTTCGCTTGGTAGAAGGTCGCCACCTCGTCGGCGCCCAGGAGCGGTGACATCGGCGGCCGGAAACCCGGGAAGGCCACCAGTGCGATCAACAGCACCAAACCGACCGCCGGGCCCGTCCACAGGCTGACCCACTGGGCTTTGATGTTGCCCGCCTTCGGTCCGTCCTGTACGGCTTCGAGGATCTGCACCTGCGCCTCCATTTGACTTGAGTCAGATCAAATCGCCGCAGCAACCATCGTTGAAGCTGCTCAATGTTGTCGATCAGACTGTCAATCAGCCACTTCGGGCTTGAACGCACGGTATCTGCTCCCTACCGAAAAGGAAAGTATTTCTGAGTGAAGTCAGTTTCATGGGTTAGAGTCGGTGCGCGGGCTGGGGCCCCACCGGCCGCAGAGGGACAACCATGGTTCTCAACGTGAAACCGCGACGTGTTCGAAAAGGACAGCAGACACGGGAGCGGTTGCTGGGAGCTGCGCTAGCTGAGTTCAAGCGTGACGGAATGGCGGCTGCCGACGTCGGCGCGATCGTGTCCGCGGCAGGCGTGGCCCACGGCACCTTCTTCTTTCATTTCCCGACCAAGGAGCACATCCTGGTCGAACTGGAGAAGCGGGAAGAGGAGCGGATGGCCGCCGAGTTGGCGCGGTTCGTCGCGGCTCCGCACGGCGTGGGTGACACGCTCGCCGAGGCTCTTCGGGTGCTCGTGAAGCTGGAACGTCGACTCGGTGTCCGGCTGTTCAAGGATTTTCTGGCGCTGCACTTCACCACCAAACGCCCGCCATCGGAGGAGTGGGCGACACACCCGTTCGTGACGGCGATGGTCGAGGAACTCCTGCGGGCGCAGGAGCGCGGCGAGATCCCGGCCGAGGTCGACGTGGTCCACGGCGGTGTGTCATTCCTCGTCGGTCTCTACGCGCTGTTGATCACAATGCCTGAGGACAAAGCGGCCCGTTCGGCCGCGTTGACCGAGTACCTGACGACCTACAGGTACGGCTTGAGGATCGCAGGAAGCTGATCCCTACATCGGCGCCTCGGCGACAGCGCGGTCGGTGGCTTCGGTTTTGAAGCAGAAGATGCTGGCCGTGAAACTGATCACCGCGGCCGAGCCTGCCAGGGCGGCGATCACCAGTTCAGACATGCCCCAGCTCGCCAGCGCGACCGCCAGCGCGATGACAGCAGACATCAGGAGAAACAACCCCGTCGTGGCGAGCGCCTCGTTGAACGGGTCGTCCGCATGCGGTGTGCCTTCTGTCATGGCCGAATTATTGCCCCACCGCGACGGTTGGCAAACATGCCGTAGCTCACCCGCTCGATTCGGTGACCCGGCGGCGATACGCCGACGGCGTTTCGCCACAAAACTGGGTGAACGCCCGGGTAAAGGAGCTGACGCTGTCGAATCCGACTGCGCCGGCAGTGTCGCCGACCGATTGCATCGGTGCGGCCAGCAACGCCATCGCGCGCAGCATACGGGCGTGCAGTAGATAGGTGCGCCACGGCAGTCCCAGGGTGTCGGCGAACAGGCGGCGCAGGGTGCGCTCGGATACCGACACCGCCCTGCTCACCTGCGCGCACGTGGCGGTCGCGAGGTGCTTTTTGGTGTAGGCCATCGCCGCAGCGACGATCGGGTGGTCGGCGGTGGGCAGGCTCAGCGGGGCCTCGTAGTCGAGGGCCTCGGTGACCAGCGCGGCCAGAGTTCGAAAGAACCCGTCGGAGATGTCGTCGCCGCGTGCTCGGTCGATGGGCCAGCGCAGACCGTAGACCATCATCTCCCGGATCAGCGGGGAGACCGCGAGGATTCGGGCGCGGTCACCGGCATCGTCGATGAGTGAACGGTCGAACATCACGGCCACTGTTTTCACGTCGGGGTTCATCACCGCCTGGTGTTCGAGGCCGGCAGGGATCCACGCCGCCTGCTGCGGCGGCAGCAGATAGTGCGCCGAATCGGTCTCCACCTCGACCACGCCGTGTAGGGCGTATTCGATCTGGTGTACGTCGTGTGAGTGCCATCCGGTGATCAGCGCGTCGCCCTCGTAGAGGTAGCTGCCACCCAGCGCACACCCTCCGCGTCGTAGGTCGATCACCCGCCGCGCGGCCGGCACGGCGAGTTTGGCCGACTCGGACAACTTTCTGTCCGAGAACGCAGAGGCGGTCATGTCTGGAGACGGTACTACTGAGGTATGAGCGCCGAACTGAGCACCGACGACCTGATCCTGGTGAGCATCGACGACCACGTCGTGGAACCGCCGGACATGTTCCTGCGCCATGTGCCGGCCAAATTCAAAGAGGAGGCACCGATCGTCGTCACCGATGACAAAGGCGTGGATCAGTGGATGTACCAGGGCCGCCCACAGGGTGTCAGCGGACTGAACGCCGTGGTTTCCTGGCCGGCCGAGGAGTGGGGCCGCGATCCGGCCGGGTTCGCCGAGATGCGGCCCGGTGTCTACGACGTGCACGAGCGGGTGCGCGACATGAACCGCAACGGCATCCTCGCCTCGATGTGCTTCCCGACCTTCACCGGCTTTTCCGCGCGACACCTCAACATGCACCGCGAGGAGAGCACCCTGGTCATGGTGTCGGCGTACAACGACTGGCACATCGACGAGTGGGCCGGGTCCTACCCTGACCGCTTCATTCCGATCGCGATCCTGCCCACTTGGAACCCCGAGGCCATGTGCGCGGAGATCCGCCGGGTCGCCGCCAAGGGCTGCCGTGCGGTCACCATGCCGGAACTACCGCACCTGGAAGGACTGCCGAGCTACTTCGACGAGGAGTACTGGGGCCCGGTTTTCCGGACCCTGTCGGAAGAGAACGTGGTGATGTGCCTGCACATCGGCACCGGATTCGGCGCGATCTCGATGGCCAAGGATGCGCCGATCGACAACTTGATCATCCTGGCCACTCAAGTGTCCGCGATGTGCGCCCAGGACCTGCTCTGGGGCCCGGCGATGCGCAACTACCCCGATCTGAAGTTCGCGTTTTCCGAGGGCGGCATCGGCTGGATACCGTTCTACCTGGATCGCTCCGACCGGCACTACACCAACCAGAAGTGGCTGCGCCGTGACTTCGGTGACAAGTTGCCCTCCGACGTGTTTCGGGAGCATTCGCTGGCCTGCTACGTCACCGACAAGACGTCGCTGAAGCTGCGGCACGAGATCGGTATCGACATCATCGCGTGGGAATGCGATTACCCGCATTCGGACTGCTTCTGGCCCGACGCTCCCGAACAGGTGCTCGCGGAGTTGACCGCCGCCGGCGCCGATGCCACCGACATCAACAAGATCACCTGGCAGAACGCGTGCAATTTCTTCACCTGGGACCCGTTCGCCCGTACCCCCAAAGCCAACGCGACCGTGGGTGCGTTGCGCGCCAAGGCCACTGATGTCGATACCTCGATCCGGCCGCGCGCCGAATGGGCGCGGCTGTACCGGGAAAAGCAGCTCGCCGGAGCCTGATTGCCGGCTCGCCGCTCAGCGCAGCCGGCGGCGCAACGCCATCAGCGCGTCCCGGACCGGCCGGCGTCTCGGCGCCAGGGCCGATCGGCGCTCGGCGTAGGGCCACGGTCGATTCCGTTCTGGAATAGATTGTGTCCGCAAGGATTTCAGCTGTGAACGCAGGAAGCTACGAAGCTCGTGGAGTTGCGGGTCGGTCCATCTGTTGTGCGCTTCGATGGGATCCTCGGTCAGATCGTAAAGCTCCCACTGGTCGTCAAGTGGAGTGCTGCGATAGCTCAGTCCTTGCGGGCCATCGGCAGCCAGTTGTCGTACCCCGGGTTCGGTCCACGTCGACGGGTCATCGAACGAACGCACCAGCTTCCACAGATGCCCACGGCCGCCTTCGGCGCAACCGTCGTCGACTCTATTTACCAACCCCTCGAAGTTGGCTCCGGTGTTGGCTGGAATCCGGATACGCAGTGCGCGTGGAACTCTCGCTGTCAACCGCATTGCGCGCGCGACCGCCGACGCGCCCGTGTCGCCTTCGAGCACGTTGTCGCGCGTCATCAGGTACACCGGGCGGTCATCGTCGGCCGGTGCGCCGTCGACCACCGGCATCAGGTTGTGTCCCACCAGCGGGTGTACTTCGGTGAAACGCTCTGCCAGCTGTCCGGCAACCGAACTGACATCGACTCGGGCCGCCGCCAGCAGCGTCGGCAGGAGGTCGACGTGGGATGTCGGTGCGCTCACGGTGCGCGCCGTTGTGGGATGGTTGCCAATCCGCGCAATGACGAATGGCACCCGGGTCGCTTCGTCGTAGAGGTTGAACCACTTCTGATGCAGACCGCCGTGGGCGCCGAGCAGATCACCGTGGTCAGCGGTGCGGACCAGTACGGTGTCGTCGGGTCCGCTACCGGAACCGCCCTCGGTGACTGCCCGCCGCACCCGATCGATCGGCGAGTCGACCTCGGCGTGCAGGCGGTAGTAGAGATCGCGGTAACGCTGGGCGCCGCGCCGATACGTTCGCTCGATGGCCCGAGCCGGACCGTAGCCGGAGTAGTACGCATCCCGGAAGGCCTGCTGTGCCGCGGGCTTGGTCGACAGGTCCTCTGCCGCGGTAGGGGCGGCTGGGACGGGGGGTGGGTCCAGCGGGGACGGTGTCAGTGGGCTGCGCCGCGACCATGCCGGAAACAGCACGATGTCGTGCGGGTTGACGAAGCTGGCCACTAACAGGAACGGTCGCAGCGCCGCCGGGTCACCGGCGCGCCGGCGCGCATACCGGTCATGTAGCCAGGACACCACGCGGTCGGCGATCAATGGGTCGCGCCGGATGCCGGCGTTCGACATCTTCGCACCGTGGGGTTCGGGTCCCACCCATCCCGAGAAGCCGTACGGGTCCAGCGGATCGGCTGCGAGGTAGCGCGCCACCGCGGCGGGGTTGATACGCCCGTCGTCATCGTTGGTGTCGAGGGATCTCCCGGTGGCGGGATCGATGAGGTCGGCATGGGAGATGTGCCACTTGCCGTCGTAGTAGGTGTCGTAGCCGGCGGCGCGGAACCAGTTACCCATGGTCGGCACTTCGCCCCGGCGCAGCCAGCGCAGCCGAGAGTCGTCGTGAGCCTTGCCGATTCCGTCGGTCTGGGTGACACCGTGCAGGTCGGGGTAGTGACCTGTGAAAATCGTCGGCCGGCTCGGCACGCAGGCCAGCGAGCCTGTGTAGTGGCGGGTGAAGCTGACACCGTGTTGATCGAACCATGCACGGCCCGAAAGGGTTTCGCCACGCCAGCGCTGCAGCTGCGCACCCTCGTAAGGCGGTGTCGCCCGCTCTTCATCGGTCATCACGATGACGAGGTCGGGACGTGTATCGGTCATGGGGTCCCTCCCCGGATTCCAGTCAGCACCGTGCGGGTAATCGTCTCGGCGCGCCGAGGGTCGAATGACCGCCCCTCGCTGAGGATGGCGTACACCACGCCGCCGACGATGGCATCGGCGCAATCGCGGACATCATCGGGGCTCAGCCCCGCGGCTTGGAGTCGGTTGCGCACGGTGTCGTGCAACGGAACGCTGAAACCCGCACGCAGACGCGCGGCGGTATCGGGATGCTCCATGCCCGCGGTGGTCAGCAAGCGCAGCATCGCGTTGCCGCGGGCGGTGGTCAGCGCTTTGGCCAGATCGGCGGCCCACGCACAGCAATCGGCGACGAGGTCGTCGGTATCGGCGATCGGGCGCAGGATGCGGTCGGCGTATTCGAGGATGACATCGGCGACAAGAGCATGTCTGCTGGGCCACCACCGGTAGATCGTCTGCTTGCCCACGCCTGCGCGAGCAGCCACCGCCTCGATACTGAGCTTGTCGAATCCCCGTTCCATCAGCATCTCGCGGGTGGCGCCGACGATCGCGAGCCGGGACTTCTCGCTGCGGCGCCGCGGCGTGGTGACGTCGGTGGTCATCGGTTGCGTCCTGTTCGTCGGTGGCTTTACACGCGAGGACATCGCCCCGTAGTCTCCCACACAACGAGACGGTGCGTCTCGCCAATGGCGAAAGGTGAGTGATGGCGACGAAGCTGGTGATCGGCGCCAGTGGATTTCTCGGGTCACATGTCGCCAAGCAGTTGGTCGTCCGTGGGGAAGACGACATACGTGTCCTGATCCGCTCCACGAGTTCGACCCGCGGCATCGACGGACTACCCGTGGAGGTGCACCACGGGGATGTCTTCGACACCGAGGCATTGCAGTCGGCAATGCAGGGCTGTGACGTCGTGTACCACTGTGTGGTCGATGCGCGACCGTGGCTACGCAACCCACAACCGCTGTGGCGCACCAACGTCGACGGCCTGCGCAATGTGCTCGACGTCGCTGTGCGGGCCCGGCTGTCGCGCTTCGTCTTCACCAGCACCATCGGAACCATCGGCCTGAGCTCGCACGGGCTGGCCGACGAGACCACAGCGCACAACTGGGGCGATGTCGGCGGCGACTACATCGCGTCGAGGGTGGCGGCGGAGCGGTTGGTGTTCGACTATGCCGGCCGCGGGTTACCGGGTGTGGCGATGTGTGTGGCCAATACCTATGGCCCGGGTGACTGGCTCCCGACACCGCACGGCGGCCTGCTGGCTGCCGCGGTGCGCGGCAAGCTGCCGTTCTACATCGACGGCTACCAGTCCGAGGTGGTCGGTATCGAGGACGCCGCTCGGGCGCTGCTCTTGGCCGGGCAGCGAGGGCGGCCGGGGGAGCGCTACATCGTCTCCGAGCGGTTCATGACCGCTCGGGAGATCTACCAGATCGGCTGTTCGGCCGTCGACGTCGCACCTCCGAAGCGCGCTGTCCCGATCCGGCTGATGTCGGCGTTGAGTCATGTCAACGATGCGGTGTCGCGGGTTCGCGGCACCGATACCAAGTTCACGCCCCTGAACATCCGACTGATGAACATCATGTCGCCGATGGATCACTCGAAGGCAGTGCGTGAGCTGGGCTGGCAGCCACAGCCGACGCCCGACGCGATCGCCGCCGCGGCCCGTTTCTTCCGCGATCGCCATCGCAGAACTGCATCTGAGAAGGTCGCCCCGTGAGCATCGCGCTGACGCCCGAGCAACAGCAACTCGCCGAGGCCGTGACTGCGTTCGCCGCTCGGCACGCGCCGATCGACGCCACCCGAGCAGCATTCGACTCGCTGGCCGCCGGTGAACTCCCTGAATGGTGGAATGCGTTCATCCAGAATGGTTTTCATGCTGTGCACCTGCCGGAGCGGGTGGGTGGCCAAGGCGGGACAATGGTCGACGCCGGCTGTGCACTGGAGGCGGCTGCGACGGCCCTGCTGCCCGGGCCGGTGTTGCAGACGGTGATCGCAGGTGCAGTTGTGATGCAGGCGGGCGACGGTGCGGTCGCTGCGGCGCTGCTGACCCGGCTTGCCGAAGGCGCGGCCGCGACTCTGGTTCTGCCGGTGCAGAACACCATTCGTGCCACCCCGGTGGACGGCGGATGGGAGTTGCGCGGCGTCTCGAGTGCGACGGTCGGGATCTGCTCGGCCCAGTTTGTCGTCGTAGCAGCCGCTGCGGAGCGTCAAACGGTGTGGTGTGTGGTCGACCCCGCGCAAGCCCACGTCAGCGTCGAAAAGCGGACGGGCACCGACAAGACGGTCGACGTCGGTGTCCTGCATCTCGATGGACACGTCGTGGGATCCGGTGCCGTACTGAACGACATCGACGAGGCGCGCGCCCGATCGATTGCGGTGGCTCTGACAGCGTGTTCGGCTGCCGGGACGGTGCGCTGGTGTCTGAACGCAGTCATCGACCATCTGCGCACCCGGGAGCAGTTCGGCAGGCCGATCGGCAGTTTCCAGGCGCTGCAGCACCAGGCGGCGATGTTGCTGGTCAATTGTGAACTCGCGACCGCTGCGGCATGGGACGCCGTGCGCGCGGTGTCGGAGTCGCCGGTGCAAAGCCAGATCGCGGCCGGCGCCGGCGCATTGATGGCCATCGCGCCGGCACCCGATCTGGTATTCGATGCGTTGACGATGTTCGGTGCTATCGGTTTCACCTGGGAGCACGACCTGCATCTGTACTGGCGCAAGGCCACCAGCATGGCTGCCTCGATCGGACCTGTCGGCAACGTCGCCCAGGAGCTCGGGTCTCTTACCCGTCGTCACAGTCGGGATGTGTCGGTGAAACTGGGTGACGTGGACGCCGAGTTCCGTGCCTGGGTGGCCGGCGTGCTCGACGAGGCGGCGACCCTGCGCAATGACCGGCCAGGCCGCCAGGGTGATTACCCGAATCTTGCCACCGGCCCACAACGGACGCTGCTGGCGCAGGCCGGTCTGATCGCGCCGCACTGGCCGAAGCCATGGGGTGTGGGTGCCACTCAAGTGCAGTTGCTGATCATCGACGAGGAGTTCGCCAAGCGGCCCGACTTGGTGCGGCCCTCCCTCAACATCGCCGAGTGGATACTGCCCGCGCTGATCACCTCGGCGTCCGAGCATCTGCAGCAGCGTTTCATCCCACCGACCCAGCGCGGCGATATGACCTGGTGCCAACTGTTCAGTGAGCCTGGCGCGGGTTCTGACCTGGCTTCGCTGACCACCCGGGCCACCAGGGTCGAGGGCGGATGGCGCATCAACGGTCACAAGATCTGGACCTCCTCAGCCCACGTTGCCGATTACGGGGCGCTGTTGGCGCGGACCGATCCCGATGCCGCCAAACACCGGGGCATCGGCTACTTCATCGTCGACATGGGCTCAGCAGGAGTTGAGCTGCGACCGATCCGTCAGGCCACCGGCGAAGCGCACTTCAACGAGGTGTTTCTCGATGACGTGTTCGTGCCCGACGAATTGCTGCTCGGTGGTCCTACCGATGGCTGGGGCCTGGCCATCGCGACGATGGCTCAGGAACGGGTGGCCATCAGCGGCTATGTCAACTTCGACCGGGCCCACATTCTGCGCACCCTGGCCGGGCAGGACCGCCCCGACCACGCGCGGGTGCTTGTCGCACTGGGCGAATCCGATGCCTATGCCAATGCCATCAAAGTGCTGGCGGTGCGCGAGGTCATGCGTCTGCTCGACGGGCAAGCGCCCGGTCCGACATCGAGTATCGCCAAGGTCGCTATGAACGTGATGCTGCGCCGGACGTTCACAGCCACCCTCGACCTCGCGGCCCCGGCAGCGCTGGTCGAAGACTCCGATCCGGTGGTCGTCGAACCCTATTTTCACCTTCCGGCCGAACTGATCGGTGGCGGTACCAAGGAGATTCAGCTCAACATCATCGCCCAGATGATCCTCGGGCTTCCCCGAGGGTGATCGACCGAACCGGACACCCCCGCGATCGGCGGACCATCGAAGGAAAGCGAGTGCCCATGGGATTGCGCGGCGAAGCGGCCATAGTCGGCTATGTCGAACTACCTCCGGAGCGACTCAACAAGTCGACTCCGGCGCCGTTCATGCTTGAGCAGTGGGCAGAACTCGGATCGGCGGCGCTCGCCGACGCCGGACTCCCCGGTGAGCGCGTCGACGGAATCGTCACCACACACCTCGACGAAAGTGAGATCTTCGTTCCGTCCACGGTGACCGAATACCTGGGTGTAAGAGCCAACTTCGCAGAATTGGTCGACCTGGGCGGCGCCAGCGCCGTCGGCATGGTCTGGCGGGCTGCGGCTGCAGTCGAGTTGGGTATCTGTGACGTTGTCTTATGCGCGATTCCGGCCCGCTACATCACGCCGACCTCAGACAAGAAGCCCCGATCGTTGTCCGACGCCGTATTCTTCGGGGCATCGAGCAACAGATTCGGCTCGCCGCAGGCCGAATTCGAGATTCCCTATGGCAACCTCGGCCAGAACGGGCCGTACGGTCAGGTCGCCCAGCGGTATGCCTCGGTCTACGGCTACGACGAACGCGCAATGGCCAAGCTGGTCGTCGATCAGCGCTTCAACGCCACGCACACCGAAGGCGCGATCTGGCAACACCAGCCGGTCACGATCGAGGATGTGCTGGCCAGCCCGGTCATCGCCGACCCGCTGCACATGCTGGAGATCGTGATGCCGTGTGTCGGCGGCGCAGCGGTGGTCGTCGCCAGCGCAGAGCTCGCGGCACGAGCGGCCAACCGGCCGGTGTGGATCAGGGGTTTCGGGGAACAGGTGCCGTTCAAGACCCCGACCTACGCCGAGGACCTGCTCAACACGCCGATCGCGCACGCAGCGGACATGGCGTTCTCGATGTCCGGCCTGACTCGCGATCAGATGGACATGGTGTCCATCTACGACTGCTACACCATCACCGTGTTGCTCAGCTTGGAGGATGCGGGTTTCTGCGAGAAGGGAAAGGGCATGGAGTTCCTTGCCTCTCACGACCTGACGTTTGGTGGAGACTTTCCGTTGAACACCGCCGGTGGACAGCTTGGGTTCGGGCAGGCAGGTAACGCCGGTGGCATGCACCACGTCTGTGATGCCACCCGGCAGATCATGGGGCGTGCGGGTTCTGCACAGGTGCGCGACTGCAATCGGGCATTCGTGTCCGGCAACGGCGGCATTCTCAGCGAGCAGACCACCCTGGTGCTGGAAGGAAGTTGACCGTGACCCCTGCGTCATTCGAGCGACCGATGCCGGTGAAAACCCCTACCACAGCACCATTCTGGGACGCGTTGTCCGAACATCGGGTGCGGATCCAGTACTCACCGTCTCTGCAGAGTTACGTCTTCTACCCGCGGGTGCGTGCGCCCAGAACCTTGGCCGACGACCTGGAGTGGCGAGAGATCTCCGGAATGGGGACGCTGTACTCCTATACGGTGGCCCGCCGTCCGGTCGGCCCGCATTTCGCCGATGCGGTACCGCAGTTGCTGGCGATCGTCGAATGGGACGAGGGCCCGCGGTTCTCCACCGAATTGGTCGACGTCGAACCCGGGGATATCAGGATCGGCATGCGGGTCAAACCGGTCTTCTGTGACTATCCCGAGCACGATGTGACGATGCTGCGATACGCGCCTGCCGATGACTGACCGTGCGGGTTGCGCGGTCACGCAGGCGCCGAACGGGTCACCGCGCCGGTGATTGTGCGTCGACGGTCGGAGAGTAGACGGCTGTCGTCTCGGTCCTGCCGCGCAGGGTGGTCTCGCCTCGAGGCGCCCAATGCCGACCCTCATCGGGCGGCGTGCGCGAGAATGCGGCCCCCGCGCACAGGACGCGTTCGTCGAACTCCTTGGCGTAGTCGGCCAGACGGGCGGCTTCGTTGACGGCGTCGCCGATCACGGTGTACTCGTAGCGGTTCTCGGCTCCGATATTGCCGGCGAAGACCGCGCCCGCTGACACCCCGATGCCGAAGTCGACCGGAAGCGTGCGCAACTCGGTGGCCAGGGCGCGGGCCGTCGCCATAGCGGAGGTCACCGGATCGTCGATACGAAGCGGTGCGCCGAACACCGCCAGCGCGGCATCACCCTGGAACTTGTTGATGAGACCGTCGCGGTCGTCGACCGCGGCCACCACAATGCGAAAGAAGTCGTTGAGGATGTCGGCTACCTCATGAGGCTCGCGGTCGACCGCCAGACGAGTGGAGCCGACCAGATCGATGAACAGGACAGCCACGTCACGTTCGTCACCGGACAGGGACTCATTCTGCTCGACAGCCCGCCGGACGACCTCCTCGCCGACATGACGTCCGAAAAGGTCACGCAGTCGGTTGCGTTCCCGCAGACCCGCGACCATGCGATTGAACCCACTTTGCAGACGCCCGATCTCAGACCACTCGTAGACCTCGATGGCCCGGTCGAAATTCCCCTTCTCGACGTCGGCCATCGCATCGACCACCTCGCCCACTGGGTCGGAGATCGACATCGATACCAGCATGATGGCGCGAAACCCCAGGACCACTGCGACCAAAGCCAACACGAAGACCGCGAGCTCGATCGGTGTGGCGGGGTCGAGCAGCCAGTTGTTGGCACGCAACACCAGCAGCACCGCGATCGCGGTGCCGGGAAGGCCTGTGCACACCACCCACATGAGGACCAGTCGCGCCCGTACGCCGGGCGCGACCGGCTGTACCTCGTCGGTGGGTACCGCGGCCAGCAACGGGCGGATGGCGCGCAGGGTGAACAGAAACCCGGTACAGACGGTGGCGATGGCCCCGAACAGGGTCGCCGAGGTGAGCACCACAAATGCGTCGACGGGGGCGTCGAGGTTCAGCGGCACAATGATCGCCGCGGTGAGCACCCATGGGGCGACGGTGATCGAGGCCTGACGGCGCATGGTCTTGGCCGCGGTCCGCACCTCGGAGGCGGTGGGCTCACGCCCGGCATCCAGCCAGCGAAGCGAGGGGCTCAGAATCGCGATAGCGCCGATGGCCACCGTGCCGGTGCCGACTGTCGCGATCACGGCGAGCGCGACGGCATTGCCGGTCGTGACGACGCTGCGCCCAGCCAGCGACATGACGATCGCCACCACTTCGCCGAGGGTGAACAGCCACGCCGAGGTCAGGCCCGCGGTGTAGCGGAGCAACAGGCGTGGCGGCCTCACCGGGCCGAAGGTATCAGCCGGGGGGCGTCCGACCTACGACTGCCGGGCCGGATTTGCAGCGTCGTCAGTCACTGGCCGGAAGCGGCTTGGCTTCCTTGAGCGCCAACGGCGTCGCCCCGACACTCAATGTGCCTTTGCCGGCCTTGGTGACGAGCACCTCGGCGCCGTTGTCGTCGACGTACCGCTTGCCCATCAGGTTGCCCTCGGACAGCGAATCCTCCAGCGACAGACTTGAGTCGACGTCGCTGCCGACGGGGACCATCGGTGCGCCGCCGGCCCGCAGGTCGTCGAGGCTCTCGGCGCTACGAACCACGATGACCTGGGTGTCACAGACCTGGGACTGCAGGCGGGTGCCGTTCTTGATCATGCAGGGGCTCCTTGTGTCGCGCCGGCTGGGCCGGCGATCGTTATGTCGCCGGCTGGGCCGACGACCGGTCCTGATTCAGTTCGGCAACGAGTTCGCGGCGCAGCACCTTGCCGGTCGCGTTGGTGGGCAATTCCGCACGGAACACCACCCGATCGGGGGTGCGGGATCCCCGCAGCTGTGCGCGCACATGTGCGCGCAGGTCCTCGATGTCAGGCTGTTCGTCGGGCTGCGGCACCACCACCGCGACGATGATCTGGCCCCACTGGGGGTCGTCGGCTCCGACCACCGCGCAATCACGGACGTGCGGGTGCTCGACCAGGACGTCCTCGATTTCGGCAGGAGCGATGTTCTCACCGCCGCGGATGATGGTGTCATCAGAGCGTCCCCCGATGAACAGGTAGCCCTCAGCGTCGAGGTAGGCGACATCCTTGGTGGGAAACCACCCCTGACCGTCGAGGACCGAGCCGATGTCGGTGTACCTACCCGACACCTGGTCGCCACGGACGAACAATTCGCCGGGCTCGTCGGGACCCAGCACGGTGCCGTCCTCGGCGCGGATCTGGACCTCGATGCCGGGGACCGGCTGACCGACCGATCCCAGCCGGCGGCCGGCAGCGTCGTCGGTGGCGGCCAGAGCGGCGCGGTGGTCGTCAGGGGTGAGTACGGCGATCGTCGAGCTGGTTTCGGTCAGCCCGTAGGCATTGACGAACCCGACCTGGGGTAGCAGCGAGAGCGCCTTGCGGACCAGGGGAAGTGGCACCTTCGACCCGCCGTAGGCCAGCGTGCGCAGCGTTGGCAGCGTTGTGCCCTGAGCCTCCAGGACACTGACGATCCGGTCGAGCATGGTCGGCACCACCGTCGCCGACGTGACGTGCTCGGCACGGACCAACTGGACCCAACGCTCGGCATCGAAATGCCTCAGGTACACCATTTTTCGTCCGGCGTACGGGTTGGACAAGGCAGCGCCGACACCGGCGATGTGATACGGCGGAACGCAGATCAGCGCCGCGTCGTCGGGTTCGGCCGACGCGAACTCAACCGTGCCGGTGATGTAGCTGGTGAGGTTGTTGTGGGTCAGCTCAACAGCTTTGGGCTTGGAAGTGGTGCCCGAGGTGAACAGCACCACCGCCACGGAGTCGGGGTCGGCGAACTCGACGACCGGCTCGGCGGTGCGGGCGGCACTGAGGTAGGCCTCCGACGACATCGTCCGGTAACCGTCGCCGACCGCCTCGCGATACTCGTCGTCGACCACCACGAGTGGGTCGGGCAGCCGGTCGAGCAGTGCGCGCAGACCGTCGGCCGAAAGGCGGTAGTTCAGCGGTGTGACCGGCACGGCGGCCCGCGCCGAGGCGAACAACAGCAGCGGCAGCATGGCGCCACCGGTGCCGACGTAGGCCACGTGCTGTGCGCCCGAGGCGGCGATCACGCCGGCGCCGCCATCGGCGAGCGCGCTGAGTTCGTCGGTGGTCAGGCGCAGGTCGTCGTCGACCACCGCGGTGCGGTCGGGGTCGCTGGAGCTGGCCATCTCCAGCAGTAGGGAGATGCTCATGCGCTTACCTTGGCATCGACGAAGATGTCACGGATCGGATCGTCCCCGCCGCCGTAGCGGGACAGATCGGTGACGCCCGCTTCGGCGAGGACCTCGGAATCGATGTAACACCTGCCGGTGACCGCGGCGGCGGGCCGGGACAGGATCACCGCCGCCGCGTCTCCCATGATCTGCGGGCTGCGCGAGGCCTTGGCCAGGTCGGACCCGGCGGCGAGGTTGGTCACCGCCGAGGTGGCGATGTAGGTCTCGGGCCACAGGCAGCTGAATCCGATGCCCCCGCCGTTTCGCTCCTGGCGGTACTCCTCGGCCCAGCCCAGCGACAGCAGCGTCATGCCGTACTTGGACAGCGTGTAAGACGGGTGCGCACCCAGCCAGTATGGGTTCATGTTCATCGGCGGCGCCAGGGTGAGCACGTGCGGGTTGTCCGACGCTCGTAGATGCGGGAGTGCTGCCTGGGTGAGCAGGAAGGTGCCGCGGACATTGATGTCCATCATGAGGTCGAACTTTTTGACCGGCAGCGTTTCGGTCGGTTCGGTGGCGATCGCGCTGGCATTGTTGACGACGATGTCGACACCGCCGAAGTGCTCGACCGCGGCCTGCACGGCGCGCGCGACATCGTCTTCTTTACGGACGTCGCCGACCACGGCAACCCCCTTGCCGCCGGCGGCTTCGACCTCGGTGACCGCGGTGAAGACGGTGCCGGGCAGTTTCGGGTGGGGTTCGGCCGTTTTGGCCAGCAGTACCACGTTGGCTCCGCGACGGGCGGCGCCCAGCGCGATCGCCAAACCGATGCCGCGGCTACCGCCGGACACGATCATGGTGCGGTTGGCGAACGTGGTCGCGCTCGGCAAGCTGGACATGAGCCTCCTCATACGGCACCAGATAGTGTCGTTCTCATTTTAGGCGAATCCCATAATCACTGTCTGCCGGGGCTTCGCCAGCGCCGTTGGGGATCGTGCACCCACTTCAGCGTGCACCTTTGCCTCAGACGGTATTGGCATTCTCATTTTTTGCAAGTACGTTATCCACCGATGACCCCACCAGCCGACGAGCCAGTGCAGACTCCCTCCGGGATTCCGCTGGCGCCTGTGTACGGACCCGAGGATCGGTCCGCAGACCCGCCTGCGCCGGGGGCCTACCCCTTCACCCGCGGTAATTTCGCCTCCGGGTACCGGGGCAAGACCTGGACATTTCGGCAATATTCGGGGTTCGGGACCGCTGAAGAGTCCAATCGCCGCTACCGCTACCTGCTCGATCAGGGTGGCACCGGTCTGTCAGTAGCGCTGGATCTGCCGACCCAGTGCGGCTATGACTCCGACGATCCCGAGTACGGCGAGGAGGTCGGACGGGTCGGCGTAGCGGTCGACACGCTCGCCGATGCGGAGATCCTCTTCGACGGCATCCCGCTGGATGCGATCAGTACCAGCTTCACGATCAACGGTACTGCCGCGATCCTGCTGGCGTTCTACGTCGCCGCTGCGGAAAAGAAGGGGGTGCCGCGGGAGAAGCTCACCGGCACCATTCAGAACGACATCCTCAAGGAGTATGCGTCGCGCGGCACCTGGATCTGGCCGCCGGAGCCGTCGCTGCGGCTGATCGCCGACACGATCGAGTTCTGCGCGGCCGAGGTGCCGCGGTTCAACGCGATCTCGGTGGCCGGGGCGCACTTCCGCGACGCCGGCGCAAACGCGGTGCAGGAGATGGCGTTCACCCTGGCCGACGGCGTGACCTACTGCGACACTGTCGTCGAGCGCGGTCGGATGACCATCGACAAGTTCGCTGCGCAGATCTCGTTCTTCTTCTACACCCACGGAGATTTCTTCGAGGAGATCGCCAAGTATCGCGCGGGCCGGCGCCGGTGGGCGACGATCGTGCGGGAGCGCTACGGCGCCACCACGGACAAGGCGTCGATGTTCCGGTTCGGCTGTGTCGCCGGTGGGGCATCGCTGTACGCGCCGCAGGCGCAGAACAACCTGGTGCGAGTCGCTTACGAGGCCATGGCCGCAGTACTGGGCGGGGTGCAGTCGATGTTCACCGCCGCCTGGGACGAACCGTTCGCGCTGCCGTCGGAGGAGTCGGCGACGCTGGCCCTGCGCACCCAGCAGATTCTGGCCTACGAGACCGGCGTCACGAAGGTGGCCGATCCGCTCGGCGGTTCCTACTTCGTCGAGGCGCTGACCGACGCCACCGAAGAGAAGATCATCGAGATCATGCACGATCTCGAAACCCACGGTGGCATGGTGCGGTGCATCGAGGACGGGTACCTGCAGGGTTTGATCGCCGACGAGGCGTACAAGATCCATCAGGAGGTAGAGTCCGGGGTCCGGCCCGTCGTGGGCGTGAACAAGTTCGTCGTCGACGAGCCGCCGCCGGACCTGGCCACCTACGAGCTCGACGCGCAGGGTCGCGACACACAGCTCAAGCGGCTGGCTAAGGTCAAGGCCGACCGCGACGGTGTCGCGGTCAAGGAGAGCCTCGCGGCGCTGGCGCGAGCGGCCGAGGGCGACGCCAACCTGATGCACAACCTGATCGATTGTGCCAACGCCTATTGCACGGTGGGAGAGATGGTTTCGACACTGAAGTCGGTATGGGGCGAATTCGCCCAGCCGGTGGTGTTCTAGTCATGGCGGAATCCACTCTGGATCGCCCGGTTCGGGTCCTTGTCGCCAAGCCGGGGCTCGACGGTCATGACCGCGGGGCCAAGATCGTCGCGCGCACGCTGCGTGACGCCGGCTTCGAGGTCATTTACACCGGCATCCGGCAGCGCATCGAGGACATCGTCTCGATCGCGCTGCAGGAGGACGTGGCACTGGTGGGTCTGTCGATCCTGTCCGGGGCACACATCGCGCTGACCACGCGAACCGTGGATGCACTGCGCGCCGCCGACGCCGGGGACATCGCCGTCGTGGTGGGCGGCACCATCCCTCAGGGGGACGTGCAGAGGTTGCTCGATGCCGGTGCGGCAGCGGTGTTTCCGACCGGCACCTCGTTGGAGGATCTGGTGCGTGAGGTGCGGGCGCTGACGGAGAAGGTGGACCAGTCGTGACAACGGGTTCGGCGAGAGAGCGCTCAGAGCGCCATCGGGGCCTTCAACGCGATCTGACCGCACTCTCGGAGGAGGCAGGGCGATGAGATTAGGCGTGATGATCGGGGCCGAGCGCGGTGACATGGCTCGCAAGGTCGCCAAGCTGATCGCCGACATCGAGTGGGCGGAATCTGCGGGGTTGGACACCGCGTGGATGCCGCAGGTGCCCAACGACTTCGACTGCCTGACCATGGTGGCGCTGATGGCTGCACACACTTCGCGTATCGAGCTGGGCACCGCCGTGGTGCCGTTGCAAGCCCAGCATCCGATCGCGCTTGCACGCCAGGCGCTTTCGGTGCACGCGATGGCTGCCGGCCGGCTCGCACTCGGGGTCGGCCCGTCGCACCACTGGATCGTGCGCGACATGCTCGGCTTGCCCTACGACAAGCCGGCGGCCTATACCCGCGACTACCTCGAGGTGCTCAACGCCGCTCTCCGCGGACCGGGTGACGTCGACGTCGAGAACAACACGTTCACTGTGCACAACCCGACGGTTCTGGGTGCCGAACAACCGCTTCCGGTGCTCGTCGCGGCGCTCGGACCGGTGATGCTGCAGATCGCCGGTGAGCGCGCCGACGGAACCGTGCTGTGGATGGCCGACGAGAAGGCGATCGGCCAGCACATCGCACCGAAGATCACTCAGGCGGCGGCAGCGGCGGGCCGACCCGCGCCCCGCATCGTGGCGGGGATCCCGGTGTGCTTGTGCGCCAACTCCGAGATCGACGCGGCAAAAGAGCGAGCCAATCGGATCCTGGCCGAGGCCGAGACGTCGCCGAACTACCAGAAGCTGCTCGACCGCGGTGACGCGCGCAACGTCGGAGATCTGTGTGCCGCCGGCGACGAAGAGTCGATCCTTCGTCGGTTCCAGCAGTTCGCCGATGCGGGCGTGACCGACCTGTCGGTGCGCCTGCTGCCGATCGGTGAGACGCGTGACGAGCTGGTGGCATCGAAGTACCGGACGCGCGAGGTGATCGGGGAGCTCGCGAAGGTGGTGCGATGAGCGCTTGCGCGAAGAGCCGAGGACCGCGATGAGCGCTTGCGCGAAGAGCCGAGGACCGCGATGAGCGCTTGCGCGAAGAGCCGAGGACCGCGGTGAGCGCTTGCGCGAAGAGCCGAGGACCGCGGTGAGCGCTTGCGCGAAGAGCCGAGGACCGCGGTGAGCACGGGGCCGCTGGCCGGAATTCGCATTCTCGAGGTCGGGGTGATGCTGGCCGGGCCGTACGCCACCATGATGCTGGCCGACCTCGGAGCCGAGGTCATCAAGATCGAACCGCCTGGCGGTGAGATCTCCCGCCAGGTCAGCGACAGCTATTTCGCCAGCCTCAATCGCAACAAACAGAGCCTGATACTCGACTTGAGGTCGGCCGAGGGGCGTGCCCGTCTCGGTGAGCTGGTCGCGGATTCCCATGCCCTTCTGGTCAACATGAAGCCGTCGGCGATCCGTCGGCTGGGGCTGACCTACGAAACGCTCAAGCGGTACAACGAGCGCATCGTGTGCGTAGCCATGACCGGCTTCGGCCTCGACGGGGGTGACGACCCGGCGTTCGACTACGTGATCCAGGCCGCGACCGGCGTCGCTGCCATGACGGGTGATCCCGACGGTCCACCGACGTTGCCGGGCTATTCGTCGGCGGACAACTCCACCGGCCTGACCGCGGCGCTGGGTCTGCTGGCCCAGATCGTGTCGGGTCGTGGCGGCCAAGTCGACGTGTCCCTGCAGGATGTGATGCTCTCGCAACTGAACTATCGCGCCGCGGCATTCCTCAACGACGGCGTTGCGCCTCAGCGTCATCCGTACGGTGCGCATTCGTACTATGTTCCAGCGCAATTGTTTCCGACTGCCGACGGTTACCTGGCGCTGTTCATCACCCACGACGCTTTCTGGGCTGCCTTCGCCGCCGAAGCCGGGATCGAGGGCTTTCCCACGATGGCTGAACGTGCCGCACGGCGTGACGAGGTGCTCTCCGTTGTCGGCGCAGCGCTGTCCGCTGACACCGCGGCTCGCTGGGAAGCCCGTTTACGGCCGCTCAACATCCCGGTCGCCGCGGTTCGTACGTTGCCCGAAGCGCTAGCCGCCACTCCGGACGTCCTGGTCAGCGCCGGCGACTTCCGACTGGTAGGCAGCCCGATCCGGATCGAGGGTTACACCCCGGTCTACCGTCCGGCGCCCGCACTCGATGAGCGGCGCGAGGGGTCATCTCCCTCGGCTCAATCGTCGTAAGTGACCGACACCGACGGGGAGTCGGGTACGGCCTGGCACGTGAGAACGTACCCGTCGGCCACCTCGTCCTCGGTCAGCGCATCGTTGACCCGCATCGTCGCGGCCCCGTCGGTCACCAGTGCCATACAGGTGCCGCAGTTGCCCGCTTCGCAGGAGAACGGCGGGCCCATTCCGGCTCGGCGCGCGCTCTCCAAGAGTGTCTCGCCCGGACGGGTGGGGACCGACGCGGTGCTGCCGTCCAACTTGATGGTGATGGTGCCCTGGGCATCGCCCGGCTCTGTCACTGCAGCCCCTGCTCCCGGTGCCTGCGGGTCGGTCATCGGACCCTCTCTCGACATTGTCATTCTGATAATAGGAGAATACTATTCTCCCCGACAAGCGGTACCCCTCTCACCCTTGTCAAAACATCGCTACCTGCGGAAGGGGCCCGCGCGACGTGAGTGAGCCAATGGCGCTCGCCTTCGAGGATCGGCAGTACAGCCTGGCCGATCTCGACGCCTTGACGGCAGGGATGGCTGAAGTGTTGCAGCGGCAGGGAGTGGCCAACGGTTCCCGTGTCGCTGTGATGTCGTCGAACCGTCCCGAGTTCGTCGTCGCCCTACGAGCAATCTGGCGACTCGGAGCAGCCGCAGTGTTGTTGAGCCCGGCGTGGAAACACGACGAGGTCAACCACGCGATCTCGCTGACCCAACCCACCCACGCGGTGGGGGACCATCCGGTACTCGCCGACACGATGCCGATGCGCCACCTCGACGAGCCGGTTCCCGCAGTGGAATCGTCACCACATCGGGTCGATCCCGACCCCGACACCGACGCGGTGTTGGTGTTCAGTTCGGGCACCACCGGCATGCCGAAAGCCGTCCGGCACACCCACACGTCGCTGGCCGCTGCGGTCCGGCACTGGCGGGGCGCACTGCAATTGACCTCGGCGGACCGGTTGCAGATCATGACGCCGCCGTCACACATTCTGGGTTTGCTCAACATCGTGATGGCGCTGGACACCGGCGCCTGGATTCGGCTGCACCGACGCTTCGACATCGAGATGATGCTGCGGCACATCGAGTCCGACCGCCTCACCATCGAAATGGCCGTGGCGCCCATCGCGTTGGCGCTCTCGGCGCATCCGGATCTGGAACGTTACGACCTGAGCTCGCTGCGCTACATCATGTGGTGCGCAACGCCGGTCACCGAGAGCGTGGCCGAAACGGTCACCGCACGTACCGGCGTGAAGTGGGTGACGGCCTACGGCGCCAGTGAGCTGCCGGTGATCTCCTGCAATGACCTCGACGACGCGCGGCTGGACACCGTCGGGCGCGCAGTCGACACGGTGCAGGTGCGCATCGCGTCGCTGAAGACGGGAGAGCCGGTCGGGTCGGACACCGAGGGTGAAATCCAGGTCCGGTCGGCGGCGGTAATGGCCGGCTACCTGCCGGAATCAGCGACCGTCGAGGCATTTTCGGGTCCCTGGTACCGCACCGGTGATGTCGGAACCCTCGACGGCGGCGGCTGGTTGCGCATCACCGACCGCGCCAAGGAGATGATCAAGGTGCGTGGCTTCCAGGTCGCGCCCGCCGAAATCGAGGCCGTGCTGCACGGACACCCCGCCGTCGAGGACTGCGCGGTGTTCGGCGTGCCGTCCGCCGACGGGGAGGCCATCGTGGCCGCGGTCAAGGTTGCTACTGCAGTGGACCCCGACGACCTTGCCGGCCTGGTGGCCGAGCGGTTGGCCTCGTACAAGAAACCCGGCCGCGTCATCCTCGTCGACGACATCCCGCGCCTGCCGTCAGGAAAGGTGCTTCGCCGAGTGTTACGGGAGCGGGCGATGAGCGATTGCGCGAAGAGCGGAGGAAACAATGGACGTCCGATTGACCAGTGAACAAAGACAATTGCGCGACGCCGCCGCAGAACTGGCCGCCGATCTGGGGCCGGGCTCGGTGGCCGAGCTGGAGGACCAGAGCCGGTTCGGGCGGCTGGAAAAGGCGGTCGACGCCACCGGATTTCGCACCCTACGTTCTGATGGCGCATCGGCGGTCGAGGTCGCCCTGGTGGCCGAGGAGTTCGGGCGGGGCCTGGTCGATGTGCCGTTCCTGGGGCCGGTGCTGCTCGACGACCTGGCCGCCCGCCTGGGGCGCGCGGTATCCGACCAGCCCGCCAGGACCGCGACCGTTGATCTGACCAACAGTTTGGAAGGCGTGACGGAATCACCGGCTGAGCTCTCTGAACTCGCGGACGAGGAGGCCGGACGCTGGTATGCGCTCGCGCTGACGGCGACCACCGCCGACATCCTTGGCGCCGCCCGGGGCACGCACGCACTGGCCACCGAGTACGCGAAGGTGCGTGCCCAGTACGGCGCCACCATCGGGTCCTACCAGGCTGTCGCGCATCTGCTCGCCGAAAGCCTGGCCCTGATCGAGGGCGCGATCAGCGTGACGCGCCACGCTGCATGGGCGGTCGACGAACTGCCGGTCGCCGAGGCGATCGAGGCCGGCCGGGTCGCCAAGATCTACACCACACGCGCCGCGTTGACCGTGTGCGAAACGTCGATCCAGGTGCACGGCGGTATCGGCAACACCTGGGAATGTCTGGCCCACGTCTATCTGCGACGTGTACTGACCGCCACCGAGGCCTGGCCCGTGAAGCTGGAGGAGCTGACCATTGGACTTTCGTGATTCGCCCGACGAGGCTGCTTTTCGGGAACGGTTGCGCGGCTGGCTGACCGAGCAGAAGGGTAAATTCCCGACTTCCGGCGATGCGTACTGGGCCAAGGCCGGCGAGTGGCACCAGGCCTTGTTCGAGGCCGGCTTCTTCGGCACCTCGTGGCCGAAGGCGTACGGCGGGCAGGATCTCCCCCCGGTGTACGACGTCATCGTCGACGAGGAAATCGCGAAAGCCGGTGCACCCGCTCGGCCGAGCTTGGGCTATCTCGTCGTCGGCCTGAGCCACCATGGCAGTGAAGAGCTCCGACAGCGGTTCCTGCCCGGGATGATCAACGGCACTGAGCGCTGGTGTCAGGGCTTCTCCGAGCCTGGAGCGGGATCGGACCTGGCGTCGCTGACCACCACCGCGGTCCAAGAGGGTGACGAGTACCTGATCACCGGACACAAGATCTGGACCAGTTACTCCGATGTCGCCGACTGGTGTCTGGTGTTGGCGCGCACCGACAAGAACTTGCCGAAACACAAAGGCATCTCGGCGTTCATCGTCAACATGCATCAGCCCGGTATCGAGCAGCGCCCGCTGAAGATGATCAGCGGCGTGACCAAGGAGTTCGGCCAGGTCAGTTTCGACGGTGCGCGGGTGCCCGCCGAGAACATGGTCGGCGCCCCGGGAGAAGGTTGGAAACTGGCGATGACAGTGGTCAGCCATGAACGCGAGCCGTCTACTCTCGGCTTCTCCGCGCGATACGGAAAGACCGTGCGGCAGTTGGCGTCCCAGGTGCAGGGAGCGCCGCCGGAGGAGCTCTCGTGGGCCTGGGTGCAGACCGAGATGCTGCGACTGCACGTGCGGCGCAGGCTCTCCGAGCAGCTCGACGGCATCACCCACGGCCCGGGAGGGTCACTCGACAAGCTGCTGATGACGTGGACTGAGCAGTCGGTCGGGCATGCGGCCCTGACGACCGTGGGCACCGGAGACGACGAGATGTTCGGTGCCTATATGTACAGCCGCGCCCAGAGTGTCATGGGCGGCACGTCACAGATCCAGAAGAACATCATCGCGCAACGAATCCTAGGATTGTGAGACTTCAGATGTACGGCATGCCAGAAGAAATCGATGTTCAGGCCGACAATGCACTGCGCATCATCACGCTGAACCGGCCCGACGACCTCAACGCGGTCAACGACAATTTGCACGTCGGGCTGGCCAAGATCTGGGAGGAACTCAACGAGGACACCGGTGCGCGGGCCGCCGTCATCACCGGTGCGGGCCGGGCGTTTTCGGCCGGCGGTGACTTCAACTACCTCGACGAGCTGCGCAACGACGAGGCCCTGCGACAGAAGACGATCAAGCACGGCCGCGACCTGGTGATCGGCATGGTGCGCTGCCGCATCCCGGTGATCGCTGCCGTCAACGGTCCGGCCGTCGGTCTGGGCTGCAGCCTGGCTGCGCTGTCCGACGTCGTCTACATCGCCGAGGACGCCTTCTTCGCCGACCCACACGTGTCGATCGGTCTGGTCGCCGCCGACGGTGGACCGCTGGTGTGGGGTTCCCAGATCAGTCTGTTGCAGGCCAAGGAGTTCGCGCTCACCGGCGTGCGGATCAAGGCGCAGCGCGCCGTAGAACTCGGATTGGCCAACCATGTGGTGGCGGATCCTCTCGGTGAGGCCGTGGCCTGCGCGAAGAAGATGATCGAACTACCCCAGCAGGCAGTCGAGGCGACCAAGCGGTTGATGAACATCCAATTGGAGAAATCGGTCATGGCATCGCTGGATTACGCGAATTTGGCCGAGTACGTATCTTTCGGCACCGCCGACTTCAACAAGATCGTCGATGGGCTGATCTCCAAGAAGTAGCCACTCGTCGCGGAATGCTATTCCGCGGTATGGGATTCGGAGCGCTGGATAGTTCCGGTTACGCCGCTGGCGTCTTGCTGAGCGAGCCACACCGCGGCCCTGCCCATCGCCTCGGGCGGTTCGACCATCTCCGGCGGGATCTCGATCCCGCCGCCGGCGGCCCGCCAACCTTCGGTCAGTACCACCCGAGAGGGACTCAGGCAGTTGACGGCGATGTTGTCGGGCTGCAGGTCGCTGGCCAGCCCGAGATAGAGCCGCTCGGTCGCGGCCTTGGACACCCAGTAGGCATTCGCGCCACGGTCGGTCATCGTGACACCGGTGGTGGTCACCGCGATCAGCGATCCGGCACCGCGGGCGCGCACATGCGGGATGACGGCTTTGGTGACCAGGAAGACGCCGGTGGTGTTGACGTCGAGGCACAGCTGCCACCGCCGTAGCGGTGTTGCCTCGATGGAATCCATCCACAGCACGCCGGCGTTGGCCACCAGTATGTCGATGCCGCCGAATTCGGCGACGGTGGCGCTGACTGCGTCCGCTACCGAATCCTCGCTGGTGACGTCGCAGCGCACCGGTAGCGCGCGACCGCCGACGGTCGAAATCGTCTGTGCCACCGCGCCGATTGTGCCAGGCAGCTTGCCCTCGGTCTCCGAGCGGGCGGCCACCGCGACCGCTGCACCGGCCTCGGCAAGTGCCACGGCGATGGTCGCACCAATGCCGCGGCTGGCGCCGGCGACGAATGCCACGCGGCCCTCCAGCGGACGGGTCGCCTCCCTGCTCACTTCGGCGGGAATCGCAGCCCCCCGTCGAGCCGGATCACCTCGCCGTTGAGGTAGTCATTTTCGATGATGCTCTGCGCGAGGCGCGCATACTCCGACGAGCGGCCCATCCGCTTCGGGAACGGCACTTGCGGGCCCCAGTACTGCTCGAGCTGGTCGGCGGCCTTCCCGTAGGCCGGGGTGTTGATGGTCCCCGGCGCAATGGTCACCACTCGGATTCCCAGCGGCGACAGGTCGCGCGCGGCGACAAGGGTCATGCCCAACACCCCGCCCTTGGCCGCCGAGTACGGCAGCTGGCCGATCTGGCCTTCGACGCCGGCGATCGACGCGGTGGTGACGATGACGCCGCGTGCGCCCTCCTCGAGCGGGTCGGTGGTGGCGATGGCCGCTGCGGACAGTCGCATGACGTTGAAGACCGCGGTCAGGTAGAACTCGATGGTGGTGCGGAAACCTTCCAGGTCCAGCGGCGACCCGTCCTTGCCGATCAGTCGGCCACCGCTGGCCGGGCCGCCGTGCGTATCGATCGAGATGCGCAGCGGCGCAAGGGACTGTGCTGCAGCAATGGCCTCGTTGACCGACTCCTCGGAGGTGGCGTCGGTGCGGACATATCGCACCCCGAGTTCCTGCTCGAGTTCCTTGCCCTTTTCATCGGCCAGGTCGGCGACGACGACCTTGGCGCCCGCATCGTTGAGTCGGCGCACGGTCGCCTCACCCAGACCGCCCGCGCCTCCCACCACCACTGCCGAACTGCCGGCGATCTGCATGTGAACGACCCTTCTTGAAATGCTGACTCTCGGTAGGAGAGAATATCATTCTCGGCTGACTGGCGGAACGGGTGAAGAGAGGTGAGCGGGCTGCGTACTGTTCCAGGCGTGACCATCGACGAGCTCGTCGCCGCCGCCCGCGCCGGCTCGCCCCGGGCCGCCGGACGGCTGCTCAGCTACATGGAGGGCGGACAGCGCGACGCGGTGCTCGAGGCGCTGGGCGAGGTGGTGCCGGCCCGCGTCGTGGGAATCACCGGACCGCCGGGTGCCGGCAAGTCGACCACGGTGGGTGCGCTGGTAGGGGCCTACCGCGCAGGCGGCAAGCGGGTCGCTGTGCTGGCCGTCGATCCGTCCTCGCCCTACAGCGGTGGGGCGCTGCTCGGCGACCGGATCCGGATGGCCGCGCATATCAACGACCCGGACGTGTTGATCCGGTCGGTGGCCAGCAGGGGTCATCTCGGAGGGCTGGCGGCGGCCGTCCCGGCGTCGATCACGCTGCTGTCGGCTCTGTGCTTCGACCTGGTCATCCTCGAGACCGTCGGCGTGGGACAGTCGGAGATCGAGATTGCCGCGGTCGCCGATCCCACCGTCGTGATCCTCAATCCCGGCGCCGGTGATGCGGTTCAGGCGGCGAAGGCGGGCCTATTGGAGGTCGCCGACATCGTCGCGGTCAACAAGGCCGACCGCGAGGGCGCCGACCAGACGGTGCGTGACCTCCGGGCAGAGACCGCCGCGCCGATCGTGAAACTGATTGCCGCGCAGGGGGAGGGCATCACCGAGCTGATGGACGCCATCGAGGCCACCCATCGGTCCGATGACCCCCAGCGCCGTGCCGCGCGGGCCCGCTCGCAGATCCTGTCACTGGCCCAGACCCTCTTACGTCAGCACGCCGACCTCGACGACGTCGCCGCGTCGGTCGCCGAAGGGCGTTCGGATCCGTACACGGCTGCGGCCCGGTTGATCGCCCGGGGGACCTGACCCCTGCCGCGACGCCATGGTCGCCGACGGTGGGCAGTTCAGCTCTCGACCGACCGGCCGGTCGCGGCGGTGAAGCCGGCGCGGTAGCCGAAGACCATCGCGGGTCCCAGCGTTCCGCCGGCACCGCCGTAGGCCTTGCCGGTTGCACCGGCCATCGCGTTACCGGCAGCAAAAAGACCGGTGATCGCGGTCCCCGAAACGTGCAGCACCCGGCCGTCCGCATCGGTGCGGGGGCCGCCCTTCGTGCCCATTGCCCCGACCGACACCGGGACCGCGTAATACGGCGCCGTGTCGATCGGACCGAGCGTCTTGCCGGCGGTGCTGGCGGCGTTGGCGTCACCCCAGTAGCCGTCGTAGGCGCTCGATCCGCGCCCGAAGTCCGGATCATGCTCAGCCGCGACATGGGCGTTCCACGCCTCCAGCGTGCGGGCCAGCCCGTCGGAGTCGATGCCGGTCTTCTCGCCGAGCTCGTCGAGATCGCTTGACTGGCAGAACCATTCCGGCACCGGACCGTCGGGATCGACGCCAAGGAAGCCGTAGTGCTTCAGGTGCAGCGAGTCGAAGACGATCCACGCCGGGTCGTTGGCGTAGCCCAATCTGGGGTCAAGGTAGTGGAAGGGGCCGGCCATCGAGTTGTATTCGCCGGCCTCATTGACAAAACGCCGGCCGGCCCTATTGACGATGATGCTGCGGGGGCGGGTGCGTTCCAACCGGACACTGCGACTGCGTGGGTGCCCGGCGAAGGTGTCGCCGGGGATCTGCACGATCGGTACCCACCAGGCCTCGCCCATGTTCGCCAGGTCGGCACCGTGGGCCATCGCCATCCGCAGGCCATCGCCGGTGTTGTTCGGCGGTGACACCGCGCCGCGCATCGGGCCTCGCAGGTATGCCTCGACCAGCCGTGCATCCCACTCGAAGCCACCGGTGCCGAGGATCACCGCGCGCCGTGCCCGCACACGAATTTCCCTGCCGTCCTTGTCGATCCGTACCCCGGTGATCCCGAGAGCATCGGCGACGAGGTCTACTGCGCGGGCTTCGGTGTGCGGGGTCACCCCGGCAGTACGGACAGCGTGCAGCAGCCCCGCAATCAGCGAGGTGCCGGCGACGCAGTAATCACCGGAATCGTCGTCGACGGAGGCGTGGATCCGGGCGCGGGTCTCGGCGTCGATCCCGACATTGCTGAAATCGGCGGGGAACGAGGTGATCCGGTCCCGCCACTCGCCGAGCTTCGTCAGGTCGAACGGCTTGGTGTTCAGAGACCGTCCCCCGGTTGGCCGTCCACCGGGCAGTTCGGGCTTGTAGTCGGGAAAGCCCTCGGCAACCTCGAACTGAAGCTCGCTGTGGGCTTCGACAAAGTCCAGCATCGGCGCGCCAGTGCGCACGAACGTCGCCACCAGGTGGTCGTCCATGACACCGAGCGACTGCGCGTGCAGATAGGCCATCGCGTCTTCGACGCTCAATTCGCCGTCGGCGCAACGGTTGTGCGCCGGGATCCACACGATACCGCCCGATACCGCGCTGGTGCCGCCCACCGTGGCTGCCTTCTCGTAAACCTCTACCGACGCCCCGTGCACCACGGCGGTGAGCGCGGCGGTCAAGCCCGCGGCCCCGCTGCCGAGCACGACGACATCGACCTCGTGGTCCCAGTCGGTCACCGGTGTCTCCTTCCTGACGGGGCGGTGGTCAAGACAGCACCGCCGACAACTCGGCGGCGGCCCGGATCACCGCATCTCGGCCATGTTCGACGACGTCCTCGCGGTGTGAGATCAGGTTGATGCAGGTGGGCGGAGACGGCGGCCGGCGGCGCACCGGAACGGCCAATCCATAGGTATTGGGTTCGATCTCGCCGTGGGTGATCACCCATCCCTGCTGGCGGGCCTGTCCGACCAGGTCTCGCTCCGCTGGGCGGGGCGGCATGCTCGCCAGCAGCGCGATCCCGGCTGCACCGCGGTCCAGCGGGTAGCGGCTGCCCTCGTGGAACGAGAGTTGGTAGTAGACGTTGGACGGCACCATGACCGCGACGGCGACCTGCTGGTCACCTTCGGCCACCAGCAGCGACACTGTCGTGCCCAACTCGTCGGCCAGGCCGCGCAACGTGGGCACGCAGAGTTGCCGGATGTTGTTGTCGAAGGACGCACCCAGCACCGCCAGCGCCGCCGCCGACCGGTAACGGCCGTCCTCGCCCTTGGCGACGAAGCGAAACTGCGCCAGCGTGCTGAGCAATCGGTACGCGATCGTGCGATGGACGCCGATGTCGTCGGCCACCTGGGCGACGGTCAGCCCGGTGGGGGAGCTCGCGACCAATTGCAGCGCACTCAGTCCGCGAGCCAACGTCTGCGATCCGGGCACTGCGGTGCCGGCGGGAACCGATTCGGCGGGCGGTCGAGTCATGCGGACCTTCCTTGACAGAAACCTGTCACGAGAGTGATGCTCTAACTATAGTGCACATGTACGTGCGATAAATGAGCAGAACGCTTACAAAGTACGAGAATTCAATTCTCGCCGTCAAGGGTTCTCGTCGGAAGGTGGAGTGCGGTGACGGAGTTCGAGAGTGTCTGGAGCGACCTGCAGGGCGTCGCGTTCTCCCAGGGCTATCTCGACGCCGGTGGCGTGCGCACGCGCTATCTGCACGCCGGCGACACCGCCAAACCGGCGCTGGTTTTCCTGCACGGCTCCGGCGGGCACGCCGAGGCCTACGTGCGCAACCTGGAAGCCCACGCCGAGCATTTCTCCACCTGGTCGATCGACATGCTTGGCCACGGCTACACCGACAAGCCCGGCCATCCGCTCGAGATCCCGCACTATATCGACCATCTCGTCGCTGTTCTGGACGCCATCGGCACCGACCACGCGCACATCAGCGGGGAATCGCTGGGCGGTTGGGTGGCTGCACGGATGGCGATCGACCACCCCGGCCGAGTCGATCGCTTGGTGCTCAACACCGCCGGTGGTTCCCAAGCCGACCCCGACGTGATGCAGCGCATCATCACACTGTCGATGGCAGCCGCGGAGAACCCGACGTGGGAGACCGTGCAGGCGCGCATCAAGTGGTTGATGGCCGACAAGACCAAGGATTACGACGACGTCGTGGCCAGCCGGCAGCGGGTGTACCGGCAGCCCGGGTTCGCCGAAGCGATGCGCAACATCATGGCCCTGCAGGATCCAGCGATCCGGGCGCGAAACCTTCTCGGCCCTAACGAGTACGGCTCGATTACTGCGCCGACTCTAGTGGTCTGGACCAGTGACGATCCCACCGCCGACGTCGATGAGGGACGCCGTATCGCCTCCATGATCCCTGGTGCCCGGTTCGAGGTGATGCCGGGCTGCGGTCACTGGCCCCAGTACGAGGACGCCAAGACCTTCGACCGGCTGCACCTGGACTTTCTGTTGGGGCGCGCATGAAGCCCACCACACAACACCCCGACGTCGACGTCCTCATCGTCGGTGCCGGACCGTCTGGTCTGACGTTGGCGAACATTCTTGGGCTGCACGGGGTCCGCACCCTGGTTGTCGACGAGCGCGACACTCTCATCGATTACCCGCGCGGGGTAGGTCTGGATGACGAGGCGCTGCGCACGTTCCAGTCGATCGGCCTCGTCGACCGGGTACTGCCGCACACCGTGCCCAACCAGATCCTGCGGTTCTTCGATGCCGACCGCAGACTCTTGGCCGAAATGGCTCCGCCGGACGCACGATTCGGCTGGCCCAAACGCAACGGTTTCGTCCAGCCGATGGTCGACGCCGAGTTGTTCGCCGGTCTCGACCGCTTCGAGTGCGTCGAGGTGCGGTTCGCGCACCAGATGCAGAACTGCACCGACGACGGCGAAAGCGTCACCGTCGAATTCGCCGGTGGCCAGCCGCCGGTCACCGCGCGCTACGTGGTCGGCTGCGACGGCGGTCGCAGCGCCACCCGGCGGCTGATGGGGGTGTCGTTCGACGGCACCACCTCATCGACACGATGGCTGGTCGTCGACTGCGCCAACGACCCACTCGGCCATCCCAACAGTGAGGTGGGCGCCGACCCCCGCCGCCCATATGTGTCGATCGCGATCGCCCATGGCATCCGACGCTTCGAGTTCCTGATCCACCCCCACGAGACCGACGAGCAGGCCGATGACCCCGCATTCGTCCGACAGATGCTGGCTCGATTGGTCCCCTACCCAGATCGGGTCGACATGATCCGGCATCGGGTCTACACCCATCACTCGCGCATCGCCGGGTCTTTCCGGCAGGGCCGGCTGTTGTTGGCCGGCGACGCCGCCCACCTGATGCCGGTGTGGCAGGGCCAGGGCTACAACAGTGGCATCAGGGATGCGGCCAACCTCGGGTGGAAGCTCGCGGTGGTGGTCACCGGGCAGGCGCACGACGCGTTGCTCGACAGCTACGACGTCGAGCGTCGTAAGCACGCGCGGGCGATGATCGATTTGTCCACGATGGTCGGTCGGGTCATCTCACCGACGAATCGCCGCATCGCGGCGCTGCGTGACCGTGTGATCCACGCGGCCTCGGCGGTGCCCACGCTGAAGCGCTACGTGCTGGAGATGCGGTTCAAGCCGATGCCCCGTTATCTGCAGGGCGCGGTGCATCATCAGCGGCCGCCCGGTGCGGACTCACCGACCGGCACGTTGTTCATCCAGCCGCGGGTGGACACCCGCGACCGGCGGGACGTCCTGCTCGACGACGTGGCCGGCAGCGGGTTCGCGGTGCTGTGCTGGAGCAACAATTTGCGGGCGGTGCTCGGGGACAGCGCATTCGCGCGCTGGAAGGCCTTGGGTGCCAGATTCATCGAGGCTCGCCCGATGACCCAGCTGCACTGGCCGGGACACGACGATACCGACGTTGTCGTGATCGGCGACCGCACCGGCGCATTGAAGAAATGGTTCGACGGCTACACCGATTCGGTGCTGTTCCTGCGCCCGGACCGCTGCATCGCCGGCGCCTGCATCGCCCAGCGCGCTCCTGAGGTGTCGCAGGCCTTGTTCGGCGTTCTGCATCTCACCGAGGAAGGAGGCCCGCATTCTGATGAAAAGCCAGATCGCGCTGTGCGCCATGTCGCACAGCCCTCTGCTCAACCTTCCGGGTCCGTCGGCCGAACTCCTTGACGACATCGAATCGGCGATCGGTGTAGCCCGTGATGTCGTGGCGGCGTTCGACCCTGAACTGGTGGTGATTTTCTCGCCGGACCACTACAACGGCTTCTTCTACCGCGCTATGCCGCCATTTTGCATCGGCACCGCGGCACGTGGTGTCGGGGACTACGGGACCTATTCCGGGCCGCTGAATGTTCCCGCCGACCTGGCCACCGACTGTGCCCGTGCGGTACTGGATGCCGATGTCGACGTGGCCATCTCGGCAGAGATGGACGTCGACCACGGCACCGTCCAGCCGCTGCAGAAGTTGTTCGGAGATGCCACCGCCAAGCCGGTCGTGCCCGTATTCGTCAACTCGGTCGCCACCCCGCTGGGCCCGATGCGACGGGTCCGTGCGCTCGGCGCCGCCGTGGGTGGGTATCTGGCCACCCTCGGCAAGCGCGTTCTGGTGATCGGCTCGGGCGGGTTGTCCCATGATCCGCCGGTACCCACACTGGCCACTGCTCCGCCCGCGGCCCTGGATCGGATCGTGCGCGGCGTGCCGATGACCGCCGAGCAGCGCCAGAGTCGCCAGAGCGCGGTGATGGAAGCGGCCCGGCAGTTCGCCGCCGGCGAGGGCTCGCTGGCGCCGCTGAACCCGGAATGGGACAAGTCGTTCCTGGATCTCGTCGACACCGGCAGGCTGTCTGAGGTCGATGGCTGGGACAACACCTGGATCGCCCGACAGGCGGGCAACTCCGCCCACGAGGTCCGGACGTGGGTCGCGGCCTTCGCCGCGATGAGCGCACAAGGGCCCTACCAGACCAGCAGTCGCTACTATCGCGCTGCTCCCGACCTGATCGCGGGATTCGCGGTCCGAACGGCGGTGTCCGCAACATGAATTCGCCAGTCACACAGCCCTTCGATCACGTCACCGACGTGCTGGTGATCGGATCCGGAGGCGGTGGCATGACCGCGGCGTTGGCTGCACGGAACTCGGGCCTTCAGACGCTGGTGGTCGAGAAGGCGGACCGCTTCGGCGGATCCACCGCGTTGTCCGGGGGCGGCATCTGGGTGCCCGGCGCGCCGTCGCAGCGCCGCGAAGGGCACGTCCCCGACCCCGACGACGTGTTCGTCTACCTCAAGCACATCACCGGTGGTCTGGTCAGCGATGCCAGGCTGCGTGCCTACGTCGAGACCGCACCAGTGATGATGGAGTTCCTCGAGAACCTCAGCTCCTGGCTGGAATTCGTCTGGAAGCCCGGCTATGCCGACTACTACCCGGAACTGCCCGGCGGTTCGGCGTTGGGCAGCACCATCAACGTCCCGGAGATCGACCTGCGCGTCCTAGGCGACGAGGAAGAGAATCTGCTGGCCCCGCTGGCTCTGGCCCCCAAGGGGATCTGGTTCGCTCCCAAGGATTTGCGGTTGTTCTACCAGGTCCGACAGTCGTGGCGCGGCAAGGCGGTGCTGCTGAAGTTGATCTGGCGAATGGTCAGGGCGCGGGTGTTCGGCGACCGGATGGCCGCGATCGGACAATCGCTGGCGGCGCGGCTGCGGTTGGCAATGACCCAGCAGGACATCCCGTTGTGGCTCAAGGCTCCGATGACGGAACTGATCACCGATGTCGACGGCGCTGTGATCGGCGCGGTGGTGGAGCGCGACGGGGTGGCGCAACGCATCGCGGCGCGCCGAGGCGTGATCCTGGCCAGCGGCGGGTTCGACCACGACATGGCGTGGCGCACCCAGCACCTGCCTGAACTGAGCAGAGTCACCGACCTGGCCGGTGCGGACACGGACTGGAGTTTCGGCAACCCGGTGGCCACCGGCGACGGGATACGCGCGGGGGAGAAGGTCGGTGGCGCCACCGAGTTGCTCGACGAAGCCTGGTGGTTCCCGGCGATCTGCTGGCCGGATGGTCGTCTGCAGTTCATGCTCAACGAACGCATGATGCCGTCACAGTTCGTGGTCAATGGCGAGGGCAAGCGTTTTATCAACGAGGCCGCCCCGTACATGGACTTCGCCCACGCGATGATCGACGGCGAGCGTGCCGGTGTCACCCACATCCCGTGCTGGCTGATTACCGACATCCGATCGTTTCACCGCTACGTCGTCGCCGGACACCTGCCGCTGCCGAAGATCCCGTTTGCCCCGGTGCCGACGGGCTGGAAGATCCCCTCGGCGTGGCTGGACTCCGGTGTGGTGCACGAAGGGCACACCTGGGAGGAACTCGCCGCCAAGATCGGGGTGCCGCCGGCCCAGTTGCGGGCGACCGCAGAGCGGTTCAACGATCTCGCGCGGCGCGGTCATGACGATGACTTCGGCCGCGGCGACAGTGCCTACGACAACTACTACGGCGATCCGACCTTGCCCAACCCGAATCTGCACCCCCTCGGCAAACCGCCGTACTACGCCTTCCAGATCATCCTCGGCGACCTCGGGACGTCGGGCGGCTTGCGCACCGACGAACACGCCCGGGTGCTGCGGTCCGACGAGACCCCGATCCGCGGACTGTACGCCGTCGGCAATGCCTCGGCGGCGGTGATGGGCCGCAGCTATGCCGGCGCCGGAGCCACGATCGGGCCGGCGATGACGTTCGGCTACATCGCCGCACAGCACATCGCGGCTACCGAGCCAGACCACAGACCACCGTCCGTCATCGACAGCCCTGAATCTTCAAGGAGGTAACCGAAAGTGAAGATATCCCTGTTCTACGAATTCCCGCTGCCGCGGCCCTGGACCGAGGACGACGAGCACCAGCTGTTTCAGCACGGGCTCGACGAGGTCGAACTCGCCGACAAAGCCGGGTTCTCCACGGTGTGGCTCACCGAGCACCACTTCCTCGAGGAGTACTGCCACTCCACGGCGCCGGAGATGTTCCTGGCCGCGGCCAGCCAGCGCACCGAGAACATCCGGCTCGGTTTCGGCGTCATGCATCTACCGCCGCCGATCAACCATCCGGCACGTATCGCCGAGCGTGTCGCGACGCTGGACCACCTGTCCAACGGACGTGTCGAGTTCGGCACCGGTGAGGGCTCCTCAGTCGCCGAGCTCGGCGGGTTCAACATCGATCCGGCCGACAAGCGCACGATGTGGGAAGAGGCGCTGGAAGTCTCGATCCGCTGCATGACGGAGGCACCGTTCAGCGGATTCAAAGGTGAGCATGTCGAGATGGCGGCCCGAAACGTCATCCCCAAGCCGCTTCAGAACCCGCACCCGCCGGTGTGGGTGGCCTGCACCCGCCCGTCGTCGGTACAGATGGCGGCCCAGAAGGCCATCGGTGCTCTGAGTTTCGCCTACACCGGCCCCGAAGCGCTGAGGGACCGGGTGAACGGGTACTACAAGGAGTTCGAGGAGCAGGGTGCACCGGTCACTCCGGCCATCAACCCCAACATCCTGGCGATCGGCGGCGACCTGTCGATGATGGTCGCCAAGACCGACGAGGAAGCCCTACAGCGGCTCGGTATCGGCGGCGGGTTCTTCTCGTTCGGCATCATGCACTACTACATCAACGGTATGCATACCCCCGGGCGCACAGGCGTGTGGGAGTTGTACGAGAACGCCGTGAAGGAGGACCCGACGCTGGCCTACGGCCCGGGCCGCGGCGCCATCGGCTCGCCGGACACGGTGCGGGAGTTCCTGCGCGGCTACGAGGCCAGCGGTGTCGACGAGATCATCCTGCTGCTCAACCCGCGCAGCCATGAAGGCACCATGGAATCGTTGGAGATCATGGGCAAGGAGATCCTGCCCGAGTTCATCGAGCGCGACGAGAAGGCGGTCAAGGACAAGGCCAAGCGTCTCGAGCCGGTGATCGAGAAAGTGGAGTCGCGGCGCCGGCCGTCTGATGCACCGCTGTTCGACGAGACCTACGCGTTCGGCGGGCTGCCGACCGGCCGGGGCGGCAAGTTCACCGCCGGCGAGATCCCCGAGGCGATGGCCGAGATCAATGAGGGCCGCGTCAAGGCCGCCGAACAGGAGAAGCAGGCCAAGGCAGTCAAGGAGGCCTCGGGCTAACGTGGACGCGCTCGATGAGCTGGTCCGCTACGACGGCAGGCACGCGGTCGTCACCGGGTGTGCGTCGGGCATCGGCGCCGCGGTAGCCCATCAACTCGCCCAACTGGGTGCACGGGTGACGGGTCTGGACCGGCGAGCGCCGGAAAACGGCACCAGGGCAGATGATTTCGTCTCCGTTGATCTGGCCGATCCGATGTCGGTGGATGCAGCGGTCGCCGCGATCGACGGTGAGGTCGACGCACTGTTTAACGTCGCCGGGGTGTCTTCGGGGATCGGGGATCCGCTGCTGGTCATGCGGATCAACTTCCTGGGAATGCGGCAGTTCACCGAGAGCCTGATCGACCGTATGCCGCCGGGATCGGCCATCACCAACGTGTCCTCGTTGGCCGCTTCGGGGTACCGCGACCACGCGCGCACCACCGCCGGTCTTCTCGACACCGGCTCGGTGGAGGAGGGACTGCAATGGTGTGCGGACCACCCCGGCGCGTTGGCCGACGGCGGCTACCGGCAGTCCAAAGAGGCGATCATCCTCTACGGGATACGCCGCGCCGCTGCCTTGGGTGCCCAAGGCATCCGGATCAACTGCACAGCGCCGGGGGTCACCGAGACCCCGATCCTCGATCAGCTGCGGTCGCGCTACGGCCAGCAGTATCTCGATTCGTTCACCGCGCCGCTGGGCCGGGTGTCGACCGCCGAGGAGCAGGCCGCGATGCTGGTGTTCCTCGGCGGGCGCGCGGCCGGCTATATCACCGGTCAGGTGGTGTGGACCGATGGTGGCATCTCAGCAGAGCGGTTCGCCCTCTCCCTCGGTGAACCCGAAGTGACACAGAGGAGTTGACGTGGCCGGCAGCATGAGCGATTTTCGGCGGACGGCGGACCGGGTCCGTAACTGGGGGCGGTGGGGAGACGACGACGAACTGGGCACACTGAACCTCATCACCGCGCAGAAGGTCGCCGAAGCGGCTGCGACGGTGAGGAAGGGCAAGGTCATCTCGCTGGGCGGGGACTTCGGCTCCGGCGGACCCCAGGGCGCGTTCAAGTTCCGGCAGAACCCCGTCCACACGATGACCGTCGACGGCGGCGACGCGGCCACCCTGGTGAAGTACGGTCCGCAGTGGCTGCGCAACGCCGTGGCGGCCGACGTCAGCGCGTTCTTCGCCGAGAACCCGTTCCGCTTCAACGACGACATGATCGTGATGCCGCTGCAGGCCGCGACGCAATGGGACGCGCTCTCGCACGTGTACTACGAGGACAAGCTCTACAACGGCTTCCCGGCGGATTCGGTGACCAGCTTCGGCGCCTTCCACCTCGGCATCGAGAAGGTCGACGCCAAGGGAATCACCTCACGCGGGGTGCTCCTCGATGTGGTGGCCCACCGCGGCGCCGAGGTGTTCTGCGAGCCCGGAACGACCATCACGCCCGACGAACTCGACGAGATCGTCGCCCGACAGGGCGTCGAGATCCGCTCGGGTGACATCGTGGTCGTGCACACCGGGTGGTGGACCCGCTTCCTGTCGACCGGGGAAGGCGGCGAGCCCGGCGCCGGTCTGGACTGGACGTGCGCGGCGTGGCTGCACGACCACGACGTCGCCGCCGTGGCTGCCGACAACCTGATGGTCGAAGACCCGAATCCCGCCAACGGCGTCGACGGTACCTTCCTGCCGATGCACATGTTGTGTCTGCGCGACATGGGGTTGATGCTCGGCGAATACTGGGATCTCGGACCGCTGGCTGCGGACTGTGCGGCCGACGGCGTCTACGAATTTCAGCTCGTCGCACCGCCGTTGAAGGTTGTCGGTGCGGTCGGAGCGCCTGTCAGTCCCATTGCGATCAAGTGAGGGTGTCCGTGACCGAAAGCAACCAACCCTTCATCGTCGGCCTCGGCGGCACGCTGCGTGCCAATTCGTCGACCGAGCGGGCGTTGCGTTATTGCCTGGACGCCGTGCAACGGCTCGGCGGACGGACCCGGCTGTTCAGCGCCGAGGACCTCGACCTGCCGATGTACGCGCCCCATGAGCTCGAGCGCACCCCGCGCGCGCTCGAACTGGTCAAGACGCTGCGCGACGCTGACGCGGTCGTGGTCGGATCACCGGGCTACCACGGCGCGGTGTCGGGTCTGGTCAAGAACGCGCTGGACTACATCGAGGACCTTCGCGAAGACCCGCGGGTGTACCTGGACAACACACCGTGGGGCTGCATCAGCTGCGCCTACGGCTGGCAGGCCGCCGTCGGCACGCTGACCCAGCTGCGCAGCATCGGCCACGCGCTGCGTGCTTGGCCGACTCCGCTGGGCGTGGCGATCAACTCGGCCGACCCGATCTGGGACCCCTCTGGCGAGCTGGCCGACACCGAACAGGGCAAAGCCGTGGCCAACCAGTTGGAGCTGCTGGCAAGCCAACTGCTGGCATTCGCGCAGACCGCGCGGGGCTCCGCGTGAGCGCCCAGCGCAGCGTATCGGTGGACGGTTTGTCCACCAGCTATCTGGAGGCCGGTAGCGGGGACTCGGTGGTGCTGCTCCATGGTGGGGAGTTCGGCGCCAGCGCGCAGATCGGTTGGGAACACACGATCGATGTGCTGGCCCGGCGCTACCACGTGCTCGCGCCGGACATGCTCGGTTTCGGCGGGTCGGCCAAGGTCGTCGACTTCACCGACGGGCGCGGCCTGCGCATCCGTCACATCGCCCGCTTCTGCGACGTGTTGGGAGTGGACAACGCGCATTTCGTCGGCAACTCGATGGGTGCGATCAACCTGCTCGTCGACGCCACCTCCGAGAATCCCCTGCTGCCGGCCCGCAGTCTGGTGGCGATCTGCGGTGGCGGCGAGATCCAGCGCAACGAGCACGTCAGCGCGCTCTACGACTATGACGCCACTGTCGAGGGCATGCGCAAGATCGTCGCCGCGTTGTTCGCCGACCCGTCCTATCCGGCCGACGAGGACTACGTGCAGCGACGCTACGAGTCCAGCGTCGCCCCCGGTGCTTGGGAGTCGTTGGCGGCAGCGCGGTTCCGCCGTCCCGGCCTGGAGCCGCCGGCCAGCCCCAGCAGTGCCCGGGCCTATCACCGCATCAGCGTGCCCACCTTGATCGTCGAGGGTGGCGCCGACAAGCTGCTCCCGCCCGGATGGGCCGCCGAGATCGCCGGGCAGATCACCGGCGCCAGTTCGGCCGTCGTCTCCGCGGCCGGTCACTGTCCACAGATCGAGCAGCCCGAGGCACTCAACGCGCTGTTGTTGAACTTTTTCGAAGGGATCGAACGATGACGGGAACGGCGGGCGCAGAACTGTCGGGGAAAACCGCGATCGTCACCGGTGGTGCGTCCGGCATCGGACGCGGCATCGCCGCGCGGTTCGCGGCCGAAGGCGCCGGGGTGCTGATCGCCGACGTCCGTGACGACCTCGGCCGGGCCCTGGCCGACGAGCTCAACGCCGCGGGGGGCCGCACGGTATACCGGCACACCGATGTCGGTGAGCAAGCCGAGGTTGGTGCGCTGGTGGACGCTGCGGTCGCAGAGTTCGGTGGTCTGCACGTCATGGTCAACAACGCCGGGATTTCCAGCCCGTTGAAGAAGGGCCTGTTCCACGAAGACCTCGAGGAGTTCGACCGGGTCATGCGGGTCAACCTGCTCGGTGTGATGGCCGGCACGCGCGACGCGGCCCGACACATGGCCGATCAGGGAGGTGGGTCGATCATCAACCTCGGCTCGATCGGCGGCATCCAGGCCGGCGGGGGGGTGTCGAGTTACCGGGCGTCCAAGGCGGCGATCATCCATTTCTCCAAGTGTGCCGCGATCGAGCTCGCACACTACGAGGTGCGGGTGAATTGCATTGCGCCCGGCAACATTCCGACTCCGATTCTCGCATCCTCGGCCACCGACGAGGACCGGGCACGGCTGGAGAAGTTCGAGACCAGAATTCGACAGCAGATGCGCGACGACCGTCCGCTCAAACGCGAGGGTACTGCCGAGGACGTCGCCGAAGCGGCACTGTACTTCGCCACCGACCGGTCGCGATACGTGACCGGCACCGTACTTCCGGTCGACGGCGGCACGGTTGCCGGCAAGGTGATCGCTCGCAAATCGGTCTCGGACGGGGGTTCGTGAACTGTTAAATCAGTCGCTTGACTTATGCAGTGTGACGGGGTTCACTGACAGGGTGACCACTGCCCGGAGTCTCCGCGCCGACCGCGCCTCCAGTACCCAGGAAGCGATCCTGCAGGCCGCCGAACGGCTCTACGCCGAACACGGGGTGTTCGCGGTGTCCAACCGACAGGTCAGTGAGGCCGCCGGACAGGGCAACAATGCCGCGGTCGGCTACCACTTCGGCACCAAGACCGACCTGGTGCGGGCCATCGAGCACAAGCACCGCGGCCCGATCGAGCAGTTGCGCGAGCAACGGGTGGCCGCGATCGGGGATTCCACCGATATGCGGGACTGGGTGGCTGCGCTGGTCTGCCCACTGACCGATCACCTTGCTGCGCTGGGCAATCCCACCTGGTATGCGCGATTTGCCGCGCAGGTGATGACCGACCCGGCCTACCACAACATGATCGTCAAGGATGCGTTGTCCTCGTCGTCTCTGGTCCGGGTGCTCGACGGGATCAACGGATGCCTGCCCGACCTGCCTGTCGACGTCCGAGTCGAGCGCAACATCATGGGCCGTAACCTGTTGATGCACAGTTGTGCCGATCGCGAGCGGCTGCTGGCCCAGGGTTCACCGGTGGCCCGAGCGTCGTGGCAGGACGCGGCGACTGGACTGATCGACGCGATCATCGGCCTCTGGCACGCCCCAGTGACGGAGACGCCCTGACATGGTGGTCACGATCGATCAGGCCAAGTGCGTTTCGTCGGGACAATGCGTCCTCAACGCCGGCGAGGTCTTCGACCAGCGGGACGACGACGGCGTGGTCGAACTTCTGATCGCCCAACCCGGTCCCGAACACGCCCAACAGGTCCGCGCCGCCGCCGCCGCCTGCCCCGCCCTGGCCATCCACATCGAGGAGACGATATGACAGATACGCTGACGCAGGAAGCGGTGTCGGTACCTGAGTACCCGATGGAGCGTTCGCCCCGCTGCCCCTTCGCACCTCCGCAGCAGATGCTGGAGATGACCGAACGTGCGCCGCTATCGCGGGTGCGGATCTGGAACGGGACCACCCCGTGGCTGGTCACCGGTCACGAAGCGGCCCGCACGCTGTTCGCCGATTCCCGGGTCAGCGTCGACGACCGCAACGAAGGGTTCCCGCATTGGAACGAGCACATGCTCTCCACGGTGAACAAGCGGCCCCGCTCGGTCTTCACCTCCGATGCCGAGGAGCACACCCGGTTCCGGCGCATGTTGAGCAAGCCGTTCACCTTCCGTCGTGTCGAAGCCCTCCGCCCGGTCATCCAGGATGTCACCAACGAGTGCATCGATGCGATCCTGGCCGGACCGCAGCCGGCCGACATGGTCGCGAAACTGGCGCTGCCGGTACCTACCCGGGTGATCAGCGACATGCTGGGCGTGCCCTACGAGGACCACGAGTTCTTCCAGCATCACGCCAATGTCGGGCTGGCCCGCTACGCCAGCGCCGAGGACGGCCAAAAGGGCGCGATGAGCCTGCACCAGTACCTGATCGATCTGGTGAAAAAGAAGATGGAGGAGCCGGCCGAGGACGCGGTGTCGGACCTGGCCGAGCGGGTCAACGCCGGGGAGATCAGCGTCAAGGAGGCCGCGCAGCTGGGTACCGGCCTGCTCATCGCCGGACACGAGACGACGGCCAACATGATCGGTATCGGCATCCTGGCGTTGCTGGAGAACCCTGAACAGGCTGCTGCGCTGCGTGATTCGGGGGACCCGAAGTTCGTCGCCAATGCGGTCGAAGAGCTGATGCGCTACCTGTCGATCATCCAGAACGGTCAGCGCCGTGTCGCTCTTGAGGACATTGAGATCGCCGGTGAAACCATCCGGGCGGGGGAGGGCATAATCCTGGACCTCGCCCCGGCGAACTGGGACGCGTCGGTCTATCCGGAGCCCGAGAAGCTCGATCTGAGCCGCGATGCCAGTGCGCAACTGGGGTTCGGTTACGGCCGTCATCAGTGTGTCGGACAGCAGCTTGCCCGCGCCGAACTGCAGATCGTGTTCCAGACACTGCTGCGCCGTATTCCCACCATGAATCTGGCGATCCCGTTCGACGACGTGCCGTTCAAACACGACCGGCTCGCCTACGGCGTCTACGAACTACCAGTCACCTGGTAACAGCCCTCTTTCACAGCCCGATTGGAGTACCTCGATGGCCAGCCCGACAGTTTCGCTGTATCCCCCCGAAGGTTTCGGCGCCCCCAAGTATCGACAGGGCCATGCCAGCCAGGACGGGCTGGCCAGCCTCCCCAAAGGCACCGAGATCTTCTCCGCCGACAACCACATCTCGGTCGCCGACGACATCTTCTACAACCGTTTTCCCGAGGAACTCAAAGGCGCAGCCCCGCGTATCTGGTACGAGGACGGTGCCTACATGGTCGGGATGAAGGGCAAAGCCTGGACCGGCGGTGACTTCGGCCGGGTCCTCATGCAGTACGACGATCTGGCCGGCGCGGCGTCTAACAACATCGCAGCCCGCATCAAGGAACTCAAGCAGGACGGCATCGACAAGGAGCTCGCGTTCCCCAACGCCGTGCTCGCCCTGTTCCACTACCCCGATAAAGCCCTGCGGGAGCGCGTGTTCCGCATCTACAACGAGCACATTGCCGGTCTGCAGGAGCAGTCCGGCGGGCACTTCTACGGTGTCGGTCTGATCAATTGGTGGGATCCGAAAGGCACCCGTAGCACACTTGAGGAGCTCAAGTCCTACGGCATCAAGACGTTCCTGCTGCCGTTGAACCCCGGCAAGGACGATGACGGCAACATCTACGATTACGGCAGCACCGACATGGATGCGGTGTGGGACGAAATCGAAGCCGCGGGCCTGCCCGTCAGTCACCACATCGGGGAGACCCCACCAAAGACGCCGTGTCAGCACAACAGTGTCGTGGTCGGCATGATGGTCAACGTCGACTCTTTCCGGGAGCAGTTCGCCAAGTATCTGTTCTCCGGCATCCTCGACCGCCACCCGCAGCTCAAGGTCGGGTGGTTCGAGGGTGGGATCGCCTGGGTGCCCACCGCGTTGCAGGATGCCGAGCACATGCTGGCCTCCTACCGGCACATGTTCAACCACGAGCTGCAGCAGGACATCCGGTACTACTGGGACCATCACATGAGTGCGTCGTTCATGGTCGACCCCCTCGGGCTGCAGCTCATCGACCGTATCGGCGTCGACAACGTGATGTGGTCGAGCGACTACCCGCACAACGAGAGCACGTTCGGCTACTCGGAGAAGTCATTGGCCACCGTCGTCGACGCCGTCGGTCCCGAGGCCGCGGTGAAGATCGTCAGCACGAACGTGCAAAATTTCCTCGGAATCTCATGACGACATCCACTCGCTCCGGCGTGACCCAGATCGCCCGGACCGGCTACACATGGCTGGACATCCCCGCTGAACCGGACTTACCCCGGATGCGCCGAGAGGCCGGTGCGCGTCTGCGCGCCGCGATGGCCGAGCAGGGCGTGGATGTGCTGGTGCTGCTGGGCAACGGCAACGTCATGTACGCCACCGGCATCAGCTGGCCGCTGGCCGATGCGGGACTCTCGCACGTGGAGCGGCCGGTGGCCGTTGTGCTTGCCGATGACGCACACCCGCATCTTTTCCTGCCCTTCCGTGAGGGAGCGGCGATGGAGACGGACCTGCCCGATGATCACCTGCATGGGCCGGTCTATCTCGAATTCGACGAAGGGGTCGCCGATTTCGCGGAGATCCTGGCCCGCCTGATTCCGGCCGGGGCAAAGGTTGCGACCGACGAGTTGACCGGGGCGATGCGGCGGTCCGGAACTGCATTGTTTCCTGATGCGCCGGTGGACGCGGCGCCGGTGGTCGGCGCAGCCAAACTGGTCAAGACGATCGACCAGATCGCATGCGTTCGGCGTGCCTGTCAGATCACCGAGGAGGCTGTCGCCGAGATTGCTCAGGCACTGGCTCCCGGAGCGCGCCAGATCGACCTGTCCGCGCAGTTCGTGCGTCGCGCTTTCGAATTGGGTGCCACCACCAACATGTTCGACTCGATCTGGCAGGTGATGCCGGCGTCGAAGGCCGAGGGCACCTGGACAACCACCGGCGACCTGGCTCTGCCGTTGCTGACGACCGAACGGGAACTGGCTGCCGGCGATGTGCTTTGGACCGACGTGTCGATCGCCTACCACGGATACTGCTCCGACCACGGCCGCACCTGGATCGTCGGCGAGGAGCCCACACCCGCGCAGCAGCAGCAGTTCCAGAGGTGGAGCGCGATCGTCGACGCGGTACTCTCGGTGACCAAGGCCGGCGCTACGTGCGGTGACCTCGGACGCGCCGCCACCGCCGCTGCCGGAGGTGAGAAGCCGTGGCTGCCACACTTCTATCTGGGTCACGGGATCGGTACCAGCGCAGCTGAAATGCCGATGATCGGAACAGATCTCGGTCAGGACTGGGACGACAAATTCGTCTTTCCGGCCGGCATGTTGCTGGTGCTCGAACCGTTGGTCTGGGAAGACGGCACCGGCGGCTATCGCGGCGAGGAGATCGTGGTGGTCACCGAGGACGGCTGGATGCCGCTGACCGAGTATCCCTACGACCCCTACGAGGTGCCCCGTGGGAACTGAGATCGAAGCCGATGGTCGTGCACTGCGTGTGAGCCGTCGGGAGCGCGCCCTCGCTGAGATGGCAGCGCACGACCTCGACATGCTGGTGCTGGGCCGGCAAGCCAACGTCCGCTACATCTCCGGTGCGCCGCAACTGTGGGTGGTGGGCACGCGTCCGTTCGGGCCGATCTGCGAGTTCGTGCGTGCCACCGGTGAGATCCACCTCAACAGCACGTGGGACGAGGGCATCCCGGAAGAGATCCCACACGAGAACCTGTACGGATACGCGTGGAACCCCATGACACTGGTCGGGATTCTGCAGAACATCAAGGGTGCCGACACCATGCGTCGGGTCGGAACCGACGCGCTGACACCGATGTTCGCCCAGCTGCTGTCGATGGCGTTCCCGAATGCAGAACTTCTCGACGCCGAACCAGCGATGCAGGCTGCCCGCCGCGTCAAGACGCCCGAGGAAGTGCAAGCGCTGCGGCGCGCACTTGTGGTGGCCGACCAGGCCTTGGCCGCGGGCGCCGCCGCACTCGGTCCTGGCGCCACCGAGGGGGCACTGGCCGGCACCATCCTGGAGGCCGAGGCGGCCGGTGGTGTGAGTACCCCGGCGACCCAGGACGCCGCATGGGTGACGTCGAAGGAACACCCGTGGCGGCGCGTGGATGGAGACGGTGCGCTGCGCGACGGGGACCTGGTGGCGCTGTCGGCCGGGGTGTTGGCCGACGGATATGTTGCCGAGGTGGCCCGCACGCTGCTCGTCGGCCAGCCCACCGACGCCGTGCGTGCGTTGTACCGGCGTCGAGATGACCTCTGGGACGGACTGCTTGAGGCCTGCCGACCTGGCTTGCCGACGAGCGGTCTGCTGGACGCCTACGTGCGGGCCGGCGAGCGACTGCCGGCGATGCCGGTGGCGCACGGTCTCGGGCTCGGTTTCGACCCGCCGGTCGTGACACCGACCCTGCGGGCGACCGCCGAAGCAGACATACTCGAGGAAGGCATGGTGTTGGCATTGAGCGCCTATGTGTGGGAACAAGGAGTCGGTGCGGTGTTCACCCGCGACGCCGTGTTGATCACTGCCGATGGCGCCGACGTGATGTCGGCGGCCCCGGCCTACGGTGAGGCCGTCCATGGCTGAGCGGCCCGCGCCTACGGCCGCTGAGCGCCCCACGCCTGAGGAGATCATCCTCTACGAGAAGGACCCGAAGACCAAGATCGCCACCATCACGTTCAACCGGCCGGAGTTCCTCAACGCACCGACGTCGCTGGCGCGGCTGCGCTACGCCGACGTGCTGCGCGCAGCCAACGCCGACAACGACGTCAAGGTCGTGATCATCCGCGGCGCCGGGGACAACCTGGGTAGCGGTGCCGACCTCCCGGAGTTCATGGAGGGCAACGACAATCCGGCGGCCCGGTTGGCCGAACTGCGGTTGGAGGATGACGGCGTCGGTGAGGTCACCTATCCGCCGAAGGGGACGTTCCGCAACGGCGCCACCATCAGCGCCTGGTACGCCAACTCTCAGGCCGGCAACCGCGCCCTGCAGGACTTCAAGAAGATCAGCATCGTCGAGGCCAAGGGCTATTGCTACGGTTGGCACTTCTACCAGTGCGCCGACGCCGATCTGGTGATTTCGTCCGACGACGCGTTGTTCGGGCACCCGTCGTTCCGGTATCACGGCTGGGGCCCCCGGATGTGGACCTGGGTGCAGATGATGGGGTTGCGCAAGTTCCAGGAGATGGTGTTCACCGGCCGGCCTTTCACCGCTGCCGAGATGTACGACTGCAACTTTCTGAACAAGGTGGTCGCCCGCGACCGGCTGGAAGCCGAGACCCAAAAGTACGCGCTGGCCTGCGCTCGAAACAGACCGGTGGACACCGTGTTCCAGCAAAAGATGTTCTTCGAGATCTTCAAGCAGCAGCAGGGCGAGTACATGGGCAGCCTGTTATCGGCGTTCTTCGAGTCGATGGGCAACGGGGTGGCCAACGACAGCGACGACGACCTCGACATGTTCGAGTCCATCGACAGCGGACTGTCGGCCGCGGTCAACGACAACGACAGCAAGTTCCCGCCGGAGTTCCGGCTGAGCAAGCGCAACCGGGCCAAGGAGTAGCCCCGCGTTGTCTGACTCCGGGCTCGAGCCCCCGATTACCGGCTACGTCGTCGTCGACCTGTCCAGCGGGATCGCCGGCAACTACTGCACCAAGATGTTGGCCGATGCCGGTGCCACTGTCGTCAAAGTAGAGCCTGCACAGGGTGATCCGCTGCGGCAGTGGTCGGCCTCGGGCGCGCCGATCAGCGACGGCGCCGACGGCGCACTGTTCTCGTATCTGGCGTGCTCGAAACACAGCGTGGTCGCCGAGCCGGGTACCGACGGGGATTTCGTCGACGCGTTGCTCGCCGATGCGGACGCGCTGATCTGGTCGCGCGGGCCCGGCATCGCTGCGGATCCCCGATTTGCGCCGGCGGCGATCCTGCAGCGTCACCCGCATCTGACCGTCACCGCGATCACCGCGTTTGGCCTCGACGGGCCGTGGAGCAACCGTGCCGCAACGGAGTTCACCCTGCAAGCCTGGTCCGGCGGGATTGTCGGGCTGGGCCGCGGCGCCCCGGACCGGGCGCCGGTCTACGTCGGCGGTCAGGTAGGGGAGTACCTGGCCGGCGCCTACGCCAGCATGGCGACCCTGGCCTCGCGGCTGCGTGGCGGTGGGGAGCTGGTCGATCTGGCGATGTTGGAAACATCCATTCTGGGTCTGACCTACTACCCGGTGAGCTATTTCGAGATGCTGGGCCGGCCGTGGCGGGACGCGCGGCGGCTGACGGTGCCGGGTATTGCCCGAGCCAAGGACGGTCTCGTCGACATCGGTTGCGGCACCGCGCAGCAGTGGTTCGATCTGTGCGCGATGACCGGCCACGTCGAATGGATCGACGAGGAGTCGCCGCTGTCGATCACCGAACAGGCCAACGAGAAGGCCGAGGAGCTCTACGCGTGGGTCGCCGACCAGACCGTCGACGAGATCCGCGATCTGGCCACCGCGTTCCGCATTCCCAATGCCCCGGTGGCCAACGGCGCCAACGTCGAAGGGCTTGACCACTTCGTGGCGCGCCGCTCCTTCGTCGTCAACGCGCGGGACGGTTTCACCCAGCCCGGCCCTCCCTACCGCACCACGCCGCCGATGCTGGCGCCGCCGCTGCCCGCGCCGCGCCTGGGCGAGCACACCGAGCACTATCGCTCGCGAAGGTGCAGTGACGGTAGCCGGGCACGTACTGCGGCTACCGTGAGCGCACCCTCGCGGAGAGACGGGCTGCCGTTCGAGGGCCTGCGCGTCGTCGACATGACGACGTTCTGGGCCGGACCGAGTTGCACTCATCTGTTGGCCATGCTGGGTGCCGACGTGATTCACGTGGAGTCGACCCGCCATCCTGACGGCACCCGTCTCATTGCCGGGATTCCCGTCACCGAAGAACAGTGGTGGGAACGCTCACCGATTTTCTCCGGACTGAACACCAACAAGCGGGGCATCACGCTTGACCTGCAGAGTGACATCGGCCGGCAGCTGTTGAAGCAGCTGATCGCGACCGCTGACATCGTCGTGGAAAACTTCACGCCCCGCGTGTTGGAGAGTATGGGGCTGACCTACGAGGCGGTCCAAGCGATCAAGCCCGATGTGATCATGGTGCGCATGCCGGGATTCGGACTGGACGGCCCGTGGCGCGACAACCCGGCATTCGCCTACGTCATCGAGGCTGCCGCCGGGATCAGCTGGCTGACCGGGTATCCCGACCGCAACCCGTTCGAGCCGTACTCGGTCGGTGACCCCAACGCAGGAATTCACGCGTGTCACGCGATTCTGGTCGCGCTGGAGCACCGGCGACGGAGCGGGCAAGGAGCCATGGTCGAGGCGGCGATGGTCGACGCGGCGCTCAGCATCGCCGCTGAGCAGGTGATCGAATTCTCGGCTTACGGCGCGCTGCTGGAACGAACCGGCAACCGCGGACCGGCTGCGGCGCCGCAGAACCTTTACCTCAGTAAGGACGTCGACGAGTTCGGTCGCCTCGACAGCTGGGTCGCGATCGCCGTCGCAACCGACGCCCAATGGGCCGGGCTGCGCGACGCGTTGGGCAACCCGTCCTGGGCCATGGCCCAAGAGTTGGACGACGCACAGGGACGACGGGTGCAGCACGACCAGATCGACGAGCACCTCGGTCGGTGGTGCGGCCTGCGAAGCGCCGACGAGATCGTCGAGACGCTCTGGCGCAACGGAGTTCCGGTCGCCAAAGTGTTGCAGCCACATCGACAGGCCGAACTGGATCAACTGCAGGCACGGGGATTCTTCGAATCCGTACAGCATCCGGTCAACCCGGCGACCCGCCACAGCACACTACCGTTCACCTGCTCGCGCGGTCCGGATCGGATTCACACCGCGGCGGCTCCGCTTCTCGGCCAGCATAACCGCGAGGTGTTGGGTGAATTGGGGCTCAGTGCACATGACATCGCGCGGCTTGAAGCCGACGGTGTCATCGGGACCACGCCCGTCAGATAGCCTCCCGATATGGCCATCACTGCATCCGACATCCTGTTGACCGGACGCGTCGCCGTTGTCACCGGGGCAGGCGCGGGGATCGGCCGTGGAGTCGCCGAGGGGCTCGCAGCGTTCGGGGCCACGGTTGCGGTGTGGGAACGTGACCCCGACACATGTGCGGCAGCCGCCGATGCGGTCGGCGGTCTGGGCGTGGTGCTCGACGTTCGCGACAGTGCTGCCGTCGACGCCGCTCTGCAGCGCACCGAATCAGAGCTGGGCACCGTCTCCATTCTGGTCAACAACGCCGGTGGTACCTTCGGCTCCACACTGCTCGAAACCACCGAGAACGGCTGGGATGCGCTGTACCGCAGCAACCTTCGCCATGTCCTACTGTGCACCCAGCGGGTGGCGCGGCGGCTGGTGGCCGCCGATGCGCCGGGCAGCGTCATCAATGTCACCTCCATCGAGGGTGTGCGAGCTGCACCCGGGTACGCGGCGTACGCCGCCGCGAAAGCCGGCGTGATCAACTACACGAAGACGGCATCGTTCGAACTTGCTCCGCACCGGATCAGGGTCAATGCATTGGCCCCCGATCTGACCATGACCGAGGGATTGCAGTCCATGGCTACCGGGGACGTCGACGCCGGGGCTGCGATCCCGCTGGGCCGGGCCGGCCATGTCGACGAAATTGCCTCGGCCGCAGTCTTCCTGGCCTCGGACATGGCCGGCTACATCACCGGCCAGACGTTGCACGTCGACGGTGGCACCGAGGCTGCCGGCGGCTGGTACTTCCACCCCGACAGCGGGGCGCCGACGTTGGGGCCTGCCTAGGAATCCGGCGAAGGATCACCCAGACCACGGCGGATCGCGGCCCACGGGTCGGCGTATTGACCGGGCTGGTTCCGGTACGCCGAACGCCGCGTCAGGATCGCCCGGACCAGCGGAGCCGCAAGGCGTAACACATACCTTGAGGGCCCGGCCTGCCGGTGTGCCTCGGCCAGCATGTCCGGCCACGAATAGTGCTGAAAACCCAGCGCTTCCTGCGCTCGGGTGGTGTCCATCCAGTCGGTGACGAACCAGTCGTCGTCGCTGTGGGGGTCACCCTTGCGTCCGGTCGGCAGCCCGCCCTTGAGGCCCCTGGAGCCTGCCAGGGCCGGTCCGACGTCACCCTGCAGCACGCGATGCGAATCGTCACCGGCGATCAACAGGATCTCCCGCGCCACGTCCGCCGTGGTCGCCGCCGCGAAGGCCCAGGCGACATCGCGGACGTCGACGGTGTGCAACCGCCCGTCTGTAGGCAGGGTGCTCTCGAAGTACAACGCGTCGAGGTTGAGGGCCATAGCCTTCGGGTCGACGGTCAGTACGCCGCCGAGGCGAAGGACCACCCATTCCAGCGACGAGTTCCGCACGATCGTTTCGGCCTCGGCTTTGTGCGCGCTGTAGAGATCGGAGTGCTTCATCGGCGTGTCGGCGGTCACCGGCCCCATGCCCCGGTGCGGATTGCGCGAGCCGTACACGGCGTTGCTGGATGCGTGCACGAATCGCGGGGGACTGGGTTGGGCTTGGGCGACGTCGACGAGGGTGGCGGTGGCTTCGACGTTGACCCGGCGGGCCAGTGCTCGGTTCTTGTAGATCGCCGGCGGGATGATGGCCGCGAGGTGGATGATCGCCTCGGGCGCGGCATCTGCCACCAGTCGCGCGGTTTGGGAAGCGTCGGTGAGGTCAACCCACTTCACGGTGACTCCCGCGGGCAACCGCTGGGCAGCCTTGCGGTTGGGCTCGGTGCCGAGGTCGGCCACGATAACCCGACGACCGCGTTCGGTCAGCCGCCGCACGGTCGCGGAACCGACCAGGCCGAAGCCGCCGGTGACCAGCACCGTTCCCGCCATCACGTCTCCTACCTGCGGATATGACATTCTCTTCAGGGGAGAGTAGCATATCCGTTCACCATGTCCGAGCGCGCCGAGATGGCCAAGTGGGACCCCGGCTTCACCCGGCAGATCACCAACTGGGTGGGGCCGGTGATCAGGCGATACTTCCGCGCCGAAGTGCGCGGGATCGAATCGCTGCCCGGCGCGGGCGGCGCTCTGGTCGTGTCGAACCATTCGGGCGGAATGCTGACCCCCGATGTGCTGATCTTCGCGCCCGAGTTCTACGGCTATTTCGGTTTCGACCGGCCGCTGTACACGCTCGGGCACCAAGCGATTTTCGTGGGCCCCGTCGGCGACCTGTTGCGCCGTGCCGGGGTCATCGAAGCCAGCCGAGAAAACGCGGCGCACGCGCTGCGCGGTGGCGCGGTCGTGCTGGTGTTCCCTGGCGGTGATTACGACTCCTACCGGCCGACGATGACCGCCAACACAATCGACTTCGCCGGACGCACCGGATACGTCCGAACAGCGATGGAGTCGGGGGTGCCGATCGTGCCGATGGTGTCGATCGGTGCCCAGGAGACGCAGATTTTCCTGACGCGCGGCGATTCGTTGGCGCGCCGGATCGGACTGACGAAGCTGTTTCGGGCGGAGATCCTGCCGGTGAGCGTCGGATTCCCGTTCGGGGTGTCGGTGTTCTTCCCGCCCAACGTGCCGCTGCCGGCCAAGATCGTCACCCAGGTTCTCGAGCCGATCGACGTCCACGCCGAGTTCGGTCAGGACCCCGACATCGACGAAGTGGACCGCCACGTGCGCTCGGTCATGCAAACTGCACTCGACGAGTTGGCGGAACAGCGCCGATTCCCGATTGTGGGGTGAAGCCGTGGCTGACCAGGTAGGGCTGCTGAACACGCTGTGGCGCGCTCGGCTGATCGCTCCGATGCGGCCCGACCGCTATCTGCGCATGGGCTTGGCGGTGCGACGTGCGGGTCTGACGGCGACGGTGGGATTTGCCACGGCCGCACAGCGCTGTCCTGATCGTCCGGGCATCATCGACGAGCGGGGCACCTTGACCTGGAAGCAGCTCGATGACCGCTGTGACGCGTTGGCGGTGGCGCTGCAACAGTCCGAACCCACGACGGTGGCCGTGATGTGCCGCAATCACCGCGGCTTTGTCGAGGCGCTGGTCGCGGCCAACCGCACCGGCGCCGACGTACTGTTGCTCAACACGTCGTTTGCCGGTCCGGCAATGGCCGAGGTGATCGAGCGCGAAGGCGCCGACGTGGTCATCTACGACGAGGAGTTCACCGAGACCGTCGACCGGGCGCTGCGCGATGTCACCGGCGCCACCCGGGTGCTGGCGTGGGTGGACACCCCCGGTGGCGCGACGCCCACCGTGGACGCACTGATCGAGGCTCACCTCGGACAGCGGCCGCAGCGCAGCGGCCGGAACAGCGACATCATCCTGTTGACCTCCGGCACCACCGGTACCCCCAAAGGTGCCAAACGCTCGACGGGCAGCGGTGGGGCCGGTGACCTCAAAGCCGTTCTCGACCGGGTTCCATGGCGCGCGGAGGAGCCCATCGTGATCGCGGCTCCGATGTTCCATGCCTGGGGGTTCTCGCAGCTGCTGTTCGCCGCACTGCTGGCCTGCCCGATCATCACCCGGCGCAGATTCGATCCGGAAGCCACGCTGGAAATGGTCGACCGGCATCGGGCCACCGGCCTGGCCGTCGTCCCGGTGATGTTCGACCGCATCATGGACCTCCCCGCGAGCGTCCGAAACCGTTACAGCGGAAAGTCTTTGCGATTCGCCACGGCATCGGGTTCCCGGATGCGGCCAGACGTTGTCATCTCGTTCATGAATCAGTTCGGCGACGTCATCTACAACAATTACAACGCGACCGAGGCCGGCATGATCGCCACTGCTACGCCGGAGGATCTGCGGGCGGCGCCCGACACTGCTGGTCGGCCCGCCGACGGCACCGAGATCCGCATCCTCGATGCGGACTTCAACGAGGTTCCCGCCGGGCAAACGGGGCAGATCTTCGTCCGCAGCGGCACGCTGTTCGACGGCTACACCTCCGGAAAAACCAAGGATTTCCACGACGGGTTCATGGCGTCGGGCGACATGGGTTACCTCGACCAGACCGGTCGCCTGTTCGTGGTGGGGCGTGATGACGAGATGATTGTCTCCGGTGGCGAGAATGTGTACCCGATCGAAGTGGAGAACACCCTGATCGACCATCCAGGCGTGTCCGAGGCGACTGTGCTGGGTGTCGACGACGATCAGTACGGTCAACGACTGGCGGCTTTCGTGGTGCTGGCCGGATCGCAAACCGCGCAGCCCTCTGTCGATGATCTCAAACAGCATGTCCGGGACAACCTGGCCAATTACAAAGTGCCGCGGGACATCACGATTCTGCCGGAACTGCCGCGGGGAAGCACCGGTAAGATCCTTCGCAACGAACTGCGCGAGCTGTCCTAGCTGCGGCAGGCTGCCGGTGCCATCGCGGAGGCCACCGTCGCCGCACGTGGTAGTCCGCAGGCGCTGCGCAGTTCGTCGAAGGCGTGCACCATCGCGTCGGTGGCCTCGTGCGTGTCGGCGAAGGTGCGGTCGTCGGAGAGCACCGCTATGTCGACTTGGTCGACATAGCTCCACACCGTCATGTTGAACGCGCTTCCGGCCGAAAGAACACCGACGGAATAGATTTCGCTGACCGGCGCGCCACCGATATGGCCCCGTTGGCGTGGACCGGGAACGTTGGAGATCGCCACATTCATCAAGCGGTTGTGGTCGGCGCGCTTGGCCTGAACCCGGAACAGCGACGGTGCCAGCGGGGGTGGCAGATACTCCAGGAACCTGGCCTGCAGCGTCGGTCCGAGAAGCTCGTTGTTCTCCTTGGCTCGGCTGGTGGCCTCCGCCGTGAGCCGAACCCGCTGCGCCGGATCGTCGACGTGCACCGGCACCGAGACCATCAGGCCGCCGATCTCGTTGCCGGTGACCCGGTCGGCGGACCTGTCCGTGCTGATCGGGACGGTGGCCAACAACGGCCGGTCAGCGCGGCCGTCGTAACGAAGCAACAGTTCGCGCAGGCCACCGGCCGCCATCGCCAGCACGATGTCGTTGAAGGTGACGCCCAAGTGTTTGGCGGTCTCCTTCACCTCGGCCAACGACAGCGTCGCCGTGGCGAAGGTGCGTACCGGAGACACCACGTGGTTGAGGAAAGTGGGTGGCGCGTTGAAGGGTTTGGCCAGATCTGGATTGGCGCGACGCTCTTTGGCGCGCCGCCGCAGTCGAGACAGTCCGCGCACGGTGTCGACCATCAGTCCCGGCAACTCGGCGACGTTCTTGACGTGGTCGAGCTGGGCCTCTCTGAGCAGTTGCCCTCGGCTCGGTGGTTCACACGACTCGGGTGCTTCCTCGCGCTCGTCCTGGACCGGCCCGGCCAGGTCCATCAGCCGCGCCAACAGGTTCGCCGAGGCCACACCATCGGCCAGAGTATGGTGCACCTTGCCGATCAGCGCGAAACGGTTGTCGGCCATACCCTCTGCGAAATGGAACTCCCACAACGGTTTACTGCGATCCAGCGGGGTGCTGGCAACTTCCCCGATGACCTGGTCGAGTTCGCGGCGCCCGCCCGGGGCTGGTACCGCGACGCGCCGCAGGTGGTAGTCGAGGTCCACCGGGCAGTCGGGTAACCACATCGGGTGGTGCATCCGCCAGGGGATGTCGATGAGCCGGTAGCGCAGCGGGTCGAGCAGATGCAGACGACGCGCGATGGTGCGGCGGAACGCGTCGAACCCGTATTCGCCGTCGTACCCGGTGGCGTCGATGACCGCGACTTTGAGCGTATGGGTGTGCACATTGGGTGTCTCGCTGTACAACAGCATCGCGTCCATGCCGTTGAGCCGCTTCATGGCACCATGCAACCACTCCGGCACCATGATCATTACCGTTTCAGCGAACGGGTTCAGCTACAGATCTCGTTCAGAGCCTCAACGGTCTTCAAGTCGACGAACGCCGCGCCGTAGCGCTGCGCCAGAGCCAGACAGATGTCGGCGCCTTGCCACGCATCACCGCCGGAGAGAGTTGCCATCCAGATCGCCAGGCCGTGCGCCACCGAGGCGCGGTAGCGCAGCCAGATCTCCTCCCGTCCGGGCATCTCGGCGGCGGGCAGCTCCAACGCGTCGTGGTACGCGTCGAGCAGGTCGCGTTCGCTGCGCCGGCGATCCTCGATGGTCAACGCGCCTTGTAGGAAATAACCGAGATCCAACGAGAAGTTGCCCCGACGGACCATTTGCCAGTCCAGGAATCCGACCGTTTCGCCTGCCGGTGAATCATCCGGCGCCACATACGTGTTGCCGATGTGTGGGTCGCCGTGCAGCAGGGTGGCGGCCGACTCGGTCAGCGTACCGATGTAACGGGCCCAGATGTCGACGAACAGTTCGGTACCGCTCAATGCCAGCACCTCGCGCGCGACGGTGTCGCCGAGGCGTTCGTGGGCGATGTGCAGCGGGGCGTACTCCAGGCCCTCGAACGCGACAAACGGCTCCACCCAGGACAGCGCGGGGTCGCCGGTCAGCCGGTCGCCCCAGTACCGGGCGTGCACCCGGGCCAGTCCCCGCACGCCGGTGGCGGCCTGCTCGACGGTGAGGGGACGGGTGGAGTCGCGTGGGTCGGCGCCTCGTCCCACCACGTCTTCCATGACCATCAGGAAGTCACGACGGTCTTCGTCGATGATCGCGGCGTAGACCGCGGGATGATCCAGCGGCAGCACCGCGCCCGAGGTGAACAGCCTCGGCTCGTGGTACAGCCCACTGGTCAATTCCACGAGGTCGGCGTGCGCGGGATCAACAGCCTTCGCGAATACCGTCGCCGGTCCAGTGCCGGCCGAGTAGCTCAGGCCGAGGCGGGCTCGACGGTTGGTTCCGTCGTCGCGTAGCACGACCCGCACGTCACCGACTTCCGCTCCCGGAAAATGTTGGGCAAGCACGGAAGTCATCCATTGCGGGGTGATCTCGTCCCAACTCTGCGGGATCGCCAGTTCTGTCGAGGACCCTTCGCGGCCGGCCGCGGTCGTCACGCTGGTTCGGCTACTTCAGACAGCTGCCGCCATCGACCGGCAAGGTGACACCGGTGATGAACCGCGCTTCATCGGAAGCCAGGAACAGCACCGCATTGGCGATGTCCTCGGGCTCGACCCAGCCGATGGGCAGCGTGTGCATCAGTTGCCCGACGACCTTCATATCGTCCGGGCCGGGATTCTCCAGGTCCGGACGGAACAGCTTCATCGTCGGCTCGTTCATGAACAGCGGCGTGTTCACGTTGGTCGGATGCACCGAGTTCACCCGGATGTTCTGGGCGCCGAGCTCGACGGCGAAGGTCCGCATCAAACCGACCACGCCGTGTTTGGCGGCCACATAGTGGCCGGTGTGCGGGTAGGCCTTCAGTCCGCCGACCGAGCTGGTCAGGATGATCGACCCACCACGCTCGCCGGCGAGAATGTGCGGGACTCCGGCTTTGACGGTCTTCCACACCCCGGACAGGTTGACCCCGATCATGTCATCCCAGTCGGGTTCCCCGGTGTCGTGCAGCAATTGACCGCCATTGCCGATGCCGGCATTGGCGACGATGATGTCGAGGCGGCCGAACTCCTCGACACCGGCGTCCACGGCGGCTTTGAGTGCGTCGAAGTCGCGTACGTCGACCTCGGCGGTGTGGATCCGGCCGCCGGCGTTCTTGACCAGATCCGCGGTCTCGGCCAGGTCCTCGGGGTTGGACAACGGGATCAACACGCTGTCGATCTGCTTGCAGATGTCGACGGCGATGATATCGGCACCCTCTTCGGCCAGCCGCACCGCGTGCGCCCGTCCCTGCCCGCGTGCCGCACCGGTGACGAAAGCGACCTTGCCTTCTACGCGTCCTGCCATGATTGTTCGGATCCTTCTGTCAGTAGTGGGGTGGGCGTCGTTGCGTTGTGGGTTCAGCCAATGAACGTGGGCATGGCTTCCCAGCCGCGCACCGCCGTCGTCTGCGAGGGCCGCGTGTTGGGCCAGTCGACCTCCCACTCGGGGAAGCGCTTGAGGATCTCCTCCAGGGCGATCCGGCCCTCCAGCCGGGCCAGCGCGTTACCCATACAGAAGTGGGTCCCGGCGCCGAAGGTCAAGTGCGATCTCTGCTCCCGATAGATGTCGAAGACATCACCGTCGGGGGCGAAGCGCCTGCGGTCGCGGTTGGCGGCACCCATCAGCAGCAGCATTGCGCTGCCCTCGGGCACCTTCTGGCCGTAGTACTCGGTGTCGCGGGCGACGTAGCGGCCCACGTGCAGGGCCGGCGGTTCCCAACGCAGGATTTCCTCGATGGCTTGCGGAATCAGCGTGGGGTCGGCCACCAAGGCACTGCGCTGGTCGGGGTAGTCGGCCAGCGTCTTGCCGGCCCAGCCGATCAGACGGGTCGTCGTCTCTGCTCCCGCGGTCGCGACCACGGTCAGGTACATCAGCAACTCGTCACGGCGCAGCCGGCGAACGGTGCCGGTCTCGTCTTCGAACTCGACGTTGAGCAGGTCGGTCATGATGTCGTCGGACGGATGCTCGGTGCGGTAGTCGATGAACTCGGCGAACACTTCGCCGGTCGCCATCAAGTCGGCACTCTCGTTGTGCAGGGTGGCCTCGCCGTGTTCGGTGACCCGGCGCTGATGGTCCTCGGGGATACCGAGCAACATTCCGATCACCCGCATGGGCATCTGCTCGCCCAGGTCATTGACGAAGTCGAATCGGCCGCTGCCCACCAGCGGATCCAGACAGCGGGCGGTGAACTCGCGAATCTGAGGTTCCAGGGCAAGCACCTTGCGTGGGGTGAACATCCGCGACAACAGGTTGCGGTGGATGTTGTGGATCGGTGGATCCTCGAAAATCAATGTGCCGGGCGGGATCTCCATACCCGACTTGATGATCTCAAGCAATGCGCCGCGGCCCGAGATGAATGTCTCGTGGTCGATCAGGCCCTTCTGGACGTCGTCGAATCGGCTGAGCGCGTAGAAGTCGTGTTCGGCGTTGTAGTACAGAGGCGCTTCTTCGCGGAGTCGGGCAAAGAGTGCATACGGAGCCATGTTCAGGTCGACGCTGTAGGGGTCGTAGTGCAGCTCGTCCGCCCCTGCGGTGCTCTGTACGTCGGAGTTCTCAGCGCTGATCGTCACGGTGTCCCTCTCGCCGGACCGGGTTCGCAAGTCAGAAGTCGTAAGACAGCGGGCTGCTATCTGTCTCACAACTGTGGCACCTGCTGCTGCAGGGTGTCAATGGCAGACTCAATATCGGCAGTTCATGCTCTCTCCACAGGAGAACACGCCTCTCCGAGAACTGTGGTGACGCTGTGCGGACACCACGCGGGCATGACGTTATCGCCACTGCGAGGCTGACTCTGGGAAACGAAGAGTGTCGTTCTTTGGTCTCAGCGCGCGGCAAAACCGTGCGCGCAGAAGTCCCACACCTCGTCTGCCGAGATCGGGTTGGCGGTCCCGTCGCCGGCGTCACCACTGGACTGGGCGACGAACATCACCGTCTGCATCGTCATCGCCGCCATGCGCTTTGGATTGATACCGTCGCGCAGCTTGCCGGCTGCTCCGGCCTCTTCCATCAGTTCGGTGAGCAGCGCCAACAGCGGCGCATGCGCGATCTTGACTTCTGAGGGGTGGGAAACCAGCAAGCGCGGGGCGAAGTCGGTGAACAACGGTCGCTTGGCGGCCGGGTCCGGGCGTGAGGTCTCGAACAAGAGCTGGATGGCGACCTTGAGCCGCTCGAGGGGATCCTGCTGGCCGGCGGTCGCGGCGCGGATCTGGTCAGCCGATCGGCTGAGGGCATCTTCGAACAGTGCCAGCAACAACTCGTGCTTACCGTCGAACTGGAGGTAGAAGCTGCGAAGTGACTGGCGCGAGCGATCCACCACTTCTTGCACGGTGAAATCGGTGCTGCCCTTCTCGATGATGATCGCCTGGGCGGCATCGAGAAACCGCTGGACGCGTTGCGCAGCGCGCAGCTTGGCGGTTTTGATGGACCGCTCGACAGCGCGCTGTTTCCAGGCCGGCTCCTCGCTCGGTGTGGTCACCGGCGGCCCGTCGCCAGCAGACCGAGTGGGGAGAACATGCACTGACTGTACCGGAGAACGCCTTGCCATAGCGGTCCTCGACCCCCTCTCGGCCAACGTGTCAGAGATTGTAACTTCCTCATCATGAGAATAGTATTCTCATTTCCGAGATAAGAGAAGGTCTTGGTAGCGGGGCTGTGGTGACCGGTGATTACTGGGTCACCCAGCACCGTCGTCCAGCACCGTTGTGCAGTACCCCCGCCGGCCGCGCAGAAACCCGAGGACGCACCGCATGTACATCGACTATGACGTTGCCGACAAGATCGCGACGATCACGCTCAATCGGCCCGAGGCCGCCAACGCGCAGAACCCGGAGCTGCTGGACGAACTCGACGCAGCGTGGACCCGGGCGGCTGCGGATTCCGAGGTGGCGGTGATCGTGCTGAGGGCCAACGGGAAACATTTCTCCGCCGGTCATGACCTGCGCGGCGGCGGTCCGGTGCCGGACAAGATCACTCTCGAGTTCATCATCGAGCACGAAGCCAGACGCTATCTGGAGTACACGCTGCGGTGGCGCAATGTGCCCAAGCCGTCGATCGCCGCGGTGCAGGGCCGGTGCATTTCCGGTGGTCTGCTGCTGTGCTGGCCGTGTGATCTCATCGTCGCCGCCGACGACGCGCGGTTTTCCGATCCGGTGGTGCTGATGGGTATCGGCGGGGTCGAATACCACGGACACACCTGGGAACTCGGGCCGCGTAAAGCCAAGGAGATTCTCTTCACCGGCCGCGCCATGACTGCCGAAGAGGTGTTCCAGACCGGGATGGTGAACAAGGTCGTGCCTCGCGACGAGTTGGACGCCCAGACGCGGGCGCTGGCCGAGCAGATCGCGACGATGCCGCCGTTTGCGCTGCGGCAGGCCAAGCGGGCGGTCAATCAGACCCTCGACGTGCAGGGCTTCTACGCGGCGATCCAGTCGGTCTTCGATGTGCACCAGACCGGGCACGGCAACGCGTTGAGCGTGGGCGGCTGGCCCGTGCTGGTCGATCTGGACCAGATGAAGGCCAACATCAAGTAGCCTGCTGCGGCAGTGCCCGTCCGGTCGAACTCAGAGCTGGGCGAGTCGGGGGACCGAGCCGCGAGCCCGCAGTCCTGCGCCGGCCTTGCGGGTCAACTCCTTTGAGTTGCCCAGTAATCCGTCCAGTACCAGGGCGCGTTCGACGTGCACGTGCAGCTCGTGCTCGGCGGTGAAGCCGATACCGGCAAGCACCTGCTGGCAGTGTCGCGCAGCGGTCAGCGCAGCCTTGCCCGCGGCGGCCTTGGCCAGCATCGCGGTCAGGTCGGCGCTCTCGGTACCCGGCAGGCCGAGCGTGGCCTCGGCGCCTTCGATGGCCACCAGGGCCTCGGCAAGGCGGTGACGGACAGCCTGGAAGCCGGAGATCGGGCGGCCGAACTGGACCCGGTCGCGGGCGTGCCGGCGGGCCAGGGTGAGCATCGCCCGTGCCGAACCCACCAGCCACCAGCCCACAGCACGGCGAGCCTCGCCCATGCGCATCAGCTCACCGTCGGGCACCCGGCGCAACGGCAGACCGCCCAGCGTCGGGTTGTCGTCACCGGCCTCGCGTTCCCACACCACCCAGCCACCCCCGGTGTAGGGCATCGGTGGCGTCCCGCCCGGCAGGCCACCGATCGTCTCCAGCATCACGTCGTTGAGAACCGACGCGTGCGAACCGGTTTCTCCAAGCAACCGAAACACCAGCGGAATCGCGAGATCAGGCATGTCGGAGAGCATCTCGGCCCATCCGAGATCGGCCAACGCCGAGTCCAGTTGAGCCCCCGACGACGACAGCATGGTCTTGCGCAGGGTGTCTTCGAGCATCTCGAGTGACTTGGCGTCCATGTCCTGGTCCACGTTCACTCCTTCCCGAGATCGAGCAGACGACGGGCGATGATGTTGCGTTGCACCTCGGCGGTACCGCCGTAGATGCTGGCTGCCCGGGAGTACAGAAACTCGGTGCGCCATTCGGAGTCCTCAAGTTCGACGACGCTGGGCAGCAGATCGCGCGCGGTGTCGTAGAACAACTGCTCGGCACCGGCCAGCAGTACCTTGTCGATCGAGGTGTCCGGGCCGAGGCGCTGGCCTTCGGCGAGTCGGTGCTGGGTTGCCCGGGACCGGCAGCGCAGAGTGTGCAGCGCCAGGTAGACCTCGCCCAGATCAGCGTCCGATGCCGTGCCGAGACCCTTGACGATGCCGACCAGGTCGTCGAACCGTGAGTACAGATAGGCAATGCGTTGCCAGAAGCAGCTGGAGCGTTCATAGGGCAGCAGGTCCATCGCGAGTTGCCAGCCATCGCCAGGCTTGCCGAGCATCCTGCTCGCGTCGACGACGACGTCGTCGAAGTACACCTCACAGAACTCGTCGACGCCGTGCATGGTGCGTAGCGGACGCACGGTGATGCCAGGGGTGTCGATGTCGACGAAGAACGCGGTGATTGCCTGGTGGTTGGGGGTGTCGGCGTCCCCGGTGCGGGTCAGCAGCACGCACCGTCGAGCGAACTGGGCGAAACTGGTCCACACCTTCTGGCCGTTGATCACCCACTGATCGCCACGGGGGGTGGCGCGCGTGGTCAGCGATGCCAGGTCACTGCCCGAGCCCGGTTCCGAAAACCCTTGGCACCAGAGCTCTTCGCCGCTGAGCAGCTTTGGCACCATCTCGGCGGCCAGTTCCGCGGGCGCGTAGTCGATCAGCGTAGGGGCCAGCACCTCGAGCATCGAGTACGGCCCTGGCTCGGCCAGTCGCCGCCCCACCACTTCCTCACCGACGACGGCACGCAGGATGGCCGGACCGCCGAGCCCACCGGCGTGCTCGGGCCATCCGTAGCGATTCCACCCGGCGTCGTAGAGCGCGCGCTGCACTCGGGCGAACTGGCGGATGTGTCCCGGCAGGGAATGCTCGCCCGGCGGCGGGGTCAGGTCGTTCTGGTCTAGCCAAGCGCGCAATTCAGTCCGGAACTGCGCGGTCTCGGTCGAGGTCATCCGGCCTCCGGCCGTCCGATGGCGTGCGGCCGTCCGGAATCGTGGTCGCCATTGCGCCGAATAAACGTCATGGCACGGGTTTTCAGTCGCCAGCCGTCGTCAGTGCGCACATAGGTGTCGTTGTAGTAGCCGATGCGCATGTCGTGCTTGGAGTGCTCGATGAAGCACAGCGGCTGGGTACCACTGGCCTTGTCGGGCTCGTCGGGGTCGAGGGTCACCAGCGAGGTGCCGGTCATGAAAAGCCCTTTGGGCGCGGCGTCGACGAGCTCGGGAAACCGGGCCAGGGTGTAGGTCGAGCCGAATGCGCTGTAGGTACCGTCGGGGGTGAACACCGAGATCAGTCCGTCGACGTCACCTTGGGTGATGGTGACCGCGTACTTCGCGAGGAGCTGCTGGATCTCGACGAGATCCTCAGTTCGGTTGCTCATGTCGGTAGACCTTACCGCCCTTCATTACAAAGTTGACATTGCGTGTAACGCCGATATCCGCCAGCGGATCGCTCGGCACCGCAATGATGTCGGCGAGGTAGCCCTCGGCGAGGCGACCGAGGGAGTCGGCACGGTTGATCAGATCGGCGGCCACGACCGTGGCTGCGCGCAGCACTGCTGCCGGCGGCATGCCCCAGTCGACCAGGGTGACCAGTTCGTCGGCGTTGCGCCCGTGTGGGATGGCCGGGGCGTCGGTGCCGACGGCGATCTTCACGCCGGCCTTGTATGCGGCCTTGATCGACGTTCGGGCCTTGGGGAACATCTCGGCGGCCTTGGCCTGCAACTCCGGTGGGGCTTTCGAGACGTCCATGTACTCGGCCAGCCGGCGAGTGCTGACCAGGAACCGGTCGTTGTCGACCAGCATCTGGATGGCTTCGTCGTCCATCAGGAAACCGTGCTCGATACAGTCGATCCCGCAGTCGACCGCGTGCTTGACCGCTTCCGCGCCGTGGGTATGTGCAGCGACGCGAAGGCCTCGGCGATGCGCCTCGTCGACGATCACCCGCAGTTCCTCATCGGAATAGTGTTGCGCGCCGGCCTCTCCGGTCAGCGACATGACGCCCCCCGAGCAGCAGACCTTGATCAACTGCGCGCCGTGCTTGATCTGGTAACGCACCGCCTTGCGGATCTCGTCGACCCCGTTGGCGATGCCCTCTTCGATGGTCAGCTCCAGCACGCCGGGCATGAACGCCGCAAACATCGTCGGGTCGAGGTGGCCGCCGGTCGGGGTGATGGCATGACCCGCCGGGATGACCCGCGGACCCTCGATCCAGCCGGCGTCGATGGCCTTGCCCAAGGCGACATCGAGCAGGTATCCGCCTGTCTTGACGAACAACCCGAGGTTGCGCACGGTGGTGAATCCGGCCCGCAGCGTGCGGCGCGCGTTACCCACCGCGCGGAGCACCCGGGTCGGCGGATCGTCCTGGACCTGGGACAGGCCCGGGTTCTCCCCGCGTCCACCCATCAGCAGGTTGACTTCCATGTCCATCAGGCCGGGCAGCAGGATCGAGTCGCCGAGGTCGATCACGTCTGCGTCGGCCGGGGGAGTGCCGCCCAACGCGACGATCCGGTCCCCGTCGACGGTGACCATGCCGGGGCGCACGATCTCCCCGGCATCGACGTCGAGCAGGCCCGCGGCTCTGAGGGTCAGGGTCACCGTCAGACCACCGGCTCCTTGATCAGGTTGATGTAGGCGGCACCGCTGTCGAGCACTCGCGGCTGCTTCCACACCTCAATCGGGAAGCTGACCATCACGATCGATTGCCCCAGATGTACAAGCGCTTTCGCGTCGTCGGGCATGCTCTTGAGCGGGAATCGGGCGTCGACGTAGACCATGATGTCCTCGAGCCGCGCCAGGCCGGCGTCGTACAGTTCCTGCATCTCCTCCATCGTGGAGTTCAACCGCTTCTGGTAGCGCTCCTCCTCGGTGGGCAGGCACCAGTCGCTGAACCGCTCCAAATCGGCGAACTCTTCAGGCAGCTTAGACATTTGCGGCATCCTCTTCGGTAACGGTGGCTCCGGCGCCATTCGACGGACCGCTGCCGTTCGCCAGGCTCTTTTTGTACCGGTCGACGTACTTGTGTGCGGTGTGATGCAGATGGCGCAGCAGGATCTCCTGGTCGCACAGCGGAAAGTCGAGGACGGCGCGGGTGCCGATTTGGGTCTGGGTGGCCTCCAGGGTGTTGGCGTCTTGGAACGCGTACTCCTTGAACGTCACCGCGGCCAACTCCTGGGACAACCGCTCGCGCAAATTCTTCGGCGGCACGAAGTACAGGTCGGCCTCGAAGATGTGGCTGTCGACGCCAGTGGGCCAGTAGTTGTAGGTGAGGTACCAGCCTGGCACCCAGAAGAGGATGGTGAAGTTCGGGAAGAATTCGAACGAGTCCTGGCCCCAGGTCTTGTGTCGGCCCGGATTGATCGCCGGCGGCAACTCGTCGGGCAGGATGCCCTTGATGTCGGGGCGATCCCACGGCCCGAACAGGCCGCTGTGCAGGACGCGCTCGATGGGCTTGACCATGTTGAGGTCCTTCGGCGGGCTCATGCCGCCCCAGGACGAGATCATCGAGTGGTCGCCCTTGATGTCGTAATGCAGCGCTTCGAACCCGAACTTGGCGAGCTTCTCGGCTTCCTCCTTCTCTGCCTGCTTCATGTGCAGGATCGGAGCGTGGTAGAACTCGATAAACGCGTCGATGAACAGCTTCCAGTTGGCCTTGACTTCCGCGCGATATCTGTAGTGCTCGGTCATCTCGTGGAAGGGGTAACCCTTGAGGCCTTGGCCGAATTCACCCAGGTATTCTTCCAAGGACACAGCGTTGTCATCGAAGTTGACGAAGATGAAGCCCTCCCACACCTCGCAGCGCACCGGTTTGAGCGGGTAGTCCGCCTTGTCGAGGTCGAAGAACTCATCCTCCTGCTGCACGAACGTCAGGTCACCCTTGAGGTCGTAACGCCAGGCGTGGTACTTGCAGACGAACTGGCGGCAGGTGCCCGACGTCTCCTCGCCGGGGTAGTCATTCCACACCAGCTTGTTGCCGCGGTGACGGCACAGGTTGTAGAACGCGCGGATCTGCTCGCCGTCGTTGACGATGATGATCGAAACACCGGGGCCGACTGACGGCAGCTCACGGGTGATGTAGCGGCCCTTCTTGGGGACGAGTTCGATCCGCCCCATGTGCAGCCACGTCTTGCGGAAGATAGCCTGCTGCTCCAGTTTCCAGTGCTCGGGGTCGATCGAATCCTCGTAGTTGACCGGTCCCGTGCCGAGTTCGGGCCAGTTCTCCGTCCAGCTGCCGACGTCAGGCTTCTTGAAAAATGCCACGGTGGCTACTACCTCTCTGCTTCCATGTTGGAGTCGGGTTCTACGCCAAAGGTGTTGATGGCCATGGCCAGTGAGCTATAGCAGCCGATCGTGAAGACGAGATCCATCAGCTGCTGCTCGTCTAAGTGCGCCGACAGTGACGACCATGTTTCGTCTGAGACGACCGAATCCCGGTGCAGTTCGTCCACCGCGGTGAGTACGGCGCGGTCGCAGTCGTCAGAGAGCTCTCCACGTGTGATCGCGTCGATGACATCGTCGGACAATCCGGCCTCGCGGCCCATGTCGACGTGGTGGCGCCATTCGTACTCGCATTTGGTCAGGTGTGCGACGCGCAAAACCGCGAGTTCGCGGGTGCGGGCGGGCACGCTCGACCCGTACAGCAGGTGAAAGTTGAAATGCAGGAACGCCCTGGTGAGCTTGGGGTGGCGCAGCAGCGTTGCGACCAGATTTCCCGCCGCCTGCGGGTTGTGCCGTTCCGGAGGAATCAGCCCGTTGAGCGCCTTGGTGACGTTCTTGTCCCACTGGTCGGCGGGCAACGGGGTTAGTCTCACCGGCGGCCTCCTCTCGTTCATGAGAATTAGATTCTCATATTTCGCCAGTAGATTTCCACCTTTCTGCTGCGCCGTCAACGCAAGGCCGCAAAACTGCCGGTCAGCCCACTGTTCACGGCGGCCCCGGCGTACCCTCTGCCAGGGCGGATAACGCGGGCATACGTTGATTCTCACTGTTGGAGAAGCTAGTTTGCTTGGTAGGAGAACAGTCGGATGTGACCAGACCCGCGGGCGGTAGCCCGGCGGCGGAAGGAGAGCCATCGTGCATAAGGACGACATGATTTTGATCAGTGTGGATGATCACATTGTTGAGCCGCCGGATATGTTCAAGAACCATTTGTCGAAGAAGTATTTGGATGAGGCGCCGCGGTTGGTGCATAACCCGGATGGGTCGGATACGTGGCAGTTTCGGGATGTGGTGATTCCGAATGTGGCGTTGAATGCGGTGGCGGGTCGTCCGAAGGAGGAGTACGGGCTGGAGCCGCAGGGGCTCGATGAGATCCGGCCGGGGTGTTGGCAGGTTGATGAGCGGGTCAAGGATATGAATGCCGGCGGGATTTTGGGGTCGATGTGTTTCCCGTCGTTTCCGGGTTTCGCGGGGCGGTTGTTCGCCACCGAGGACGCGGAGTTTTCGTTGGCGTTGGTGCAGGCCTACAACGATTGGCATGTCGAGGAGTGGTGCGGGGCCTATCCGGGGCGGTTCATTCCGATGACGTTGCCGGTGATCTGGGATCCCCAAGCCTGTGCGGCCGAGATTCGGCGTAACGCCGATCGTGGGGTGCATTCGTTGACGTTCACCGAGAATCCGGCGGCGATGGGCTATCCCAGTTTCCACGATTTTGAGCATTGGAAGCCGATGTGGGATGCGCTGGTCGATACCGACACGGTGCTCAATGTGCATATCGGGTCCTCGGGGCGGTTGGCGATCACCGCCCCGGATGCGCCGATGGATGTGATGATCACGTTGCAGCCGATGAATATCGTGCAGGCGGCCGCGGACTTGTTGTGGTCGCGGCCGATCAAGGAGTATCCGGATCTGAAGATCGCGTTGAGTGAGGGTGGGACGGGTTGGATTCCGTATTTCCTGGAGCGGGTGGACCGCACCTATGAGATGCATTCGACCTGGACCGGTCAGGACTTCGGCGGCAAACTGCCCAGCGAGGTGTTCCGGGAGCATTTCCTGACCTGTTTCATCGCTGATCCGGTCGGGGTCACTACTCGGCATCAGATCGGGGTCGACAACATCTGCTGGGAGGCTGATTACCCCCACAGCGACTCGATGTGGCCCGGGGCCCCCGAACAACTCGACGAAGTCCTCACCGCCAACAACGTCCCCGATGACGAGATCGACAAGATGACCTACCAGAACGCCATGCGCTGGTATCACTGGGACCCGTTCACCCACATCCCCAAAGACAAGGCCACCGTCGGCGCCCTCCGCAAAGCCGCCGAAGGACACGACGTCACCATCCAAGCCCTCTCCAAGCACGACCACGGCGGCGGCGGAGCCTCAGACTGGCAGGCCCGAATGGCAAAAGTCACCCAGAACACCGACTGAGCGGCCGCTGAACAACCCCTAGCCGAGATCGCATTCCACTCGCCACGGCGTCAGTAGCCGGTGTGGAATGCGATTTCGGCGCTTATCCCGAGGAGACGACGATGCCCGGCGGTATGAGTTTCGAGCTGACCGAGGATCAGGAGCTGATTCGTAAATCGGTCGCCGAGTTGGCGAGCAGATTCGACGACCACTACTGGATGCAGAAGGACCAGGCTCACGAATTCCCGCAGGAGTTCTACGACGCCATCGCCCAGGGAGGTTGGCTCGGGATGACCATCCCCGAGGAGTACGGCGGGCACGGTCTGGGCATCACCGAGGCCACCTTGCTGCTCGAAGAGGTGTCCCGATCAGGAGCGGCGATGAACGGCGCCAGCGCTATCCACCTGTCGATCTTCGGCATGCAGCCTGTCGTCAAGCATGGCTCCGACGAACTCAAGGCCCGCACGTTGCCCCGGATCGTCAACGGTGAGCTGCACGTGTGTTTCGGTGTCACCGAACCCGGGGCGGGTCTGGACACGTCGCGCATCACCACCTCGGCCAAGCGCGAGGGTGAGCACTACCGGGTCAATGGCCGCAAGGTCTGGATCTCCAAGGCGCTGGAGTCGGAGAAGATCCTGTTGTTGACCAGAACCACCCCCTATGACCAGGTCACCAAGAAGACCGACGGCATGACGCTGTTCCTCACCGACCTGGACCGCGACCGCGTCGACATTCGTCCGATCAACAAGATGGGCCGCAATGCGGTCAGCTCCAACGAGTTGTTCATCGACGACCTGATGGTGCCGGTCGAGGATCGCGTGGGTGAGGAGGGACAGGGTTTCAAATACATTCTCGACGGCTTGAACCCGGAACGCATGCTGATCGCCGCCGAGGCGCTGGGTATCGGCAGGGTCGCGCTGGAGAAGGCCGTCAAATACGGAAACGAACGCCATGTGTTCAACCGGCCCATCGGGATGAACCAGGGCCTGCAGTTCCCGCTCGCGGACTCCCTTGCACGGCTCGATGCCGCAGAACTGGTGCTGCGCAAGGCCACCTGGCTCTACGACAACGGCAAACCCTGCGGGCGGGAGGCGAACACCGCCAAGTATTTGTGCGCCGACGCCGGGTTCGGCGCCGCCGATCGCGCACTGCAGTTGCACGGCGGAATGGGCTACTCCGAGGAGTACCACGTGTCTCGCTACTTCCGGGAGTCGCGGCTGATGAAGATCGCCCCGGTCAGCCAGGAGATGATTCTGAACTTCCTCGGCGAGCACGTGCTCGGGCTGCCCAGGAGCTACTAGGTGGGCGCACCGACCTGGCAGCCGCCGCCGGGCGGCGGCATGGTTGTCTGAACACGTGAGCATTCCTCAGGCCGACGGCGCACCTTTGGCCGGCGTCACCGTCGTCGCGATGGAGCAGGCGGTGGCTGCGCCCATGTGCACCCGTGTGCTCGCCGACTTCGGCGCCCGAATCATCAAGGTGGAGAACCCCAATCGTGGCGACTTCGCCCGCGACTACGACGATGTGGTCAACGGACCCGGTGGACTGGCCGCACACTTCGTGTGGTGCAACCGGGGCAAGGAATCGGTGACGCTGAACACCAAGTCCCCGGCGGGGATGGACCTGCTGCACCGCCTGCTCGACCGCGCCGACGCCTTCGTGTCCAACCTGGCCCCGGGCGCGACCGCCCGGCTCGGGCTGACGCCGGGTGACCTCGCGGTGCGGCATCCCGACGTGATCCCGGTCGAGATCGACGGCTACGGTCCCGGCGGGCCGATTTCCCACAAGCGCGCATATGACCTTCTGGTGCAGGCGGAATCGGGATCCTGCGCGATCACCGGCTACCCCGGGATGCCGGCCAAGCCCGGGCCGGCGATGGCCGACTTCAGCACCGGACTGTACGCGGCCATCTCGATCCTGGCCCTGCTGTACGGTCGGGCCCACCGACCCGGGACTGCAGCCGCGCCGTCTGTGGAACTGAGTCTGTTCGACGTGATGACCGACGTCATGGGATACGCCCTGACCTACACCCAGCATTCGGGTATAGACCAGGAACCGCTTGGCGTCGGTTCCCCGGCGGTGGCCCCGTACGGAGCGTTCCCGACCCGCGACGGGCAGACGGTGGTGCTCGGTACGACCAACGACCGGGAATGGCAGCGAGTCGCGCGCGAGATCATCGACCGGCCCGACCTCGCCGAGGACCCCCGGTTCGCGACCAACTCCGACCGCTGCGCGCACCGAGCGATCCTGGAGGACGCCATCGGCAGATGGTGTGCCCAGCACGACCTGGCCGACATCCAGCGTACGGCCGACGAGGCGGGTATCGGCAATTCCCGGTACAACAAACCCTCCGAGGTCGTCGTGCACCCCCAGCTGAGTGCACGCGACCGCTGGCGCACTGTGTCCACCCCGAAAGGCGACATCCGCGCTCTGCGTCCGCCCCCGGTGATCAGCGGCTTCGAGCAGCCGATGGGTGCGATTCCCGGGCTGGGGGAGCATACGGACTCGGTGCTCAACGAATTGGGTGTCACCGCAGCCGAATTGGCACAACTGCGAGCCGACGGCGTGATCGGACCGGCCTACCGTGACTGACCAGGTGCTGTTGAGCGCGGACCACGACGGTGTCCGTACGCTGACGCTGAACCGTCCCGAACGGCGCAACGCGCTCGATGCCCGGCTGTGGGTCGAACTCGCCGACGCGCTGCGGGCAATCAGGCGCGAGCCCGACATCCGGGCACTGGTGCTCACCGGAGCCGGTGGCGCGTTCTGCTCCGGAGCCGACATCGGGACCGGCGAACAGATTCACCCGCGCTACAAACTCGACCGGCTGACAGACGTCGCGCTGGCGCTGCACGAGCTCGCGGTACCGACCATCGCGAAGGTCACCGGTATCGCGGTGGGTGCTGGATGGAATCTGGCGCTGGGGTGCGACCTGGTGGTCGCCACACCGGACTCGCGTTTCTGCCAGATCTTCTCGAAGCGCGGTCTGTCGGTGGACCTGGGCGGCTCCTGGCTGCTGCCCAAGATCGTCGGACTGCAGCAGGCCAAACGGCTGGTCCTGCTCGCCGACATGATCGACGCCGAGGAGGCCCACCGGCTGGGACTGGTGACCTGGGTGAAGCCCGCCGACGAGATCGACGCGTACGTCGACGAGATCGCCGCGCGGTTGGCTGCCGGCCCGCCATTCGCGCTGGCACAGAGTAAGGCGTTGCTCAACGACGGCGCCAACTCGACGCTGCGTGAGGCACTGGCCGGCGAGGCCCGTGCCCAGCCGGGAAACTTCGCGACCGCGGACTCTGGTGAGGCCTACGCCGCGTTCGCCGCCAAGCGCGATCCCGAATTCACCGGGGCGTGGGCCCCCTACAAGACCGATCAGGAGTGAGAATCATGCGGGAGACCGTCATCGTCGGGGCGGTGCGTACACCGGTGGGCAAGCGCAACGGCGGATTGTCCGACCAACACGCAGCAGATCTGTCGGCTCTGGTGCTCAACGAACTTGTGGAGCGTGCCGGGGTGGAACCCGACGTGATCGACGACGTGGTCTGGGGATGTGTGTCCCAGGTGGGGGACCAGTCGAGCAATATCGGACGCTACTCGGTGCTGGCCGCGGGCTGGCCCGAACACATCCCCGGCACCACGGTGAACCGGGCCTGCGGGTCCAGCCAACAGGCCCTCGATTTCGCCGTGCAGGCGGTCATGTCCGGACAACAGGATATGGTCGTGGCCGGCGGTGTTGAGGTGATGAGTCGCGTCCCGCTGGGTGCCGCCCGGTCCACCGGTATGCCGTACGGACCCAAAGTGCTTGCCCGCTATGACGACTTCTCGTTCAACCAGGGCATCTCGGCGGAGATGATCTCGCAGCAGTGGGGCTTCTCCCGAACCCGGCTCGACGAGTACTCGGCACGGTCCCACGAACGCGCCGCGGCCGCACAGGATTCGGGGGCGTTCCAGGACCAGATCGCGCCGGTCTTCACCGCCGGGGGCGTCGTCACCGATGACGAGGGGATCCGGCGCGGCACCACAACGGAGAAGCTGGCCGGGCTCAAGCCGGCATTCACCGACGACGGTGTGATCCACGCCGGCAACTCGTCGCAGATCTCTGACGGCGCCGCGGCGCTTCTGGTGACCACCGCCGAGAACGCCGTCAACCTCGGTCTGACCCCGCTGGTGCGCTATCGCGCCGGTGCTGTCACCGGTGCCGATCCCAGATTGATGCTCACCGGCCCGATCCCGGCAACCGAAAAGGTCCTGCACAAGGCCGGCGTGACACTCGACGACGTCGGCGTGTTCGAGGTGAACGAGGCCTTCGCGCCGGTACCGCTGGCCTGGTTGGCCGACACCGGCGCCGACGAAGCCAAACTCAATCCGCTCGGCGGGGCGATCGCGCTGGGCCACCCGCTCGGAGCTTCGGGGGCGGTGCTGATGACGCGGATGATTCATCACATGCGCGACAACGGAATTCGATACGGCCTGCAGACCATGTGCGAAGGCGGCGGTACCGCCAATGCCACGGTGGTCGAGCTCGTCGGCTGAAAGGGCGGTAGTCGTGCGTAGAGATCTGTTCACCGAGGACCACGAGGCGTTCCGCGAGCTGGCCCGCGACTTCGTCGACAAGGAGGTCGTGCCGCACTACCCGCAATGGGAGAAGGGCGGGCGGATGCCACGCGAGGTGTTCGCGCGGATGGGCGAGCTCGGGATGCTCGGCATGGCCATCCCGGAGGAGTACGGCGGGGCGGGACAGCCCGATTACCGCTACAACGTGGTGTTGCAGGAGGAGGCGGCACGCGCCTTGGTGACGCTGTCGACGGTGCGCACCCAGCTCGAGGTGATCCTGCCCTACTTCCTGCACTACGCCAACGAGGAACAGCGCGAGCGCTGGTTTCCCGGCCTTGCGGCAGGCACGCTGCTCACGGCCGTGGCGATGACCGAGCCAGGCACCGGATCAGATCTGGCCGGCATGCGGACCACCGCGGTCCGCGACGGCGACGATTACATCGTCAACGGCGCGAAGACGTTCATCACCGGGGGGATGCAGGCCGATCTCATCATCGTCGTCGCCCGCACGTCGACCGATTCAGGCAACCGCCGCAAGGGCTTGACCCTGCTGGTGGTCGAAGACGGAATGGCGGGATTCACCCGGGGCCGGGAGCTGGAGAAGATGGGCTGCAAGGTCCAGGACACCGCCGAGTTGTCGTTCGTCGACGTGCGGGTGCCGGCCGCCAATGTGCTCGGTGAGGTCGATGACGCATTCGCCTATCTGGGTCACAATCTGCCGCAGGAACGGCTGACCGTGGCGGTCGGCTCGGTCGCGCAGGCCCGCTCGGCCATCGCTGCCGCGATCGATTACACACAAAGCCGAAAAGCTTTCGGTACGCCGGTGGCCTCGTTCCAGAACACCAAGTTCGAACTCGCCGCCTGCTCGACCGAAGTCGAGGCGGCTCAGGCGATGCTCGACCGAGCGGTCGCGCTACACGTCGACGAAGAACTCTCCGGCGCAGACGCGGCCAGGGTCAAGCTGTTCTGCACCGAGATGCAGCAACGCGTTGTCGACCGTTGTCTGCAGCTCTTCGGCGGCTACGGCTACATGATGGAGTATCCGATCGCCCGGTTGTACACCGATGCGCGGGTGGCGCGGATCTATGCCGGCACCAGCGAAGTGATGAAAGTGATCATCGCCAAGTCTCTCGGGCTGTAGCGGCAACACCAACCGATCGGTTCCGGTTGTCCGCGAACGCCCAGGTGAGACGCCTGTCAAAAACAAACCTCACTGAGACCCTTGTCACACCGGAGCAACCTACCTACTGTGTGTTCAGAAGGTTGGTTGTCTCAGCTGTCGAAAAGGGAGCGACGTGTCAGTTCCGGAGCCGGCGGTCGCCCGGCGGTACGAATCTCTCCTCGCCAAGGGAGAGGACCGCCGACAGCGCATCCTGGGCGTGGCCGAGCGATTGTTGGCCCGCAATGGCTGGCGAAACACCTCGCTTGCGCAGATAGCCAAAGAAGCCGGAGTGACACCGGCCGGACTGCTTCATCACTTCGAGTCCAAAGAACAATTGCTCAACGCGGTTCTCGACGCGCGTGACGCGGACGACGCGTTGCACGCCGATTACCGGTCCGGCGACCTCGTGACCGAACTGAGCCGGGTCCCCGAGCGGTTCGAGCGAGCTCCCGAGTTGGTCGGCACGTTCACCGTGCTGCTGGTCGAGAACATCGCCCCCGACGCGCCGCTGCACAACCGACTGCGCAACCGCTACCGGGCAGCGGTCGAAATCATCACCTCGATCATCGAGCGCGGACAACACAGTGGCAAGTACCGCTCCGATGTCGACGGTGCCAGCAAGGCAGTGGAGATACTGGCCTTCACCTATGGAATGGAGACCCTATGGTTACTCGATCCCTCGATTCAGTTGGCCGAGGTGTTCAAGGAGTACGCGGAGTCGCTGGGGCGCGAACTGGCGCCGCAGACCCAGACATGAGGTACCGGCTGGATGTTGTCGCCCCGACAGTTCTGGACGCGGTGCGGTACGCCGGTGGCTGGATCTATGACCGGGTGATGGCTGGATGGGACGTCACCGTATTGCTCGGCAGCGACGAAGATGTGCGGCCGCTGCACATTCTGGGTGCCCATACCCTCGACCTCGAGTCGGTGCTCGCCGCGTGGGAGGAGCGGCCCCACCCGCAGACCGTCGCCGTCGCTGCCGACGTGTTCGACCGGGACCCCCGCGTGTTGGCGCATGTGCGCAAGGCGCTGGACCAGGGTGCGACCGAGGTGACCGTGTGGGGTGAGGACGTACCCGAAGAGATCGGTCCCAGCGTCGATTCGGCGCAGCACCACCTCAGCGCTGCGGCCCGGGCCTTCAAATCCAGCGCCCTGGCCGCGGCACAGGGCGCTGTGGTCGACTCGGTGGCTCGCACCGAGACCTTCCGTTGCGGGATGCTGGCATCGGTGGCGGCCGATCTGGTTCCGGCCAGCTGAGGCGGCCGTCGGGTTGTCGCTACCGACGTAGATCGATGACGACTTTGCCGATCGCCCGGCCCTCAGCGACGTGGGTGAGTGCGGCAGCCGTCTGCTCCAGCGGGTACACCGCACCGATGTGCGGCCGAACGCGCCCGCTCGCCAGCAGCTCGCGAAGTTCGCCCTCGTTGCGTGAGAACTCGTCGGGGGCAATATCGGCCATGTGAAACCCGAGCACCTGGACGCCCTTGACCAGCACCAGGTTCAGCGGGATGGCCGGGATGTCACCCGAGGCGAACCCGACGGTGACGAACTTGCCGCCGCGCCGCAGAGACCGTAGGGCCGGTTCGGCCAGTGCGCCACCAACCGGGTCGATGACCGCGTGTGCGCCGTCGGGTAGCGCGAGCTTGAGAGCTTGGCGAAGGTCACCGTCGCGATGGTTGATCACCTGCTGTGCGCCGTTACGACAAGCCATGTCCAACTTTTCGGTTGAGGAGGCCACTGCGGTGACCGCCGCACCAAGCAGGGAGCCGAGTGCGACTGTCGCCAACCCCACCCCGCCGCCGGCGCCGAGCACCACAATGTCGTCGCCGGCGCGCACCCGGACGACTGATCGTAGTGCGTGATAGGCCGTGCGGTAGGCCACCCCGAAGGCCGCAGCGCTGCGATCGTCGATACCGGCGGGAACGAGGGTCAGTCCGGTGACCGGTTGGACAACTTCTTCGGCGAAGGCGCCGTGCAGCCCGATTCCGGTGACACGGTCACCGAGTGCGAATCCGGCTGCCCGACACCCGATTTCGATGACTGTGCCGGAGAACTCGCTGCCCGGAACAAACGGAGGCGGCACACTGATCTGGTATCTGTCGGCGATCAGGAGCACGTCGGGAAAGTTCACCGCGGCGGCCCCTACTCGGACCCGGACCTGATCGTCTTCGAGGCGCGGTGCCGGCAGTTGCCCCACTTCGACCACCTCGGGCGGCCCGTAGGCAGGGCAGATGGCCGCGCGCATCAGTGGTAGTCGCTGGACTCGGCGAGATCGGCCGCCGAGCGCATCAACTCGACGATGACCGGGCCGTACGCCAGCAGTTTCTGATCGTCACCCGCGCGCTGAAAACCCTGCTCGAGCACGATCGCCAACTTCCACTTGGCCAGCACCAGGTAATAGTCCAGATCGTCGACCTGACGGCCCGACACCGTCGCATAGTGCGCGACGACCTCGTCGCGGGATGGCATCCCCCGCATGTCCACGTAGCTCATCTCCGACTCCGTCGGCGCAGCCGTGTCGTCGGGCCAGCTCTGCACCATCCAGCCCAGATCGAGTTTCGGGTCGCCGACGGTTCCCATCTCCCAGTCGACGATCGCCGCGAGCCGGGCCGGGGCGCCGTGCTGGTACATCACATTGGCGAACTGATAGTCGCCGTGCATCAGACCCGGGACGAAGTCCAAGGGACGATGCGAGCGCAGCCACGCGGTGGCGGTGTGGAGACCGTCGATCTCGCGGCCTTTGATGCGTTCGAAGAACGCGGTCCACCGGTCGACCTGGCGTTCGTGGAATCCCTCGGGTCGGCCGAGATCGTGCAATCCCCGGGCTTTCCAGTCGACTCTCGACAGCAAGGCAATGCCCTCGGCGAGTTGATAACTGAGCTCCGGTCGCGCGGACAGATCACTGTCAAACGGTTCGGGCCATCGGGCGTGAGTGTCCATCGGCGACCACCCGTCGACGAAGCCCATCAGATAGAAGGGCCGGCCGAGCACCGACCCGTCCGGGCACACTCCGACGGCCTCGGTGTGCGGCACCTCGGTGCCCTCGAGGGCTTCGATGATGCGCCACTCTCGCAGGATGCCCTTGTCGCGATCCGGCGGAGCCTCCGGTGGCGGCATCCGCAGCACGCACCGGTGCTCACCCCGGCGCAGTTCGTAGATGACGTTCTGCGTTCCACCGGACAGGTACCGGGTGTGCAGTGGTGCACCCCGGCCGGGCAGCCCCGCGTCATCCATCCAGGCCGACAGCCGGGCGGTGTCCAGGGGGCGCTCGTGATGAGCAGAATGTGATCGCGTCACAGATTCCCCAGTTCGTTTTCCAGGTACGCAGCGAACTTGGCCCGAGCTTCGTCCCGCTTGGCCGGTATCCACTCGCTGGGCCAGGTGTCGGGATTGGGCTCATAATCGCGCAACACTTGTTTGGCCACCGTGGCCTTGTGCACCTCGGTCGGCCCATCGGCCAACCCCATCACGGCCGCCCCGGTGACCATGCCGAGGAACGGCATCTCGTTGGATACGCCCAACGCGCCGTGCACCTGCATGGCGCGCCACGCGATGTCGTGCAGCACGGTGGGCATCACCACCTTGACCGCGGCGATGTCCTTGCGGACCTTCTTGTAGTCGTTGTACTTGTCGATCTCCCACGCGGTGTAGAGCACCATGAGACGGAACTGCAGCAGCTGGGCGTAGGAGTCGGCAATGTAACCCTGGACAAACTGTTTGTCAGAGAGTCGGCTGCCCTGGGTTTGCCGGCTCAACGCCCGCTCACACATCATGTCGAGCGCCCTCTTCGAGAGCCCGATGGTGCGCATCGCGTGGTGGATACGCCCGCCGCCGAGCCGGGTCTGCGCGATCACGAACGCCTGACCCTCGCCGCCGAGCAGCGCGTCAGCCGGCACTCGCACATTGTCGTAGTGGATCAGCGCATGAGATCCCTCGTCGTCGCGCTCACCGTACAGCCCGACGTTGCGCACGATGTTGACCCCGGGTGTGTCCGTGGGCACCAGGAACATCGACATGCCCTGATAAGCACTGACCTCTGTATTGGTCACCACCATGACGATCAGGAATGATGCCGTTCTGGCGTTGGAGGAGAAGAACTTCCACCCGTTGATCACCCACTCGTCGCCCTCACGCACGGCAGTGGTGGTGAACAGCGTGGGATCCGCCCCGGCGTGCGGCTCAGTCATCGAGTAACACGAGAACATCTCGCCGTCGAGCAGCGGGCGCAGGTAACGCTGCTGCTGATCTTCGGTGCCGTAGTGCGCGATGATCTCGGCGTTGCCCGTGTCGGGGGCCTGGCACCCGAAAATGATCGGCGCCCACTGCGAACGGCCGAGAATCTCGTTGAGCAGAGCCAACTTGAGCTGTCCGTAGCCCTGTCCGCCCAACTCGGGGCTCAGATGGGTGGCCCACAGGCCGCGTTGGCGGACCGCCTCCTTGAGTGGATCGATCACTTTGCGGCGGTGGGCATCCAGCGGGACGAACTGCTGGTGCGGGAACGCGAGGTCGAGTGGTTCGACTTCTTCTCGGACGAACTCGTCAGCCCAGTCGAGCAGCTGCTGGTATTCGGGATCGGTGTCGAAATCCCACGCCATCGTGGGTCTCCTCTCGGATGCAGTGGACAGGCGCTGGTGCGGTCATGATCGAGATCTGCTGTCGAACCCGGCGATCAGCGCGCCGATGTCGGCGGTGACGACATCGGCGAACGATCGGCGTCCGAAACTGCCGCCGGCCCAGTGCCGAACGCCCTCGCTGACAAGCGTGCCGGCCAGCCGGGACAATCGAGCGACATCCACCTTTGCGCTCAACTTGCCGTCACGGCAGGCTTGTTCGAAGAGCTCACCGAACATGTCCGCATCGGGGTTCTGCGCTGCCTCGCCGGCGAGAATTCGGTGCTCGTGCCGGTAACCCTGCAGGATCGTCTCCACGACCAGCTCGGGTGGATTACGTGCCATCGACCGTTCGAGGCTGCGCAGCGCCTCGCCGATGACGGATTCGACGTCGTAGTCGGCGCGCAGCAGGGAGTGCACCTTCTGGCGTGCCGCACGGGTCGACAGCAAACCCACCTCGAAGAGGATGTCCTCCTTGGCCGGGAAGTAGAAGTAGAACAGTGCCCGCGAGACTCCGGCCGCCCGACAGATGTCGGCCACTGTGGTCCTCGCGTAGCCGTTGGTGCGCCACAGGGCCATGGCTGCCTGCACGAGACCGCGCTTGGTCTCGTGCGAGCGGGCGCGCTGGTATGAAGCCCGGCGCTGACTACTGTCAACTCGCTCATGCAGCCCGGCTTTTCCCATAGTCAGACTGTAACAACGGTATACCAGGAAGTACATCGTTGACGTTTGTCTAACTATCTCTTTCCTCGGCGAGGTGGTCGGCGCGCCGGTCCAGTTTCAGATGTGCGATCGCGGCGAGGTTCTCAAGCAGATCCAGGACTGGCTGCCCTCTGACGGTGCACAGGTCGCGATGCTCGGCTCGGTCTTATTCGTGTATGACGGCCGGAGCCCGATGAGATCGCCGAACGCTGGCGCCAGCTCATTATCGCCCCCCGCATCCGACGAGCAGGCGCAAAATCGCGCGTTGTCAACCACGTTCATCCTCGCGGGTGCCTACTCGCATCAAAATACATCGTTGTATATGAGATACGACTATGTATAGTCGTAGTCGGCATCACCAAACACACGGGAGTGATCGCGTCATGACCACGACACAGCCAGTACGCCCCGGGGAGTGGTTCGACACCGGCATGGGTCTTGAGGACATCGACCTCAGCCGGTTCCGCATGGACATCACCACGGACCGGTACACCGATCCGGACTACGTCCAGCGTGAGCACGAGAGCATCTGGCTACGCGTATGGCAGGTCGCGGGGCGGGCATCCGAACTGCCGGAGGTCGGCGACTGGATGGAGTATCAGTTGCTTGACCAGTCCTTCCTCCTGGTGCGTGGCAAGGACGGTCAGATCCGCGGATTCGTCAACGCCTGCAGGCACCGCGGTAACAAGCTGTGCATCGGCAGGGGCAATGCCAAGCGCGGCTTGCTCTGCCAATACCACTTGTGGTCCTACGACCACGAGGGTCGCCTCAAAGGTGTGCTGCGGGAAAAAGAGAACGTCCTGACCGCACTTGACAAGGAGGGGCTCGGTCTCTTCCCGATCTCGGTCGAATGCTTCGCCGGCTTCATCTTTGTCAACCCGGACCCGCAGGCTGCGCCATTGGCGGAGTTTCTGGGACAGGAGGTCGTCGACCTCCTCACCCCGTATCACCTTGAGGAGATGGACACAGTCCTCGATGTACGGGAAGCGCTGAACTGCAACTGGAAGGTGGTGATGGACGCCTTTGAGGAGGGCTACCACATTTCCGGAATCCACCCGCAGCTGCTGCAGGTGATCATGATCGATCCGAGTACCACCCGCTATAAGTTCTTCGACAAGCACAGCGTCTCGTGCGCACCGTTCGAGGTGGCGGGCAAGGCGTACGGGTTGGAGGAGCAGCTCGAAGGCATCATGAGTCTGCCCGAAACGTTCCCGTCGGTGACGGCCGTGCTGCCCCGTTTCCAGGAGCTGGTGGCCGAATACCGCGATGACGATGGCGAATTGAAGCTGCCCGACGGTGTGACCCCCAGAACGTTGTTGCAGAGGGCGACCCGGGAGACGCTGACCGGCATGGGCTTCGATGTCAGTGCGCTGACCGATGCCCAGATGAGCGACAACCACGGGTGGGTGCTGTTCCCGAACTTCTTCATGACCGTGCGGGCCGGCGAGGCAACGGTCATCCTCGCCCAACCGCACGAGAGTGGCGACCCCAATAAGTGCTACTGGCACATCATCAGCGTGATGTGGCTGCCCGAGGAGTACAAAGCAGCGCTGCGCGCCCCACGCATCGACGTGACGGAGCCAGGCGAATACAAGTACTTCACCGCGCTGAAACAGGATTACGAGCAGATGCCGCGACAGCAGTTGGGGCTGCGGAACAAACAACTCGAGCACATGTCGTTGGTGAAAGAAGAGGTGGTGATCGCCCACTATCACTCCGTCGTCGACCGCTACCTCGGTGCCGCGCAGGGCGTGGAGCCGTGAGCTTGCAGGAAATCGCTGAACAGCATCTCGGAAACGCCAGAACGGTGTTGGAGTATGCGATCGCGACCAAGCGGATCGTCGACAGCGCCAAGGGGCCGGGATTCTCCGTCGAGAGCTGGAACCCCCTGCGAGAGCTGATCGCTGTGGAGGAGTTCGTCCGTGTCGGAAACTTCAAGGAAGTCATGGACTGGGACGGCTATGCCGCGTTCCTGACCAACTGGGCGCCCAACGCCGACTGGGACTGCACCTTCAAGCGGGTGACCGAAAAAGACGGCGTCGTCTTCCTGGAACTCGAAGAGCGCAGCTCGGTCGGTGACTTTCACAGTGTGGTCAACTCGCTGTCGGTGTACGAGTTCACCGCGGAGGGCAAAGTGCGTCGCATCGACGTCTACCTGCAGATGGAACTTCCGTCTCCAGACCTGCTCAAAGGCTATGAGGGCGTCGACATCTCACAGGACTAGCCGGCCGGCTCGACGTTGGCGAGGATCATTTCCAGGAACGGCCGGGACAGATCCTGGCCGTCGACGTAGCTGCCCAGTGTGACGCCCTCGTTGGTCGCGATGAGAACTCGGGCGAGGGTGGATGCGGGAATGCGCATCCGGCCACCGATCTTCTCGACGTGGCTGGTGATGTACTCGGCCAGGGAATCGGCGGTCTGGCGCCGTTGCTCGGCGACCCTGGCCCGCGCCTCGGGGTTGCGCACCAGAAACAGTGTGAATTCGTACCCCAGCGCGGCGCGGTCCGGATTCCCGATCGTCAACTCCCGCCACCGCTCGGCGAGTTTGTCGACATCCATCTCGTCGAGTGATTGGAACGACTCGACGATGTCGGTGAAACCGTCCAGGAATCTCTGCAGTTGGCGCTCCATCACCGCGAGGAACAGCTCCTCTTTGGTGCCGAAATGCGAATAGATGGCGCCGCGCGTGTACCCGGCCGCGTCGGCGATCACCTCCAGCGCCGCGGCGCCGAAGCCTTGCCGTGCGACGACTTCCTCGGCGGCGTCCAGCAGCAGCGAACGGGTGTGCTCGACCCGTCGCTGTCTCGTCCAGCGTTCCGCCATCTCGCCATTCTCCCAACACCGGTCGGCGGTCGGTGTCCCACCCCGCCTCCGAAAAACATTCATTATTGCATCTGGAATACAACACTGTATATTCAAGTGGCAGGCGCGTAGGGGCGCCGTCATCGCTTTTCGCTCAATCGGTCCCCAATTGATCGTGAAAGGAATTGACTGTCAATGGATTTAGTGGATCGGATCGCCAAACACCGCCGGATGGCCGAGAGTTACCGCGACAAGTACGTCCTGCAAAAAGTGCAGGAAGGCGAGAGCTACGACGAATGGGAATTCACCGACGACGCCGTCTACACCTCGCCCTACTTCGTCGCCGAGCAGGAACTGGTGCTCAAGGACGTCGCAACCCACTGGGACACCGCCGCGACGATCGAGGCGAAGGCCTACGGTGTGACGTTCCCCGACTGGAAGCCCGTCGACTTCAAGGTGTGGCCTGCGGAGAACGGGTTCGTCCAGCGCTACCGCTGGGAGGGCACCAACGTGAACACGGGCGAGACGATGGGCTTCTACTCCATCAGTTTCGTCGAGACCAACGAGGAATGCCAGATCGTGCACTGGTCCACCTATGTCAACGACGAGGAGTACGGCCCCTTCCTGGAGGCCGCGATCGGTGCCAGGGGACCGTTCCACGGCGACGGGTACATGCAGGCGCTGGCCCGGCATTTCGAGAAGCACAGCATCACGTTCTGACCACAGTCGAGAGAGGGGTCAAACGATGACGGCCAGCACGACCGGCGAGCTGTATTACGACCCGTGGCACGCGGATCTCAACTCCGATCCGTATCCGATGTTCAAGCGGTTACGTGACGAAGCGCCGTTGTACTACAACGAGACCCATGACTTTTATGCGCTGAGCCGGTTCGACGACGTGAACCGCACGCTGGTCGACCACCGTGGCTTCAGCTCCGCCCGCGGGGTCGTTCTGGAGATCATCAAGTCCGGCATGGAGATTCCGCCCGGACTGCTCCTCTTCGAAGATCCGCCGATTCACGACATCCATCGCGGATTGCTGGCGCGCGCCTTCACCCCGCGCAAGATCAACGCGCTGGAGCCGAAGATCCGCGAGTTCACCCAGAAATGTCTGGATCCGGTGGCCGGCGGCAACCGCTTCGACTTCGTGAGAGATCTCGGCGCGGTGATGCCCTTGCGTGTGGTCGGCATGCTGTTCGGGATACCGGAGGACTATCAGCGCCGGGTGCAGGAAGACGGCGACCGGCATGTGCGCACCGAACGCGGTGGACAGATGACCGACAATCCGGACGGCGGGCTCACCGACGGCCAGGTGTTCGCCGACTTCATCGACTGGCGCATCGACCATCCCGCCGACGACCTGACCACCGAACTGCTCAACGCCGAATTCGAAGACGAGACCGGCGCGACACGCAGGCTACGGCGCGACGAGCTGCTGATGTTCATGAACGTCGTCGCAGTGGCCGGCGCGGAGACGACGACGCGGCTCATCGGCTGGTCGGGCAAGCTGCTATCCGAGCACGCCGACCAGCGGCGCAACCTCGCCGCCGACAGGTCACTGTTGCCGGGGGCGATCGAGGAGATCCTGCGCTATGAGCCGCCCGCACTGCAGGCCGCGCGCTACGTGACCCGCGATGTCGACTTCTACGGAACCACGGTGCCGGAGGGCAGCGCGATCCTCACACTGATCGGTGCCGCCAACCGCGACGAACGCCGATTCGGCAACGATGCAGAAGAATTCGACATCACTCGATCTCCGCGACAGCATCTGACCTTCGGCGTAGGCGCCCACTACTGCCTGGGCAATGCACTGGCGCGGCTCGAAGGCCGTATCGCACTGGAGGAAATTTTGAACCGATTCCCCGATTGGGAGGTCGACCTCGACGCGGCGGTCTTTTCGTCGTCGTCAGCGGTTCGTGGATGGGACAGCATGCCTGCGGAGGTGTACAGATGACTGGACGGGTTGAAGGCAAGGTCGCTTTCGTCACGGGCGCCGCCCGGGGGCAGGGGCGGAGTCACGCAATCAGGCTCGCCGAGGAAGGCGCCGACATCATCGCCATCGACGTCTGCAAGAACGTCGACCACGTGCAGCTCGAGATGGCGACGCCGGGTGATCTGCTGGAGACCAAGGACCGCGTGGAAGCCTTAGGCAGGCGCATCGTCGCCGAGGAGGTCGACGTCCGCGACTTCGACGCGATGAAGGCGGTCGTCGACCGCGGTGTCGCCGAACTGGGCCGGCTCGACATCATCCTGGCCAACGCCGGCATCGGCAACGGCGGACAGACCGTCGAGACATTGGACGAGGCCGTGTGGCAGACGATGATGGACATCAATCTCACTGGAGTGTGGAAGACGGTGAAGGCCGGCATCCCGCACATCGTCGCAGGGGGGCGCGGCGGATCGATCGTGCTGACGAGCTCGGTGGCAGGAATGAAGGCGTATCCCCAGATGAGCCAGTATGTTTCGGCCAAGCACGGCGTCGTAGGGCTGATGCGATCGTGTGCGGTCGAACTTGCACCACACATGATCCGGGTCAACAGCGTGCATCCGACGCACGTCAACTCACCCATGGTGATGAACGATGAGACATTCCGGCTCTTCCGTCCCGATCTGGAACACCCGGGTCCAGACGACATCGCGCCGATCTGCCAGATGTTCCACAGCATGCCCCGGCCGTGGGTCGAAGTCGAGGACATCACCAACGCGGTGATGTTCTTCGCGTCCGACGACTCCCGGTATGTCACCGGGGTCTCGATGCCGATCGATCTGGGCAGCTGTCTGAAATGAGGCTGACGCCGCTGCCTGCCGACCGGTGGAATGACGACGTGATTCGGGCGCTCTCGGTGATGATGCCGCCGGAGCGGGCGCAGCCGGGCAAGGTCGGCAACATGCTCGCCACGTTCGCGCGCCATCCCCGGCTGACGAAGGCGTACCTGACCTTCAACATGCACCTGCTAATGACGACGACCCTGCCGAAGCGGATCACCGAGACTGTTGTTCTGCGCACGGCGGTGTGCCGCGGCTCGGAGTATTTGTGGAATCACCACGTGCCACTGGCCAAACGGGCCGGCCTGTCCGACGACGAGTTGGGCGGCATCAGGTCCGGTGTACTGCCAGGCGAGCTCGACTCGACAGTGCTCGTCGTCGTTGACGAACTACACTCCGGCACGGTTGTCACCGACGACACATGGCTCAGGCTTTCTGAATACCTCGACGAGCAGCAGCTGATGGATCTGGTGTTCACGGCTGGGGGTTACGCGACACTCGCGATGGCGATCGAGACGTTCGGCATCGAAGACGAGGCTTGATGCGCGGCTATCGCCACCGATGTCGTCTCGATGTAGCCATCGATGCTTTCGGCGCCCAGTTCACGGCCGTAGCCGCCGGCCTGACGCCGCCGAGCGGCGCGAACGGACCCATCGGGTAGTCCTGGTGGACGTCGAAGGTGCCGGTGCGGATCGCGGCTGCCAGTTGCAGGCCACGATGCGCGCACCCGCATGCACTCCCTGTTCCAGAGAGCCGGCCACGCGCCGCCGCTGGGTGCACCTGCGCGACTGTGCTACCTGTAAGAGCACCACATCCCGATCGCTGAGCGCGCGGGCCTCAATGCCGCGCATCGCGACCACATCCGCGCCGGAGGCGGCAGCTGCTCGACCTGCTGTTCACCGTCGGGTGTTACCAGTCGCTCGCCTGTCGCGGTCGATGCGCTGCGCGTGCAACCCGAGCACGACTGACCGTGGTCCTCGTTGACGGCACGCGACCAGTATGAAAACCTGATACGCAAAGATGAGAATAACGTTCTCATTGAAAGAGACCGGTGAAACGGAGCGCGCATGGCTGAAGACCTCACCACGGTCGACTTCTTCCGGGACAGTCGCCTGACGGATGACCCGTACACGTTCTACCAGGCATTACGCGACAAGTGCCCGGTTGCTCGGGAAAACCATTACGGCGTCACGATGGTGACCGGTTGGCAAGAGGCCGTCGACGTCTACAACGACGCTGACTCGTTCTCGTCGTGCATCTCGGTCACCGGTCCGTTCCCGGGCTTCCCGGTCTCCCTGGAGGGGCGCGAGGGCGACGACATCACCGAACTGATCACCCAGCACCGTGATGAAATCCCGTTCAGCGACCAGTTGCCCACGCTGGACCCGCCGACTCATACCAACCACCGTGCTCTGCTGATGCGGCTGATCACGCCCAAGCGCCTCAAAGAAAACGAGGACGCGATGTGGGGCCTCGCCGACGAGATCCTCGATGACTTCCTGGCGCCGGGCAAAGGGGAGTTCATCAAAGGGTTTGCGGGTCCGTTCACGCTGCGGGTGATCGCCGATCTGCTCGGCGTGCCGGACGAAGACCGCGCTGACCTGCTCGATCGGCTGGCGCGCGGGACGCACGGCAGTGGTCTGGGCAATGCCGACAAGACCTTGACCAAGACGCCGCTGGAGTACCTCTACGACGTGTTCGCCGAGTACGTCGAGGAGCGCCGCGCGCAACCCCGCGACGACGTGTTGACCGGTCTGGCGACGGCGACGTTCCCCGACGGGACCATGCCGGAGGTGGGCGACGTCGTCCGGGTGGCCACCAACGTGTTCTCCGCCGGCCAGGAAACCACCGTGCGTCTGCTCTCGACCGCGCTGAAGGTCATCGGCGATCAGCCCGAGGTTCAGGCCAGACTGCGCGAAGACCGCAGTCTGCTACCGAATTTCATCGAGGAGTGCCTGCGTATCGAGAGCCCGGTCAAGGGTGACTTCCGGCTGTCGCGGGTGCCCACCACCGTCGGTGACCAACAGCTGCCGGCCGGTTGCACCGTCATGGTCATCAACGGGGCGGCCAACCGTGATCCGCGGCGTTTCGAGGATCCCGACACCTTCGATCCGGAACGGAAGAATGCGCGTCAGCACCTCGCCTTCGGTCGCGGCATCCACAGCTGCCCGGGGGCGCCGCTGGCCCGCGCCGAGACACGCGTCGGCCTCGAGCGGCTGCTGGACCGCACCACCGACATCCGCATCTCGGAGAGCGCACATGGTCCCGCGGGAAACCGGAAGTATCAGTATATTCCGACCTACATCTTGCGCGGTCTGACCGAACTGCATCTGGAGTTCGACATCCGATGAAGGTCCTGGTCGACGAAGATCGTTGTGCCGGCCACGGAATGTGCCTGACGCTGTGCCCGGAGGTCTTCCAGATGACCGACGACGGCTGGGCCGTCGCCGACCCGGAGACGGTGCCGCCGGGACTAGAGGATGCCGCCCGTGAGGCCATCGACAACTGTCCGGAACGGGCGATCCGCGAAATCGATTGAGAGTAGGAGAGATACCAGTGGCCAAGGGCTATGTGATCATCACCGAGGACATCAAGGACCCGGCCGGAATGGGCGAGTACGCCAAACTGGCCGGCCAGACGATGGGCAACGCCACGATCCTCGCGTTCGGCCCGCCGGCCGAAACCCTGGAGGGGCAGTGGCACGGTACCCAGACGGTACTGCTCGAGTTCGAGAGCGTGGAAGCCGCCAAAGAGTGGTATTACTCCGACGAGTACCAGGCCGCCGCGAAGCTGCGCCAGGCTGCGGCCGACTGCCACGGAGTCATCGTCGCCGGCCTCTGACGGTCCGGCTAGCCGAGTACCCGGACCGGGACGTGTGACCAGCCCGCGACGTTCTGCGCCGCGACCCGCCGGCATTGGTCCCACTGCACTTCGTAGCGCGGCATGAAATCGAGCAATCGCTCGAGCGCGATCGCGCTCTCCATACGCGCCAATGCCGCGCCCAGGCAGCTGTGCACGCCGTAACCGAATCCGAGATTCTGCGCTTGGGTCCGGTCGCGCTCGATGTCGAAGGTGTCGGCATCGGTGAAGGCGTCGGGATCCCGGTTCGCCGAACCGGCGAGCAGGAACACCGGCTTGCCCGCGGGAATCGTGACCCCGTGCAGTTCCACGTCTTTCATCGACCGCCGCACGTTGTACTGGTTCGGCGCTTCGTAACGCAGCAACTCCTCGACTGCGGCGGGAACCTTGGTGCGGTCATCAAGCAGCTTCTGCCACTGCTGCGGGTGGCGGGCGAAAGTCACCGCCGCGTTGCCGATCAGCTTGGTCACGGTCTCGGCTCCGGCGCCACCGAGAAGGGTGGCGAAGCCGGCGATCTCGAAATCGTCCAGTGACTCCTTCTCGCCGTCCTCCCGGGTGATCTCGGCGGCGATCAGCCGACTGAACATGTCGTCGCGGGGTTCGGCCCGACGCTGCTGGATGAGGCTGTAGTAGAGCCCCATCAGCTCCCCGACGGCCTGCATGCCTTCTTCGGACATGTCGATCTGACCGGGTTCGCGGCGCAGCGAGATGTCCACCCATTCACCGACCTGTTGGCGGTGCTCCTCCGGCACGCCCAGCATCTGGGTGATCACCTGAACCGGGAACAGAGCGGAGAAGTCCTGTACGACGTCGAACCCGTCGGGGTCGACCCGGGAAAGGTAACGGTCGATGGTTTCGGTGACCATGGGGCGCAACGCCTCGATGGCTCGCGGAGTAAAGACCTTGTTGACCAGGCTGCGCATCTGTCGATGCTCAGGCGGGTCCATCATGATGATCATCTTCGCCGGCACCGGCTCGTCGGACCGGACCGTGGAAAGGTCAAGACCGTAAGCCGAGGAATAAGTCTCGAAGTCCTTGTAGGCCGCCGCGACATCCTCGTGCCGCGACAGCGCGTAGAAGTCGTATTCGGCGTTGTAGTACACCGGTGCCTCTGCCCGCATCCGCCGGTAGATCTCCCACGCACCGTTGAAGAATTCTTCCGAGAACGGGTCGAAGACGAGCTCAGTTGATGTCACGCGTCTTCGATCGTGATCGCCTGACGCGGGCACTGGCGCACAGCTTCCTGGACCTGCTGCTCGTTCTCCGGCGTCACGTCCTCCTGAAGCACGTGCAGGTAATCGTCGTCGTCGAGGTCGAAAACCTCGGGGATGATGCCCATGCACACCCCGTTGGCCTCGCAAAGCCCGAAATCGACAACGATCTTCTGAGTCACTGCAGCTGCTCCTCGTTCACGGGAATGATCATCGCAACACCTTCACCGGCACATGGTGGTAGCCCGCCACGTTCTGCATGTGCACCTTCTCCAAACCGTCGAAATCGACCTCGTAGCGGGGCATGAAGTCGAGCAGGTGCTCGAGCGCGATCTGGGTTTCCAGCCGGGCCAGTGCCGCGCCGAGACAGCTGTGAATGCCGTAGCCGAGTCCGAGATTCTGCGCCTGTGTACGGTCGCGGGTGATGTCGAAGGTCTCGGCGTCGTCGAAGGCCCGCGGGTCGCGGTTGGCGGCCGCCTGGAGCAGGAAAACCGGTTTGCCTGCGGGGATGGTGCCGCTGGGCACGTGCGCCTCTTTGAGGGTGTAGCGCACGTTGTACTGCACCGGACCGACGTAGCGCAGCAGTTCCTCGACGGCGGCGGGAACCAGGCTGCGGTCATCGAGCAGCAGTTGCCACTGCTCGGGGTGGCGGGCGAACTCCACGACCGCGCTGCCGACCAGTTTGGTGACGGTTTCGGCGCCTGCCCCGCCCAGCAGCGAGGTGAACCCGGTGATCTCGATGTCATCGAGTCGGCGCGTCTCGCCGTTCTCGGTCGGGATCTCTGCGGCGATCAACCGGCTGATCATGTCGTCCTGCGGGTTGCGCCGCCGTTCCTGCACCAGGCCGTAGTAGTAGACACCCGAGTCGATGTTGGCTTGCATGTTCTCTTCGGACCACTCGAGCTGGCCGGGCTTTCGTTCCAGGCCCTTGTCGATCCAGTGCCGCACCTGCTGGCGGAACTCTTCAGGTACCCCGGCCATCCGAGTGATCACCTCGACCGGGAACGGTCCCGAAAAATCCTGCACCACGTCGAAGTTGTCCGGATCCACTTTCGACAGGTAGTGCTCGACGAGCTCGATGACGGTTTCGCGCTGCGACTGGATGGCGCGCGGTGTGAACGCCTTGTTGAGCAGGCTGCGCATGTGTCGGTGCTCGGGCGGGTCCATGAAGATGATCGACTTCTGCGGCCCTTCCTCGGAGCGCACCATCGCCAGGTCGCAGCCGCGCGACGACGAGAAGGCGTCATGATCCTTGAGCGCCGCGGCGACGTCGGCGTGCCGGGTCAACGCATAAAAGTCCCCTTCCGCGTCGTAGTAGAGGGGAGCCTCGTCCCGCATCCGACGGTAGATGTCGTAGGGATTGTCGAAGTAATCCTGGGAAACGGGATCGAAGCGGAGTTCAGGCGCGGTCATGATGTCCTCCGTCACGGCGGGCTGCAGCCGGTGCTTTACGAGAAGTGAATGAACTGTAACGCTATCAGTTTCGGTGGGCCAGCACAGCGACATTCGGGTCGGTGATCTGGCCGATTCATCCGGTCGCCGAAGAGTCGGCAGGCAGGGCCTTCGCCAGCAGATTTTCCAGGATGCCCAGGTCATTGCCCGTCTCTGCGGCCACGACCCGGATGACCGCGACATCCTTGCCGAGGAACTCGCCGACGGAGTCGATGAAGTCCTGAACCGACTCCCGCGACGCGACCAGGTCGGCGGCAATGCTGGCGCCGCTACCCTGACGGACCGCGCTGATCAATGCGGCCTCGTCGACGCCGACGCGCGCCCCGAACGAGGCAGCTTCGCGCAACAACCCCAGTTGCGCGACCAGCAACGTGTTGTTGAGCAGCTTCACCCACTGGCCGGAGCCCAGTTGGCCGGTGTGCAGGATCGGCTCTCCGTAGGCCGCCAGCACCGGCCGGACGCGCTGCACGGCGTCGTGGTCGCCCCCGACGAACAGCGTGATACGTCCGGCTTCGATGTCATGCGGTCCGCCGCTGACCGGGGCGTCCACCACAACGACTCCCGACGCCTCTGACGCGAGCAGTTCAGCGGTTCGCGGACTACCGGTGGTGTGCACCACCAACACCGAACCGGCCGACATCGCCGCAAGCAGACCGTCAACGAGGCAGACTTCCCGGACCTGCTCGTCGGTGAACACGCAGACGACGACGACATCGGCGCCCTCGGCGACCGCGGCCACGTCGGCAACCACGGTCGCCCCCAGTTCCTCGACGGCAGAGCGCTTTTCCTGGCTCCGTCCGAGCACGCGGACATCGTGGCCGGCGTGAACCAGGCGGCTGACCATCGGCGTGCCCATCCGGCCCGCACCGACGAAGCCGACTCGGCTCACCGCTCGTGGTCCATCGCGATCAGCGCGGCGTCGGCGGCGGTGAACACCGCCCCTTCCGGGGCTGCCGCCGCGGCTGCCAGACTGGCCGCGTGCCGGACGTCCTTCTGCAGCAGCGCACCGGCTATCGGAGCAAGACCGTCGAGGGTGCCGCCGAATATCGAGATGCTGCCGACGGCCTTGCTGGTGGCCGAACCGCGGTTGAGGACTTCGACGAGCTTGTCGCGGGGGATCCCCAGGGACTCGCCCAGTTCCAGGGTGCTGACAGCGCTGCCCAGGTTGGCGCTGAACAACAGGTTGTTGAGGATCTTGGTGTTCTGTCCGCTACCCAGCGGGCCGAGGTGCACGATCGGGTCGGCGTATGTGGCGAACACCGGCCGACACCGCTCGGCGACATCTTCGTCTCCGCCGACCATGACCAGCAACGTCCCCTGCTCGACCGCGGGTCCGCCACCGCTGACCGGGGCATCGATGACCGAAATTCCCTGCGCGGCCGCCTTGTCGGCGATCTCACGGCAGGTTTCAGGATGGACGGTGCTGTGAATGGCGACGATCCCGCCCTCGGCCATACCGGCCAGTACCCCGGTGTCGCCGTAGAGAACTTCGCGGACGTCGTCGTCACCGACCACGCACAGGCAGACCAGGTCGCTGGCCGCGCCGAGCTCGGCCGGAGTCGACGCCGACTTCGCTGCGGTGTCGGCGTACGGTTCCAGGCTGGCAGCACGTCGCGCCCACAACGTGGTCTCGAACCCGCCCTCGGCGATCCGCCGCGCCATGGGACCGCCCTGGCTCCCCAATCCGATGAATCCGACCCGCATCAACCGGCCTCCACTTCTTTTTTGTCGATCCCGCTGCCTGAAGTACTCAGGCACTCGTCGAGGTGTGCCAACACTTGCCGGTGGTAGGTTTCGGCGGACAGTCCGACGCTGAGATTGTGTCCGCTGTCCGGCATTTCGTTGAGGTCGACCCGCGGCGCGCCGGTGAACAGCGCAAGGATGTCGGCACTGGCCTGCGGCGTGGACTCCCACACTTTCTCGTGTTCGGCGACGCTGAACTGGACCGGCGCGGTGACCCGGGCAGCCAGTTCGGGGAAGTCGCGCCGGGCCCAATTCGCGGTGACCTTCGCTTCGTAGGGCACCCCCGGCGCCGACAGGGCGCCGGTGAGTACCTCGGGCGGATAGAGCTCGGTCGGTTGCCATAGCAGGTCGCGAAGGCCGGCGGGGCGCGACGTCACAGTGGCGTCCTTGATGATGGCCAACGCTTCGGCGCAGTACCGCAGCCCGGTGCCGGCGATCGAGAGGCCGAGAACCTCGTCGCGGCGCTCTCCGACAGCCATCCGGATCGCGAGTTCACACCCGGCCGAATGGCCGACCAGGAACGTGCCGGCCCCGCGCTCGACGCCGGCGAGCATCATGTCCACCGCGCCGAACGCGAATGCCACCCGCCGATCGGGGTCGTCGAACTGCTGTTGGTGCAGAGCCGAGGCGCCATAACCGGGCCGATCCAGCGCGATCGCGGTGACACCGTGTGCGGCGGCGGCGCGCAGCAGCGACAACCGGGGATGACCCGGGCAGTCGAAGTAGACCGACGCCGTCGCACCGCCGTGTACGGCGACCAGTATGGCGCGCGGATTGGGAACAGCGGCAACCAATCCCGACATCGGCACGCCGTCGACGAGGACCACGCGGGGGCGCGGGCCGGCGGCGTTCACGCGTCGGACCGCAGCAGCATCACGCCGCTGGGAGTCAAGCCGCCGCTGCTGACCACGGCAACCTTGGCGTCGGGTACCTGGCGCTCGCCGGCGTCGCCGCGCAACTGCGTGACGGCCTCGTGCACCAGCCCCATGCCGTGGGTGCGTCCGTGTGACAGTTGGCCGCCGTGCGTGTTGACCGGGATGATTCCGTCGCGTGCGATCGCCGCGCCACCGTCGAGGAATTCCTTCGCTTCCCCGATTCCGCAGAACCCGAGACCCTCCAGCCAGGACAGGCAGTTGAAGGTGAACCCGTCGTAGAGTTCGGCAACGTCGACATCCTTGGCCCGCAACGATGTTCGTGACCACAGGTGCGCTGACTGGCCGAGCACCTGAGGTTCATGGGTCAGTGTGGTCTGGTCCCAGTCGAGACGCTCGATGATCTGGGTGCCCACCGCCTCGAAACGGATGGGCCGGTGGGGGAGGTCCTGCGCGGCGTCGATCGCCGATACCACGACTGCGACCGCCCCGTCGCAGGGCACGTCGCAGTCGTAGAGGCCGAACGGCGTGGTGATCATCCGTGCCGACAGATAGTCGTCCATGGTCATCGGGTCGCGGTAGATGGCCGTCGGGTTCAGCGCGGCGTTGGCGCGCTGATTGAGCGCGATCCAGCCGAGTGTCTCGCGGGTGGTGCCGTACCGGTGGAAGTGGCGACTGGCGTTCTGTGCCAGCACATGCGCCGCGGAGGTGGCGCCGAACGGGTGCTGCCAACTGGACGTACGCCGACCCATCGGAGGTGACATCTTGCCCTCCTTCATCAGCTGACCGAAGGTGGCTTCCCACAACGTGCGGAAACACAGCACGTGGCGGGCCATCCCCGTGGCGACCGCCATCATCGCCGCGATCACCGAGCCGCCCGGCCCGAAGGTGTCCATGCCACCGTTGATCCAGGTGGGGCGCAAGCCGAGCGCACCTTCGAGTGCGCTGACCCCACCTTCACCCATGCCCGCCACATCCAGACCCGGATAGGTTGACAGGCCGTCGATGTCGTCGTAGGTCAGTCCGGCGTCAGCCACTGCCTGTTCGCAGGCGGCGATGGTCAACGCCAGCGGCGGCACCATCTGCCGCCTCCCGATCGTCGACATGCCGATACCGGTGATCGCCGAATGGTCCTCGAACTTCTGTGTGGTCAGCATCGGCCGGACGTGCCGCGAGAACTGGTCGGGCGGGATCGCATCGGGGGGCAGCGCCGTCGGCGCATCGGGATCGGTGGCCGGCCGGAACAACGGCAGCCAGACGTCGTCGGCCTGCTGGAACTGCACCTCGACGGGCTGGCCGATCGCCAGACTGGCCGGGTCAGCCTCGATGATGTTGGTGGTCAGGCGTACTCGAGGGTCTTCGATCAGCGCCACCTCAGCCACGACGTACGGGGGTGGAAGATCGGGAAAGCCGAACCGGTGGTTGATGCTGAGGCCGGCGAGCGTCGCCTTGCCCGACACCACGGCCACGCCGAGATTGGTTTTGCGGCAGTACCGACACACCGGCGCCGGGGGGTGGATCAGCGAGTCGCAGCTGTTGCACTTCTGGATACGCAGTTGTCCGTCGGATCCTGAGGTCCAGAAGAACTCGTTCTGCGCGGTCAACTGCGGCAGGGGGCGGCCGGGGATGTCCATATCAGCTCTTGCTCGGCTTCTTTGCGGCGTGCAGCTCGGTGATCGCGTGCACCGGGCAGTCCCACAGCGCTCGCGTCACCGCGTCGCGGTCGGCCTCGGCGACCGTTCCGTCTCCGATCAATGACGCGTAATCCCAGTCGTCGAGCGAGAAGTACGCCGGCGCGTGTTTGGCGCAGATACCGAATCCGTCGCACACCGTGCGGTCCAGTTTGATCTTCATCGGCTCGCTCATGGTCTCGCCTCCACCTCGAAGGGGCGCAACGCCGAGAAGGGCTCAGCGCCGCTGCTGTCACACTCGCCGGCGAGATGGCGGGCCACGTCGGCCGGGAACGCCCGAAGCAGACTGGCAGCGACATTGGTCGCCGCGTCCAGCGTGGCGCATGCGCCACGGCCCCGCAGTACCACCGACCACCGTTGCAGCCGGGCGAGGTCGTCCTCGGTGGCGACCCCTCGGCGCAGCGCATCGGTGACCGCCGACATTGCTGCGGTGCCGTTGAAACAGGAGCCACACTGACCGGCATTCTCCCGGTCGAAATAGGCCATCACCGCAGCTGCTACCGCCACCGGGGACTCACCGGTGAGAACTGCGATCGCCCCACAGCCGAGTCCGCTACCCAGCCTGCGCAGCGACTCGTGGTCGAGGGTGACGTCGAGAACCTCCCGATTCAGCAAACCGGCGAAATAACCGCCCATCAGCACGCCCGTGACGTCGGTGAGGGCGACCTGGTGATGCTCGAGAAGTGCGCTCACCGCGACACCGTGCGGAAGTTCATACAGGGCGGCGGGCTGTCCCGCCCCGGTCACAGTGGCCAGGAATGTGCCGGGGGAGGCCGACGTGCCCGCGCTACGGTAAGTGTCGCTGCCCTCACGCAGGATGAAGGGCAGGTTCGCCAGCGTCTCGACATTGCTGACCAGCGTCGGCAGGCCCGCGATACCTTCCTCGAACGGCCGCGGGGGCTTGTCGGTGGGTTTGGCCGGGCCGCCGTTGACGGCCCGCACCGCGGCGGTCTCCTCCCCGGCGACGTAGCCCGGATCGACAGTCACGACGTCGACGGCCAGGCCGTCCAGCGGTGCGTCCTGCACTGCGGAGGTCAGCGCCAGCGCGGAATCGGCGTCCGACACGTAGACGTACGCGCGCTGCGCGTCGACCATCCGGGCGGCCAGCCGGACCCCGTCGAGAACCAGGTGCGGCCGGTTGCGCATCAGCCAGCGGTCCTTGATCGAGGCCGGTTCGCCCTCTTCGCCGTTGGCCAGCACGACCGTATCGCTGCCCGCCCGTGCCGCGCCGCCGACGGTGCGCAGTTTCACCGCGAGCGGGAAGGCGGCGCCTCCGCGTCCGAGTAGACCGCTGCGGTCGACGTCGTCGAGCAGCGCGCCGGGGTCGCTGAGCTGCTGATAGCCACCCCCCGCGGTGTAGGTCGAAAGGTCTTCGGCAACAACGGTTTCAGACGGGGTCAGCAGGCGGGGCGTCAGGCCGGGCCACGCCGACACCGTCAGCCGGGTCGCCAGCCCGTTGTCGGTGCTCATCGCGGACCGCCCGCGGGCTCGGAGACGATCATGTTTGGTGCCTTCCTGCCGGCCGATAAGGTGGCGCTCATGAGGACTGCGGTGGTGCGTGTCGACGTCGACCCGACGGCGGTGCTGACCGCCGACCAGTTACGCGACGGCATGGCAATGCTTTCCGAACTGGCCCGGGCGGTTGGGGCAGATGTGGTCGATGCCGACCTGGCCGCGATGCCGGGCAACCGTCGCCAGGTCGAGATCCTGATCGACGGCGACGAGCCCGACCGGCTCACCGCCGCGGCGATGCGGATGTGTCGCAGCGCTTTCGGTGCCCTGGGTGTGGAGCCCGTGCCGGGTGTGCTGACCTACGTCAGCCGCGGAACCGACGATGACGCCCACGGCGTCCTGGCGGGTCTCGGGCTGCAGGGGAAGATCGAGCGCATCGCGACCGACGACGGATGGGACATCGTCAAAGTCACGCTGAGCAAAGACGATCTGCGGCGCGTACCGGAGAGTCGGGTGCACACCGCGCTGGAGGCCTCGCTCAACTGCGAGGTGCAGATCATCACGATTTGAGTCCACGCCGGTCATTTCCGGAGGAAGTCGAGAATCGGCGGCGCGGCCTGCACCCAGGTGTCGAACAGGCAGAAGTCCTTTCCGCCGCTCTCGGCCATCTTCTCGCCGGCACGCTCCCAGGCGTCCTCGGGCCACGGCGGGTCGATCAATCTGGAGCCCTTGATCAGGCAGTGCACTTCGTAGGACGTGCGCTTGGGATGGTCCCAGTCGTTCTCACCGCCGCGGATGATCAGCGTCGGCACCCTGATGTCGTCGAACATCTCGTCGGCGACGCCGGGAATTGTCTGCCCGGGTTTCGGGACGAATGCGTTGAGCCAGCGTCGCATGACCTTCAGAAACTCGTCGGCATCAAGGTCGAGCATGCGCTGTTCGTTACCGGGATTCTGCGCAATACGATCCCGCCACTCCGGCACACTGAGGAGACCCTTGATACCCAGGCCACGCACCGCGAGGATGCTGGGCACCACATAGTGGCCGCCGAGGACGAAGCTGCCGTACACGCCGCCGACGATGTTCCACACCACCAGTTTGGTGACCAGATCGGGGTACAGCATGGTGAACAGCATCGAATCGCGTGCGCCGCCCGAGCCGCCGGCAATGATGCACGGGCCGATGTCGAGACCCGTGAGCACTTGGTGAAGGGTCTCGGCACGCATGTGCGATTCGCTTTGGCCGTAGAACTGCACATCGGATGCGCCACAGTTGGGCCGGTCCCACAACAGAACTCGGTAGCCACCGTCGACCAGCGCCTCAGCCAGCGGTCGCAGCCCTGGAATGTCCTTGCTGAACCGACCTCCGGGGGTCAGGACGATGAAATCGCCTGCCTCGCCGAGGATCTCGTAGACAACTTTGCCACCGTTGATCTCGATCGTGTTGTTGGGCAACTGTTCTCCAATGTTGCGGCGTTCGGGACGCTAGGCCTGCACGAGTACGTCGTTGCCGACGACCCGCACAGGGTAGGTGCGGATGCTCCATTCCGGCTTGACCGCAGTGGTGCCGGTGGCCAGTTCGAAACCCCACTGATGCCAGGGGCAGAAGATGTACTCGTTGTCGCGCACCATCACCGCGTCACCCGGCACGTTGTCGTCGACGATGTTCAGACCGCGGGTCCGACCCGCGCACAGCGGACCACCCTCGTGCGGGCAGTAGTTGGCGATCGCATAGAACGTTCCGTTGACGTTGTACACGCCGACGCCGTGGCGTCCGATAGGTACCAGTTTGTGTGTGCCGGGCGGGATCTCGTCGATGGTGGCGACAACGTGTTCGCGCCCCTGCGCCAGCCGGGGCGTCTTGTCCTTTTCCATTCCTAGAAGACCCGGACCTGACCTTCGAGCGCCGGGACAGTGTCCGGCAACTTGTAGGTCTGGATACCGTTTCGGAACATCACCGCTTCGCGCGCGTGCTCGGGCAGGTGTTTGACCAGCCAGCGCGGATCGTCGAAGGTCCAGTGCGGATAGTCGCTGGAGAAGAGCAGGATCTTCTCGCACTCCATCCACTCGAAAGCCCGTGACAACTCGGTCTTGTCCTCCGGGTAGTCCAGCGGCTGGGTAGTGAACTTGATGTGGTCCTTGACGTATTCGCTGGGCTTGCGTTTGATCTCAACCCACGATTTGCGGGCCTCGTAGAGCGCGTCCATGCGCCACATCAGCGGCAGGATCCAGGTGAAGGCGTGCTCGACGAACACGATCCGCAGGTTCGGGTGCCGGTCGAACGTCCCGTCGAAAATCAGGCTCATGACCTGGTTGGCCGCCAGCAGCGAGTACGTGACCATGAAGTCGTGGTTGTAGCTCGGCAGTCCCACCGGGGGCATCGGCAGCTCGTCGTAATGGCTACGCGAGAGGTGACAGCTGACCGGGATGTCGTGCTTGGTGGCCGCGGCCCAGATCTGGTCGTACTTCGGATTGCCCCACGACGGGCGAGGTTCGGCCTTGATCAGGATCTGCGCCATGTGCGGATGGCCGGCCCAGCGCTCGATCTCGGCGACGCCGTTCTCGGGTTCCTGGATGGCCACGCAGATGGAGCCGCGCCAGCGCTCGTGCCAGTTGTTGTGGCTGTCGAGCCAGTGGTTGGCCTGCCACTCGTTGAGCGCATACGCCATCGCGTGCTCAGCCTCGGGAATGCGGGCCGGGTAGGCCGCGGGCTCGAGGATCGCGATGTCCGCACCGGCCTCCATGATCAGCTGTTTGAAAGCCAGATCGGGATCGCTGCAGGCAAACTCGCCGTCCGGCGGGAAAGTGTCCACCCGCATCGCGTAGGAGTGGGCGTAGTCGGGGGCGTCGTAGTAGATCTGGTCGCCGACCTTGCGGGTCAGAAAGTACTTGCTGCGCCACGGCTCGGGGATGTACTGGGTCAGCTCTCCGCGGCGGGGCGTCGGATGCACGTCGGAGTCCACGCACCGCACGGCGATGCGTTCGGTGGCTGGTACCCGGGGATTGGCTGTAACGGTCATGAGGGCCTCCTGGTTACCTCTACTGTGCCGCAGCCGCAGATGACACGGACGGACTTGCGGGAACTTCGATGCCGTAAAGCTGTGCGGCGTTGCGCCAGCACAACTTGTCACGTTGTTCGTCGGTGTAGGTCGTGGGCACCACCAGCTCGTTGAGCTGCCAGTGCGGATAACTCGAGCCGAACATCACCATGTCGTCCTTGCCGGTGAAGCCGGCCCACTCGCCGGCGAAGTCGACGTCGCCCGGCCCATCCAGGCTGCCCTGCACGAAGAAGACGTGGCCGGGCAGATAGTCACTGGGCATCCTCGGTGCCCACGGCGTCTGCTCGAGGTGCGGCCGGCCGAAGCAGTCCATCCGCCAGATGAACGGCGTCAGCATGTCGGCCGCTCCATCGGCCCACACGAACTTCAGCGCGGGCATCCTTTCGAATACCCCTTCGGCGATCATGTTCATCAGGTGATAGAGGAAGTTCAGCGCGGTGAACCCGACGAATTGCTCGTAGGTGCGTGTCACGCCATTCGGGGTCGGCGGAAGCATCACCCCGGAGCCGACCTCGAAGTGCACCGCCACCGGCAGGCCGGCGTCGACGGCGGCTTCCCACAACGGCCAGTACTGGGGTTTGCCGTAGAGTTCGCGCGATTGCAGCGGAACGCCGAGTTGGACGATTTTCGGGTGATTCCGGTAGCGCTCGATCTCTCGGAGCGCGCCCGCGACGTCGTCCGGGTTCACCCGCAGGGTGCCGCGGAACTTCTCACCGAACTCAGGGTGATCCAGCCACCGCGTCACCATCATGTCGTTGTGCGCCGATGCCAGCGCGGTGCCCAGGTGCCGGTCCGGCATGATCCCTCGGGTCATCGGGTGCACGATGGCGATGTCGACGCCGCGGTCGGTGAACAGGTGCTTGGCGACGACAGCCGGGTCGGATCCGGGGTATTGACCGTCGGGTCCCTCGGTCCGGTCGGCGTATTCGCCGCCCGGTGCGCCGTACCAGTCCATTTCGTAGTCGGGGAATCCGCGGCTGCGGAACGGTTCGCGGAGGAAGTTCTGCCGGAGGTCCTTGTTGGACTCGCAGAAGATGTGCACGCTGGCGTCGATGACCGGGACGCTGACGGACGCGTCCAGTGACCCGTCACTGAATTCCTTCACGCGGCTTGATCCTCACTTCTCCCGGCCGAGGGCGCGACCGTCGATGAGCTCCAGTGTAGATCGTTGTTCTTCATAATCAAGAATTCTGTTCTCAAGCGCAGCGCTTAACATTTGTGCTGCTAGAGCTCGGTGCTGGTCGGCCGCACAGCGCCTGTCTGGCGATAATGGATATGCTGCTCAGGAGAACGCAGACACCGTCAGCGAGAATGGTATTCTCAGCGAACTGCCGGTCCGAGGAGGCGCACGGGTGTTACTCGAATTCGATGCTGATCAGCGGCTGTGGCAGGAGACCGTGCGCGACGCGGTGTCCAAACAATGCCCAGCCTCGTTGATTCGCGACATCGCCGAGAACGGCGTCGACTCGACTCCGTTGTGGCAGAGCTACCTCGATGCGGGGTGGACCGAGCTCACGGATCCTGAAAATGCGGTCGAGTTGGCGATCGTGCTCGAAGAACTCGGTCGTGCGACCGACCCGACGCCTTTTCTGGCCACGCTCAGCCAGTTCGCGCCGCTGGTGGGCGACCGATTCGATCCGCGGAGCGCCGGAGCGACGGTATACAGCGGTGTCACGGCGGTGCGAGATGCGCACGGATGGATACTCACCGGCACCGACCGCTTCGTCCTCGACGGCGATCGGGCGCAGCGGCTGGCCGTGGTCACGGCAGCCGGGGTTTTCCTCGTCACCGCCGACCAGGTCGTCACGCGGCGGGTCGACACGTTCGATCCGGCACTCCATGTCGCCGAGGTGTCCTTCGGAGGGGTGCGGGTGGCCGACGCCGAACGGCTTTCCGCCGACACCGAACGGGCACACCACGTGGCGCTGATGGGGATGTCGATCACCATGGTGGGAGCGTGCCAGCGCATCCTCGACCTGGCCGTCGAGCACGCCAAGAGCCGCCAGCAATTCGGCGTGGCGATCGGAACGTTCCAGGCCATTCAGCACAAGGCCACCGACATGTTCATCGCGATCGAGCGGGCCCGGGCCCTGGCGTATTTCTCGGCGCTGACCATCGCCGGCGACGACTCCCGGCGTCGGCTGGCGGCGGCCATGGCAAAAGCGGCGGCCGGCGAGTGCCAGGCGCTGGTGTTCAAGCACGGGTTGCAGACCTTCGGAGCCATGGGTTTCACGTGGGAGAACGACCTGCAGTTCGCGCTCAAGCGAGCCAAAGCCGGGGAACTGATGCTGGGTGGCGCTGCCGAACATCGCGCCACGATCGCGGAGGAATTTCATGCAGCTGACCTTTGATGCCGACGTCGAGGAGTTCCGCGCCGAGTTCTCGGCGTTTCTCGACGAGCACACCCCGTCGGCAGCCGAGACGCTGGAGCGGCCGCGCTCGGTGTCGCACATGCCGCAGTGGGCCCGGGACTGGCAGCGGTTGCTGTTCGACAACGGCTGGCTGCTGCCGGCCCAGCCGCCCGAGTTCGGCGGCCGCAACGCATCGGTGTTGCAAACCTTCGTGCACGCCGAAGAACTGTGCCGTCGACGCATCTACCACAGCTTCAACCCGCAGGGCGTCAACATCGTCGCGGCCTCCCTGCTGACCTTCGGCACCGAAGAGCAGAAGCAAGAGTGGGCCGTTCCGGTGCTCAAAGGGGAGCGCACCGCGTCCCTGGGTATGAGTGAACCCAGCGCCGGGTCCGACCTGGCGTCGTTGCGCACCAAAGCGGTTCTCGACGGCGATCACTTCGTGGTCAACGGTCAGAAGGTGTGGACCTCCGGCGCCCACGACGCGGATTTCCTGCTGACGTTCGTGCGCACCGACCCGGAAGCCCCCAAGCACAAGGGCATCAGCGTGCTGCTGATCCCGACCGACCTCGACGGGGTGGTATGCCGGCCGTTCGCCGACATGACCGGCATCGAGAACTTGGACTTCAACGAGGTGTTCTTCACCGATGTCCGGGTCCCGGCAGAGAATCTGGTCGGCCCGCTCAACGGCGGATGGGGAGTGGCCAATGGCTCACTGGGCCATGAGCGGACCATGATGTGGCTGGGTTTCGCGGATCGAATCGCCAACTGCATCGCCGACTTCCGGCCCAAGGATGCGTTGGAGCGCGATGCACTGGCCACCTCGATCATCGATTACCACGCGCTGCGGCTGCTCGGCTCGGTGGGGATCGCGCAGGCTGCGCGAGGACAGGTCGATGTGGCCGCGGTGTCGATTCCGAAGTTGCTGGGCGCCGAGGCCGAACAGCGCATCGAGGGACTTGCGCTCGACGCCGCCGGACCCGACGGCCTGGTGCACCCGACGACATCGGGTCCCTACGCGCACATGAACCTCGACCACTACTTCGCCAGTTGGTTCGAGCGCTACTGCCGAAGCTTCGGCGGCACCATCGCCGGCGGCACTTCGGAGATCCAGCGCAACATCGTCGCCCAGCAGGTACTCGGGTTGCCGCGGCGCTGACGACGGGTCAGGAGCACAAGCAGGTGAAGGTCCAGCCGGCAGCTTTCTTGCGTACCACGCTGCCGCTGGACCTGTCTGGGCTCGATCGCCTGGACAGCGGTCGATATCACTCGATCTGGCTGCCTGACCACATGGTCAGCTTCTGGCCGGACTCGATCTGGACCCCGGAATTCACCGACCTGGCGGCCGCGTCGCCTTCGCCGCACCGCCATCTGGACGCCATGGCGGTGGCGGCGGCTGCGGCGGTGCGCACGCAGAACGTGCCGCTGGTAACCAGCGTGGTGGACACCGTACGCCGGCACCCGGCGCTGCTCGCGCAAAGCGCACTGACCATCGACCACCTGTCTGAAGGACGCTTCGTCCTCGGCCTGGGCAGCGGCGAGAAGGAGAATATCGAGCCGTACGGCTTCGACTTCGGTCGTCCGGTCAGTCGCCTCGAGGAAGCGCTCCAGGTGATCCGGCTGCTGTGGGACAGCGAGGGTCCCGTCGACTTCGAGGGGCGCTTCTTCACGCTCCGGCATGCTCGCCTCGATACCGAGCCGTACGGGGGGAAGCAGCCGCCGATATGGATCGGCGCCAGCGGTCCCCGGTCTCTTGAGATCACCGGCCGCTACGCCGACGGATGGTGGCCCACCGGCGCGTGGACGCCCCAGGACTATGCCGACAAGCTGGCCGTGGTTCGGGATTCTGCCGATCGTGCGGGCCGCGACCCGATGGCGATCACGCCGTGCTACATCCAGGTGTGCTTCATGGGACGCGACGAGGCTGCCCTCGCCGAGATCCTCGAAGCCCCCCTGGTGAAGTCGTTCTTGTTGCAGGTGTCGGCACCGATGTTGCAGACCTTGGGCTTCCAGCACCCGATAGGGGAGGACTGGCAGGGATTCCACGATATCGACCCGGCGACACTGACGAGGGAACGCATCCTCGACTTCCTCGACCGGGTGGAACCCGAGATGATCCTCGCGGTCGCGCCTCACGGCACCCCGCAGCAAGTGGCGCGCACCATCAAGGACTACGTTGACGCGGGCCTGCGGGTGCCGAAGATCCTCGACTACGGCGCGATGGCCGGCCTCGACCACGCCGCCGCGTCGGCCGAGAACGTGCGCAAAGCAGAGGACGAACTGCTGTCGCTGTGCGGAGACGTGCGGTGACCGCCGACCTCGACGCCGCGGAGTTGCTGTCCGGTGCCCGAGCTTCGACCGGCCTGTCCGACTTCGCGGATCCGACGTTTGAGCGCCGGTTCGCGATGGCCGTCGACCTGCTCAACAGTCTCGACCTGGACGACTCCGGACTGCACCGCGCCGCCGAAGTGTGCCGATGGTTGCTGACTACAAGGCTGGAGTTCTTTGCCGACCGTAGCCGATATCCCCTCGCCGACGAGGTGATCGAGGCGCCGATGTTCGTCACCGGGGAACCGCGGTCGGGCACCACACTGATGCATGCGCTGATGTCGGTCGACCCGGACAACCGGGCACTCCGGTTCTGGGAGGTGATGTATCCCTCCCCGCCGCCGGGCGTCGCCGGTCCCGCCGATGCGCGTCGGGCGCGCGCCGACGCCGACTGGCGGGAGATCAATGCCGCACTGCCGAAATGGTTGCACAGCCACCCGTACAACGACATGCTCGGCGACGGCCTCCCCGAGGACGAGCGCACCTGGGCGTTCGACTTCCGGGTGATGACGCCGACCGCGTGGTGGCGGGTGCCGATGCCGACGGTGGTCGGCGGGCTACCGACTGACGCCCATGCCCAGTACCGCATTCATCGAGCGATGCTCGCCCAGTTGCAGTACCGAAGTCCACCGAAACGCTGGGTGCTCAAAGGTTTTCATGGCTCTCGGCTACGAGAGTTCTTTGCCGCCTATCCTGATGCGTCCCTTGTCTGGTTGCACCGCGACCCGGTACAGGTCGCCGCATCACGCACGATGATGATGGTTGACATCGCCGTAGGCATGGTCGGAGCTGTGGATGTGAACACTGCGGCGCGACTGCATCTGGACCTGACTCGAGCCAGCATCGCCAACACCATGTCTAACCCGATGGTCGACGATCCGCGGATCATGCACGTGCGCTACACCGACTTCGTGGCCGACCCGGTGCAGACCGTTCGCGCCTACTACGAATTCTGCGGGCGCACACTGACCAGCGCGGCCGAAACGCACATGCGTGACTACCTGGCAAACAACAAGGGCGACCGGCACGGGAAGTTCGAGTACTCGACGAGCGTGCTCACCGACATCGGTGAGGACCTCGATGACCTGCACGAGGAGTTCCGGCCCTTCCGTGAACGTTTCGGTGTGCCGATCGAAAAGCGTTGATATGAGCATCGACGCGCGGTTGTCCGTGCACGACGTCACGTTCCTGGGGGACGGACCTGCTGAGCTGGCGGCATGCTGGGAGAGTCTCGGCGTCAGCCGGCTCAGTCTCATCGACACCGAACTGTCCGATCCGGCGCTGGCGAGAGCGATTCACGCCGGGCAGTTCTCGGTGGAGACCGTCTACCACCTGTTCGGCTCGTCGGATGGACTGTTTCGGGTCATCGACGCCGCGGCAGGCATCGGGACGCGCGTGGTGTACATGCTGACCGGCGGACGCAGTGACCTGACCTGGGAGCAGGCCGCGGACCGATTCTGCGACGCCGTCAGGCCGTGCATCGATCACGCCAGAGCGGCCGGCGTCGCCCTGGCCATCGAGAACGCCTCGAGCCTGTATGCCGACATCCACATCGCCCATACGCTGGCCGACACCGTCGAGCTGGCAGAGCGGGCCGGAATCGGAGTCTGCATCGACCTCTTCCACTGCTGGGTCGAGGCGGACCTTGCCGGCCTGCTGGAGCGCGCCATGCCGCGTCTGGAGATGATCCAGCTCAGCGATTACGTGCTCGGCGACCGCTGCTTGCCGGCCCGGGCTGTCCCCGGCGACGGCGCCATCCCGATCGAACCCCTCGTCGCGCAGGTCTTGGCGCAGGGCTATGCCCACGGATTCGACCTCGAACTGATCGGGCCGCGCATCGAGGCGGAGGGGCGCCTGGCCGCGGCCCGACGCGCATGCGATGTGGCATCGGCAATGCTGCAACGGATATCGGAAAGCGACGATGTCACTCGGTGACGGCGCGGCCGACGCGGAGCTGCACTGCGCGTGGGTGGCGTTCTGCGAGCGCCTCAAAACGGCGGGGGAGCAGGTCTTCAAGGACCACAACGCGAGCTCTGACCTGCATCGGGTCGACGGTGTGCGGTTTCTCACCCAGAACCTCGGTCAGGCCTTCGACCTCGCGCTGGAGACCCGGGACACCCGCTATCCGAGCTTGCACGCCTTCTGTGGCCCGACACGCAAACTCGGTGGGGATTGCGCCGACTTCACCTATCAGCAGGCCTGGATCGACGGTTCCTCGGTCTACCGGATGGTCGGCACGCGCGGAACGGCGCGCTTCCTCAACATCACCGTGCAGGGATCACGGCCCGATGGGCCGGCAGTGTTGCACGAACCGTTCGGCGACCGCCCGCAGGCCCATCTGTCCGGCGACCGTCTGGAGACGGCAGACGACGCAACGTTCGAGGTCTACATCGGTGGTGCGCAGCGCGGACCCAACTGGTTACCGACGACTGCATCATCACGAAAACTGTTCATTCGCCAGGGCTTCGACGCGTGGGACGAGGTGCCGGCGCAGATGCACATCGAACGAGTCGACATGGTGACGCCACGGCCGTTACCCACCGTCGCCGAGGTCATCGACGCGATCACGTGGGCGGGAGACTTTCTGACCGGGATGATGGGCGATTGGCCCGAGTTTCCCTTCACCCATGGAGGAGTCGACGCCGCAAGCCCGAACAGATTCCCAGCGGTCGGGTCGAGCGCCGAGGATGACCACCGTGGCCGCGCGGCGGTCAACATGCACTGGCAGCTTGCCCCCGACGAAGCGCTGATCATCGAGTTCGACGCGCACGACGGGCTGTGGATGCTGACCAACATGGGCGTGTTCTTCACCAGCATGGACTTCCTGTACCGGCCGGTGAGTTACACCCCGAGTCGTACCGCCGTCGACGCCGACGGCACGGTGCGTCTGGTGCTGGCCCACGATGACCCCGGTTACCACAACTGGATCGACACGCAGGGGTTCGAGCGGGGTAACCTCACCTACCGGCACATGCTCGACGGCGAGCCCGCGCTGCTGCGGACCCGAGTGGTCAAGCGTGCCGAGTTGACCGAGTCGATGCCCGCGGGCAGCAAGATCGTCACGCCTGATGAGCGCATTGCCCAGATGTGGCTGCGGTTCAACGGGATTCGACGACGTTACGCGCAGCTGTGATGCCGGTCTAGAGGCGTTGCAGCGCGAACGTCCAGAACTGGCTTCCCGGTGGGCCGTTGAAGCAGCCGACGTCGTATTGCGAGTCGATGGTGCCGGCCAGCGTCACCGCATCCCATGAGTAAGTCTCCCTAGTCGGCAGGTTGTAGCCAGGGCAGCGCAGACCGTCGGGCACGTCCACGGTGAACGAGTACCGGCCGTCGACCAGGTAGGCCTTGCTTTCGTAGGGCGCATAGAACGCCAATCGGGGCGCCCCGCTGACATTGACGCAGTCCAGCGTCTGCTCCGGGACGCACAGGGAAACGAACCAGAACCAGGAAGCGCGGTCATAGCGATTGGTCAACAGGTCGTAGTTGGCGAACTGCATCCGCGCCGCCGACGGTGGCGCGAGCACCGTCGCCATCGCGATCAGTGCGGCCATCAGCAGCGCCATCCTGTGGAGCCTCATGCCCTGTGTTGCCTTCCTGCCAGTCGCCGACCGATCCCATCGAACCACTTCCCACGGTCGCCGCGGGCCGGATCGGGGCAGTTAGTCGATGACCGCACGTTCCTTGCGTTCGGTGATCGGCCGGGCCAGCTCCTGCTCGTCACAGATGCGCTGCAGCTTGTCCAGGGTCTCGTCCAATCCCGGACCCAGTTGCGTACCCGGGGTGAATGTCGCCGGCAGGTTACGCATGCCCTGGATCACACCGATACTGTCGTAGTGCACGGTCCCCTCGGGATCGCAGACGTAGTCCGGCATCCGGTCGAGCACCGCGGTCAGCATCGACTTGAAGACGGTGCGTGCCACGTTCGATCCCACACAACGGTGCACGCCGATACCGAAACTGAAGTGCCGGTTACCCTTCCGGTCGAGGACGACCCTATCGGGCTGGTCGAACACCGAGGGGTCGCGGTTGGCCATCGCCCACGACAGCCATAACCGCTCGAACTGCTTGAACTGTTGGCCCGCGACCTCGACATCTTCGTGGAACGTCCGGCCATCGCCGGGGGCCGGGGTGAAGTACCGCAGAAACTCCTCGGTGGCGGGGTTGAGCAGGGCGTCACGTTCCCGACTCAACCGTTGGCGCTCCTCGGGATTCTCGCCGAGCCATTCCAGCGCATGGGCCGTCAGCGCGGTCGTGGTGTCGAATCCTCCGCCGATGATCAGGCCGAGGTTGCCCAGTATCTCCATGTCCGGAGCGGGCTCACCGTCGATGCGCAACTGCAGCAGCGCATTCACCAGACCCGGGCGGGGGTTCTCCCGGATCTGCATCATGTTGTTGATGAGATCGATGCCCATCTCACGGTGCTGTTCGTTGATCTTCTCGCGCTCGGGTGCGTGCTCGGGCGTGTACACCGAGGCATGTGTCGGCTCGCTGTAGACGTTCCACTTTGTCAGTTCGATGCCCATCATCGCCAACGTCAACACCGCCGGAACGACATTGGCCAGGTGATCGACGAAGTCGATGCGGCCCGACTCGATGTGCTCGTCGAGTGCGGCCCGGGTGATCTCGTCGATGAACGGCTCCCAGCGCTTGATCGCCGCTGGAGACAGATAAGGATTCAGTGCGCTGCGGTAGGCACTGTGCTCCGGCTCGTCCATTTCCAGAATTCCACCGCGAACCACGGTGGCACGACTGGCTTTCGGGATCGTGATGCCCTGGTACGGCGTCTCGCCGGAGATGTCGTGATGATTCGACACCGCCGGGCAGCGCGCCAGTTCGAATACTTCCTTGCTGCCTGCGGCCACCCAGTGACCACCGTAAGTCTCCGACCATGCGATCGGACACCTGGTGTGCATCTCCTCGGTGATCTTGTCGAACTGCAGACGATATTCCGGGGTGTGCCTGTCGAAGTAATACGCGTTCTTCTTGCGGTTGTCGCCGGCGGTGCCGTTCACGACGTCGTCGACACTCAAAGCTGCTGTCTCCTGTACTGTCGCGTGTCCGTTGTGGCGGGCCGACTCTGCCGACCCTCCGGGCTGGTCACTCCTCGATCGTGATGGCCTGTTCCGGGCAGGACTGCACAGCTTCGCGAACCGCGTCCTCTTGGTCGTGGGGGACGATCTCATTGACCGGTGATGCTGTGCCGTCGATGTCGCTGAGCTCGAATGAATCCGGTGCGATCATCGAGCACAGCGTGTGCCCTTGGCAGCGCTCCGAGTCAACCCAAACCTTCACGGCCTCTCCTCCTTCACCCCGACTGTCGTCGTCACACGTGGTAGTCGTACCACTTCAGATATCCACCGGCGTCGACACGTAACTGCATGCCGGTGACATAACGGGCCTCCTCGGAGGCCAGCCACAGCACCGCGTTGCTGATGTCCTCGGGCTCGATGTAGTTGACCCTCATGGCCTGCTGCACGCCGAAGACCGGCTCGGCGTCGGCACGGGTGGGCTTCTCCAGATCCGGGCGGAACGAGCGGTACATCGGTTCGCTCTGCAGCATGTCGGTGTTGCAGTTGGTCGGGTGAATGACGTTGGCGCGGATGCCGCGCACGGCCAGTTCGGTGGCGAGGTAGTGCACGTACTCTGAGATCAGCCGTTTGGACACCATGTACCCCATGCCACCCGGGTCGTTGCCCGGGTTGGGCTTGTTGTGTGCGTCCATCAGCGCGGCGGCCGACGCGGTCGCGATGATCGACGCACCCTCCTGCAGATGCGGTAACGCCTCCTGGATGGCGTTGATGGTGCCGACGAAGTTGGTGTTGATGCCGTCGGTCCACGCCTGCATCGGCGGTTGACCCTTCATCGCGGCAATACCCGCCTGGGCCACCACGATGTCGAGCTTGCCGAACTCGGCCAGGCCCGACTCCAAGGCGGCCCGTAGTTGAGCCGCGTCCCGGACATCGGCTTTGGCGGTGACGATGCGCTGGCCCGTCTTCTCGACGAAGGCCGCCGTCTCATCCAGATCCTCGGGGGTGGCCATCGAATAGCCAACGGTTTCGATGTCTTGGCAGAAGTCCACCGCGATGATGTCGGCGCCCTCTTCGGCGAGCCGCACCGCGTGACTGCGGCCTTGCCCGCGCGCGGCGCCGGTGATGAAGGCGACCTTGCCCTGAACCCGTCCCATAGTGTGGTGTTCCTTTCGATGTCCGCGGGGTGATCGAGTGCTTCGGTTTACCGTTCGACTCAGGTGTTGCGGCCGCCGTTGACGCCGAGGATCTGGCCGGTCACGTATCCGGCCTCCTCGGAAATGAAGAACGCGCACGCAGCGGCGATGTCCTCGGGACGTCCCATCCGGCGTACCGGCGTGGCCTCGATCTGTTTGGCGGAGTCGCCGAGGAATCCCCGCTTCTCGGCCTTGCGCAGCATCGGGGTGTCGATGAAGCCCGGCGGCACCGCGTTGACGGTGATGCCGTGCGGACCGTACTCCAACGCCAGGGATTTCGTCAGGCCGTTGACGCCGGACTTTGCCGCGACGTAGGACGCCAGGAACGGCTGACCGGAATGTGTACTCGACGACGAGATGTTCACGATGCGCCCCCAGCCGGCCTCGATCATGTCGGGTAGCGCGGCCTGGACGCAGTGGAACACGCCATTGAGGTTGACGTCGATGACCTTCTGCCACTCCTCGAAGGTCAGGTCGGTGAACTTCTTGAACTTGTCCAGCCCCGCCGCGTTGACCAGCACCGTGACCGGGCCGAGCTCGGCGCGGACCTCGTCGAGCGCGGTGTCGATCGCGCGGCGATCGGTGACGTCGGCGGCGTAGGCAAACTTCTCGTCGCCAGGGTTGAGGTCGATCGTTGCCACCTGCAGGCCGTCGGCACGCAGCCGCTCGGCGATCGCGGCACCGATCCCGGAGGCGCCTCCTGTGACCACGGCGGTTCTCACGCGAGGCGTCCGTCAGAGTCGTCGCACTGCACGAGCATCAAGAATCTTCCTTCCGATTATGAGAACCGTACTCTCGCATACTGTGCCATAGCAAGACATGGCCGGCCTGATGTTGTCACCGATGAGACGTTCGGGCCACCATTGTCGCACCGTTTTCTGCTGGCAGAGCCGGTTCTCTGACACTTCCTTGAGTTCTCATCGGGCGAATGTATGATTCGCCGTGGATGAGAATGCAGTTTCCATCACATAAGCCCAGATTACGCGGACGTTGACGTAACTCTGCGAGGAGGAAAATGTCGGAAGCAGCTACGGTTCAGACCACCGGTGGGGATACCGGCAGCGCCGGTGTCGGAACTTCTCGTCGGTTGTTGATCGGCGGCGAGTTGGTGGCGACCGGCCGGACGTTTCCCTCATTGAATCCCGCTACCGGTCAGCCGATCGGGGATGCGCCGGACGCCACCGTCGCCGATGCCGGAGCTGCTGTCAGCGCGGCCCGGCAGGCGTTCGATACGACCGACTGGTCGACGGACATCGATCTGCGGGTGCGCTGCCTGCACCAGTTGCACGCAGCGCTGCGCGAACATCGCGACGAACTGGCCGCGCTGACCATCGCCGAGGTCGGCGCGACCGAGGCGCTGTGTCAGGGCGCCCAGCTCGACAGCCCGATCGACATCGTGCGCTACTACGCCGACCTACTGCAGAGCTTCCCGATGACCGAGGATCTCGGCAACATCGAAAGCCGCGGCATGCAGCACCACCGATGGGTGGAGAAGGAAGCTGCGGGCGTGGTCGCGGCCATCATCGCCTACAACTATCCGAACCAGCTGGCGCTGGCCAAGCTGGCGCCGGCGTTGGCAGCCGGCTGCACCCTGGTACTCAAGTCCGCGCCGGACACACCGCTGATCACGCTGGCGCTCGGCGAGCTGATCGCCGAGCACACCGATATCCCGGCCGGTGTGGTCAACGTGCTCTCCGGTGCCGACCCGGCCGTCGGCGCCGCGCTGACCACCAACCCAGACGTCGATATGGTCACGTTCACCGGGTCGACCCCGACCGGCCGGGCGATCATGGCCGCTGCGAGCGACACCCTCAAGAAGGTGTTCCTCGAGCTGGGCGGCAAGTCGGCAGCGATCGTGCTCGATGACGCGGACTTCGGTACCGCAGCGCTGTTCTCGGCGTTCAGCATGGTCACCCATGCTGGTCAAGGTTGCGCTCTGACCTCGCGGCTGTTGGTACCCCGGCAGCACAAGGACGAGATCGTCGAGCTGATCAAGAACAACTTCGGTCTGGTGCGCCTGGGAAATCCAGCGGATCCGTCCGTTTACATGGGTCCGCTGATCAGCGCGAAGCAGCGCGACAAGGTCGACGCCATGGTGCAGCGCGCGGTGGCCGCCGGCGCCACACTGGTCACCGGCGGCGAGAAGGTCGACCCCGGGTTCTTCTACACGCCCACACTGCTCACCGACGTCGATCCCGACAGCGAGATAGCCCAGGAAGAGGTGTTCGGCCCGGTCCTGGTGGTCATCGACTATGAGGACGACGACGACGCGGTTCGCATCGCCAACAACTCCATCTACGGGCTCTCGGGTGCAGTGTTCGGAAGCCAGGAACGGGCCCTGGCAGTAGCCCGCCGGGTTCGGACCGGCACCTTCTCCATCAACGGAGGCAACTACTTCAGCCCCGACAGTCCCTTCGGCGGATTCAAGCAGTCCGGAATCGGTCGGGAGATGGGCAGAGCCGGCCTCGAGGAATTCCTGGAGTCCAAGACCTACGCGACGGTGGTACCGGGATGAGTAAGCCGCTGGAGGGAATTCGCGTTCTCGAAGTCGCCATGTACGGGTTCGTGCCGTCTGCCGGCGCAGTGCTGGCGGAGTGGGGAGCTGACGTCGTCAAGGTCGAACACGCCGTCACCGGCGATCCTCAGCGTGGGTTGCGCCAAACTGGGCTGTTGCGGGTCGAGGGTGATCCGAACCCGAACATCGAACACGCCAACCGCCTCAAGCGCAGCATCGGCCTGGACATGTCGGTCCCCGAGGGCAAAGAGGTGTTGCTGGAACTGGCCCGTCGATCCGACGTCTTTCTGACCAGCTTCCTACCCGGCCACCGCCAGAAGTTCGGTATCGACGTCGAGAACATCCGCGCGGTCAATCCGAACATCATCTACGCCCGCGGAAGTGCGCTGGGACCGCGCGGCGAGGAGTCGGTCAAGGGCGGCTACGACATGACCGCCTTCTGGTGCCGCGCCGGCACGGCCGCGACCATCACCCCACCCGGGACCCCGGGCATGGTCGGTCCACCCGGGCCGGCCTACGGCGACACCAT